>NZ_AP025017.1:0-634192 GCF_019974135.1 Actinomyces capricornis
CCAGGGACAGCGCCCGCGCGCCCCGGGCGCAGGCCGCCCGGTCCAGGTCCTGTGCCTCCTGAGGGCTCAGGCCGGCCAGGTGCTCCAGGCCGGCGCCCGCCCCGGCGACCCCGCCCAGGGAGACGGGGTCGGCCAGGGCCAGCCCCATGGAGCACTCGCGCATGCGGGCGCGCGCAGCCTCCAGCCCGCCCGGGCCCGCGCCCAGGGATGTCATGAGCCCCAGCCCGCCGTCGTTGACCGCCGAGCGGGACAGGCCCACCACCAGGGCCTCCCCGGGCCCCGGGCGCTCCAGGGCCTGGGCCACCACCTGCCCCAGGCCCGCGGTCGTGCCCTCGCGGGCCTCCCGGGCGGCCTGCTGGGGGTCGGCGGGCAGGGCTGTGAGCCTGGCGGCGTCGAGGTACCAGGTGGTGCCCCCGGCCCCGGGGTCCGCCGCGCTGCTCAGCCGCACCAGATCGACCTCGCGGATCTGCCCGGTGGGACCGTGACCCTGGAGCGCCTCGCGGGCCAGGATGCGCGCGGCGGGCAGGCAGTGGGCGCTGCCGGGGGCGCCGTCGGCCAGGGGCAGCTCGACGACGTCGTCCTGCGGCCTGGCCCGGGCCCAGCCGCGAGCCAGGGCGCCGGCCACCCGGGCGGCGTCCAGGCCCCGGCCCGGGTCGTCGAGGGGCACCCCCGCGGGCTCGGGGCGCATCTGGCCGGGAGCCAGCAGGACCCTCATGCGGCACCTGCCCGATGCGCGGGCCCGGTGGGCCCGGCCGCGCCCGGCCCGGCCTGAGACGCGGGTACGGCCCGGGGCCCCGGGGCGCTGGCGCTCACGGCTCCAGGGCGCCGCCCAGGCGGGCCAGCAGCAGTGCCTCGGCGACGATGATGCGCTCGAGCTCGCCCAGGTGCATGGACTCGTCCTCGCTGTGGGCGCGGGTGTCGGGGTCCTCGATCCCGGTGACCAGCACCTGCGCCCGGGGGAAGACCTCCTTGAGGGTGGCGATGAAGGGGATGGAGCCGCCCTGCCCGATGCTGACCGCCTCGCCGTCCCAGGCCGTGGACATGGCCCACAGGGCCGCCTGGGAGGCGTCGGTGGCCTGCGCGCCGTCGAAGGCGGGACCGGCCTCCCGGCCGGTGATGGTCAGGCGCGCCCCGAAGGGCGTGTGGGCCTTGAGGTGGGCGGTGAGGGCCTCCAGCGCCTCGGCGGGGTCCTGCCCGGGGGCGATGCGCAGGGACAGGCGGGCGGTGGCCGAGGGGGCCAGCACGTTGCCGGCCACCTCCAGGGGGGTGATGTCGGTGCCGATGAGGGTCAGGGAGGGCTTGGTCCACAGGCGGGCGGTCAGGTCCCCGGTTCCGGTGAGCTCGACGCCGTCGAGCACCCCCGCATCCTGGCGGAAGTCGGCCTCGGGGTAGTCGGGGAAGCCCGGCTCGGCCTGGGGGCGGGAGATGAGGCCGGGGATGGCCACATCGCCGGCCTCGTCGTGGCAGGAGGCCACCAGGCGGCAGATGGCGGTGGCCGCATCCATCACCGGTCCGCCGTACTGGCCCGAGTGCAGGGCGTGGTCGAGCACATCGAGGCGGGCGTCGACCTGGACCACGCCGCGCAGGGTGGTGGTCAGGGCGGGCACGCCCACCTTCCAGTTCATGGAGTCGGCCACGATGATGACGTCGGCGTCCAGGCGGTCGCGGTGGGCGGTGAGGAAGGCCTCGAAGGAGGGGCTGCCGATCTCCTCCTCCCCCTCGACGAAGACGGTCACCGAGCAGGGCAGCTGCCCTCCCAGGGCGGTCAGGGCCCGCAGGGCGTGAACGTGGGTGACCACCCCGGCCTTGTCGTCGGCGGTGCCGCGGCCGAAGAGGCGCTCGCCGCGGCGCTCGGCGCGGAAGGGGTCGTCCTGGACCCACCCCTGCGGGTCGCCCACCGGCTGGACGTCGTGGTGGGCGTAGAGCAGGACGTGGGGGCTGCCCTGAGGGCCGGCCCGGTGGGCCAGGACCGCGGGGCGGCCGGGCACGCCGTCGGGGCCCTCGACGCTGAGGATCTCGGCGCTCAGGCCGGCCTCCTCCAGGAGCTGGGCGACCCGCTTGGCGGACTCATCCACGTGGGACTGGTCGTGGCTGGAGGCAGAGACCGAGGGGATGGAGACCAGCCCGCTCAGGTCGGAGACAATGGCCTCGAAGGAGTCGTGGATGGTGGTGCGAAGGGCGTCAGCAGTGATCATGATTTTCAGGGTATCGCGCCCGGGGCGCTAATCTGTGCCCCGTGAGCCTGCTGAAGAGAAACCGCCCGGAGGCCCCGAGCCCCGAGCCCGCACCGGTCAAGCCCGGGGGCAAGGGCCGCCCCACGCCCAAGCGCAAGGATGCGCAGGCGCGCCGCGTGCGCCCCGTGGTACCCACCAACCGCGAGGCGGCCAAGCGCGAGGCCCGGGCCGCCCGCGACGAGGCCTTCAGGCGCCAGCAGGACGCGCTCATCACCGGGGACGAGCGCTGGCTGCCGCCGCGCGACAAGGGGCCCATCAAGCGCTACATCCGCGACTACATCGACGCGCGCTACAGCGTCGGTGAGGTCTTCATGCCCCTGACCCTCGTCCTCATCGTGCTGATGCTCATCGCCTCGTGGTGGACCGACCCCAGCAGCCTCTACCTGCTGCTGGCGGTCTACGCCGTGTTCTTCCTGGCCATGGGGGACGCACTGGTGTGCTGGCTGCGGCTGCGCCGCCTGCTGCGGGCCAGGTTCGGTCAGGAGCGGGTCAGCAAGCAGGGACCGATCCTCTTCTACGTCTTCGCCCGCTGCATGCAGCTGCGGCGCTGGCGCCGTCCCGCCCCGCTGGTGGAGCGCAAGGAGTTCCCCTCCTGAGCCCATCCTGAGCCGGTTTCGAGCATGGCCGCTCACGCGCCGGCCGCGGCCCCGGGCACGGTACTCCCGGCGTCGGCCACTGTTCGCCCTTGTCCGCACTGTGCGTACACGCGGGGCCCGCCGCGATCCAGCGGTTCCCCACGAGCCGGCGTGCTCCTAGGCTGGTGCCATGGTCGCTTACCGATACCTTGGATCATCCGGACTGAAGATCAGCGAGATCACCTACGGCAACTGGCTCACCCACGGCTCCCAGGTGGAGGCCGACACCGCCATCGCCTGCGTGCACAAGGCCCTGGACCTGGGGATCACCAGCTTCGACACCGCCGACGTCTACGCCAACACCGCCGCCGAGGAGGTGCTGGGCCGCGCCCTGACCGGGCAGCGCCGCGAGTCCCTGGAGGTCTTCACCAAGGTCTACTGGCCCATCGGCCCCAAGGGCCCCAACGACGTCGGGCTATCGCGCAAGCACATCATGGAGGGCATCAACGGCTCCCTGACGCGCCTGGGCCTGGACTACGTCGACCTCTACCAGGCCCACCGCTACGACTACGACACGCCGCTGGAGGAGACCATGCAGGCCTTCGCCGACGTCGTGCGCGCCGGCAAGGCCCTCTACATCGGGGTCTCGGAGTGGAGCGCCGAGCAGATCCGCGCCGGCGCCGCCCTGGCACGGCAGATGGGCTTCTCCCTGGTGTCCAACCAGCCCCAGTACTCGGCGCTGTGGCGGGTCATCGACTCCGAGGTGGTGCCCGCCAGCCAGGAGCTGGGCGTGGGGCAGATCGTGTGGTCGCCCATGGCCCAGGGCGTGCTCTCCGGCAAGTACCTGCCCGGCCAGGAGCCCCCGGCCGGCTCTCGCGCCACGGACACCAAGGGCGGCAGCCAGATGATCTCGCGCTGGATGAGCGATGAGGTGCTCACCGCCGTCCAGGCCCTGCGCCCCGTGGCCGAGCAGGCCGGCCTGACCATGCCCCAGCTGGCCATCGCCTGGGTGCTGCAGAACCCGAATGTCTCGGCCGCCATCGTGGGCGCCTCACGCCCCGAGCAGCTGGAGGACACCGTCAAGGCCTCCGGGGTGGCGCTGAGCGCCGAGGTCATGGGGGCCATCGACGCCGCCCTGGACGGCGTCATCGAGCGCGACCCGGCCCTGACCGTCTCGCCGCAGACCCGCCCCGCCTGAGCAGCCCACACAGCTGCGCCCGCCGCCTGCCGACCGCACTGGCGGTTCAGGCCGCGCCTCCCCGGGGTCTTGCCCTCCCGGGGGCTCGGCTCCCCCGCGGCCCGCAAGGCCACGGGGGAGGCGATGGGCCTGGGCACTATGCGCAGGCCCGGCGCCCCAGGCCCGCGGCGGCCAGCTCGTCGTCGAGCATTCCCGGGGCGCACGAGCGCCACCCGAACCAGCCCATGGGCAGGGCCGAGGCGATGAGTGCGATCAAGGGCCAGGTCCACCCTCCGGTCAGCCCGTAGAGCCAGCCCACGGCGAAGGGCCCCGCGCTGGCCAGCGCATAGCCCACCGACTGGGTGAAGCCGGACAGCAGGGCGGTGACCCGGTAGTCGCGGGTGCGCGCCGTGACCAGGACCAGGCAGACCTGGAAGGTCGAGCCGGCCAGTCCCAGCAGCACCGCCCACAGCCAGGGAAGGGTCATCGGGGCCAGGAGCAGTCCGGTGTAGCCGGCCACCATGAGCACCACCAGCCCCACCACCCAGGCCCCCAGGTGGCGGGAGCGCGAGACCAGCACAGGCACCAGGGGCCCGGCCGCCACACCGCAGATGCTGAAGATCGCCAGCAGCAGGGAGGCCGAGGCCATGGTGGCCCCCGCGTCCCGGAAGACCTGCGGCAGGTAGGCGAAGATGACGTAGGCCTGCATGGACTGGATGCCGAAGAACAGGCCCAGGGCCCGGGAGCGGGGGCTGCGGGCCAGGTCCGCCAGGCGCGGTTCCGGGACCTGAGGGCCCGCATCCCCAGGATCAGAGCCCGCAGCGACGGCCGCCGCGGCCTGCCCGGCCACCCCCGCCTGCTCCTGCCGGCCCTGCGGGGACACGGGCCCAGGGCGGCCCCGCTGCGCGCGCCGCCCCAGAAGCAGTAGTCCAGGGACCCGGGTCGCGGCACCGGCCCCCAGGGCCACCGCCACCCAGGGCAGCGCCGAGGCCAGGGCGACCCACCCCCACAGGGCCAGGCTCAGGCGCCACGAGTCGCCATCGGCGATGACCAGGGGCGCGGCGAGCTGGGGCGCCAGGGCCCCCATGGGCAGGATGGTGACGTACAGCGCCGTCCACCGGTGTGAGGACAGGGGGAAGCGCTGCTTGATGGCCATGGGCACCAGCACATTGCCCAGTCCCGCCGCGCACAGCGCCAGGGCGCTCATCGCCAGCAGCACCAGGACCGAGCCGGTGGCGGCCCGGGCCAGCAGGCCCACCGCCCCCGCAGCACCGGCCAGGGCCAGGCCCCAGGCCGCGCCGATGCGGTGGCCCAGGCGGGAGGCCACCGCCCCCGCCAGGGCGAAGGAGAGCCCGGGCAGGGCCGTCAGCAGCGCGGCGGCGGGGGTGCTCATGCCCAGCGCCTGACGGATCTCGGCCAGGACGGGGCCCACCGAGGTAGCCGCCGGGCGCAGCATGAATGAGGACAGGACGATCCCCGCTGCCAGGCACCACAGCCCCAGGCGTGGGCGGAGCGGGCTGCCGACGGCGTTCACGGGCTCCGGGCTCAGCGGGCCGCGGCGCCGCCCGTGGCCAGGGCGCGGTTGATGCGCCCCGGCCAGGCCGGCCCGTTGTAGATGAAGGCCGAGTAGGCCTGGAGCAGGTCGGCTCCGGCGTCGAGCATGAGCTCGGCATCCATGATCGAGGAGATGCCCCCCACCCCGATGATCGTGGGCCCCTCCCCCAGGCGCTGGCGCAGGCGGCGCACGACCTCCAGGGCCCGGGGCAGCAGCGGGGCCCCGGACAGGCCGCCCTCCCCCAGGTCGTGGTCGATGGTGGTGTTGGTGGCCACCACCCCGTCCAGGCCCATGTCAAGCACGAGCCCGGCCACGGCGTCGATGTCCTCGTCGGCCAGGTCGGGGGCGATCTTGACCAGCAGGGGCACGCGGCGCCCGGCCGCGGCATCCGCCGCCTGGCGCACGGCGGCCAGGATCGGGCGCAGGGACTCCACGCTCTGCAGGCTGCGCAGGCCGGGGGTGTTGGGGCTGGAGACGTTGACCACGAGGTAGTCCACCCAGCGCGCCACCCGGGAGGCGCTGTAGCGGTAGTCCTCCACGGCGTCGGCCAGGGCGGTGGTCTTGGTCTTGCCGATATTGGCGCCCACGACGATGGAGCGGCCCCGCACCGTCGAGCGCAACTCGCGCAGGCGCCGGGCGGCCTCATCGGCCCCGGAGTTGTTGAAGCCCATGCGGTTGCGGATGGCGCGGGTGGCCGGGTAGCGCCACAGGCGGGGGCGCTCATTGCCCTCCTGGGCGCGGGCGGTGAAGGTGCCGACCTCGATGAAGCCGAAGCCGAGCATGTCCAGGCCCTCGACGGCCTCGCCCTCCTTGTCCATGCCCGCGGCCAGGCCCAGGATACCGGGGACCGGGCGTGACAGGGGGCCGCCCTGGCCGGCGCTGGGCACGGCGAAGGCGGGGCGGCGGCCCCACATCTGGCGCACGACGTCGCGCACGATCGGGATCCTGCTGGTGGCCCTGATGGCCCCCAGGCACATGTCGTGGGTGAGCTCGGGGTCGATGCGGGTCAGGACGGTCTTGTACAGCAGGTCGTAGAGCACCGCTCCAGGGTACCCAGGTCATCGGTGCTCACAGGCAGGCGGGTTAGGCTGGAGTCCGATCGTTTCGTCCCGATGAGGTGCACATGTCCTTCAACCGCGATATCCAACTCGACCCCAACCGCGTCTCCACGCGCTCCGGCGGTGGGCGGGGGGTGGTGGTCGGCGGTGGCTCGATCCTGACCGTCATCGCCGTGGTCCTCATCTCCCAGCTCACCGGCGTGGACCTCTCCGGACTGGTGGGGGCCCAGCAGGCCCCGGCGGGCCAGGCCACCTCCTCGACCATCGACACCTCCATGTGCACTGATGGCCAGGCGGCCAATGACTACACCCAGTGCCGCATGATTGCCACCGCCGAGTCCCTGGACGCGGTATGGGAGGGCCAGCTGCCCGCCCAGGGCGGGCCGGGCTACCGGCGCCCCGACTTCGTGCTGTGGGACGGCTCCCAGGTCAGCTCGGCCTGCGGGACGGCCTCGAGCTCGGTGGGCCCCTTCTACTGCTCGGGGGATGAGAGCGTCTACCTGGACATGACCTTCTTCTCCGACATGGAGCGCACCCTGGGCGCCAAGGACACGCCCCTGGGCCAGGAGTACATCGTGGCCCACGAGTTCGGCCACCACATCCAGCACCTCACCGGCACCATGGCGGCGGCGGACCGCTCGGGCACGGGCGCGAACTCCGACTCGGTGCGCCTGGAGCTCCAGGCCGACTGCTATGCGGGCATGTGGGTCCACTACGCCTCGACCACCCCCGACCCCGAGACCGGCCAGCCCTTCCTGGCCCGCCCCACCACCGAGGAGATCACCGGGGCGATCAATGCCGCCGAGGCCGTGGGCGACGACCACATCCAGGAGCGGCATGCGGGTCGGGTCAACGCCGACTCCTGGACGCACGGCTCCTCCGAGCAGCGGGTGCGCTGGTTCACCACCGGCATGGAGCAGGGATCGCTCCAAGCCTGCGACACCTTCAGCGTTCCCGCCGGCCAGCTCTGAGCGGCCCGCCCTGGCCGGCCCTCCTGGAGGCGCGGGCGCGTGCCACACTGGGCGCGTGCGTGTTGCGGAGATCGCCGAGCTGACCGGGACGACGGTGCGCACCGTGCGGTACTACCACTCCCTGGGACTGCTGCCGGTGCCGCCTCAGCGCGGAGGCTGGCGGGACTACGGGCTGGGCCACGTCGCCCGCCTCTCGCGCATCCGCTGGCTCGTCCAGGCCGGGGTGCCGCTGGAGTCCATCGGCCGCATCCTCAACGGCGATGCGCCGGCTGGGGGCACGGACCGGGCAGGCGGTGGCCCCCACGGTGAGCGCGCCAGCAGTGGGGGCGGCGGGAATGGCGCCCGGGGCACTGATGACCGCACCAATGCCGGCGCTGGCGGCCGCACCGATGACCATGACAGCGACGCCGCGGGGCGGGTGGCCGCCGACCTGGCGGGGGCCCTGGAGGCCGTCGAGCGGAGCCTGGCCGAGGCCACCCGTCAGCGCGAGATGCTCATCTGCCTGCTGGAGCGCGCCCGCGAGGGCCTGACGGTCTCACCCATGACGCCGCGCATGGCGGCCTTCTTCGACCGGCTGGAGGCCGCCGCCCCCGATGAGCGCACCCGGGCCGCGGTGCGCCGCGAGCGCGACGTCGTCGAGCTGGCCTGCTACCGAGGGCAGATGCCGCCCGAGGCCGAGGCCCTGTTCCTCGCCCCGCAGCCCCAGGAGGAGGCGGGCATCCTGGAGGCCTACGGGCAGGATGCCTCGGCGATGTCCGATGAGCAGATCGAGGAGCGCGTGCGCGCGAACATCAGGCGCCTGGAGTCGATGCTGGGGCCGCTGCGGGCCCGGGCCCTCGCCCGCAGCGTGGACAGGGAGGCGGTGCGGGCCTTCTTCCGCCTGGCGTCGCGGGTCGAGCCCTTCGATGCGCGCATGGGCGCGGCGATGGAGCGAGGCCTCCTGGCGGCTATTGACCGCTGGAGCGCAGAGGCCTAGAGGCACGTACTAGCGGCACTCAGGGGCGCCTCGGGGCACTACCCTGGGCGCCCTGGGCCGCCCGTTCGCGGGTGTCCCTGTTCGGGAGGGGTCGCGCGGTCGGTGGGAGCGGACCGGGGCGGGGACTTCGGGGGCCCGCCAGTTCCGATCCCCCGGGGCTCACGATGGACGTCGCTTGGCGGAAAGAGCGTCGCTTGGCGACATGGACGCCCCCTACAGGTGTCGCCTCCGTCGCCAAGTGACGCCTCGGTCGCCAAGTGACGCCCATTCTGCCCGCCCACCGCCAACCCTGGCCTGCCGCCCAGGATGGTCCCGCCTCGTGGGGAAGGACCCGCGCAGGGGGTCCGTGCCGCGTCGTCGGGCTTGCGTGTGACGCGGCGTCGCACCTGACAGTGGAGGCATGACGATCTCAGCCCTCACCTCCACCTCCTCCTCGCGCCCCTCCCCCGCTATTGACGTCTGCGGCCTGGTCAAGGCCTTCGGGCCGCTGCGTGCCCTCGATGGGCTCGACCTGAGCGTGCCGGCAGGCCAAGTCCACGGGTTCCTGGGCCCCAATGGGGCGGGCAAGTCCACCACGATCCGGGTGCTGCTGGGCATGTACCGCCGTGACGCCGGGGCTGTGCGGGTCCTGGGCATGGATCCGCGCCATGATGCCGGGGCGATCACCCGGGCCACGGCCTATGTGCCCGGGGATGTGGCCCTGTGGCCGGGGCTGACCGGGGCCCAGACGCTCGATGCGCTGGCCGGGCTGCGCGGCGGGCGGGACCGGCGGCGCGAGGAGGAGCTGGTGGAGGCCTTCAGCCTGGATCCCTCCAAGCCGGTGCGCTCCTACTCCAAGGGCAACCGGCAGAAGGTGATGCTGGTGGCCGCCCTGGCCGCGCCCTGCGAGCTGCTCATCCTCGATGAGCCCACCAGTGGCCTGGATCCGCTGCAGTCGGAGGTGTTCATGCGCTGTGTGCGCCAGGTGGCCGATAAGGGCCGCACGGTGCTCCTGTCCAGCCACATCATGGCCGAGGTGGACCGCCTCTGCGATGCGGTGACGATCATCAAGGATGGCCGGGCCGTGGAGTGCGGGCCGCTGGCGCAGCTGCGCCACCTGCGCGCCTCACGCCTGGCCTGCCTGCTGCCACCGGGCACGGTCCTGGCATGGGAGCGCGCCGTCGGCCGGGGGCGCCCGGAGCCGCCCCGCCCGGGGTGCCCGGAAAGGGCGGGGCACCGTCGCGACGGCGCGATGGTGGGCGGGTGGCGCGGCCGGCTCGCGCGCCGGCTCCAGCGGCGGCCCGGGGGCGGGGAGCCCGCCGGGGCGTTGCCCAGGGCCGCATCTCAGCCGGCGGGCACAGCAGGGTGTGCAGGCGCAGCGGAGTCAGCATCGGGCTGGGCCCTGCCCCAGCCCGATGCGCGGGGCCGTTTCGCCGCCTCGGTGCCCGCCGAGCAGGTCGCTGCGGTCCTGGCGGTGCTCCTCCAGGCCGGGGCCCGGGAGCTGACCTGCTCCCCGGTCGCCCTCGATGAGGTCTTCCTGGAGCACTACGAGGTGGCGGCGCGATGAGCACCCCCTCCCCCTCTGTGCCCTCTGTACCCTCTGTGCCACTCGCCGCCTCGCCCGCCCCGCCGCAGGCCCTGCCGTCCCTGCCCGCCGGGTCCGTGGCCCCGATGTCGAGAGCCTCCTCAGGCGCGGTATCGGGTCGGGCGCGATGCACAGCGCCGGACCATGCGGTGCGCAGTATGGCGCACCGGCCGGCCCGTGGGGCGGCGACCGCCCTGCGCGCCGCCTGGCTCTCGGTGCGCCAGGAGCGGGCGTGGCTGGTGGCACTGCCGGCGGTGACGGCGGCGCTGACGGCGCTGCTCTGCCCGGGCTATGGCGATACCTACAGCACCCCGGAGGATCTGGTGGCGGCCGTGGCCTCGGCCCAGGGATCTGCGACCTTGCGCCTGCTCTACGGCACCCTGCCCGAGGCGGCCGGCGTCGTCCAGATCGCCGTGTGGGAGCTGGGGGCGCTGACCTGCCTCATACTGGGCGTGGTCATCAGCCTGCGCGCCGTGGCCCGCTCACGGGGCGATGAGGACCTGGGACGGGCCGAGTTGCTCCATGCCGCGGGCGCGGGGCCCGGCATGCGCCTGGCCGGCCAGGGCCTGGCACTGGCCCTGGAGTGCCTGCTGCTGGGGGCCGGCGCGGGGGCGGGCCTGCTGGCGCTCGATGGGGTCGGGGGCTCCGACGCCGCCACCTATGGGGCCGCGGTGGCGGGGACCTGCCTGGCACTGGTGTGCCCGGCCCTGCTGGTGGCCCAGCTCGTCCAGGACGCCGCCGGGGCGCGGGGCCTGGCCCTCCTGGTACTGGCCCTGGCCTTCCTCGGCTCCGGACTGGATGCCGCCAAGGACTGGCACTGGGCGGGGTGGGCCTCGCCCTTCGGCCTGCGCGCCGCGATGGACCCCGGCGGTGAGAACGACTGGGCCCCCTGGCTGTGGGCGGCCGGCGGAGGCGCGATGCTGCTCGCCGCCACAGCGGCGGTCACCGGGCGCCGGGACCTGGGCCTGGGGGCGCTGCGCTTCCCCCGGCCCGGGGCGGGGCGCCGGCTGCGCGTGTCCGGGCCGGTGGGCCTGGCCCTGGAGCTGGCCTGCGGCCAGTGCCTGGCGTGGGCCGCGACCACCGCCGTGGTCACCGGGCTCCTGGTATCCATGGGCGAGGGCGTGGTGGAGCTGGCCCGTCAGGGCAGTATCGCCGGTGACAGCCCGCTCGTCTCCCTCCTGGAGGGCGCGGATGCCGGACAAGCCTTCCTGGCCTATACCGGGGCTCTCACAGGGGCCTTGACAGCGGCCGAGGCGGTCGGCCTGGTCAGCCGGTACGGCCTGGATGAACTGGCCGGGCGCCTGGAGGCGGCCCGCTCCACCGGTAGCCGTCCCGGCCGCCTGCTGGCGGCCTGGTGGGTCACCGCCTGCCTGGGGGCCGGGGTGGCCCTGGCCGCGGGCTGCCTGGCGGCGGGGATGGTGGGCGCCTCCGCCCTGGGCACTGGTGCCGGGGATGCGCTGCGCCTGGTGGGTGGGCAGTGGCCTGCTGCGGCCGCGGCGGCGGGAGTGGGTGCTGCCCTGTGCGGGTGGGCGCCGCAGTGGCGAGGCCTGGCCTGGCTGCCGGTCCTGGTGGGCCTCGGCATCGCCCAGCTGGGCGGGGTCATGGGCCTGCCGCAGGAGGTCAGGGACGCTGCGCCTTTCGCCCAGGCCGGCGAGGCGGGCTGCCTGTGGCTGGTGGCCATCGCCGTCGTGGGTCTGGCTGCCGGGATGCTGGGGGCTGAGCGCCGCGATATCGCCCTGTCCTCGCAATGTCACCGCTCTGGAGGCAGATGGGCCCCCTGAGTGGGGGCGCATCTGCGCCCAGAGGGGCAAGACCGCGAACGGTGCGGCAGGGCGTCACCGGTGGGGCTTGCGTGCGACGCGACGTCACACCTGAGGATCGGATCATGAGCACGACAGCGTTGATCATCGTGGAGTCCTGCTTCGGGAGCACCCACGCCCTGGCCGAGCAGGTGGCCATGGGCCTGGGCCGGGAGGGGGTGGAGACGGAGCTCATGCCCGCCGCCCAGGCACCGCCCCGGATCAGTGACCGCATCGGGCTGCTCGTCCTGGCCGCCCCCACCCACAACCGGGGCCTGCCCACCCCGGCCTCACGCCGTCAGGCCATGGACAGGGGCGCCAGCGCCGTGGACAGCGGCATCCGGGAGTGGCTGGAGGCGGCGATCATCCCCCAGGGCATGCGCGTGGCCGCCTTCGATACCGTCACACGGCGCGGCTGGCTCCACGGCTCGGCCGCCAGGAGCATCGCCAAGGCCCTGAGCGGCAGGCGTCCGCGGGTCGCCGCCACCAGCTTCCTGGTCGACTCCCGGGGGCCGGTGGCCGGGCAGGAGCAGGAGGCGCGCACCTGGGGACGCACCATCGCCTCCGCGCTCCGGCCCCACTAGAGCGGATTCGCGCCCCCGCCAGGGGCGGATCCGCGCCCAAGAAGGAGAGCCGCAGAGCGCAGCAGGCAGGGGCTAGGTGTAGCGCCACTGGCGCATGTCCTCGTTGTAGACCTCGACGATCCGGGGGTGAAGGAGTGTGGAGGCAGGCATGGACATGGTCACCGCAGGGTGGTCGAGCAGGATGAAGCGCAGCAGCTCCGGGTCCTGATAGGCCAGCCCCCGCGGCAGTGCGCCGGTCAGCAGCAGATCGGGCCTGCGGGTGGACAGCACGAAGCCCCACTCCCCGAAGGAGGGCACATTGATGCTGAAGGGGTAGGTGGTGCGCCCCGGCTGGGCGGCCGCCACGGTGCTGTCCACCGTGGAGAAGGCCCTGGGGGAGAAGAACGAGGAGGTCGCCTGGGTCACCATCACCCCGTCGTCGGAGAGCAGCTGCTCGACCTGCCGGTAGAACTCCACCGAGTAGAGCTTGGCCAGCCGCTCATTGGAGGGGTCGACCAGGTCGATGAGCACCACGTCGTAGTCCTGCCGGCCCGCCTCACCCTCCCCGCCCTGCGAGCCCCCCGCGCCCTCAACGCCTCGCGCGTCCCGGGCACCCCGGGCCTCCTGGGCACGCCGTCCGGCCTCGGAGGTGAAGGCGAAGGCGTCCTGGTTGACCACCTCGACCCGGGGGTCGGACAGGGCGTCGCCGTTGCTCTCGCGCAGCAGGCGGTTGGTGCGCGACAGCGCCGTCATGCGCGGATCGATATCCACCAGGGTGAGGCGCTCCAGTCCCGGGTAGCGCAGGACCTCGCGGGCCAGCAGCCCATCTCCACCGCCCAGGATGAGCACCCTGGCGGGCTCCTCCACGGAGGTCATCGCACTGGCTGAGAAGGTCTCGTGGTAGCGGGCCTCATCCAGGCTGGAGAACTGGAGCTGACCGTTGAGGTAGAGGCGAAGATCCTGCCTGTACTGGGTCAGGACGATCCTCTGGTAGGCGGTCTGCTCGTAGTAGACCACCGGATCCCCATAGGTGCGGGCATCAATGCCTCGCTCCAGGCGATCGGCCCCCAGGAACAGGCCGGTCAGCGCCACCGCGGCGGCCACGCCTGCCACCAGGACCCGGCGCGGCGTGCCCACCTGGATGAGCACCACCATGGCCACCAGCACATTGAGCGCCCCCACCAGGTAGGCCCCGCGCATGAGCCCCAGCTGGGGCAGGAGCACCAGGGGGAAGACGAGGGAGGCCGCCAGCGCCCCGAAGTAGTCCAGGGCCAGGACCCTGCTGACCAGCTCCACCGAGGAGGCCCTGCCGAAGCGCTGGAAGGTCCGCACCAGCAGGGGGATCTCCGCGCCGATGAGCACCCCGATCACCAGGCTGATCGCCCCGAAGACCCACCAGTGGATGTCGGTCAGGCCGAAGGCCGCATACAGGGCGAGCACCGAGTTGCCGCCCACCAGGCCCAGGACGATCTCGTTGACCGCAAAGACCACGGCCGGGTCGCGCCTGACGCGGTTGACCAGCAGCGAGCCGATCCCCATCCCGAACAGGGTGATGCCCATGGCCAGGCTGAAGCTGAGCACCGAGTCGCCGATGAGGTAGGAGGCCGCCGTGCCCAGGATGAGCTCGTAGATGAGGCCGCCCACGGCCACCAGCAGCGCCGCGGCGAACAGGGCCGCGTTCTCCCGCCGGCCATGAGCCGATCGGCCCGCGCGGCCTGCACGCTCATCCCCGCCCTCGCGGTCCGAGCGATCCGCGCGGTGCGCCCGCCCCCGGTCAGCGACACCGCCCGGCTCTCCACCCCCGAGGCGCCCAGGCGGGCGGCCAGCTGCTCGCCCAGGGCGTCGATGGCCTGCCGGCTCATGGCCTTGCAGCTGGTGAGGGTCACGTAGGCCCGGCCTGTCTCGGGCCAGGTGTGGGCGGCGATATGGGACTCCGAGAGCAGGACGACGGCGCTCAGCCCCTGGGGCTCGAAGGAGTGGTGGGTGGCGGCCACCGCCGTCAGGCCCGCCGATACGGCAGCCTCGACCAGTGCGGCATGCACCAGGCCGGGTCATTGAGCGGGCCGTGCGGGGCGCCGTGGAACCCGTAGGTCACGGAGCAGATCCCGGCGCGCATGCGTGGAACAGTAGCACCACCGCACCCGCAGCGCGCCGGCCGGCCGCGACCTGGCGGTGGGGCGCTCAGACGTTGAAGCCCAGGGCTCGCAGCTGCTCGCGGCCCTCGGGGGTGATCTTGTCCGGGCCCCACGGCGGCAGCCACACCCACTGGATGCGCACCTGGTCGGCGAGGCCCACCAGGGCCTGCTGGGCCTGCTCCTCGATGACGTCGGTCAGCGGGCAGGCGGCCGTGGTCAGGGTCATGTCCAGCACCACGGTGCCCTCGGGCTCGATGGACACCCCGTAGAGCAGGCCCAGGTCCACCACGTTGATGCCCAGCTCGGGGTCGATGACGTCGCGCAGGGCCTCCTCGACCGCTGCCGCATCCACCTGGGCCTGCCCGACGGCGCCGGCGGGCAGGTGCTGGGCCGCCATGGGGTTGGCCGCCTCCGCAGGGGCTGCAGGGGCTGGGGAGGCTGCAGGGGTCGTGGTGCCGTCCGGGCCTGCGCCCGGGGTGTGCTCGTTCATGTCTTCTCCTTGGGGGCGGTGCGGGGAGTCAGGAGCCGGAGGGCTCGACGGCGGGCAGGGCGGTGCCGGACTTGGCCAGGGCGTCCTTGAGGGCCATCCAGCCCAGCAGGGCGCACTTGACGCGGTTGGGGTACTTCGAGGTCCCCTCGAAGGCGGCGGCGTCCTCAAGGTCATCGAGGACCGCCTCGTCCACTCCCCGGCCGCGCGAGTGCATGAGCTCGTTGAACTCCGCCTCCAGTCGGGCCACGGTAGCCAGGTCGGCGCCGGTGACCAGGTCGTGCATGACGGAGATGGAGGCCTGGGAGATGGAGCAGCCCTCCCCCTGCCAGCCCACGGCCACGATCCGCCCGTCGCGGACGCTGACCCCCAGGGTCACCTCATCCCCGCAGGTGGGGTTGACCTGGTGGCTGGTGGCATCGGGGGCCTCCAGGGCGCCGCAGCCGTGGCGCTCCCGGGAGTGGTCGAGGATGACCTGCTGGTAGAGCTGATCGAGCTCGTTCATGCTCACCTCTGGAAGTAGCGCCGGACGTCGGTGACGGCCGACAGGAAGCGGTCGACCTCCCCCACAGTAGAGCAGGGCCCCAGGGATGCTCGAGAGGAGGCGTGGATGCCGGCATGGGCGTGGATGGGCTGGGCGCAGTGGTGGCCGGTGCGCACGGCGACCCCGGCGGCGTCCAGGACCTGGCCGACGTCGTGGGGGTGGACGCCCTCGATGGTGAAGGCCACCACGCCCAGGCGCTCGCGGGTGTCGTGGGGGCCCAGGATCCGGACCCCGGGGGTGCGCTCCAGGCCCTCCAGGAGCCGGCCGGCCAGGAGCGTCTCGGTGGCGTGGAGCCGGCCCAGGCCGATGCGCCCCACGTAGTCCACGGCGGCATGCCAGCCGGCGGCCTGGGCCAGGGGCTGGCTGCCGGCCTCGAAGCGGGCCGGGCCGCTCATGTAGGTGGAGGAGGTCATGGTCACCACCTCGATCATGGATCCGCCGGTGAGCACGGGGGGCATGGCCTCCAGGAGCTCCTCGGTGGCCACCAGCGCCCCGATGCCGGTGGGCCCGCACATCTTGTGGCTGGACAGGACCATGGCGTCCACGCCGGCGGCGGCCAGGGCCGCGAAGTCCAGGGGCAGGTGGGCGGCGGACTGGCAGGTGTCCAGCACCACCAGGGCGCCCGCCTCCCTGGCCCGCGGCAGGATCCGCTCCAGGGGCGTGATGGCCCCGGTGACATTGGAGGCGTGGGTCAGGGCCACCACCCGGGTGCGCTCGCTGATGACGCCCAGGGTGCCCAGGTCGATACGGCCCTGGGGGTCCAGGTCGAGCCAGCGCAGGGCCGCCCCGGTGCGGGCGCACAGCTCCTGCCAGGGCACGAGGTTGGCGTGGTGCTCGGCGCGGCTGACGACGACCTCGTCGCCCGGGCCGATGGCCAGGCGGCGGGCGGGATCGGCCGCATCGCGCGTGAGTGCCCCGCTGGCGGCGCCCCGGCCCGCCGAGGCGTGCCCGATGGCCAGGGCCACCAGGTTGAGGGCCTCGGTGGCGTTCTTGGTGAAGACCAGCTCCCCGGGCCGGGCCCCCACGAAGCCGGCCACCGCCTCGCGGGCGTCCTCCCAGGTGGCGGTGGCCTCGTCGGCCAGCTGGTAGGTCGAGCGCCCGGCCGCCCCGTTGGAGCGGAGATAGAAGTCCTCCTCGGCGGCGATGACGCCCCTCGGCTTCTGGCTGGTGGCGGCCCAGTCCAGGTAGGCCAGGGGCTCGCCGTTGCGGGCGGGGCGCTCCAGGTAGGGGAAGTCGGCGCGGATGCCCTCGATCTCCTGGGCGCTGAGCGGCTCAGGGGCGCGGGCCGCCGGGGCGCCCGGGTGCGGGGTGGAACGGGTCATCTGCTGCCTTCCGGATCGTGGGCTCGTGGTGCCGGGCTCAGGGGCGGGGCCGGTGGGCCCCGCCCCGGGCGGCCTCAACGCAGGTAGCGGTCGTAGCCCTCCTCCTCCAGGCGGTCGGCCAGGTCGGGGCCGCCCTCCTCGGCCACGCGCCCGTCGACGAAGACGTGGACGAAGTCGGGCTTGATGTAGCGCAGGATGCGCGTGTAGTGGGTGATGAGGAGGAAGCCCGCGTCGGACTCGTCGTGGAGGCGGTTGACGCCCTCGGAGACGATGCGCAGGGCATCGACGTCCAGGCCGGAGTCGGTCTCGTCCAGGACGGCGAAGCGGGGCCGCAGCAGCTCCATCTGGAGGATCTCGAAGCGCTTCTTCTCCCCCCCGGAGAAGCCGGTGTTGACGTCGCGCTGGGAGAAGGCGGGGTCGATGCGCAGGCGCTCCATGGCGGCATTGACCTCGCCCACCCACTGGCGGACCTTGGGGGCCTGTCCGTCGATGGCGGTCTTGGCGGTGCGCAGGAAGTTGGCCACTGTCACTCCGGGGACCTCCACGGGGTACTGCATGGCCAGGAACAGGCCCGCCCGGGCGCGCTCGTCCACGCTGAGCTCGAGCAGGTCGACGCCGTCGAGCAGGACCTGGCCCTCGGTGATCTCGTAGTCGGGGTGGCCGGCGATGGAGTAGGCCAGGGTGGACTTGCCCGAGCCGTTGGGGCCCATGATGGCGTGCACCTGGTTGGACTCGATGGTCAGGTCCGCGCCCTTGAGGATGGGCTTGGGGCCGTCATTGGTCTCCACCTGGACGTGGAGGTTCTTGATCTGCAGGGTGCTCATGAGTGTTCTTTCAGGTCTTGGGTCAGGGGTGGTCTGGGGTGTCTCAGTCCTGCGGCGACTGACGCGCCTCGATGACGCCGGTGAGCTCCAGCTCGTGCTCGATGGCGCTCATGAGGCGCTCCTCGACCTCGGGCACGCCGATCTCGGCGACGATCTCGTTGAAGAAGCCCAGGACCACCAGGCGCCGGGCCTCGGACTCGGTGATGCCCCGGGCCCGCAGGTAGAACAGCTGCTCGTCGTCGAAGCGGCCGGTGGCCGAGGCGTGGCCGGCGCCCTCGATGTTGCCGTTCTCGATCTCCAGGTTGGGCACCGAGTCGGCCTTGGCGCCCGGGGTGAGCACCAGGTTGCGGTTGAGCTCGTAGGTGTCGGTGCCGCGGGCGGCGGCGCCGATGAGGCAGTCCCCCACCCACACGGCGTGGGCGCCCTCGCCCTGGAGGGCTCCCTTGTAGGTGACCCGGGAGTAGCAGTGGGGCTCGGTGTGGGCCACGTAGGGGCGGTGCTCCTGGTGCTGGCCGGCGTCGGTGAAGTAGACGCCGTAGGCGTCGATGCTGCCGCCCTCCCCGGCGAAGCCGAGGTCGGGGCAGATGCGCACGTCCCCGCCGAGGCTGACCACGACGTGCTTGAGCACGCCGCGGCCCTGGACCTGGACGCGGTGGTTGGAGGCGTGGACGGCGACGTCCTGCCAGCCCTGGACGGTGACCAGGGTGAGCTCGGCGCCGTCGGCCACGGTGATCTCCACGCCCTGGGTCAGGGCGGCGGTGCCGGTGTGGTCCAGGATGACGGTGCCCCGCGAGCCGGCCTCGGCGATGACCCGGAGGTGCTGGGCGGTGGGGTGGGCCAGCTCCTCGTCACCGCCCACGATGCTCAGCCGGGCGGCGCGCTCCAGGACGGCGCCCGGGGCCAGGGTGAGCACGGTGGCGGTGGTGAAGGCGGCCCAGGCGGTCACGCCGGTGCGGTCCACCGGGGCGCCGACCACGCCCAGGCGGGGGTCCTGGCGCTCGACGGTCTCCAGGGCGGCGCCCTGGGGCAGGTCGGCCTCGATGCTCAGCGGCTCGGCGTCGCGCGGGGCGCTGAGGGCCTCGAGGTCGAACAGGGGGGCGAAGCGCTTCATGGGGGTGAAGCGCCACTCCTCCTCCTTGCCTCGGGGCACGGGGATGTCGGCGGGGTCGAAGGAGGTGGGGCGGTCGGCGCGCGAGGAGACGTAGCGCGGGCCGCCGTGGGAGTGGGCGCCCTCCAGCGCGGCGCTGGAGTGGTCGGTGGAGAGTTCAGGCATTGATGGCTCCTTGCCGCGGTGCGGCAGTGCGGGTGGGCGTGGTGGACGGGGGGCGGCCGGGTGGCCGGCGGGCTCAGCCCACGGAGTTCTCCATCTGGAGCTCGATGAGTCGGTTGAGCTCCAGGGCGTACTCCATGGGCAGCTCGCGGGCGATGGGCTCGACGAAGCCGCGCACGATCGTGGCCATGGCCTCGGTCTCGGTCAGCCCGCGCTGCATGAGGTAGAAGAGCTGGTCGGCGCTGACCTTGGAGACGGTGGCCTCGTGGCCCATCTCGACGTCGTCGTTGCGCACATCCACGTAGGGGTAGGTGTCGGAGCGGGAGATCTCGTCGACCAGAAGCGCGTCGCACAGCACGTTGGACTTCGAGTGGCGCGCGTTCTTCATGATCTGGACCAGGCCGCGGTAGGCCGAGCGGCCCCCGTGGCGGGCGATGGACTTCGAGACGATGTGGCTGGAGGTGTGGGGCGCCATGTGGACCATCTTGGCGCCGGTGTCCTGGTGCTGGCCCTCACCGGCGAAGGCGATGGACAGGGCCTCGCCGCGGGAGTGGGGGCCCATGAGGAAGACGGCCGGGTACTTCATGTTGCGCTTGGAGCCGATATTGCCGTCGATCCACTCCATGGTGGCGCCCTCGGCGCAGGTGGCGCGCTGGGTGACCAGGTTGTAGACGTTGTTGGACCAGTTCTGGATGGTGGTGTAGCGCACGCGGGCGTTCTTCTTGACCACGATCTCCACGATCGCCGAGTGCAGGGAGTCGGTGGAGTAGATGGGGGCCGTGCAGCCCTCGACGTAGTGGACGTAGGAGTCCTCGTCGGCGATGATGAGGGTGCGCTCGAACTGGCCCATGTTCTCGGTGTTGATCCGGAAGTAGGCCTGCAGGGGGATCTCGACCTTGACGCCCTTGGGCACGTAGATGAAGGAGCCCCCGGACCACACCGCGGTGTTGAGGGCGGCGAACTTGTTGTCCCCGGCGGGGATGACGGTGCCGAAGTACTCCTGGACCAGCTCGGGGTACTCGCGCACGGCGGTGTCGGTGTCCACGAAGATGACGCCCTGCTCCTCCAGGTCACCGCGGATCTGGTGGTAGACGACCTCGGACTCGTACTGGGCGGCCACGCCGGCCACGAGGCGCTCGCGCTCGGCCTCGGGGATGCCGATGCGGTCGTAGGTGTTCCTGATGTCCTCGGGCAGGTCGTCCCAGGAGGTGGCGGGGCGGTCGGTGGAGCGCACGTAGTACTTCACCGAGTCCATGTCCAGGTCGGACAGGTCCACGCCCCAGGTGGGCATGGGCTTGCGCTCGAAGGTGCGGTAGGCCTTGAGGCGCTTGTCGAGCATCCACTGGGGCTCGCCCTTGATGGCGGAGATCTCCCTGACGACCTGCTCGTCCAGGCCGCGCTTGGCCTTGGACCCGGCCTCATCGGAGTCGTGCCACCCGAAGTCGTAGCTCGTCGAGATCGAGTCGATGATCTCGTCGTCGGTGCTGCGCACAGTCTCGGTGGTGGGCGTTGTCATCGGGTTCCTTCCGTTCGCTTGGCCTGCTGGCTGCGAGTCCTTGCGGCCCGCACGGCGCGCTTGCGCAGGGCGGGCATGGCGATGGGTATGTGGGTGGTGCACACGTGCTCGCCGCCGGCCAGGGTGGCCAGGCGCTGCACGGGAACACCGACGAGTCGTGAGATGGCCTGGGTCTCGGCGTCGCACAGCTCGTGGAACTCCCCGGCGACCTCGCGCACCGGGCAGTGCCCCTGACACAGCTGGACGGCGTAGGAGCCGTCGCCGACGTCGCGCACCGAGGCCGCGTAGCCGTCCAGGGTCAGGGCATCAGCCAGGGCCCGGGCCCGCTCGCCGGGGTCCTTGCCGGCGGCCTCGACGACGGCGGAGTAGCGGCGCTCCAGGTCGCGGCCGCGGGCGGCGGCGAAGGAGTCTACCGCACCGTCCCCGGCGACCTGGGAGAGGTAGCGCAGGGCCCGGTTGGCCAGGTCGGAGTAGCCCTCGGCGAAGGAGGTGCGGGCCGTGGGGGTGAGCACGTAGTGGCGGGCGGGCCGGCCGCGCCCGCGCTTGCCGGAGGTGGCGGGGCTGTGGACCTCGATCTGCCCCTTCTCCTCCAGGGAGGTGATGTGGCGGCGCACGGCGGCAGGGGTGAGCTGAAGGACCTTGGCGAGCTGGGCGGCGGAGACCGGCCCCTTCTCCGCGATGAGGTCGAGTACCCGCGCCCGGGTCGGTTCTTCGTCTGCCTGGACCATGAGCCCGCTACTGCTCCTCTCTGCGCGCGCGCCATCCTCGGGGGCTGTTCGGCCCGGGCGCCCCGCAGGCGTCCCAGGCAGGCCACGGGGGCCTCCCGCGGGAACCTGGGGCCCTGGTGCGGGGTGCATTGGACCGAAGAGAACTTTAGCCAAGATCATGCTTGCCGAATTGACCTGTGGCAAGTTCGCGACGCCGTGTCGTCGGGTGCAGTGCGACACTTCCGCTAATAGGAAGAGGTTCTTATGTAGGGGAACCTTACCAGACTGCTGCGGCCTGCGCAGGGCCCGCCGACGACGTCACCGCCCGGGCCGGCGCGGCATTCCGGCCCGGGCGGTGACGGGCAGTGGTGATGCGGGGTGGGGTGCCTCCCCCATGGCGCCAGGAGTGCCTGCGGGGTAGGGGCGGCTGGCGCGGCGAGTCAGCGCGGCCCGCCCACCAGATCGACGTCCTGCCAGGCGATGGGGTCGGAGATGGTCCCCGCGAAGGCACCGTCGACGATGTTGTTGAAGCCGGTGAGCACCCACGCCCCCTCGCGCAGCTGGAGGAGCTGGCCGGCGTAGAGGTGCTCGGGGCGCACATAGCGGGCGCCGTCGATGTCCCAGGGGCCCAGGGGGCCCTGACCCTCGGCGACCCACACCCCGCCGGGCCCGGGCTCGGCCTGCATGTCGTCGCCGCAGGAGAAGACCAGGAGGTGGCGGCCCTCCACGCAGCGGGACTGGCTGACCTCCAGCTGGCCGAAGGCCGAGGGGGAGGTCAGCGGGGGCCGGACCTCCCAGTGGTCCAGGTCCTGGGAGACCGCATGGCCGATGACCCCGGCGCGGCGCAGGTCGGCGCCCTTGGCCCGGGCGGTGATGAGCATGTGCCACCACCCGTCGTGGAAGAGGACGAAGGGGTCGCGCCAGTGCTCATCGGTGGTGCCGCCCTCCCCCAGGGTGGCGTACCACCGGCCATCGGCGCACAGGGGCTGGGGGCAGGCGGGCTCGAAGACGACGCCGTCGGCGCTGTCGGCCCAGCCGATGCGCTGGACGGCGCCGTCCTCGGCGCGGCTGATGCCGGTGTAGAAGACCCTGAGGGAGCCGTCGGGGCGCACGATGGTCGAGCCGGTCCAGATGGCCTTGTCATCGAAGGCCGGCCCATCGGAGTGGACCAGGGCGTCGGGCATGAGCCTCCAGCACCTGGCATCCGGGGAGACCGCGTGGCCCAGGGAGGCGCGGAAGTGGCGCCGGTCGGGGTCGTGCAGCGCCCGGGAGGCGCGCAGGAAGAACAGGTGGTACTGCTCGCCGTCGTCGGCGATCCAGTGGTCCCAGATCCAGTGGTCCTCAAGAGCGAGTGCCATGACCCCTCACCCCTTGACCGCGGTGCCGGCCAGCGAGGCCACGAAGGAGCGCTGGAAGGCCACGAAGACGATGAGCACCGGCAGGGTGATGAGGGTCCCATAGGCCATGATCTCCCCCCACACCGGGTTGAGCTGGAAGAAGTACTGCATGCCCACGCTGGCCGGGCGCAGGGACTCCTGCTGGATGACCATGAGCGGCCACAGGTAGGAGTTCCAGGCCGGCAGCATGGTGATGATGGCGACCGTGGCGAAGGTGGGCCCCGACAGCGGCACCGCGATCCTGCGGTAGATCGTCCACCAGCCGGCCCCGTCCACGCGCGCGGCCTCATCGATCTCCTTGGGGATGTCGGAGAAGTGCTGGGCGAACAGGAAGATGGCCAGCGCGTTGGCCACGAAGGGCAGGACCTGGACGGAGTAGGTGTTGAGCATGCCCTGGGTGACCAGGAAGCCGTCCCCGGCCCAGGAGACGTGCGGCAGGCTGGCCACCCAGTACACCAGCGGCACGGCGATGGTCTCGAAGGGGACCATGAGGGTGGCCAGCACCAGGGACAGGATGAGGTGCTTGCCCCTCCATCGCATCCGCGAGATGGCGAAGCCGATCATGGAGTTGACCACCAGGCCCAGGCCCACGATGAGCACGGTGACGATCAGCGAGTTGGCGATGAAGCGCCCGGCCGGCACCCGCTGGAAGACCCCGGCGTAGTTGTCCAGGGACAGCTCGCCCACGGGCAGGAAGGCCCTGGGGGTGCCCAGGTCGGCGAAGATCTGGTTGTCGGGCTTGAGGGAGGACAGGATCATGAACAGCAGGGGGAAGACGGCCACGCCGGCGGCCGCCGTCAGCCCCACGTAGGTCAGGACCGTCGAGCGCCGCCGGGTGGCGGCCCTGCCCCGGCGCCCGGCGCTGCGGGCGGGCCGGGCGCCGCCGAGGCGCGTGGCATCCTTGGGCTCCTTGAGCTCCTCGGCGTCGTTGACTGCCGATACGGTCGTCATGGCTCAGTCCTCCCGGGTGAGTCGGCGCTGGATGAGGGAGATGAGAAGCACCAGGGCGAAGAAGATCAGCGAGATGGCCGATCCGTACCCCATGTCATGCTCCCGGTAGCCCTTGCGTACGGCGTGGTAGACGAGGGTAGAGGTCGCGTCCTGGGGCCCGCCCTGGGTCATGACGTCGATCTGGACGAACAGCCCCAGGGCGGCGATGGTGATGGTCACCAGGATGAAGACCATGGTGGAGTGGAGCCCCGGCCAGGTGATGTAGCGGAACCTCTGCCAGGCGTTGACGCCGTCGAGTGCGGCCGCCTCGTACAGGGCGGGGTCGATCATCTGCAGGCCGGCCAGCCAGATGACCATGTGCAGCGCCACCGCCTGCCAGATCGAGAGCAGGATGATCGCGGGCATCGCGGTACCGGGGTTGTTGAGCCAGGCCACTGCCGTCCAGCCCCCGCCGGTGATGGTGTTGAGCATGGAGTTGAACAGTCCGTCGCTCTTGTAGAAGAAGCTCCACAGGATGGAGACCACCACCATGGAGGTGACCACGGGCATGAAGATGAGGGTGCGGAAGGCGGTGACCCCCCTGACCTTGGCGTTGACCAGGAGCGCCAGGGCCAGGGCCAGGCCGGACTGGCAGGGCACCACTACCACGGCGAAGAGCAGGGTGTTGGCCAGCGAGCGGATGAAGGTCGGGTCCTGGGAGAAGGCCCGCACGAAGTTGTCCAGGCCCACGAAGCTCGGCGGGTTGGGCGAGATGAGCCGGACGTTGGTGAAGCTCAGGGCGAAGGTCAGCAGGATGGGGATACCCATGAACAGCAGGAGGAGCAGCAGGGCCGGGGATGACATGAGCCAGGCCATGCGCGCCTCCTGACGCAGCGCGCTGTGGCGGCTGCGCGTGGAGACCGAGGACATGTTTCCTTCCCTTCCCGGTGGTCTACTTGGCGGCGTAGCCGTTGTTGGAGGCGATATCGGCGTCGATGTCCTTGACGGCCTGGTCCAGGGTCTTCTTCACATCCGCCCCGGAGACGATGTCGTGGGCGGCCTTGTCGAAGATGGAGGAGATGACCTTGTACCCGGGGGTGGCGGGCCGCAGCAGGGCGAAGGCCTTGCCGATCTCGTAGACCGGCTCCAGGGGCTTGCCCTGGCCGTAGTTCTCGGTCCTGGAGGTCGCCGCGGGCACGGAGGGGAAGGTGCCGATGGCGTTGGAGTACTCCACCAGGTAGTCCTCCTGCATGAGGAACTCGATGAACCTGGTGGCCGCCTCGGCATGGGGGCTGGTGGCCGAGACGCCCCACTGCCAGGAGCCGCCCCCGACGCGGGCCCCCTTGCCGAAGTCGACCGGGGGCAGGATGAGGACCTCCTCGGCGCCCAGGGCCTCCTGGGCCTGGAGGACCTTCCAGCCCCCGGTGTAGACCATGGGGACCTTGCCCTGGAGGAAGTCCTGGCCGTCGGTGGCCGGGGTCTGGGAGGCCAGGCCGTCGGCGAACAGGCTGCGGAACCAGGTGCCCCACTCCACCGCCTCAGTGCTGTTGAGGAAGCCCTCGGCGGTGGAGAAGTCCTCGCGGTTGATCAGGTCCCCGCCGAAGGACTGGAGCATGGGGGCGTAGGCGTAGGGCCACCACTCGGCGGTGTCCCACACGCCCATGTCGATGGCGTAGGAGTAGTCGGGCAGCTCGGAGAGCTTCTTGAGGGCCTCATCGAACTCGCTGCGGGTCCAGGGCGCCTCGACGGTGGGGATGCGCGCGCCGATGGCCTCGATGGCGGACCTGCGGGCCAGGAGGCACAGGGAGGTGTCGTAGGGGCCCACGGAGTACAGGGTGCCGTTCCAGTAGCCCTTGGCCGTATCGATGATGGAGCCCTCGAGCTGGGAGGAGATGCTCAGGGGCGCCAGGTACCCGGCCCAGGCCCAGTTGGGCATGATGGGGCCGTCCAGCTCGAGGATGTCCGGCAGGTCGCCGGCGGCCGCGGCCGAGGCGATGGCATCGTTGTAGGAGGCCTGCGGGAAGTCCTTGACAGTGACCGGGGTCTCGGGGTTGGCGGCGTTGAAGGCCTCGACGGCCTTGGTCACCACGGCGAGCTCCTCGGTGTTGCCGCCGTTGTGGGTCCACAGCGTCAGGCCGCCGGAGCCGGAGCGCCCCTGCTGGGAGGAGCAGGCGGCCACGGCAGCTGCCGCCGTCGTGGCGCCGATGCCCAGGAAGACGCGGCGCGAGGTGAGCGGGGTGAGCGGGGTGAGCATGGTCTCTCCTTGAGTGGTTGGGTGGGATCAGTGATGCGGATGCGGTCTGGGTGCTGTGATCGGGTGGGATCGGGCGGGAGGGCCGGTGCAGGGCGGCTGGGGCGGAGTCGGCTGGGGGCGGCGGTCGGAGGGGCCCGCTCCTGGAGCGCTCAGGGGCGCGGCGGTGGGGCGGTGGAGGCCCGCTCGATGAGGTCGCAGTGGAAGCGAGTGAGGTCCGGCGTCGGCTGGGCGGGCCCCAGGAGGCGGCGCACCGCCCAGCCGGCCATGGCCCGGTGGGGCAGGCGCATCGTGGTCAGGCCCGGGGCCAGGTTGGTGGAGATCAGTCGCAGGTCGTCGAAGCCGACGACGGACAGGTCCCGTGGGATGGACAGTCCCAGGCGGGCGGCCTGGCGGTAGACCCCGGCCGCCAGGGCGTCGTTGTAGCAGAAGACCGCGGTGGGGCGGTCGGGGCGCTCCAGCAGGGCCGCGGCTGAGCGGTCGGCCTGCTCGGGCTTGAGCCCCCCGCGCACCACCAGGGCGGGGTCGGGGTGAAGGCCCGCATCCCGCAGCGCCGCGGCATAGGCGCCCAGGCGCAGCCTGATGGCGTCGGCGACGCTGCGCTCGCCGTGGGTGAGGTGGCCGATGCGGCGGTGCCCGAGGGCCAGAAGGTGCTCGACGGCGTCGCGGGCGCCCTGGACCTCATCGGGCACGACGCCGGGGATGCCCGGGCGGTCGGCGTAGCCGTTGAGCACGAGGACCCCTTCGGGCATGGCGGGCGGCACCTCGACGACGTGGTGGTACATGGCGGCCAGGAGCACCCGGTCCACCCGCCGCGAGATGAGCTCCCTGGTGACCTCCTCGATCCCCGCCGGATCGCTCGCCTCGGTCAGCAGCAGGCTCCAGCTCAGCTCCCGGCAGGTCGAGACGATGGCGTCGACCATGTCGGTGGCGTAGGGCGTCTGGAGGAGCTCGTGGGCCACCACGCCCAGGGTCCGGGTCTGCTTGGAGCGCAGGCCGCTGGCCAGGGCGTCGCGCACATAGCCCAGGGACTGCGCGGCCTCCCGGATGCGCTGGGCGGTCTGGGCCGAGACGCGGCCAGAGGACTTGCCCGAGAGCACCAGGGAGGCCGAGGCGGTCGAGACGCCCGCCAGCGCTGCAACCTCCGCCAGTGTGGCCATGGCCTGCTCCTTCCAGCACCGTCGCTGCATCGTCGGATGACTGGAGTATGGTCCCGCGGAGATGGCCGCGTCAAACGTTTAACGTCTGTTAACGACGGCGATCTCGATCCATCGGGGCCGCCCCGGCCTGCGGTGCTCGGCTACAGGCTCCGGGGGCTGCGCAGCCAGGGGGCGTCGGGGGCGCGCAGGCCGGCGTATCCCCGCGAGTGCGCCCGCTCGGCGGCCAGGACCCCCACCACGGTGGAGGGGTTGTGGATCCGCCCGGCCATGACGGCCTCGACCACGCGCTCCAGCGGCACCCACGCGGGCTCGAACTCGGCCTCCTCGGCCTGGCGCTCGGTGCGCTCCTGGGGCGGCAGGAGGCTCAGGCCGCGGGCCAGGAAGACCCGCACGCCCTCGGTGGTGAAGCCCGGGGAGGCGTAGAAGTCGGCTAGGACCTGCCAGTGGGCGGCAGCGTGGTCGGTCTCCTCTGCCAGCTCGCGCTGGGCGGCCAGGACCGGCTCCTCCCCCGGCACGTCCAGCAGTCCCGCCGGGATCTCCCACAGGGCGGCGCTGACGGGGTGGCGGTACTGGCGGACCATGAGGATCTCGGGGGCGCCGTCGGGGGCGGAGGACTCCGGCCCCTCGCGCAGGGCCACGATGCTCACCGCGTCGTGGTGGGCCACCACCTGGCGGGCCACGGGCGCCGCACCGGGGGCGAGCACCACCTCATCGGCGTCGACGGTGAAGATGGGGCCGGACCAGACCCGCTCATGGGAGGCCGTCTGCCGGATCTCGCGCTCATCGCTGATGGTCGGCTGGCTCATGTCTGCTCCTGGGGGCTTGGCGAGCACGGGGCTCGGGCAGGGGTGCGGCGGGTGGCTGGCGGGGGCCGGGGCCCAGTGTGCCCCACCGGGGGCGGCCGCGCCCCAGGTACGGCCCGCTCGGTACGGCCGCCCGGGCGCCACCGGGCGGCGCCACCCGGCCGGGAGCCACCGGCCCACGTCAGTCCTGGGCGAGCAGTGCCCGGCGCAGCTGGGCGGCCAGCTCGCCGTCCCCCGGCAGGCCGGCGGCGGCGGCCCGGGCCGCAGCCCGGGCCCGTTCGCGGGCCCGGGGGTCGCGTAGGAGGTCGGCGATGGCCTGGGCGATGGCCGGGGCGCTGGGCTCGACGAGGGTGGCACCGCCGCGCGCGGTGATGGCCGTGCCCCCCACGTCGGTGGCCACCAGGGCGGCCCCGGCTCGCAGCGCCTCCTGGACGGTTAGCGGCTGGCCCTCCCACACGCTGGTCTGGACCACCACATCACTGGCGGCCATGAGGCGCGTGGCGTCCTGGCGCCTGCCCAGGAGCAGGACGGGCAGCGCCTGGGCGCTGATGCGCTCCTGGGCGGCGGCGCGCCCGGGCCCCTCCCCGGCCACCGCCCAGGTCAGGGCGGGCAGCTCCCCGCGCTGGGCCTGCCGGCCCAGGATGGCGGCGGCCTCCAGCAGCGCCGGCAGGCCCTTCTGGGGGGCCAGGCGCGCCACGGTGAGCAGGCGCGCATGGCCCGGGGGCCAGGGGCCGGGGTCCTGGTCCTCAGGAGCCTGCTCCGGCGGGCTCATGGCGGGCTCGGCGGCGCTGAGGCCCCGGGCCGCCTTGTCGGGCGCCGGGATGATGGCCAACTCGACCCGCCCCGCTCCCAGGTCGCCGGAGCGCTGAGCCAGGTCGGGGCTGACGGCCAGGATGAGGTCGGCCCGCGCGGCGATGAGCCGCTCCAGGGCCCTGCCCATGGCGCGCGTGAGGGCCCCGCCGACGGTGAGGTTGTGGAGGGTGACCACCAGGCGCGTGCGCCCGGGGCGGCGTCGTCCCAGGGCCAGGGCCGCCAGGGCGCCGGCGCGCAGCCCGTGGGCGTGGAGGGCGTCGGCGCGGCGCCCCAGGCGGCGCAGGCGCGCCACCACCGCCCCATCCAGCGGGCTGGGGCGCGGCCCGATCTCCATCGCCTCGGCCCGGGCCCCACCGGTCTCCAGCCCGTCCAGGACGGCGGCCGGGGCCTCGACGATGACGTCGTGGCCCTGGTCGGCCAGCAGCCGGGCGCAGTCGCCCAGGTGGGCGCGCACGCCCCCGGCCGCCGATCCGCTGACTTCAAGGATGCGCTGCCTGGTGCTCATCTGCGGCTCCCCTCCTGGTCCTCGTCCTGGTCCTGGGCGGCCGGCCTGCGCCGGCGCCCGCCTGTCCTGCCGGGCGATCGGCGCTCCGGCTCATGCGCCGCGCGCAGGACCGCCGCGCGCGGGCGCCCGTGCCCCGAGGACCGCGGTGGCCGGCTCATGGCCCGTCCTGCCGGGCAGGGCGCAGCACGCCCAGCAGTGCGCGGTCGCGGGCGTGGAGCAGGGCCAGGACTGCGGCGGCGGTGGCCAGTGCCCCCAGGCAGGCCAGGGCGATGGCCGCGGCGGGCGAGTCCGTCGCGGCGCTCAGGGCGCGCACGCCCAGCCCGCAGGCCAGGGCCACCGGCGCGCCGTAGAGCAGGGCGCGCAGGCTGGGGGCCAGGGCGGGTGCCCCCAGTAGGCGGGCCAGGGCCACCAGCAGACCGGCGCCGGCGCAGGCCATGCCCGCGCTCTGGCCCACGGCCAGGCCCAGGAGCGTGGCTGCGCCGTCGCCGCCCTGGGACAGCAGGCGCACCGCCGCCCAGGAGGCGCCCGCCACGATGACCCATCCGGCGGCGGTGGCCAGGGCGGCGTCGCCGGAGCGGTCGGCGGCGAAGAGCACGCGCGTGACCTGGTAGACCAGGACGTAGCCCACCAGGGCGGGGGCCAGGACCGCCAGCGCCGCGCCCATGCCGGCGACCTGGCCGGTCAGCAGGGCGAAGAACCGCTCGGCGGCGTGGGAGGCGGCCAGCAGCATGCCCGCCCCGGCCACGGCCACCGCGACGACGGCGCCGGTGGAGCGGGCCGCCAGCTCGGCCGCCTGAGAGGCGGGGGCCTGGGGCCCTGCGGCATCCGCTGCGGTGCCCGGCCTACTGGCGTCCGGCTGCCGCTCGGCGCTGAAGGCAGCGGTGAGCCGGGGGTAGAGGACGGTGGCCACCGGCACGGCCAGGACGGCGTAGGGCAGGACGTAGACGGCCTGGGTGTACTGGTAGACGGCGATGGTCCCGGTGGTGCCGCCGGAGCGGGCCAGGGCCAGGACCGCCAGGACGCTGGCCTGCTGGGCCAGGAGGGTCCAGATGCCGGCACCCGCCAGCCGCAGCGCCCTGCCCGCCTGGGCGCCTCCCAGTCGCAGGGTGGGGCGCAGCCGCAGGCCCAGGCGGTGGACGGGCCACAGCAGAGGCAGGCTCAGCGCCGCCACCCCCGCCGTGGTCCCCCAGCCCAGCAGGCGCAGCGCCGCGGCCGAGGGCGGGCCGTCAGCGGCCGGCGCCATGGCCCCGTAGGCCCCGTAGGTGGCCATGACCGTCAGGGAGGACAGGATCGGGGCCAGCGCCGGCCAGGTGAAGGAGCCGTGGGCCTGGAGGACGCCGGTGAGGACCACGCCGACGCCGTAGAGGGGGACCTGGAGGGCGAACATGCGCAGGAAGTCGGCCACCAGGGCGACCTGGACGGCGGTATCGACCCCCTGGGAGGCGGGGAAGAGCCCGGCGATCGGCTCGGCCAGGACCGCCAGGGCCAGGCACAGGGGCAGCAGGACCACCAGGACTAGGCCCAGCAGCGCCGAGGCGGTGCGAGCGGCCTCCTCGCGCCGCCCGGCGGCCACCGGGCCGGCCAGGAGCGGGACGACGGTGGCGGCCAGGGCGCCCCCGACCACCACCTCGTACAGGACGTTGGGGACCTGGTTGGCGGTGGCGTAGGCGCCGGCCACGGTCCCCGCCCCCAGGGTGGAGGCCTGGACGATCCAGCGCAGGAAGCCCAGGACGCGTGAGACCAGGGTCAGGCCCGCCACGCCCCCGGCTGCCCCCAGGAGGCCGCGCGGGCCAGCGGCGCCCGGGCCCCTGGTGGGCGACGCCGTCCCACCGCTCATCCGGCGCCCGCGGTCGTCGTGCCCGGTGGGCCCGCGGCCGGGGCTGCGGGATCCGGGGTGCCCGGCTGCGCCGTGCCCGGGTCGCTCCCGCTCGGGGCGCTGCGGCGGCCCAGGGCATCCAGGGCCGCCAGGACCGGCGTGCGCTCGATGACCCGGGAGAAGGACACGCGCTCACTGGCCAGGATGAGGGCCACCCCGGCGGCGCCGGCCCCCAGGCGCAGGGCGCGGCTGGGATGGGCGGCCAGGGCCGTGCCCAGCAGGGCCCCCAGGGCATTGGCGCCGGTATCGCCGAGCATGGTCCGCTCCCCCAGGTCCTCGGGCAGGGCTGCGGCCACCGTCCCCAGGGCGCCGGCGGCCAGCCTGCGCGTGGCTGGGGCCCGGCCCGGGGCGGCCAGCAGGAGGGCGGCCCCCGCCCCGGCGGCCTTGAGGGCCCGGCCGGGGCGCAGGTCGAGCAGGTTGATGACATTGGCCCAGGAGGCCACCACCACGGCCGATCCGGCCGCATCCACCAGGCGGGCCGCCCTGGAGGCCACCGGGCGCCGCCCCGTGGTCGTCGAGGATGCTGTGACCAGGGCCGCACCGGCGCAGGCCGATGGTGAGCGACCGCCCGACAGCAGGGCCCCGGCCACCGCCGCACCGGCCCCGATGACGGCGATCTTGAGCACGCCGGTGGTCACGTGGCCGCGTCCCAGCGCCCTCAGGTGCCCTGCCAGGCCCTTGGCGGTCTCCTGGCCGTCGTGGGCGCCGGCGTCCAGGTCGTCGGCCAGGCCCGCCCCGGCGCCCGCAGTGGCGGCCACCAGGGCGGCCAGGGCCGCGGCCCCCAGCTCGGCGCGCTCGGCCGCCTCAGCCGCATGGGCCGTCCTGGCCTGACGGGGCCATGGCGCGCACAGGGCAGCGGCCGCGATCGATCCCGCGGCCGCGCACACGCCTCCCCTGAGCGAGACGGTGCGCCCGTGGAAGTTGACCCGCTCCAGGGCGGGCATCGGCCGGGCCAGGAGCGTGGAGGCGTCCAGGGCGGCCCGGCCCGCCCCCAGGGCGCTCAGCCCCAGGCGCGCCAGGCGCCGGGCCGGCGAGGCCCCGCCGGTCCCGGTGGTGGCGCCGGCTGTGGAGCCGGTCGGCGGACCGGCGGCGGTCATCCTGGCAGCGATGGTCATCGTGGCCCTCCTGGCATCGGCCCGGCATGAGCCGGCCTCCCCGATCCTCCCGGCACCCCTCAGCCCGCCATGGGTGGGATGACGGACTGGGCGCCGTCGTCGAAGCCGTAGTGCGAGCGGGTGCCGGCCTCGGTGGAGATCAGGGCCAGGGGTGTGGATACGGCCGCGGTGGCCTGCCCCACCGAGTCGATGGTGGTCACTGAGGCGCCCGCGGAGCGGATGAGGGCCACCACCCCGGTCTCGGTGCGGGCCTGGCCCACCACCACTGTGGGCGCCGCCGAGGCCGTGCCCGACAGCGCCTGGGCCCATACCGAGGGCGTGGAGGCCTCCGTGGCCCGGGCGGTGGCCTGGGCACCGGGGTCCTCCTCGGGGCGGGGGCCCACGACGGCGATCATGGTGGCCGGGCCGCTGGCCTGGGCATCGACGGTCACCAGGGGCGTGTCGGAGGCCGTCAGCAGGCTCATGAGGGTCGAGGCCGAGGCATCCGTGCCGGTCAGGGCCCGGCCCAGGCCCTCGCCGAGGATCGCATTGGTGTCCGAGGAGGCGGGGGCGCCCAGGTTGCCGGCGAACTGGGCGGAGTAGGTGGAGCGGAAGGTCTCCCGGGAGGTGTCCACCCAGGCCGAGCTCAGGGTGTAGCGGCCGTTGATGGTGGCCCCGGCCGCCTCCAGCTGGGCGACCACGGCCTGGGAGTCCTCGCTGTTGGCCCCGGGCAGGAGCACCAGCGCCACCGACTTGCCGGAGAGCCTGCCGGGCAGGAACTGGGCGGCAGCCTGCGTGATGTAGTCATCGCGCTCGTTGACGGCCGTCTCGGTCTGCTCCAGGCGGGCCTGGGTGGCGTTGCGGTCCTCGCGCAGGGCGCTGACCTGGTCGTTGAGGGCGGTCCCCAGGGAGTTCTGCAGGGGGCCCGCGCCCAGGACGACGCCGACGGCCAGGGCCAGGAACACGGAGATGAGCGATACCAGGTGGTAGCGGAAGTCGATCATGATGGTGGCCTTCGATCCTTGGTGGCGTGGCTGAGCCTAGACGGTGGGCGACTGGGGGGCCAGTCCCACCAGTGAGCGCAGGAAGTCGATGATGTCGTCCCACACCGCGCCCGACAGCCCCAGGAATGTCTGGCCCCCCGGGGTGGACATGAGGGCCATGGCCAGGGCGAACAGGCCCGCCAGCGCCAGGAGCACCAGCCACCACCCGGAGATCCGCGTGCGGTAGAGCTGGGAGACCCCCTTGGCGTCGATGAGCCGCCCGCCGACCTTGAGGCGGGTGAGGAAGGTCGAGGACATCCCCGAGCGGCCCTTGTCCAGGAACTCCAGGAGGGTGGCGTGGGTGCCCAGGGCCACGATGATCTCCGCGCCGGCCTCATCGGCCATGAGCATGGCGATGTCCTCCGAGGTGCCGGTGGCCGCCAGGACATGGTGGTCCACACCCAGCTCCTCGACGCGCGCCAGGCCCGGGGCGCGCCCGTCGCGGTAGGCGTGCACGACGATCTCGGCGCCGCTGGCCAGGGCCTTGTCGGAGACCGAGTCCATATCGCCCACGATCATGTGGGGCTTGAGGCCGGCCTCGATGACGGCGTCGGCCCCGCCGTCCACGCCGATGATCACCGGCTTGTACTCGCGGATATAGGGGCGCAGGGCCTTGAGGTCCTCCTTGTAGGAGTAGCCGCGCACCACCACCAGGACGTGCTTGCCGCCCATCTGGGTGCTCACCGCGGGCATGCCCACGCCGTTGAGCAGCAGCTCCCACTCCCCGCGCATGTACTCCATGGTGTTGGCGGCGAAGGCCTCGAGCTGGACGGCCAGGCCGGCGCGGGCCTCCTCCATGGAGGCCGCCACCGTCTCCTGGGTCTGGACCGTGCCCTCGGCGATGACCTGGTCCCTGCCGTGGAGCCTGACCACGCCCTGGCGCACATCGATGCGCTGGCCGTCGTGCAGGCGCATGACGTCGGGTCCCAGGTCGTCCACCAGGGGGATGCCGGCCTCGATGAGGATGCCGGGGCCCAGGTTGGGGTAGCGCCCCGAGACCGAGGGGGAGGCGTTGAGGACCGCCGAGGGGCGGCACTCCACGAGGGACTCGGCCGCGACGCGGTCCAGATCGGTGTGATCGATGATCGCGATCTCGCCGGGCTGGAGGCGCTTGGTGAGCTTCTTGGTGCGCGCGTCGACCCGCACGACCCCGGAGGGTCGCTCGGCCTGGGACGCGGACGTCCTGCGGAAGGGGTTCCTCACGCCTGGGATTCTGCCATGCCGGCCTCATCCAGGAGCTCAGCGGCATGCCGGACAGCCGCCTCCGAGTCCTCATGGCCCGAGAGCATCCGGGCCAGCTCGCGCCGGCGCTGCGCGCCCTCCACGACGACGACGCTGGTGCGGGTGGTGGGCTCCCCCGCCGTCCGGGGGGCCTCGGGCTCGGTCTCCTTGCGCACCACTATGTGGGTGTCGGCCCAGGCCGCCACCTGCGCCAGGTGAGTGACGACAACCACCTGGTAGCGGCGGGCCAGTCGGGCGAGTCGCCGCCCGATCTCCCGGGCGGCCCGCCCGCCGACCCCGGCGTCGATCTCATCGAAGACGAGGGTGCGGGCAGCGCTGCGGCCCTCCTCCCGCCCGGGGCCCGGCTCGGTCCCGACGGCGGCCTCGGCCAGCACCACCTCCAGTGCCAGCATGATGCGGGAGAGCTCACCGCCCGAGGCGCCCTTGCCCAGGGGCAGGGCCGGCGCCCCGGGGTGGGAGACCAGGGCCAGGGCCACGCTCTCCGCCCCCGTGGGCCCGGGCTCATCGAGCTCGGTGAGCTCGACCACCAGCCGGGAGCCCTTCATGTGCAGGCCCTCGAGCTCGGCGGTGACGTCCTCCTCCAGGCGCCGGGCCAGGGCCCTGCGCGCCCGGCTCAGCTCGGCCCCGACCACGGCCAGGTCCTCCTCGGCCCCGGCCAGGCGCTCGGCCAGCACGGCGGCCCCGTCCTGGGGGCCGTCGATCTCGGCCAGGCGGGCGGCGGCCCGCTGCCCCCAGGCCAGCAGCGCATCGACGTCGTCGATCTGCTCCCCGGGGCCGGCGGTCTCGCGGCAGGCCCGCAGCAGGGCGGCTCTCCGGTCCTGGACGTAGGCGAGCCTGGCGGGGTCGGCCTGCAGCCCGGCGAGGTAGGAGGACAGCTCGGAGGCGATGTCTGCGGCCTCGATGCCCAGCCTGCCGGTGCGCTCGGCCAGCTCGGCCAGGGCAGGGTCGACCTGCGCCTCGTGGGCCAGGGCGCGCTGGGCCTCGGACAGGAGGGCGACGACGTCGGGGGCCCCGTCCCCGGCCCCCAGGGCCTCCTCGTCCCCGCTCAGTGCGCTCTGGGCGGTGGTGGCGGCCCGGCGCAGGTCCTCGGCGTGGTCGAGCCGGTCGGCCTCGGCGGCCAGCTCCCGGTCCTCCCCCGGCGCGGGGTCCAGGGCCTCCAGGGCCTCCAGGGCGCGGCGCAGGCGGGCGGCCTCCTCCCCACGGCTGCGGGCCGAGGCCTGCCAGTCCTCCAGGGCCTGGGCCAGCTCGGCGCGCTCCCGGTAGGCCTGGGAGTAGCGCCGGCACAGCTGCCGGTGCTCGGCGCCCCCCAGGGAGTCCAGCGCGGCGCGCTGGGCGGCTGCCGAGCGCAGGCGCAGCTGGTCGGCCTGGCCGTGGACGGAGACCAGGGCCCCTCCCACCTGCGCCAGGACCGTGGAGGGCACGGAGCGCCCTCCCAGGTGGGCCCGGGAGCGGCCGGAGGCGGGGACGGTGCGCGAGGCCAGGAGCACCTCCTCATCCAGCTCGGCCCCGGCCTCCAGGGCCCGCTCGGCGGCCCGGGAGTCGGGGTCGAGGATGAAGGCGCCCTCGACCAGGCACCGCTGGGCGCCGGCGCGCACGATGCCGGACTCCGCGCGCTGGCCCAGCAGCAGGCCCAGGGAGGTGAGCACCATGGTCTTGCCCGCACCGGTCTCCCCGGTCAGGGCGGTCAGCCCCGGGCTCAGGGCGAGGTCCGCGCTGTGGATGACGCCCAGGTCCTCGATGTGGAGGGACTCGATCACGACCCGTTCCCCTCGGCATCACCGCTGGGGTCCTGGCAGGGCTCATCGTCCTCGCCCCCGTTGAGGGCCCTCCACCCCGCCACGGGCAGGTCGAGCTTGCGCACCAGGCGCGTGGAGAAGGGGGCCTGGTTGACCCGGGCCAGGCGCACGGGGCGCTGCGCCAGGGTGATGCGGATGCGGCTACCGGTGGGCACATCCAGGCTGCGGCGCCCGTCGCACCAGATCTCGGCGCCCCCGAAGCCCGCATGGTGCACCACGATCTCCAGGCAGGAGCCCGGCCCCAGCACCAGTGGCCGGGTGAACAGGGCGTGGGCGGCGATGGGCACCAGCAGCAGGGCCTGGACGTCGGGCCAGATGACGGGCCCGCCGCAGGAGAAGGCGTAGGCGGTCGAGCCGGTGGGGGTGGAGGCCACCAGGCCGTCGCAGCCGAAGGAGGACACGGCCTGGCCGTCCACGCCGATGGCCACCTCCAGCATGCGGGCCCGATCGCGCTTCTCCAGGGCGGCCTCGTTGAGGGCCCACTGGTGGCTGCTCGTCCCATCGGGGGCCAGGACCTCCACATCCAGGGCGGTGCGGGTCTCCACGGTGTAGCGCCCCGCCACCAGGTCGGCCACCACCTGCTCGACGGCGTCGGGGTCGGCCTCGGCCAGGAAGCCGACATGCCCGGTGTTGATGCCCAGCAGGGGGATGTCGCGCTCGCGCGCCACCTCCGAGGCGCGCAGGATCGTCCCGTCGCCGCCCAGCACCAGGACCATGTCCACCTCGCCGGCCTCATCGGGGCCCACCGGCTCGACGCCGTGGGCGCGCAGCGCCCGCTCCGCGCGGGCCACGGCCATGCCCGTGGGAGCCGAGCGGCGGTGGGGCGGGACCGGCTTATCGTTGAGATCGCGCCTGAAGATCATGACCCGGCGAACGGCCGCCGGGGCCGGGGGGCGGCTCGGGCCTGGGACCGGGTCCTGAGCCGGCACCGGGGTCTGCGGCCTGGCCACGGGGCTGGATGCGCTCACTGAGGGCTCCTTCCTGCGCCGCCGGTTCCTGCGGGCCCCTCGGCGACGGCGCGCTTGGCCTGGGCCTCCAGCTCCTCCCCGGTCAGGTCGCCCGGGCCGTCGGCCCCGCCGGCGCGCATGGCCAGGAAGTACTCCACATTACCCGCAGGCCCGGGCAGGGGCGAGGCGGCAATGGCCCGCACGCCGATGCCCAGGGCGTGGGCGTGGGCGGCGACACTGAGCACCGACTCCCGGTGCAGGGCGGGGTCGCGCACCACTCCCCCACGCCCCAGGCGCTCCCGGCCCACCTCGAACTGGGGCTTGACCATGAGCAGCAGGTCGGCCTGCGGTGCGGCGGCCGCCAGAAGGGGCTCCAGGACCAGGGTCAGGGAGATGAAGGACATGTCGCCCACGACCAGCTCGGGGGCCGGCGCCACCGCCCGGGGGTCCAGGGTGCGCACATTGGTACGGTCCAGGACGGTGACCCGGGGGTCGGATTGCAGGGACCAGGCGAGCTGGCCGTAGCCGACGTCGACGGCCACCACATGCGCGGCGCCCCGGCGCAGCAGGACATCGGTGAAGCCCCCGGTGGAGGCGCCCGCATCGAGGCAGCGGCGCCCCTCCACCCGGGGGGCCAGGCCCCGGGCCCCCAGGGCGTCCAGGGCGCCGACGAGCTTGAGGGCCCCGCGCGAGACGTAGTCGCCCCGCCCCCGGGGCCCGGTGGCTCCCGCGGGGCCATCGGGGCTCTCGGCCCGGGCCCCGTCGGCCGCGGCCAGGACCTCGATGGCCTGGGCCGGGTTGACCTGGCGCGCGGGCTTGGTGACGACCATGCCGTCGAGGGTGACGCGCCCCTGGGCGAGCAGCTCGGCGGCGTGCGTGCGTGAGCGGGCCAGGCCGCGGCGGGCCAGCTCGGAGTCGATGCGGATGAGGCGCGCCATGGTCAGCCCCGGGGACCACTAGTGGTCTGGCCGCCTCCAGCGCCCGCGCCGTCCTGGGCCTGGTGCAGGGCGGCGGAGAGGTCCTCACGCAGGGATACCAGGGCCGCCGCCCGATCCTCCAGGGCCATGTCCTGGATCTGCTCGATCCGGGAGTGCTCGGGCACGATCGCCCCAGGAGCCGCCGGCCGGCGCGGCGGGGCGGGGCGCGGGGCCTCCGAGGCCCCGGGGTCGGGGGGCGACGACGTCGGATCCTGGCTGTGGTGGGCGCGTGTCACGGGGGTGGGTGGGTCCTTCCTGGCCGTCATGGCCTCTCAGGGTGCGACGACGTCGAGCTCGGGGACGCGCAGCGCCTCGTGAAGCCAGGAGCCGGCCTGCGCGGCCCGAGTCTGGGACTCGGCGAGGGTGTCGGCGTGGTCCCAGGCCGCGGCCACCAGGGCCCGGTAGGCGTCCAGGACCACCGTGGCGGAGGTGGACAGCACCCCGGCGCCGGCCAGCTCCAGGCGGCCCTCGGTGACGCGGGCGCGCTGGTCCCCGACCTGCCACCAGGTGCGGCCCTGGTCCTGGACCGCGGTGGGCTGGGGGTGGGGCCGGGTCAGTCCGCGCAGGTCGGTGTGCACGAAGCTGGGCCGCTCGCCGGGGGTCGCCAGGACGACGTCGCGGGCGGTGGATACGCCGGTCAGGACGTGCAGCCCGGGGAATCCGGCGGTGCGCGCCCCTACCAGGTCGGTGTTGAGGCGGTCGCCGATGGCCAGGGGGCGGGCGCCCCCGCTGCGGGCCAGGGCCCGCTGGTAGATGCCCGGGGTGGGCTTGCCGCCCGCCAGCGGCTGCTTGCCGGTGGCGTTGACGACGGCGGCCACGAGGCTGCCGTTGCCCAGGGCGAAGCCGCGCTCGGTGGGCAGGGTGGAGTCCAGGTTGGTGGCCACGTGCAGGGCGCCCTGCCCGATGGCGTAGGTGGCCTCGGAGAGCATCGCCCAGTCCACGCCCGGGTCCCATCCCTGGACCACGGCCACCGGCTGGTCCTGCGCTGTGGAGGTCACGGCGAAACCCGCATCGGTCAGGGCCTGGCGCACCCCCTGGCCGCCGACGACCAGGACGGTGGAGCCGGCGGGCACGTGCTCGCCCAGGAGGGCCGCGCCGTCCATGGCGGCGCTGAAGACCTCCTCCGCCCTGGCCTGGATGCCGTTGGCGGCGAGCTTGTCGACGATGGCCTGGGGGGTGCGCGAGGCATTGTTGGTCACGAAGGACAGGCGCATGCCCGCCCCGCGCGCGGCGTTGACCGAGTCGGCGGCGTGGGGCACCCGGGCCTCGCCGGCGAAGCACACGCCGTCGAGGTCGAGCAGGGCGACATCGTAGGCCTCATCCAGGGGCTGGGCGCAGCCCAGGAGGGTGGCGCGCTGTGACGCGGCTGGTGCCTGAGGGGCGGGGGTCGTCATCGGCTCATGCCTCCTGCGTCGGGGTCTGGGGCGTGTCACCCACAGTACTGCCCGGGGCGTGCTGAGGCGTGGTCCCTCCAGTGCGCTCACCCGGGCTCGCGCCCCGGACCGCCGCGGTCGACCCGCCCGATGCTGCCTCCTGCGCCTCCTCGATGTCGTCAGTGTCGTCAGTGTGCTCGGGGCCCTCAGAATCCTCAGAGTCCTCAGAGTCCTCAGAGTCCTCAGAGTCCTCAGAGTCCTCAGGGTCCTCAGCGGCGTCGGCGCCCTCTGGCTCCTCGGGGTCCTCGCCGAGCAGCTCCCTCATCTCGGCCTCGACGCGCTGGTCGAAGGAGCCGGGCGCCTCGGTACCGGAGTCCGGGGCGGTGCCCTGCCCGGCGTCGTCATCGGCCTCGGAGCGCTCCTGGTCGGTGGCGTCCTGGGCAGGAGCGGCCTGAGCGGCGCCACTGCGGGTCTCCTGGGGGCCGGCGGCCTGGGCCGGGACGGCCTGGTGCGCGGAGTGGGCCTGGTCCTCGGGCTCCTCGATCTCGTCCTGGATGTCGAAGACCTCGATGTCCTCCTCGAGCTCCTCGGGCTCGGGACCGATGCGCTCCCGGATGGCCTGGGCCTCGGCGAGACGGCCCAGGCTCTCCAGTCGGTCGGCGCGCACGGAGTGCAGGCGGCGCAGGGTCTCGCGGTCGCGTGGGCGGGCGCGGATGGCGTCCTCGATGACGATGAGACCGAGCTCGGTCTGCCCCATCTCCTCGCGGATGCCGGAGACGACCATGGCCAGCTCGGCGCGCTCGATCTCGTCGAGCTGGCGCAGGTCGGCCTCGGAGGCGACCTGGAGGGCCTTGCTGTGGTGGCCCAGGGCCCGCTCGCAGTCGGCCTCGATGGCGCGGTGGAGGTCGAGACCGGATAGGCGCCTGGCGGCCCTGATCTCCCTGAGCGCCTCGGTGTACTGGCCGCAGAGGTAGGCGGCGATGCCGGTGGTCTCGCGCACCACGGCGATGCGGCCGGCGCAGGAGGCCGCGTAGCGCGCGTGGGCGTAGGCGGCCTGGGGGTCGGTATTCAAGAGCCGTTGGACCATGACGAGGTGGCGGGCGACGTTCTCGGCATTGGCCCGGCCCAGGGCGCGCAGCTCGGCGCGGGCACTGCGCTCGAGATCCGCCGCCTCGATGTCATCGGGCAGGGCGGGCGGCTTGATCCTCTGACGCTGGGGCGGGCGGGCCGAGCCCCGCGAGTCCTCACTGCCGCGGCGCCGGTCCCGACCGCCCTCGCGCCGACTGGAGCCCTGACGGCGGCCTCCGCCGTCATGAGAGTCCCGGCGGCGGCCCCTGCCGTCGCGAGCGTCGTTGCGGGAGTAGCTACCCCGGAGGCCGCCTGAGCGGTGGACCCCGTCGCTGCCTGTGGCCTCGCGGGAGCCGCTGCGCCGACGGTCGCTGCGATCGTCGCGGTTGCTGTCGTCCTCCCGGCGTGAACGGCCGTCACGGTGGTCCTGCCCCGTGCTGCCGCGTCGGGGCCCGTCCTCATGCCTGCGGGTGGAGAAGCCGTGCCTGGAGCGGCCATCGCCCTGGCCTCGGCGATCGTTCTGGGCGCGTCCGCGCGAGTCCTCCAACCCGGAGGGCCGGGACGGGCCGGCGTCCCGGCGCGCGCCTGAGGGCTGTGAACGGTCGTCGTGCGGCATGGTGGTTCCTTCAGTCCCTGCGGCGGCGTATGCCTGGCGATGAGTATGATACGGCCCCGCACGCCCCTTTTTTTGTGGTGGGGTGTGCGGGGCCGTTGTGGTGTGTGCTCGGTGGTGTCCTACTCTCCCGCACCCTGGCGGGTGCAGTACCATCGGCGCTGGCTGGCTTAGCTTCCGGGTTCGGGATGGGTCCGGGCGTTTCCCTGCCGCTGTGACCACCGAGACGTCTATAGGGTGGGCCGCTGTGTGGTGGGTGGGCCCTTGGGTCACCCTCCCTGCCTTTTTGGTGTGCCTTGTGTGGGCGGCGGGGGGTGGTGGTTGGTCGTCTATAGTGTTATGTGGTGTGATCCGGGTGTTGTCCCGGGGGGTGTGCCCCCACACACGCACTCGCATTCTCTTGCGCGGGTGTGTGTGGGTGGTTGGGTTGGTTGTGGACCGTATAGTGGGCGCTTGGTGTGTGTGGTGCTCGCGTGCTCTCACCCGCCCCATGAGTCTTGGGTGGGTGTGTGTTTTGTGTTGGCCGATTAGTACCAGTCAGCTTGTACCATTACTGGTTGTACACTTCTGGCCTATCCACCCAGTGGTCTACTGGGGGCCTTCCACCCCACTGGGGGGTGTGGAGACCTGGTCTTGGAGATGGTTTCCCGCTTAGATGCTTTCAGCGGTTACCCGTCCCGAACGTAGCCAACCAGCCGTGCCCCTGGCGGGACAACTGGCACACCAGAGGTTCGTCCGTCCCGGTCCTCTCGTACTAGGGACAGGCCTCCTCAAGTCTCCTGCGCGCGCAGAGGATAGGGACCGAACTGTCTCACGACGTTCTAAACCCAGCTCGCGTACCGCTTTAATGGGCGAACAGCCCAACCCTTGGGACCTGCTCCAGCCCCAGGATGCGACGAGCCGACATCGAGGTGCCAAACCATGCCGTCGATATGGACTCTTGGGCAGGATCAGCCTGTTATCCCCGGGGTACCTTTTATCCGTTGAGCGACGACCCACCCACACGGGATCGCCGGATCACTAGTTCCTACTTTCGTACCTGCTCGACCCGTCGGTCTCGCAGTCAAGCTCCCTTGTGCACTTGCACTCAACACCTGGTTGCCGACCAGGCTGAGGGAACCTTTGAGCGCCTCCGTTACTCTTTAGGAGGCAACCGCCCCAGTTAAACTACCCACCAGGCACTGTCCCTGACCCGGATCACGGGCCCAGGTTCAGGCGCGCACCATAACCAGAGTGGTATCTCAAGGCCGACTCCACCACCGCTGACGCGGCGGTCTCATTGTCTCCCACCTATCCTGCACAAGCTATGAGGCACGCCAATACCAAGCTGTAGTAAAGGTCCCGGGGTCTTTCCGTCCTTCTGCGCGAAACGAGCATCTTTACTCGTAGTGCAATTTCGCCGAGCTCATGGTTGAGACAGCGGAGAAGTCGTTACGCCATTCGTGCAGGTCGGAACTTACCCGACAAGGAATTTCGCTACCTTAGGATGGTTATAGTTACCACCGCCGTTTACTGGGGCTTAAATTCACCCCTTCACCACCACGAAGGGTGGTTGAGGGCTCCTCTTAACCTTCCAGCACCGGGCAGGCGTCAGTCCGTATACATCGCCTTACGGCTTCGCACGGACCTGTGTTTTTAGTAAACAGTCGCTTCTCCCTGGCCTCTGCGACCCTCACCCCTAGCCCGCAACGGGGCTTCAGGGCTCGGGCCCCCCTTCTCCCGAAGTTACGGGGGCATTTTGCCGAGTTCCTTAACCATGATTCACTCGTGCGCCTAGGCATACTCTGCCCGACCACCTGTGTCGGTTTAGGGTACGGGCGGCTGGCACCATCGCGTCGAGGCTTTTCTCGGCACCCCAGGATCACCCTGCTATCCCCCACCACCGGTGGGGTCACCATCACGCCTCACCCCTGCCACCAACTGGCGGCTGGCCCCCGGATTTGCCTGGGGACCGGGCTGCGCGCTTGAACGGGCCAAGCCATCAGGCCCGCGGAGGCTACCACTGTGCGTCACCCCTGTTAATACGCTTGCCTACCTGCACGGAGGGTCCCCAGACCCCGGCCCCCCCACCACAGCCCCACCACCCCGAAGGGCAGCAGCAGCCATGGCACACAGGAGACCCGGGCGTGGGTCAGCACCCGCGCGTCAGCATGGGCGGTGCTTCGCCGGTACGGGAATATCAACCCGTCATCCATCGACTACGCCTGTCGGCCTCGCCTTAGGTCCCGACTCACCCAGGGCGGACTAGCCTGGCCCTGGAACCCTTGGTCATTCGGCGCTAGGGCTTCTCACCCTAGTATCGCTACTCATGCCTGCATTCTCACTCCCACGCAGTCCACCCACGATCACTCCCGGGCTTCACCCCACGCAGGACGCTCCCCTACCACCCCCGGCCCCTGAACACCCCACAACAGGTGGGACGCTGGGGAACACGCCGGGGATCCGCGGCTTCGGCGGTGTGCTTGAGCCCCGCTACATTGTCGGCGCACGACCACTTGACCAGTGAGCTATTACGCACTCTTTCAAGGATGGCTGCTTCTAAGCCAACCTCCTGGTTGTCTGCGCGACCGCACATCCTTTCCCACTTAGCACACGCTTAGGGGCCTTAGCCGGCGATCTGGGCTGTTTCCCTCTCGACCACGGAGCTTATCCCCCGCGGTCTCACTGCCGCGCTCATACCCGACGGCATTCGGAGTTTGGCTGACGTCAGTAACCCTGTGGGGCCCATCAGCCACCCAGTAGCTCTACCTCCGCCGGGCAACACACGACGCTGCACCTAAATGCATTTCGGGGAGAACCAGCTATCACGGAGTTTGATTGGCCTTTCACCCCTACCCACAGCTCATCCCCCCAGTTTTCAACCTAGGTGGGTTCGGTCCTCCACACGCTCTTACACGTGCTTCAACCTGGCCATGGGTAGATCACCCCGCTTCGGGTCCAGAACGCGCCACTACACTCGCCCATTTCGGACTCGCTCTCGCTACGGCTACCCCCCACGGGTTAACCTCGCGACACGCCACTGACTCGCAGGCTCATTCTTCAAAAGGCACGCCACCACCCCACACCCCCAAAAATGAGGACACGAGGCTCTGACGGCTTGCAAGCGCCCGGTTTCAGGTACTATTTCACTCCCCTCCCGGGGTACTTTTCACCATTCCCTCACGGTACTATCCACTATCGGTCATCAGGAGGTATTCAGGCAGCCAAGTGGTCTTGGCAGATTCACACAGGATTCCACGAGCCCCGTGCTACTCGGGCACCCCACCCGCACACACACGCACCAGTTCAACCTACGGGGGTCTCACCCACTACGCCACGCCATCCCAGACGCTTCGGCTACCAGCACACGCACGCACCGCCCTCCGGCAGAAGAGCAACAGCAGAGCCCCACAACACCACGCACGCAACCCCTGCCGAGTATCACACGCACACGGTTTAGCCATCATCCGCTTTCGCTCGCCACTACTCACGGAATATCTTCTCCTACGGGTACTGAGATGTTTCACTTCCCCGCGTCACCCCCCACGCCCTATACAATTCAGACGCAGGTGACACGACATAACTCGTGCCGGGTCCCCCCATTCGGAAACCCTCGGATCACAGCCCGCCAGCCGGCTCCCCGAGGCTTATCGCAGGCCACCACGTCCTTCATCGGCCCCTGATGCCAAGGCATCCACCGAACGCTCAAAAAAACAAAACACAAACAAAACACAAACAGAACACCAAAAACACATACAGCACTACCAACAAGAACCCCACACCACACCAGGCAACACCAGATGCACGCGCGGGGCCCTCATCAGATGCTCGCGCCCACTATACAGTTCACAACCAACCCACCCACACCACCAACCACACCCCCCTCAGGATGCAGCCAGCAGCCAGGCCACCCAGGGCACGATTGCCCCAGAACCCGACAGCATGCCACCAGCCCCACCCCACGACCACCCCCCACAACGAAGGGCACCCCCAGGACCAGGCCGCACCACCACCCACCACACCCCCACCCCCCCAAACAAGAAGGAGCCAAGGAGCGCACCAGACAGCAGCAGTTCCCTACACCACGCCAACACTCCAGGCCCACCAGCCCCAGACCCAGCACCAGGCCCGCACCCACACAGGGCTACGGCAACAAACCCAGCACCAGACCCCACCAGGCCAGCACACCAAGAAAGAAACTCCCTAGAAAGGAGGTGATCCAGCCGCACCTTCCGGTACGGCTACCTTGTTACGACTTCGTCCCAATCACCAGCCCCACCTTCGACCGCTCCCCATAAGGCCACGGGCTTCGGGTGTTGCCAGCTTTCATGACGTGACGGGCGGTGTGTACAAGGCCCGAGAACGTATTCACCGCAGCGTTGCTGATCTGCGATTACTAGCGACTCCAACTTCACGGTGTCGAGTTGCAGACACCGATCCGAACTGAGACCGGCTTTAAGGGATTCGCTCCGCCTCACAGCATCGCAGCCCTCTGTACCGGCCATTGTAGCATGCGTGAAGCCCAAGACATAAGGGGCATGATGATTTGACGTCATCCCCACCTTCCTCCGAGTTGACCCCGGCAGTCTCCCGCGAGTCCCCACCACAACGTGCTGGCAACACAGGACAAGGGTTGCGCTCGTTGCGGGACTTAACCCAACATCTCACGACACGAGCTGACGACAACCATGCACCACCTGTAAGAGCGCCAAAAAATGGAAGCCCCGTCTCCGGGACGATCGCCCTCATGTCAAGCCTTGGTAAGGTTCTTCGCGTTGCATCGAATTAATCCGCATGCTCCGCCGCTTGTGCGGGCCCCCGTCAATTCCTTTGAGTTTTAGCCTTGCGGCCGTACTCCCCAGGCGGGGCACTTAATGCGTTAGCTACGGCGCGGAAGAACCCGGAAAAGGCCCCCCACACCTAGTGCCCAACGTTTACGGCGTGGACTACCAGGGTATCTAATCCTGTTCGCTCCCCACGCTTTCGCTCCTCAGCGTCAGTAACGGCCCAGAGACCCGCCTTCGCCACCGGTGTTCCTCCTGATATCTGCGCATTCCACCGCTACACCAGGAATTCCAGTCTCCCCTACCGCACTCAAGCCGGCCCGTACCCACCGCAAGCCCCCAGTTAAGCCAGAGGATTTCACGACAGACGCGACCAGCCGCCTACGAGCTCTTTACGCCCAATAATTCCGGACAACGCTCGCGCCCTACGTATTACCGCGGCTGCTGGCACGTAGTTAGCCGGCGCTTCTTATCCAGCTACCGTCAACCCACCCACAAAGAGATGAGCCTGCTTCACTGGCGAAAGAGGTTCACAACCCGAAGGCCTCCATCCCTCACGCGGCGTCGCTGCATCAGGCTTGCGCCCATTGTGCAATATTCCCCACTGCTGCCTCCCGTAGGAGTCTGGGCCGTGTCTCAGTCCCAGTGTGGCCGTCCACCCTCTCAGGCCGGCTACCCGTCACCGCCTTGGTAGGCCATCACCCCACCAACAAGCTGATAGGCCGCGAGCCCATCCCCCACCAGAAAAAAACCTTTCCCAACCCATGCATGCGCACAGACCAGAATATCCCGTATTAGCCCCACTTTCATGAGGTTATCCAGAAGAAGGGGGCAGGTTACTCACGTGTTACTCACCCGTTCGCCACTCATCCACCCAAAAAAGGGCTTCACCGTTCGACTTGCATGTGTTAAGCACGCCGCCAGCGTTCGTCCTGAGCCAGGATCAAACTCTCCAAACAAAACAATCAGAGAAAACTATCCCCATGGCCCAACCCACCCCACAAAAAACAAGGCAGGCAAACCAAAAACAAAACAGACCCAACAACAACCCCACACACCACACAAAACATGCAGCACACAGAACCATCATCAAGCCCAACATGGCATAAAAAACATGACACACTATCGAGATCTCAAACAACACACCCACTCAGATTCTTCATCCTCACCGGGTGAGGAAGCCTCCTCTGGAAGCGCCCGACGAACATTATTCGAGGCGATCTTTCAAGTCAAACCGAGGATTCGTGACCCTGGCCTCATGACCGCCGCGATGGAGTTCGTCCGGCCTTGATGCTCTGGAGAACCAGACGCCTCAAGGCCGAGGAGTAACTTACACGTTGGGACCAGGGCGGTCAACCCGTGATTCAGTGAGGCCCCACACAGATGCGGCGCCGGGGTGCCGCCGGCCGATGATGCTGCCACGGGGGCGCACCGTCGTCGAGGCGCTCCCGCACCCGGGCTGCACGGGTTCAGGCGGTCCGGGCGGCGGCGAGGTTGCGCCGGCCCTTGCGGACCAGGACCACTCCCCCGGCCAGGACCTGCTCGTCGCTGACCGGCGCGTCCTCGTCGGTGACCTTGACGTTGTTGATGTAGGCCCCGCCGGCGGCCACTGTCTTGCGGGCGGCGCTGCGGCCCTTCTCCAGGCCGGTGCCCACCAGGAGGTCGACGATGGTGGAGGTGCCCACCACCAGCTCGGTGGTGGCCAGGTCCGCCGTCGCGGCCCGCAGCGTGTCCGCATCGAGCTCGTTCAGGTCGCCCCGGCCCCACAGGGCCGCGGTCGCGGCCTGGGCCTGGGCCAGGGCCTGGGCGCCGTGCACCCAGGTGGTGACCTCCTGGGCCAGGACCCGCTGGGCCTCGCGGGCCTTGGGATTGGCGGCGGTGGCGGCCTCCAGGCGCTCGATCTCCTCGCGCTCCAGGAAGGTGAAGACCTTGAGGAAGCGCACCACGTCCTCGTCGTCGACCTGGAGCCAGAACTGGTAGAAGGCGTAGGGGCTGAGCATCCGGGGGTCCAGCCACACGGCCCCGCCCTCGGTCTTGCCGAACTTGGTGCCGTCGGCCTTGGTGATGAGGGGGTTGGTCATGACGTGGACCGAGGCGCCCTCGACCTTGTGGATGAGGTCCATGCCCCCCACGAGGTTGCCCCACTGGTCGTTGCCCCCGATCTCCAGGGTGCAGCCGTGGCGGCGGAAGAGCTCGAGGTAGTCATTGGCCTGGAGGACCTGGTAGCTGAACTCGGTGAAGGAGATCCCCTCATCGCTGGCCAGGCGCCGGGCCACGATATCCTTGGAGAGCATCGTGCCCATGCGGAAGTTCTTGCCCAGGTCGCGCAGGAAGTCGATGGCGCTCATCTCCTGGGTCCAGTCCAGGTTGTTCACGATGCGCGCGGGGTTGTCGCCCTGGAAGTCCAGGAGCCTCTCGAGCTGGGCCTGCAGCTCCCGGGCCCATCCGGCCACGACGTCCTTGGTGTTCAAGGAGCGCTCCCCCTTGGCCCGGGGGTCGCCGATGAGGCCGGTGGCGCCTCCCACCAGCGCCAGTGGGCGGTGCCCGGCCAGCTGGAGGTGGCGCATGACCTTGACCGCCACGAGGTGCCCGTGGTGCAGGGAGGGGGCGGTGGGGTCGAAGCCGCAGTAGAAGGTGACGGGACCGGCCTCCAGTGCCGCGCGCAGAGCATCGATATCGGTGTGCTGGGCCACCAGGCCCCGCCATTGCAGCTCCTCCAGGACGTCCTTCACGCTCCTGCACCTCCCGGTCGTCTCGTCTCGCCCGCAGCCATCCATATGCCTGGGGCCGGGGCGCGGTGGCGCCCGGCGACGCTAAGTGTGCCACGCCCCGTCGTCGGGCCCACCGCTCAGCGCCGGTGGGATCCGCCTGGGCGGCCCAGGTAGGCGCCCCAGCCTTCCCGGGCCCGGGCAGAGGGGCCCGCGGTGACCACCAGCCAGTGCAGCTCCTGGTGCTCCGCGGCGCTGAGCCCCTCGCCGGCCACCACGGGCTCCAGGAGGCGCCGGGTGCCCTCGTAGTCCCGGCCCACCGGGTAGCCCACCACACTGAGCATCCTGCGGGCGTAGGCGTCCCAGATGAAGCGGGGGCGATGGTAGACGTAGAGGCTGATGACATCGGCGGTCTCGGGGCCGACGCCGGGAAGTGCGAGCAGGCGGGCGCGCAGGGCGTCGTCGTCGAGGGTGGTGGCGCTCCTGCCCGGGCCGCTGGTGAGCCAGGCGGCCAGGGCCCTGAGGCTGCGGGCCTTGCCGGTCATGAATCCCGAGGGGCGGATGAGCCCGGCCAGCGTGGCCTCGTCCATCGACAGCAGCACGGCGGGGTCGAGGGCTCCGGCCCGGCGCAGGTGCTCCAAGCTGCGCTGGACGCTGCGCCAACTGGTGTGCTGCACCAGAACGGCTCCCGTCATGATCTCGAAGCCGGATTGCGCGGGCCAGTGGGAGGCCTCCCCCAGCTCGCGGCGCAGGGCGGCGAGCAGATCGCGGAAGGAGGGTCGGGGGCCGCCCGCCTCCGCCGTACTGCCGGGAGCTGGCGCGCCGGGGGCGGCGGTCCCGATCACGGTGGTGCCGGGTGCCGCGGTGCCGGGTGCCATGGGGGCTGAGTCCTCCTGCGCGGTCATGGTGGCCCCGCCCCGCCAGCGCCGTCCCGTGTCGCCGGGCCGCGTGCCTTCTGGGGCTCGGCCCTGGCGGGTCGGTCCCAGGTCAGCCGGTAGCGGTAGTGGAGGCGGCGCCGTATCCGTGCACCGGGCAGGATCTCGGCGGCGGCGGCCCGGATCCGGGTCAGCGGCTCGCGGGCGGGGGCGGTGGGGACCCCGATGTCCGCGGTCTCGTGGTGGAGCCATCCGGCCAGGCGGGCGGGCAGGACACTGGCCGCGGCCACGGCCCAGTCCCACGGAGTGGCCGTGGCGGCCAGGCCGATGATGATGAGCCGTCCGCCGGGGGCCACGAGCGCGGCCAGGCGGTGCAGTGCGGGGCGCAGGGGCAGGTGGTGGAGGACGGCGACGCAGGTGACGGTCTGGAAGGTCCCCAGGCGCGCAGGCAGGTCCTGGCAGAGCAGGTCGGCGCGCTCCAGCCTCACCGGGACGGCGGCGCCGGCCGTCCCGCCATCGGCGCGGCCGTGAGAGGCATGGCTGTCATCGCTGGCACTGTCCTGGCTGTCATCACCGAGAGCGCCCAGTCGCGCGCGGGCCCGTGCCAGGGCGGCGTCATCGGTGTCGATCCCGACCTGCTCACCGGTCACCGGTGCCAGGCGGGCCAGGAGCAGCCCGTCGCCGCAGCCGACGTCGAGGACCCGTCCGCCGCGTCGGGCCGCGTCGCGCACGATCTCACCGTGGAAGGCCGTGTTGTGGTTCCAGTACTGCTCCAGCCCCACGGGCCCCTGCTGCCGGTCGCGGCCCCGCCCCGCCCGTCGGGCGAGGGGCGCCGCCGCCCGCCGTCGTCGTCTCATGGCCGAGCCGGGCCGCTGAGCAGGGCCTCGCGCAGGGCGGGATGGGCGGCGAAGTAGGCCTCGTCGACGGCCTCGACGGCGGGGACCGCCTGCTCGCACAGCCTGCGCCCACTGCCCGTGGCGCGCACGATCCGGGCCCGGGCATCGCCCGGATCGGCCTGCCGGGTCACCAGGCCGTCCCTCTCCAGGCGCTTGAGGACCTGGCTGGTGTTCTTGGCATCCATCCCGGCCTGGGCGGAGATCCCCGCCTGGGTGCCCGCCCGCTCATGATCCTCCAGCCAGCACACGCAGGCCAGGATGACGAACTGGGAGTGGGTCAGGCCCAGGGGGCCGAGCGCGGCAGTGACATCCCGCTGCCAGGCCAGTGTGGCGCGCCACAGGAGCAGCCCTGGGCTGGCCTCGGGGCCCTGGTACCTGGTGCGCATCACCGGCCCAACGTAGCAGCCTCCACCAGTGACTGAGCCGTGGCCGGGAAGTCGGCGGCGATCTGGGGCCCCAGCTGCGGGCCGACCCGATCAGCCTCGGCCCCCTGGATCTCCAGGCCCAGGGTGATGCGACTGCCCGACGCCGTCTCATCGAAGGAGTGGGTGAAGACCAGCTCCACTCCCCCGTACTCCACCCGGTCGGCCTGGCAGTGAGGTGGCTCCCAGCGGGTGACGGTGATGACGACCGGCTCCTGCCCAGCCGGCGTCATCCGCAGCTGAGCCCCATGGCCGAGCCCGCCCAGAGGCTCGTAGCGGTCCCCTCCGGGAAGGAGGAGATCGCCCGAGAGCACGCGGAGCCAGGTCTGCCACAGGGCCTCCGCGCTCAGAGCGGTCTCCAGGCCGTATCGAGTGCTCCACATCATTGATCTCCTTCTCCTGCTCATTAGGCACGTCATTGAGTAGGGCGCGGGAGCGGTCGAGCGCCCCGGCGGGGGTGCCCGCACCGCCATATACTCTACACATAGATGGTCTATGCGTCGACAATCTCCTGCGGATGCCCGCCCTGACGCTGGTCCCCGGCCGGAAGGGCATCACTTCGCGACGCGCTTTTGGAGACGGGCGGCCTACGGGCGACGACGCGCCGCGGCCCGATACGGGGAGACGGTGGGCTCCCCCTCCAGCCAGAAGCGCCAGGGGAAGGCCTCGCCATCCCCGCCCGGGCCCGAGACCCCGGTGCGCGGACCCGTGCGGATCCGCCCGGGGTCCGGGGCGCAGGACGGCTCGGGCAGGGCCAGGCTCAGGCGCGATCCGGGCCCGCCCAGGACGATGCCGTCATCTCCCCGGTCCAGCCCCAGGGCGGCACACAGCCGGGCCGGGCCGCGGGCCAGATCCCGGTCCGACGTGGCGGCCGGGCGGCGCCCCCTGGCCAGCTCGACGCCGCCACTGACCTCTCCCCCGCGCAGCAGCACCGCCCGGGACTGCCCGGCCGCACCGCACACGAGGTTGAGGCAGTAGTGCATGCCGTAGGTGAAGTAGACGTAGACGCAGCCGGCCGCCTCGAACATCGAGGCGTTGCGGGCGGTGCGCCCCCGGTAGGCGTGGGAGCCGGGATCGAGCTCACCTGCGTAGGCCTCGACCTCGGTCAACCGGATGGACACCGCGCCCTGCTCGCTGCACGAGGTGATGATCGCGCCCAGTAGGCGGGGCGCCACCTCCACCGGGTCGCCGGCCAGCAGGTCGAGGACCTCCGGGGCGGCGCCGGCCGGGGCCTTGGATGCAGCAGACCGCGACGCCGAGGACGCCGGCCGCCCCCGGCGGTTCAGGGGCGCTCCTCGGCGTCCCCGGCCCCGCCATCCCCGGGCTCCTCGCCGTCGCGAGGGCCGCTCGGCCCCACCGGTCCGTCCAGGAGGGAGCCCTCCCAGGAGAAGACCCGCAGCTCGGCGCTGCGGGCGATGGCCCGGGCCAACTGCTCGACCACGCGCACCGGGGCGGTGCCCCCGTGCCCGCTGCGGGAGGCCACCGAGCCCTGGGCCGACAGGACCTCGCGCACGCCGGGGGCCAGGCGGGCATCGATGTCGGCGAAGTCGGCGTCGGTGAGGTCCCACAGCTCGATGCCGCGCTCCTCGCAGCGCCGCACGCAGGCCCCGGCGATCTCATGGGCGTGGCGGAAGGGCACGCCCTCCTTGACCAGCCACTCGGCGATATCCGTGGCCAGGGCGAAGCCCTGGGGGGCCAGCCCGGCCATGCGCTCGTAGTGCAGGCTCATCGTGCCCACCATCCCGGCCACCGCCGGCAGGAGGATCTCCAGGGTGTCGATGGCGTCGAAGACCGGCTCCTTGTCCTCCTGCAGGTCGCGGGCATAGGCCAGGGGCAGGCCCTTGAGGGTGGCCAGCAGCCCCGTGAGGTCCCCGATGAGCCGCCCGGCCTTGCCCCGGGCCAGCTCGGCCACATCCGGGTTCTTCTTCTGGGGCATGATCGAGGAGCCCGTGGCGAAGGCGTCGTCCAGGGTCGCGAAGCCGAACTCCTTGGTGGTCCACACGATGACCTCCTCGCTCAGGCGCGAGAGGTCGACGGCCGTCATGGCCAGGATGAAGGACAGCTCGGCGACGACGTCGCGGGCGCTGGTGCCGTCGATGGAGTTCTCCACCGCCCCTTCGAAGCCCAGGTCCGCGGCCACGGCGTCGGGGTCCAGGCCCAGGGAGCTGCCCGCCAGGGCGCCCGAGCCGTAGGGGGACACGGCGGCGCGCGCGTCCCAGTCCTCCAGGCGCTCCACGTCGCGCATGAGCGGCCAGGCGTGGGCCAGCAGGTGGTGGGCCACCAGGACCGGCTGGGCGTGCTGGAGGTGGGTGCGCCCCGGCATGATGCGCTCCCCGGCCGCCGCGGCCTGGTCGATGAGGGCGTCGACGACGTCGAGCACGAGCCCGCCAAGGCGGCGGGCCTGGTCGCGCAGGTACATGCGGATGAGGGTGGCGATCTGGTCGTTGCGCGAGCGCCCGGCGCGCAGGCGCCCGCCCAGGTCCTGCCCGGCGCGCTCGATGAGCCCGCGCTCCAGGGCGGTGTGCACGTCCTCATCGAAGGGCGCGGGGGCGAAGGCGCCGGAGACGACGTCGTCCTCCAGGCGGTCCAGGGCGGCCAGCATCCCCTCCAGCTGCGCTCCGTCCAGCAGCCCGGCCCCGTGCAGCGCCCGGGCGTGGGCGCGCGATCCGGCGATGTCGTAGCGGGCCAGGCGCCAGTCGACGTGGGTGGACACGCTCAAGGCGGCCAGCGCCTGGGAGGGCCCGCCGCTGAAGCGCCCTCCCCACAGGCTCACCGCCTCCTGCGGGGCTGTGGGGGCCGGGCTGGAGTCCGTCGGGCGGGGGTCGGGCTGGGCGGCGCGGCTGCTCGTCATGGCCCCATCATGGCCCATCCCCGCCTGCGGGGCCTGCATCCGGGGCCCGCATCCGGCCCCGGCCTGGAGTGGGCCGGCGCCGGAGCGCCGGCGGGCGGGCGCCCGGCGCCATGAGACAGGGGGATGCCGACAGTGGGAACAGACAGGGAACATCAGGACCATCCGGTGCGCCAGTGGCCACCGCCACGGGCCACCGCATGGAAGCATGGGGGCATGGCAGACGCACCCAACGCCCTGTTCCCCGGAAAGCAGTTCATCTCCACCGTCCTTGAGGCCCTGGAGACCAAGACCCGCATGACCGGCACCCTGGCCCACCGCTACCTCATGCGGGCGGCCATGGCCGGGATGATCGTGGCGGTCTTCTACGTCGTCAACTACGCCATCGTGGGCATCCTCGATGAGATCCACGTGGGCGAGGCCTCCCTGGCCGGGCTGGGCAGGATCCTGGGGGCCCTGTGCTTCGGGCCGGCCCTGGTCTTCATCTACTACACCCGCTCCGAGCTGCTGACCAGCAACATGATGGTGGTGGTCATCGGCGGCTACTACCACCGCATCTCCTGGTGGCGGGGGCTGAGAGTCCTGGTCCTGTGCTTCCTGGGCAACTTCGCCGGGGGGCTCGTCTTCGCCCTGCTCTACCGCTTCTCCACCCTCATCCAGGGGCCCACCGGGGAGCAGGCCCTGCACTCGGTGGAGGTCAAGCTCGGCTACCTGTCCTCGGCCTCGGGCGCGGCCGACCTGTTCATCAGGGCGATCCTGTGCAACTTCATGATCAACCTGGCCATGCTGCTCATCTACAACGGCTACATCGCCGAGGACTGGTCCAAGATCTTCTCGATGATCATCGCGGTCTTCGTCTTCGCCTTCCTGGGCCTGGAGCACTCGGTGGCCAACACCGTGCTGTTCACCGTCGTCGGCCTCAACCACGGCATCGACATCCCCCTGGCCATGGGCAATGTGGCGGTGGCGCTGCTGGGCAACTTCGTGGGCGGAGGCCTGCTCATCGGCGCCTACTACGCCTACGTCAATGACGACTCGCGCTACCTGCGCCGCCACGGCGGCGACGAGGGCGCCTGAGATGCAGCGGGCCCGGTCCCGGGGCGGATGGCCGCCCCGGGACCGGGCCTGAGGGCTGCTCTCCTGCCCGGCCTCAGAAGCCCATCCCGTGGCCCGTGCGCACGTCGCGGGCGGCCGCCAGCTTGGACTGCAGGCCGTAGATCTCGATGAAGCCCCGCGAGGAGGACTGGTCGAAGGTGTCCCCGGCGTCGTAGGTGGCCAGGTTGAAGTCGTACAGCCCGGTCTCCGAGCGCCGCCCGTTGACGGTGGCGCGCCCGCCGTGCAGCACCATGCGGATGTCGCCGCTGACGTAGCGCTGGGTGTCGGCGATGAAGGCGTCCATGGAGCGCTTGAGCGGGGAGTACCACTGGGCCTCGTAGACCAGGTCGCTCCAGGTGCTCTCCATCTGCCGCTTGTAGCGCAGCTGGAGGCGCTCGAGGGTGACCGCCTCCAGGGCGCGGTGGGCCTCGATGAGGGCGAGGGCGCCGGGGGCCTCATAGACCTCCCGGGACTTGATGCCCACGAGGCGGTCCTCGACGATGTCGATGCGGCCCACGCCCTGGGCGCCGGCGCGCCGGTTCATCTCCTGGATCGCCTCCAGGGGGGTCACGGGCCGCTCGTCGATGGCCACCGGCAGGCCCTCCTCGAAGGTGATGACGAGCTCATCGGGCAGGGGCGGGTAGGTGGGATCCTCGGTGTAGGAGTAGACGTCCTTGGTGGGGGCGTTCCACAGGTCCTCCAGGAAGCCGGTCTCGATGGCCCGGCCCCAGACGTTCTGGTCGATGGAGAAGGGGTTGTGCTTGGTGGTCTCGATGGGCAGCGAGTGCCGCTCGGCGTAGTCGATGGCCACGTCCCGGGTCAGGGCCAGGTCGCGCACCGGGGAGATGCAGGTCATGTCCGGGGCCATGGAGGTGATGGAGACCTCGAAGCGCACCTGGTCATTGCCCTTGCCGGTGCACCCGTGGGCCACGGTGCCCGCCCCGAAGCGGCGGGCGGCCTGGACCAGGTGCTTGGCGATGAGGGGCCGGGACAGGGCCGAGACCAGGGGGTAGGTGCCCTGGTAGAGGGCATTGGCCTTGAGGGCCGGCATGCAGAAGTCGGTGGCGAACTCCTCGCGCGCATCGACCACCCAGGCCTCCACCGCCCCGCAGTCCAGGGCGCGCCGGCGGATGACGTCGAGGTCCTCACCGCCCTGGCCCACGTCCACGGCGACGGCGATGACCTCCTTGCCGGTCTGCTCGCCGATCCATCCGATGGCCACGGAGGTGTCCAGGCCCCCGGAGTAGGCCAGGACCACCCGGTCCTTGTTGTCGCTGGTCTGCTCAGTGCTTGTCATCATGACTGGTCTCCTCCTGCTCGCCCGCGGGCGGCCGGGATCGTCTCGGTGGGAGGTGCTGTGGGGTGGGGCGCCGGTGGGCCCGGCGACGAGGGAAGGACCGTGGCTGCCCGGGGTGTGCAGGGGCGAGGGCCCGTGGGGCCCGGCCTCCTGGGCGGGGCTGCCCGGGTCCTTCCGGGATCGGGTCCGCTCGGACCCGGGTCAGGATCTGGGACGGCTGTCGGCCAGGCCCAGCAGGTGGCCGGAGACCTCTGCGGAGATCTCGGAGCTGCGGGTGATGACCAGGACGGTGTCGTCCCCGGCGATGCAGCCCAGCACCCCGGGCATCATGGCGTCGTCGACGGCGGCGGCCAGGAGCTCGGCGGCACCGGGCAGGGTTCGCAGGACCACCTGGCCCTCGGCCCACTCGACGGTGACGAGCAGGTCGGCGCACCAGCGCGCCAGTCGGGCGGTGGTGTGGTCGGCCAGGGAGTCGGTGCCCGGGGCCGGGGCCGGGCCGGCCAGCTGCCCCATGACGCTGCCCTCGGGGATGGCGTAGACCTGGCCATCGGCCGAGCGGATCTTGGTGGCGCGCAGCTCGACCAGGTCGCGCGAGAGCGTGGCCTGGGTGGTGCTCACGCCGCGGGCCGCCAGGGCGTCGCGCAGCTGGCCCTGGGATCGGATGCGCTCCTTGGCCAGGATGCGCACGATGAGGGCGTGGCGGGCGGCCTTGGTGCTGGGGCTCGAGGCGCCGGTGGTCTGGCGGTAGGGGCTGGTGCGGTCGAGGATCTCACTCATGGATTGCTCCTTTCTGCCAGGGCCTGGGCCAGTGCCCCTGTGAGCGAGGAGGCCTCCTGCGGGGTGAGGATGAGGGGCGGGGCCAGGCGGATCGTATCGGGTCCTGGGGCGTTGACGATGAAGCCGCGCTCCAGGAGGGCCGAGGCCACCTGGGGTGCGGGGGGCGCGCCCGCGGCCAGGCCCACGCCCAGCAGCAGTCCGCGGCCCCGGACCTGGGCGACCTGGGGCAGCTGGGCGAGCTCCTGGGCCCACTGCTCCCCCAGGCGGCGCGCATGGTCGAGCAGTCCGAGCTCGCCGATGGTCTCGATGACGGCCAGGGCGGCGGCGCTGGCCACCGGGTTGCCGCCGAAGGTGGTGCCGTGCTGCCCCGGCCCCAGGAGCTCGGCGGCCTGGCCGCGGGCCACAAGAGCGCCGATGGGGATGCCCCCGCCCAGGCCCTTGGCCAGGGTGACGACGTCGGGCACCACGCCGGGGGCCAGGAGGTGGTGGGCCATCCAGGCCCCGGTGCGGCCCATGCCGGTCTGCACCTCGTCGCAGATGAGCAGGGCCCCGGCGCTGCGGGTCAGCTCCCGGGCGGCGCGCAGGTAGTCCTCACCCAGCTCGCGCACCCCGGCCTCGCCCTGGATCGGCTCGATGACCAGGGCGGCGACGTCGGGGCCCATCGCCCGCTCCAGGGCCTGGGCGTCGCCGGCGGGCAGGAACTCCACCCCGCCGGGCAGGGGCTCGAAGGGCTCGCGGTAGGCGGCCTTGTGGGTCAGGGCCAGGGCGCCCATGGTCCGGCCGTGGAAGGCCCGCTCCAGGGCCAGGATGCGGGGGCGCCGGCTCCCGCCGTGGCGGCGGGCGATCTTGAAAGCCGCCTCGTTGGCCTCCGTGCCGGAGTTGGCCAGGAAGACCCGGACCCGGCTGCCGGCGCCGGCAGTGCCCTCCGCGCTGTCCACGCTGTCGGCGCTGCCTGCGCCGCCCGTGCTGCCTGCCGGCCCGGCCTGGACGCCGTCCCCGTGCCCGGTCTGCTCCTCGGGGAAGACGATGGCTGCCAGGCGCTCCGCCAGGCGCACCTGGGCGGGGTTGGTGAAGAAGTTGGAGACATGGCCCAGGGTGGACAACTGGTCGGTGACGGCCTGGAGGATCGCGGGGTGGGCATGGCCCAGGCAGTTGACGGCGATGCCCGCCAGCAGATCGAGGTACTCCCGGCCATCGGCGTCCCACACGCGGGTGCCCCGGCCCCGCACCAGGGCCCGCTGGGGCGGGCCGAAGGTGTTCATCACGGCCTGGGCGTAGCGCTGGGACCACTGCTCACCGCTGGTGCGCTGGTCGGCCGCGTGCTCGCCGGCCGCGTGCTCGCCGGTGGTGCTCATAGGCTCCTCCCTCCGCTGAGCGGGGGCAGTGGTGCGTCCCCGGGGTGGATGACGGTGCCCACGCCCTCGTCGGTGACGATCTCCAGGAGCATGCAGTGGGCCTGGCGGCCGTCGACCACATGGGCCTGGCCCACTCCCCCGCGCACGGCCCGCAGGCAGGCCTCCATCTTGGGGATCATGCCGGTCTCCAGGCTGGGCAGGAGCTCCTCCAGGGCCGCGGCGCTGATGAAGGGCACCAGCGAGCTGCGGTCGGGCCAGGCCGCGTAGAGCCCCTCGACGTCGGTGAGCATGAGCAGGGTGCGGGCCTTCAGGGCCACGGCGATAGCGGCCGCGGCGGTGTCGGCGTTGATGTTGAGCACCGTGGAGGAGTCGGTGGACAGGGGCGCCACGGAGGAGATGACGGGGATGCGCCCCTGGTCGAGCAGGTCGATGATGGGCTGGGGGTTGACCTCGACGACGTCGCCCACGAGCCCCACATCCACGCTCTGGCCGTTGACGGTGGCCGGCCTCTGGCGGGCCTGGAGCAGGCCGCCGTCCTCGCCGCTGATGCCCACGGCGGCCGAGCCGTCCTTGTTGAGCAGGGAGACCAGCTCGCGCTGGACCGAGCCGGTGAGGACCATGCGGACCACGTCCATGACCTCGGGGGTGGTCACGCGCAGGCCCCCGCGGAACTCCGAGTCGATGCCCAGGCGGGTGAGCATGGCGTTGATCTGGGGGCCGCCGCCGTGGACGACGACGGGCCTGACCCCGACCTGGTGGAGGAAGAGGACGTCCTGGGCGAAGGCCCGCTTGAGCTCCTCGTCGACCATGGCGTTGCCGCCGTACTTGATGACCATGGTGGCGCCCTTGTAGGTGCGCAGCCAGGGCACGGCCTCCAGCAGCACCGAGGCCTTCTGCTGGTCGGTCAGTGAGGTGGGCCGGCGGGTGGTGGGCCGGGGGGTGTGGGAGGTGCTCATGTGGTGTAGTCCGCGTTGATGGTGACGTAGCCGTGGGTCAGGTCGTTGGTCCATACGGTGGCCTGGGCCGGGCCCGCGCCCAGATCGATGTCGATGCGGGTCTCGCGCGGGCTCATGTCCACCAGGCTGCGGTCCTCGCCCAGGGCGCCGTGGCGGAAGATGGTCACGCCGTTGATGGTCACATCCACCTCCTGGGGGTCGAAGGGGCAGGCCTCCTCGGGGACGGTGCCCAGCTGTGACAGGACCCTGCCCCAGTTGGGGTCGCCGCCGGCCACGGCGCACTTGAGGAGGTTGGAGGAGCTGACGGTGCGGGCGGCGGCCTCGGCGGCCTTCTCGCTGACGGCGCCGGTGACGGTGATGGCGATGTCGTGGGTGGCGCCCTCGGCGTCGGCCACGAGCCTGCGGCCCAGGCGGCCCAGGATCTGCTCGACGGCAGCCTCGAGCTCCTCGGGGGCGGGTGCGGCGCCCGAGGCGCCGGAGGCCAGGAGCAGGACGGTGTCGTTGGTGGACATGCACCCGTCGGAGTTGATGCGGTTGACGGTACGGGCGGTGGCGGCGCTTAGGGCCCGCTGGGCCTGCTGGGGGCCGACGACGGCGTCGGTGGTGATGACGGCCAGCATGGTGGCCATGCCGGGGGCGAGCATGCCCACGCCCTTGATCATGCCCCCGATGGTCCAGCGCCCCTGGGGCCCCTCGACCTCCAGGGCATCCTCCTTGGGGACGGTGTCGGTGGTCATGATGGCCACGGCGGCCTCATGCCCGCGCTCCAGGCCTGTACCCAGGGCCTGGGCGGCGCTCCTGGCACCTGCCAGGAGGCGGGGCATGTCCAGGGGGGCGCCGATGACGCCGGTGGAGCACACGAGCACCTGGTCGGCCCGGCATCCCAGCAGGTCGGCCACCTCGGTGGCGGTGGCGGCGGTGTCGTGCTCGCCGCGCGCCCCGGTGCAGGCGTTGGCCGAGCCGGAGTTGAGGACGACGGCGCGCGGGCCGGTCGCGGCCTCGTTCTGCGGGGGCGCCGGGGGCACGACGGCGCCCTCACCCGCGTCCGGGGCGGGGCCCCCGCCCGTGGCCTGCTCGATGATGCGGCGCGACCAGACCACGGGAGCGGCCACCACCCGGTTGGTGGTGAAGACTCCCGCGGCGGTGTGCAGCGGGCCGTCGTTGACCACCAGGGCCAGGTCGGGCCTTCCGGATTCCTTGAGACCGGCACTGACCCCGGCGGCGCGGAAGCCCTGGGCGGCGGTGACACTCATGGCGCGACTCCCTGTGCGATGACGCCCGTGGCCTCGGGCAGGCCCAGGGCGAGGTTGAGGCTCTGGAGGGCCGCCGAGGCGGTGCCCTTGCCCAGGTTGTCGATGGCGCACAGGGCGGTGATCGTGCGCGCCACCGGGTCGTAGGCCACCTGGACGGCGGCCAGGCCGCTGCCCGCCACGGCGGCGGTGGTGGGCCAGACTCCCTCGGGCAGCAGGTCGATGAGGGGCTCGCCCTGGCCGGGCGCGCCGTAGGCGGCGCCCCAGGCGCGGCGCAGGGCGGCGGTGGGGTCCTCGGCCCGGGTGATGGCGCTGGTGGCCCCGGCGGTGACGGTGGCCAGGATGCCGCGGCTCATGGGCACCAGGACGGGGGTGAAGGAAATCCGTGCGGCCCCGGGCCCGCCCCCGGCGACGGTGAGGTTCTGGGTGATCTCGGGGATGTGGCGGTGGGTGCCGCCCACGGCGTAGGGCTGGGCCGAGCCCAGGGCCTCGGCGGCGCTCAGGTGCGGCTTGAGGGCCTTGCCGGCCCCGGAGTAGCCCACGGCCAGGACCGCGGTGATCGGGGGCGCCTGGTCGCCGGTGTCCACCAGGCCTGCGGCGATGCCAGGCTGGAGGGCCAGCGTCACGGCGGTGACATTGCAGCCGGGCACGGCGATGCGCCGGGTGGCGGCCAGCTCGGCGCGCTGGCGGGCCGCGGTGGTCTCCCCGGCGTGGAGGAGCTCGGGCATGCCGTAGGCCCAGGCACCGGCGTAGGGGCTGTCCTGGCCGTAGAAGGCGGCCCAGGCGGCGGGGTCGGTCAGCCGGTGGTCGGCGCCGCAGTCGATGAGCAGCGGGTCGACGCCCTGGGCGGCGGCCTCCTTCTCGATGGCCGCCGTCACGGCTCCCGAGGCCCCGTGGGGCAGGGCCAGGACGACGGCGTCGTGCCCGGCCAGGGCGGCGGCGTCGGTGGCCTCCACGCGGCGCTGGGCCAGGTGGGCCAGGTGGTGGTGGTGCTGCCCCAGGAGGGTGCCGGCCGAGGAGGCGGCGCTGAGCACGCCGATCTCGATATCCGGGTGGGTGCTCAGCAGGCGCAGGGCCTCGCCACCGGCGTACCCGGTGGCGCCGGCGACGGCCACGGAGAAAGTCATGCAGAAACCATACGACCGATGCATACAAATGCAAAACGGGCGGGGCCGCAGGGCCCCGCCCCATGCCCCGCACCCTGCCAGCAGCCGGATCGCGCCGCATGATCCCCTGCGCTGCGTCCGCACTGCGTCCGCGCTGTGCCGGCGCGAGGCCGGCACGTCGGCACAGTGCCGGCCCTTTGCCGGCCCTATGCCGGCACGGGGCGCGTCAGGCCGTGGTGTCGTGCAGGGAGGTGATGATGGCGTCGGCCCACTGGGTGACCTGATCCCAGTCGCGGTAGTCCCCCTCGGAGGCGCCGCCCAGGCGGGCGATGGAGCGCTCGCGCAGGTTGAGCCGGTCGGGGGCGAAGCGCCCGGCGAAGCAGATGTGATCCTCGGGCTCCAGGGCCAGGAGCACCGGGCCGATGCGCAGCGGGTCGGCGGCCTGCCCGTCGGCCACCCCGGACAGGCCCACGGAGAAGGCCCACACCGGCTTGGCGGCCAGAGTCGTGCGGAACCGCCGGGTGAAGTCCACCGCCTCATTGGTCCACTTGGTCATGTATACGGCGCTGCCCATGATGAAGGCGTCATAGCCCTCCACGGACTCGACATCCTCGGGGTGGGCCTGATCCACCTCGACCGCGGCCTCGCGCAGCCGCTGGGCGATGACGGCCGCGACCTCATCGGTGGAGCCGTGGCGGGAGGATGATGTGAGCAGAATCTTCATACGCGACAGTATTCACAGATCCGGCCCCTCATGGTGGGACCCGATACCCAGATCCTGGTGCTGTTAGGAGAAACACATCCCACTCCGGTCCGCCCGCGGGCAGCGGCCCCGTGGGCGCCTCCGAGCCCCGTCAGCGGCGCTGATGGGGCCCGGCCGCTTCTCACCTGCCCGCCGCGCGAGTCCGTGAGAAGCGGCCTGTGGCCTTCAGGAGCGCAGCTCGGCGCCCAGGGCCTTGGCGGCGCGCTTGACCACCCGCTTGCGCACCGCCGCGGTCTCCTCGGCGGTCAGGGTGCGGTCGGCGGCGCGCAGCACCAGGGAGAAGGCCAGGGACTTCCTGCCCTCTCCCAACTGGGGCCCGCGGAAGACGTCGAAGAGGCGCACCTCCTCGGCCAGGTCCCCGGCGGCCTGGCGCACCACGGCCTCGACGGCGGCGGCGGGCACCGGCTCCTCGACCACCAGGGCGATGTCCTCCTTGGCGGCGGGGAAGGTGGAGACGGGGGCCACCTGGAGGGCGCCCGCCGCCTCGGCGGCCGCCAGCAGCGGCTCCAGGTCGATTTCCACGGCGCAGGTGCGCGCCGGCAGGCCCAGGGTGCGGACCACGCGCGGGTGGAGCTCGCCGGCGTGGGCGACCACCGGCCCGGCCTGGAGCTCCTTGCCCCGCCGCGTGGCGGGCAGGCGCAGCTCGGCGGTGCGGCCGGGGTGCCAGGGGGCCACCGGCTCGACGGGGGCACCGGCCTCCACGCCCACGCCCAGGGTGCGGGCCACGGTGCGCACGACCTCGACGGCGTCGGCCCAGTCCCAGGGGCGGCCCGCGCCCAGGACCCCGGCGGCCTGGGCCTGCCCGGCCAGGACGGCGGCGATATGCGTCGGCTGGGCGGGGATGCCCGCCTCCAGGGCCTCGATCTGCTCGGGGCTCGGGCGGTGCTCCACGCCGGGGATCGGCGCGGGCACGGTGCCCGCGGGGCGGGTGACGGCGCCGAGCTCGTAGATGGCCAGGTCGGGCAGTCCGCGCGAGGCGTTGCGGCGGGCGGCCTCCACCAGGGAGTCCAGGACGCTGGTGCGCAGCAGGGGCGCGTCCTCGGCCAGGGGGTTGGCCAGGGCCGCGGCCCGGCGCCGCGGGTCGCCCTCGGGGATCTCCAGGCGGTCGTGGATATCGCCGATGAAGGGGTAGGTCAGCACCTGGGTCAGGCCCGCCCCGGCCAGGGCCCGCACGACCTCGCGGCAGGCCCGCTGACGGGCGGTCAGGCCCGATCCGGCCGGCGCGGTGGGGATGATGACGGGGATGGAGTCGTAGCCGTCGAGGCGGGCCACCTCCTCGGCCAGGTGGGCGGCGCCCACGAGGTCGGGCCGCCAGGTCGGCGGGGTGACCGCGAGCAGCTCGCGGCCCTCCTCGTCGGTGCCCGCGGGCCGGACCGTGCAGCCGATCATCTCCAGCAGCTCGGTGACCCGCGGCGTGCCGTAGGCGACCCCGGTGAGGCGCTGGGCGGCGTCGGCGCGGATGAGGAGCGGCTCGGGGGGCGCCGTGCGGTCGAGATCCGTGGCGGTGGGCTCGGCGGTGCCGCCCCCGTACTCCACGAGCAGGTCGACGGCCCTCTGGGCGGCCACCGGCGGCAGGGCGGGGTCCACGCCGCGCTCATTGCGCTTGGAGGACTCGGTGGGCAGGCGGTGGCGCCGCGCCGAGCGGGCCACGGAGACGGGGTCGAAGTGCGCGGCCTCGATGAGCAGGTCGGTGGTGGTCTCATCGACCTCGGCGGCGGCCCCGCCGAAGACCCCGGCCAGGACCAGGGGGCGCGCGCCCCGGCCACCGGTGGAGTCGGTGATGACCAGGTCCTCGGGGTCAAGGTCGCGGGTGGCCTCGTCCAGGAAGGTCAGGGACTCCCCCGGCCTGGCACGGCGCACCACCACCGGCGCCGTCAACTTGGCCAGGTCGAAGGCGTGCAGGGGCTGGCCCAGGTCCAGCATGACGTAGTTGGTGACGTCTACGGCCAGGGAGATGGGGCGCATCCCGGCGGCGGTCAGCCGCTCCTGCATCCAGGCCGGGGAGGGGGCCGCGGGATCGATGCCGCGCACGACGCGGGCCACGTACCGGTCGCAGCCGGGCCGCCCGTGGATGGGGGCCTCGTCCTCGATGACCACGGGGAAGCCCTCCGGCCCGGCCGGCGCCACGCCCTGGGGGTAGAGGCCCGCATTGGCGCCGTCGGCGGGGTCGGTGAAGGCGGCGCCGGTGGCGTGGGAGTACTCGCGGGCCACGCCCCGCATGGAGAAGCAGTAGCCCCGGTCGGGGGTGACGTTGATCTCCAGGACCTCCTGGCCCAGGCCGAGCAGGGGCAGGGCGTCGGTTCCGGGGGCGGGGGGCTCCTCGCCGTCGCGGCCCTGCTCGGCCAGCCACTGGTCGAGCACGATGATGCCGTCGTGGTCCTCCCCGATGCCCAGCTCGCGGGCCGAGCAGATCATGCCGTCGGAGATGTGCCCGTAGGTCTTGCGGGCCGAGATGGCGAAGTCGCCGGGCAGGACGGCGCCGGGCAGGCTGACCACCACCGAGTCCCCCACGCCGAAGTTGTGGGCGCCGCACACGATGCCGCGGCTGGGCAGGTCGCTGGGCTCCTTGCCGGTGCCGGGGGCATCATTGTGCTCGGGCCCCACGTCCACGCGGCAGTAGTTGATGACCTTGCCGTTGGACTGCTCCTTGGACTCCAAGGTCAGCACCCTGCCGACCACCAGCGGGCCGGTGACGGCCGGGGGGACGATGCGCTCCTCCTCCAGGCCCACGCGCACCAGGTCGGCCGCCAACTGCTCGGCGGTGGTGCCGCTGGGCACATCGACGTGCTCGCGCAGCCACTCCAGGGGGATGTATGGCATGTCAGTGGCCCTTTCCGGTGGTGCCGAACTGCTGGGAGAAGCGGATATCGCCCTCGACGATGTCGTGCATGTCGGCGATGCCGTGGCGCAGCATGAGGGTGCGCTCCAGGCCCATGCCGAAGGCGAAGCCGGTGTAGACCTCGGGGTCGATGCCGCAGGCGGTCAGGACATTGGGGTTGACCATGCCGCAGCCGCCCCACTCGATCCAGCCGGGCCCGCCCTTCTTGTGAGGGAACCACAGGTCCATCTCGGCGCTGGGCTCGGTGAAGGGGAAGAAGGAGGGGCGCAGGCGGGTGCGGGCCTCGGGCCCGAACATGGCCCGGGCGAAGTGGTCGAGCGTGCCCTTGAGGTGGGCCATGGTCAGGCCCTTGTCCACCGCCAGGCCCTCGACCTGGTGGAAGACGGGGGTGTGGGTAGCGTCGAGCTCGTCGGAGCGGAAGACCTTGCCGGGGCAGGCCACGTACAGGGGCGGCTCCTGGTCCAGCATGACCCGGGCCTGGACCGGGGAGGTGTGGGTGCGCAGGACGAGGTTGGCCGGCTCGCCCGGTCCGGCGCCCACCGACTCGCCCTGGATGTAGAAGGTGTCCTGCATCTGGCGGGCGGGGTGGTCGGTGTCGAAGTTCAGGGCGTCGAAGTCGTACCACTCGTGCTCGACCTCGGGCCCCTCGGCGATGGACCAGCCCATGGAGCTGAAGAAGTCGGAGACCTCCTCGATGAGCAGGTCGAGGGGGTGGCGGGCCCCGGGGGCCGTGCGGGTGGTGGGCACGGTGACATCGACCGCCTCGGTGGCCAGCATCTGCTCCTCGGCGGCGGCCTCCAGCTCCTCCTGGCGGGCGGCCAGGGCGGCGCCGATACGCCCGCGGGCGGCGCCCAGGAGCCTGCCGGCGGTGGGCTTGTCGGCCTTGTCCAGGCCCCCGATGGCGCGGTTGGCCAGGGCCAGGGCGGAGGCGTCCCCGATGTAGGCCAGGCGCGCCTCCTTGAGGCCGGCGAGGTCCTGGGCCTCGGCGATGGCGGCCAGGGCCGCCTCGACCAGGGCGTTGATGCCCGCCTCATCCAGGGGCGAGAGGGCGCTGTGAGCATCAGTCATCTGCAGTGCCTTCCGGTGGGTGGTACTCCGCGCCCAGGGTAGTCCGCGGCGGGGACAGCGCTGAAATCCTGTCTCACCGCCGCGCCGCGGGCGCCGCCCCTGCCTGCGGCGTGCTGCTGCACATCTTCAAGGAGCGGGCCGACCGGATCATGCCGAAAGGTCGGGGTTGCGGGGCGGCGGCGGTGCTGAAGATGTGCAGCCCGGTGCCCGCTGCACATCTTCAGCCGGCAGTCGCCCGGCCGGGCCGCGGAATCACGCCGATCCTGGGGCCGTTCCCCGCCCGCTCGGGGCCGAAGATGTGCAGCGGGCCCACGGCTGGTGGTGGGGCGGGTGCGATTGGGCGTCACTTCGCGACAACGGCGTCACTTGGCGGAATGGACGACACCTGCAAGGTACGTCCATTCCGCGACGTGACGACCTTTCCGCCAAACGACGCCCACCATGCAGTCCCGCGACCGTCCCGAGCCTCCGGCCCTCCCAGGGCGCGGGCCGCACCGCCACCGGCCCTGCCCTCCCCGTCCTCAGCGTCACGGGGAAGGACGCCTAGGCGCGGGTGCGGGCCTCGACCTTGCGGGCCAGGACGCCCAGGGCCCAGTTGGCCAGCAGGTAGATGAGGGCGATGACCAGGTAGGTCTGGAGGTAGATGTCCAGGCGGTACTCGCTGCGGGCGAAGGTCTCCAGGCGCCGGCCGGCGTACATGAGCTCGTTGTAGGCCACCACGTAGCCCAGGGAGGTGTCCTTGAGGATGGTCACCAGCTGGGTGATGAGGGTGGGGAGCATGAGGCGCAGGGCCTGGGGCGCCAGGATGAGCCGCATGGTCTGGCCCCGGCTCATGCCCAGGGCCTGGGCGGCCTCGCTCTGGCCCTTGTCCAGCGCCAGGACGCCGGCCCGGAAGACCTCCGCGGTGGTGGCCGAGGAGCACATGAAGATCGGGACCACGAGCATCCACATAGTGGGCAGGGTGTAGCCGGTCAGGGGCGGGACGGCCAGGAGGAAGAAGTAGATGAGCAGCAGCATGGGGATGGCGCGCATGGCGTCGATCCACGTGCCCACCACCAGGCGCACGGCGGTGCTGCGGGCCAGGCGGATCCAGCCCAGCAGCACCCCCAGGGGGAAGGAGATGAGCGCGGCGATGCCCGCGGCGATGAGCGTGTCGCGCAGGGCCGACAGCAGGAAGGCGACGGTGGAGCGGCCCAGGAAGTAGCGCCACTTGGGGTAGGCGAGCTGTCCCGCCAGGTGGGCCTGGTAGAGGGCGAGGGCCACCAGGGCCACCAGCACGGCACTGACGAGGATGGAGGTCCACAGGATGCGGCGCCGTGTCCGGGGGCCGGGGGCGTCGAAGAGCAGGTCGGCGTCGGTGGGGCCCTGGGGGCGACGGCGCCCCAGACCGGTTCCCAGGACGGTGCCTAGAGCGGCGGGTGAGGTCATGCTCGTCCTCCTGAGGTGGCGCGCTCGAGCAGGCTCCCGATCTTGGTGGCCCCGAAGGCGATGGCCAGGTAGATCAGGCCCGCGAGCAGGAAGGTGATGACGGCCTCGCTGTAGACGATGTTGAGCTGCTGGGTGACGTTGGTCAGCTCGGGCACGCCGACGGCGGCGGCCAGGGCCGAGCCGATGAGGCAGGAGATGAAGATGTTGACCAGTGGCTGGATGGTGCGCACGAAGGCCTGGGGCAGCACCACGGTGCGGATGATGAAGCCGAAGGGCATGCCCAGGGCGCGGGCCGCCTCGATCTGGCCCTTGGGAACCGAGTTGACGCCGCTGCGCAGCGTCTCGCACACGAAGCCCGACCCGGAGAAGACGATGGCCGCCACCACCGACCAGAACAGCGAGATGCCCACCCCCAGGCGGGGGGCGCCGAAGGCCAGCAGGATCATGAGGCACAGGACCGGGACATTGCAGGCGGCGACCACCCAGGCCGAGGCCAGGACCCGCAGCGGCGGGATGGGGCCGACGCGGAAGACCGCCATGATGGTGCCCAGCGCCAGGGCCCCGGCATAGGCCAGGGTGGCGATGAGCAGGGTGGTGGCAAGGCCGGAGCCGATCATCCCGAGGTTGTCGGTGATGACATTCATGCGGTTCCTCCTGGGAGGCGGTGGTGATCAGGGTCGAGGGCGCCGGGACGGGCCCATAGCGGGCCGGGTGCGGACCAGCCGGCCCGCACTGGCCGGGACCCGCCCCGGCGCCTCAGCGGCTCACTGGTGGCTCACTCGGTCGGCTGCGGGGACAGGCCCGGGGACGCCTGGGTCTCGGAGTCCTGACCGGATCCCTGGTCGGGCGCCTGGCTGGCGCCGTCGGCGGGGTCCGGCGAGGGCGCCTCGGAGGCCTGGTCGGCGTCGGTGGGATCCGCGGAGGCGGCGTCGGTGGCCTGCTCGCCGGTATCGGCCGACGGCGAGGCGGAGCCGGCGGCCTCCGAGCCGGGCACGGAGCCGATCTGCGGCGGCTTGGGGGCCTGGCCGCCGACGACGTCTCCAATGGTGGCCGACCAGATGGCGGCCCAGGTACCGTCGTCGTAGATGGCCTGCAGGAAGGTGTTGACGAAGGCCTGGGCGTCGGAGTCCTTGGGCAGGCCGATGCCGTAGGGGTCCTCGGTGAAGGGCTCGCCGACGATCGTGTACTGGTCGTTGGCGGCCGCGTGGGACAGCAGGAGGGCCTGGTCGAGGACGTAGGCCTCGACCTGCCCGGCGTCCAGGGCCGCCAAGCACTTGGAGTCGTCCTCGAACTGGACGGCCTGGGCCTGGGGTGCGTGCTGGGCCAAGGCCTTCCCGGAGGTGGCGCTGGACTGGACGGCGACCTTGACCCCGGCCAGGTCCTCCACGCCCTTGATGCTGGTAGTGGAGGACTTGACCAGGATGGCCTGGCCCGAGAAGTAGTAGGGGCCGGCGAAGGAGACCTTCTCGGCTCGCTCGGGCTTGATGGTGTAGGAGGCGATGACGGCCTGGACCTGGCCGTTCTCCAGGAGGGTCTCGCGGGTGTCGGAGGTGGCCTGGGTGACCTCCACCAGGGAGGCCGCGTCGTCGCCGCCGATGATGTAGCGGGCCAGAGTCTGGGCAAGTCCGGCGTCGAAGCCCTTGAGCTCGCCGGTGGTGGGGTCCTCCTGGGAGAAGACGAGAGAGACCTTGGTGCCGCCGATCTGGAGCTTGCCGGCCTCCTTGATGGCGGTGGCCCAGGTGGAGGCGGCCACGGCCTCGGCGGGGGCCACGGGCCCGGAGTTGATGACCGTGCCGTAGTCGGCCCCGGAGGTCGAGCTGGCCACGGCGGTGCCGTCGGCCCCGGTGTCGGAGCAGGCGGCCAGGACGGTGGCCAGGGAGGCAGCGCTGGCGGCGCCCAGGAGGGTGCGTCGGGTCAGAGCGGTCATGGGACTTCCTTTCATGGTGGCGGGCCCGGGGTGGTCTGGTGGTCTCAGTGGGCTGGGTCGTCTGGGTCGTCTGGGTGGATGGACAGCGGGCGGACGGCGCAGGCCGTGCTAGTGGCTGAGGATCTTGGACAGGAAGTCGCGGGCGCGCTCGATGCGCGGGGCGTCGAAGAAGGCGGTGGGCTCGCCCTGCTCGACGATCTGGCCGCCGTCCATGAAGATGACGCGGTCGGCCACGTTGCGCGCGAAGCCCATCTCGTGGGTGACCACGAGCATGGTCATGCCCGAGGCCGCCAGGTCGCCGATGACGTCGAGGACCTCGTTGATCATCTCGGGGTCCAGGGCGGAGGTGGGCTCGTCGAAGAGCATGACCTTGGGGTCCATGGCCAGGGCGCGGGCGATGGCCACGCGCTGGGCCTGGCCGCCGGAGAGCTGCGGGGGGCGCTTGGCGGCCTGGTCGGCCAGGCCCACGCGGGCCAGGAGCTCGTGGGCCCTGGCGGTGGCCTGGTCCTTGGGGATGCGGCGCACGTTGATGGGCGCCAGGGTGATGTTGTCCAGCACTGTGCGATGGGGGAAGAGGTTGAAGGACTGGAAGACCATGCCAACCTCGGCGCGCAGGCGGGCCAGCTCCTTGCCCTCCTCTGGCAGGGGCCGGCCGTCGATGATGATGCGGCCCGAGCTGATGGTCTCCAGGCGGTTGATGGTGCGGCACAGGGTGGACTTGCCCGATCCGGAGGCGCCGATGACGGCGACGACCTCGCCACGGGCGATGTCCAGGCTGACGTCGTTGAGGGCGGTGAAGTCCCCGAAGTGCTTGGTGACGTGCTGGATGCTCACCAGGGGCTCACCCTCGCGGCCGGGCAGGGAAGCGGCCGGGTCACCCTGGGGGTCGTGCGGATCTGTGCTGTGCGGGGTGCTGCTGGGGGCTGGGGCAGTGCTCACGAGTGCCTCGTCTCGGTCTTAGGCGGATGGAAGGGAGTGCTGTCTCAGCGACAGCAACAGCAGCACATCCGCATGCGCACTGCATTCCCTCCCGTTCGACTCCATCAGGTCCGCGGCCGGGGCCCGCCTGTCCGGGCTCATCCTGCGAGGCAGGGCCAGTCGCGTGCTAGGGAGCCTAGCACCCACGCAGTGACGGACGTGACATGGACGTAACATCTGCGATTGCAAGGCTGGAACGGAGCTGACTGCCAGGACCAGCGGGCGGGCCGGAGCCGCGCGCATCAGGACTGCGAGGGGCACTGCGAGGGACGTAGCCCTGGCATCACGCCGCGTCAGGTCGGCCGGCGAGTGCAGCCGGGAGGATCGGAGGCCCGGCAGTGGTGCCGCTGAGTCGAATCCCTGATTGCTGGCGACCGATATGCTACTGTAACAAACGCCAGTCAAGCGCCAGCCAGAGGCGGTCACGGCCTCAGGTCGCCGACCGTGCTCGATCAGATCCGAACCTAGTTGCCACACGACCGACCTTCTCATCATCGACCGACGAAGAATGAGGTTCACCTGTATGTGCCCTGAGGGTGTTATTCATGGGGGTTTGTTCGTGTCGTTAGTGGGCGCATCGGCCGTCTCGGGAGAGAATTGGGTTACCACACTCGATTCTCATGGGGAGACGGCCGGTGCGTTATCAGTCTACCACGGGGCTGTGCGATGAGGATGTCGATGAGCTTGTCCGGCGTATCGGTCAGATGCTCGAATCGCGGGGCCAGAGCCTGCTGGGCTACCGCCCGGGGCTCAGGCAGCAGGTGGAGCTGACCTTAGTTTTGGCGCGTCATAACATCTCCCAAGCCCTGGCCACCGAGATGTACGGTATTTCTCAGCCCACTGTCTCCAGGGTCTGGAGGCGCATGGTGCCCCTGCTGACTCATGTGCTGGCCATGACTGGGATCTGCCTGGCCCAGGCCGTGGCCCAGGGCAGCCTCCTGCTCGTGGATGGCACCCCGATCCCCACTGGCAACAGGCCCGCAGCCGGCAGGCAGGTCGAGAAGGCCAACTACTCAGGCAAGCACCACGCCCAGTGCCTGAGCGTCCAGGTCGCCGCCACCACCGACGGCACTCTCGTGGCAGTATCGGACCCGGTGCCCGGCTCACGCCACGACAGCGCCGCCCTTGGCCTGTGCGGCTGGGATGAAATCCTTACCGGCGCCGATTGGATCGCCGACACCGCCTACACCGCACACGGTGCGCTGACCCCTATCAAGAAGATTCCAGGCAGAGAACGCCTGGAGTGAGAAAAATAGTTCAATAGGGCTGTATCATCCACACGCGCCGCTATCGAGCACACCATCGCCACATTGAAGAAATGGAAAATCCTATCCACCGGCTACCGCCACCGCCTGGCAGAACTCCCCAGCATCATCACCCTGATCACCAAACTCGAGCTCTACAGAATAGGCTGGTAAACCCCCACATGAATAACACCCTGACACTGAAGATAGTTCCGACACTGTTCCGAACCCGAAACTGGAGGCGATCAGGAACATCAAGGAGACGGCGACAGCGTCACAGAACCATCTCGCAGGCCTATCGTCCTCCGCGGGCACCACCGCCGACCAGATCGATGAGGGCTTGACTGAGGCTGTGTGGACCTCTCCGGTGGCGGATGACTACCGCACTAAAATCAGCGAGAAAGTCGGAGCCTCGGATGCAGCGATACAGAGCATCATATCCGACCTCACCAGCGCTGAAGACGACATTGTCGAAAGCCGAATGGAGAAGGTTCCCCGAGATTCAGCGGAAGCCAGGTGGCCGAAGCCCTAAATTGTTATCAGGCCTTATCTCCGCGACTCCAGTTTCACTTTTAACTCCGAAGGAAGTAGCTCATGGCATTCATTCAGATCGACATTAATGGCATGATGACCGTCATCAACAATCTTACGGAGAGAGCCACCGCGATTAATGCCCAGAGAAAAAATATCAGGGATTCCAGCACTGAGAACCATGATCCGGTTCCCTCTGTTGTGGATGCCACCATAGCCTATCCGGCATTTCTGACGCCCGGCCCTGGTTCCGGGACGCTGAGCGGGTGCGCCAACGAACTTCTCAACATCGCGGATCAGTTGCGCACTCGGAGACAGGAGGCGATCGATCTAAATTCGAGCGGAATCACTACCAGCGATAGCAGTGGCATCGTATCATACTATCTTCCGGATCCCCCTGAGGGAACCGTCGACACCGAGGCGTATTGGAACGACATGGACACTGTCACCAACGTCAAGTCCTACAACTCCGAATCCGTGAAGAACGCCCAGGCAGAGTCTGCCGAACTTCAGGAAGCACTTGATTCAGGGGACGGAAAATCATCCAAAGGGCGTGACATCAATGAGATTATGGCAGAGATAGCCAAACATCAAGACATTCCCACCTATGGCGCTGCTTTTGTTACTACATGGACCCCAGAAGCCTACCTTGATCTCTCCGAACGCATTTCAAACAAACAAAGGGAACTGGGAAACGAATCGAAGCGCCCATATAACGGAGGAATCCTAGGCGGCTTAGAACAGGAAAATAATTCGAACCCAAATGCGACGTCGATGCTGGGCCATCTACTCGCATCTTACAGTCAGAGCCAGAATGGGGCTGAAGCCCTCGACAAGTCAAACGCTTTTACAGAGGCAGCAATCGCCTCCGGCCATCAGCGATTGGGGGAATTAAACCGCCTTCTTAGCACACCAGATGCATACTACGATGATAACTTCATTCTTCGTCTCGCAGAACGACTTGAGGAGGAACCCATCATTACTGATGACGACCCACTCGCTGGCGTCATGAGCGCGATGGGAAATAGACCTGAAGCAGCCGTAAACTATTTCATGCCAGATTGGGAGCCGCCCGGCATCCATACCGACCCCAGTCCCGCGGCTGTTGCACGATGGGAGTTGCTCAACAACAGGGAATGGGGGGCGTCCGGAATAGATGGCCTTAGCAGAGCTTTGGCAGGTGCTTCATCTTTGCGCCCGCCTAGCGACAGCACCATCGATGACCGAGCAACATGGGTTACAGCAAAGGGCCTGACCTTACTCGCCGAAAATACCGATAGCATCCAGTGGAACAGCACGGAGCACAACATTGGAATCCTGTTAGGAAATTGTGGCCCGGAAGTAACTGGTATCGCAACAAGAAGTCAAATTATCCCAGGAGACGAAGAGCCTTATAAAACGGCGCCTATCACCATTAATGGAGGAGAGAGCAGCACCATAGAAAATTCTGTAGCAAGGCTACTCCATGAAGTATCGGATTCTTCTGATGCGAATTACGAAATCGCAAAAGGGACGACGGCTTATGCAGCCGCGCGCTCCTCAGCGCGTAACGGGCTGGGAGCTGCAACCATTGATGAAATCAAAGCCACGTATGACGATCAAGCAGAAGTTATCAATCTTCTCACTTCACTCAACAACTCAGAGAATTCTAGCAGCATCTACGACGGGGCAATGGCGGCAACGTCGATCCTAGGAGCAGTCCCCTCCCCACATATTTCCTTTCCTGCTACAGTAGTAAATACGGGTTTATCCACAGTACGGAGTTCAGCACCTGATGCGACAGGTCACCACGACAACTCTGCGCTTCTGGGTGCGGCATACACTAACGCTTTGAATTCTGGGCTGGTGAACAACATCCCCGACCCAGAAGAGAATCCTTGGTGTTCAGTAAATGAAAACGGTGGGTACGAAATCACCCTGGAGACGGAAGAACAGATCAAGAGCTTCTATAGCTGGATTAAAGACAATGACGGGAGTGACGCCGAACTAATAAGCACACTCAATGAGATAGGGACCGAACAGGAGACTAAGCCCTGGACTGATGAAAAAGAGTTCAAGAGGGCTTATGGCGGAGAAGAATGGTAGCGCTGCGAAACGGAACACTCTACAAAAAATCACAAGAAATCGCTCCCTGATGTTCTTGATTATCCTGACGCTCGCAACAACTACTGTCGGAACGTCACTCTGGTGGTACAGAAGTCATCGAACGACAGGTGATGATGAAATCGTTCCGGAAACAGTGTGCGACGCTTTTTCGAAAACGAAAATCGAGGAAATTGCGGATGTTCGTGTCGTTTCTCACTACCTTGCTCACACCGGATCAACCGATTTTATCCCGGATTTATCCTGCACATTGGAATTCGAAGGTTTTGGTAGTGTACGAATTAGTTATGTTGACGACCCCTGGTTCTGGAGTATCGCTTCAACAAAGATCACCGAAGAGCGCGTGACTGCAGAGCCGGAGAATCACGGCTTCGAGGTTGATCGACTTGATCTAGGACTCGATGGGAATAGTTACTTTGTATTGAACCCTCGGCAGGATATCATCGAAGGCTACGCAGTGTGGTTCTCCACAAGCGAACGAACGCTGTCCATCAATTTCTATGAGCTTAGCAGGAATCAGACACTGACCGACGATAAAATAAAAGACATGACTATCTCACTGTTGCAATACACAGCTCAGGCCGTACAAGTTCGATATCCTCTGTCTAACTCTAAACCACAGGATTCCACACCGCTAGTGACATCGCCCGCAAAGGATGCGAACTAAAGAAGGTTATTCAGGGGTTGGTGTAGGTGCATAGGGCTAAAGTGGCTGCTTGGTGTCAAGGGGTGGAAGCAACGAGGAGGCGTTCGAAGGCTTAGCGTGAGGTGGGGTAGTCCGGGGTGGCGCGGGGGCGTTCACCCGTGCTCGTTCGGCGATGGCGGTCAGGTAGGGCTGGTGCTGGGGGGTGGGGGTTCCTTTGGGTAGGTACTCGCGGATCAGGCCACCTGTGTTCTCGTTGCTGCCTCGTTGCCATGGGCTGTGGGGATCGGCGAAGTAGACCGGCATGTCGGTGGCCCCGGTACAGGGCAGCGTGGCGGGCCATCTCGCTGCCCTGGTCCGATGTTAGGGTGCCCTTCATCAAGTTGAAGCGCCCTGGGTTTCGTTCCGTGGTTAGACGGTCGCGGGCGCGGTCGTCTAACCACGGAACGAAACCCAGGGCGCTTCACACCTTCAAAGAAACCATCACGGCCACCCTATCCCTATACACCTACACCAACCCCTGAATAACCTTCCTAAAACACCAGCAGTCTAACCGCCCGTCAATTATTAGGATTACTATTGAGGGTCTGAGCCTCGGCCACTGGAACGTGATGAGTGCTTGTTGTGGTTGTAGTACCCAAATTTCCGGACGAACCGTCGGAGGCATCATAGGTTGCATGATAGGCAACCGAGACTCTCATCGGAGTGGTTCCGCCCAGATGCGCACTCGAACGGGTAAATACGATCGAGCAATCAGTGTGCTGCATTTCTGGGCTCCACGGTACCCCAAAACCCGCACACTGAGGGTGTTATTCATGTGGGGGTTTACCAGCCTATTCTGTAGAGCTCGAGTTTGGTGATCAGGGTGATGATGCTGGGGAGTTCTGCCAGGCGGTGGCGGTAGCCGGTGGATAGGATTTTCCATTTCTTCAATGTGGCGATGGTGTGCTCGATAGCGGCGCGTGTGGATGATACAGCCCTATTGAACTATTTTTCTCACTCCAGGCGATCTCTGCCTGGAATCTTCTTGATAGGGGTCAGCGCACCGTGTGCGGTGTAGGCGGTGTCGGCGATCCAATCGGCGCCGGTAAGGATTTCATCCCAGCCGCACAGGCCAAGGGCGGCGCTGTCGTGGCGTGAGCCGGGCACCGGGTCCGATACTGCCACGAGAGTGCCGTCGGTGGTGGCGGCGACCTGGACGCTCAGGCACTGGGCGTGGTGCTTGCCTGAGTAGTTGGCCTTCTCGACCTGCCTGCCGGCTGCGGGCCTGTTGCCAGTGGGGATCGGGGTGCCATCCACGAGCAGGAGGCTGCCCTGGGCCACGGCCTGGGCCAGGCAGATCCCAGTCATGGCCAGCACATGAGTCAGCAGGGGCACCATGCGCCTCCAGACCCTGGAGACAGTGGGCTGAGAAATACCGTACATCTCGGTGGCCAGGGCTTGGGAGATGTTATGACGCGCCAAAACTAAGGTCAGCTCCACCTGCTGCCTGAGCCCCGGGCGGTAGCCCAGCAGGCTCTGGCCCCGCGATTCGAGCATCTGACCGATACGCCGGACAAGCTCATCGACATCCTCATCGCACAGCCCCGTGGTAGACTGATAACGCACCGGCCGTCTCCCCATGAGAATCGAGTGTGGTAACCCAATTCTCTCCCGAGACGGCCGATGCGCCCACTAACGACACGAACAAACCCCCATGAATAACACCCTGAGATCTGAAATCTTAGAAGGTTATTCACGAGCTCAAGCAAGTTGCCCCCCAACCTGGGCAAAGGCAAGCAGGCTCTGTTTCGGTGAATAACCCTCTTAGATTGATATTGAAAGGATAACCTCATACCTATTTTATTCTCGCAATAGTTGGCTACACTCTGCAAGGCTGTCATGAAAGGCGGTTCTGTAATGAACGTTCGTTCAGGTGATAGGCGTAAGCACCTTGTGCTTATAGTGCTATTGTTATGCGTTGCTCTCGCCTGCGGCGGGGCATGATGGGTCTGGGGGCGCCATGACGATCCTTTAACAGCAGAACTCGTCAGGATCAGTCAAGACCCCTCGGAATCAATGGAGTATCTTGCTCCAGATGGGCAGATCGACTCCCAGGGCCATTGGCAGGCAGGGCCGGCCTCCCAATCACGATGGGAACAGCTACGCACCCATCAGTGGAGAGCATCCAGTTACGAGGCACTCTCCACAGCCGTCAAAGCGGCCGCATCTCTGCGTGACAATAACCTAGAAAGGTCCACCCAAGCACGTGCTGCGTGGGCAACCGGCAGAGGAATTATTCTTCTCGCCTCAAGGGTCACAGAGTACTCACCCACCGCCAAGAGAGACATCGCCGTCATCCTGACTCACTCGATCAACGAAATTAGAAATACTGCAGGTTTTGGATCGATCAATGATTCCCGAGGCAATCTAACTGACTTGCAAATAACGCCCTATGATAAGTTTAAGCCCGCGCCTATCACAGAGAACGTCGCGACTGAGATCACAGAGTTCACCAGAGTTGCAGGAAGCGACGATCGCGCACTGAAGATCATGATCGATGCGGTCATGGACCACTCTAGAATAAACACGAATGCCGTACTAGACAGCTCGCCCGGCAAGGTCGTCGGCAGCAGCGCGGAGCTTGGAAAGTTGCTGCATGTCTCTCTTTCACGCGACGGACAGCTCATTGGTTTTATATACCAGTCGGCATTGAGTGCCCGCACTGACTACAGTTTCCGCGGGCTCCAGACCGCATCCCCCACATCCGACCCTGATTTCAACAAGATCGATGATAGCCGTGAAGAGACAAAAAGGACCCTACTTCAGTCCGCAATCTCACAGATCGCCGCATATGATGCATTGCCCGACGACTCCTTTACTGACTACCAAGGGCGGGACTACAGCACCATCTACGACTGGATAACCCCCGAGCACACGATCGACACCGAACAACTTCAGAGTGACCCCCAAGGAGCGCAGGAGTGGGAAGAATGGATCCAAGGCCTCTACTTCCCTTACGATAAACTAATCACACCTTTCGACATCGGCTTCGACGAAGGTGCTGGGGTGGCTTACCGATAAACTGATAACCGGAGGACTACTCACGGGACGCATCTGAGGATAACACTGAACTTATTTATCCCACCTGGCGGGTTGGTTCAAAGTGAGGACGACCAGCACGGCAGAGATGGTGGTGGTGATGATACTGAGGACTTCTGGTAGGCAGTAGCGGAAGGTTATTCAGGGGGTGGTGTAGGTGTATAGGGCTAGTGTGGCTGTGATGGTTTCTAGCGGGCGCCTGTAGTCATGGGCCAGAATCTTCCATGATTTGATGTGGGCGATGGTTCTCTCGACGACGTAGCGGGTTTTGTTCAGGGATGTGTTGGACTGCTTCTGGGCCTTGGTGAGCTTGCCGTTGGGTGGTTTCTTGTAGGGGACGGTGATTCCTGTACCGACGTAGCCCTTATCACCGATGCAGCAGGCGAGGTCGAGCCCCTCCAGAACGCCCGAGGCTGTGATGGCCTTGGCGTCATGGGTGGCTCCCGGCAGGGGGTCGGAGGCCCACCGCAGGCGCCCGGTGGGGCCGACCAGCACCTGCAGGTTCAGGCCGGTGCGCTTGTGCTTGCCCGAGAACAGTGCGGGCTGATCCTTCCAGCTCCAGCAGGGCAGAAGGGTCCCATCGATGATGTACACCCCGGTGCGGGGGACCTCCTCGGCGGTGGCCAGCAGGGGGCCCAGGGTCCTGGCGATGATCCGGGTGATCACCGCGATCGCACGCGAGATCGTGGGCTGGGAGACCCCCATGATCTCGGCGATCGCCTCCTGAGAGGCATTGGTGCGCAGATACATCAGCGTCACCCGCACGCTCTGGAGGGGCTCCAGGATCCTTGGCACCCCAGTGATCCCCTCATCCCTTACTACTAATTCCACCAGACGGTTCAACTGCGCCCTGTCCAGGCCTGTGATACCCTTGCTCATGACGGCTCGTTCCTGAGAGGTTTTCATTATGCAATCTGATTCTCTCAGACCAACGAGCCGTCACCCATCTAACACGCCGAACACCTACCCCCAGTAAACACCCCTGAATAACCTTCTAAGCAGATTAATTTGGACAGCAAGGAGGCAGTGAAAGGATTTGAAACCTGGGTCAAGAACGGCGCAGGAGATTCGTCCCATCTAAGCGCCGATCTTAATAATTTCGGCACTAACGTTGACGATTACTGGTACGAAAGGACCGCACCCAACCATAATCTGGCAAGAACGCTGAATCATTCAAGAAGCAGTACGGAATCAAGTAAGGAAACTTGTCAGGCAATATGATCCGTCATGCACCACCATCTTCAGTCCTGCCCGCACCGTTTTCTAAGCGCGCCTTGATCGTCATCGTCACAATAGTTTCATTGACGATAATAGGAGGGCTGGGGTTCTGGTGGAATTTTCGATACAACACTCGGCCCACATTTTCCGATCCATACATATGCAGATTCCTCGACACAAGTGAGGTTAGCAACGCAGTGCATCACAAAGTGGTTAGCGCACATGTTGTTCATGAGCCTCCCAACATAGAGTGCAATATTTACCTGGAGGAGATGCCTTGGCTTCTCCTTCGAGGATCTCCTAATCCAGATAGTGTAGTAGCTGGCGGTTATGGCGGTATTTCCCACGCTAGGGTGTCTTCTATGCGTTCCGAGCAGAGTTCTGACACCGTATACGAGGTAGACACAGGCGTTCCAAATAGCAGTGCATACGTCGTGCTTACACCAGATAGCCCTCATTCAGCCTTCGCGGTTTGGTTCTCACCAGGAACCAACCAAACCGTAGGCATCGTCCAGGCGTATGACCGAGACTATATCGGTCAAGACTACAGCAGTGAGTTGAAGGATCTCATTGTGCATGTCGCTAAGGCCTTCGACCATGCCTACAGGACAGGAGAGACACCCCAACCTCAACCAACCCAATAGAGGAGAGCATCCCCGCTTGTCGTCCCATTGAGCACCTCCCAACGGCCAGAGAATCAACCCTCAGGCCGCCCCGCCGCGCTGGGCCCGCGCCGAGGCGTAGAGGCACACCGCGGCCGCCGCGGCCACGTTGAGGGACTCCGCCCGCCCGTACAGGGGGATGGACACCACGGCGTCGGCGCGGCTGAGCGCCTCGGAGGCCAGGCCTCGCGCCTCATTTCCCAGCAGCCACGCGCAGGGCCGACCCAGTAGGTCACCGGAGTCGAACAGGTCGACCTCTCCCCGCCCATCGGCCGCCAGTACGCTCAGGCCCGCCCCATGCAGGGCCTCCACCACGTCGTCCAGGGCCACGCCCGAGACCACCGGCAGGTGGAACAGGCTCCCAGCGCTGGCGCGCACCACCTTCGGGGAGGTGGCCTCGGCACTCCCCCGCACTAGCACCACCGCGTCCGCCCCCGCGGCGTCGGCGGCCCGGATGATCGTGCCCGCATTGCCCGGATCCTGGGCCTCGGTGAGCACCGCCACCAGGCTCGCCCCCTCCACAGCCGCCGCCAGCGCCTCACTGCCCGAGGACTCCCCCATGGCCACCACCGCCAGGACGCCCTGGGCATCCGGGCTCATCGCCGCCATCACCGGCTCACTGACCAGGTGCCGGTACAGGCCGGCCTCCCCCGCCTCCCCCCAGATGCCGCTGTGGCGCTCGGCCGCCGCCTCGGTGAGGTAGACGTCCAGGACGCGCTGGGGTGCGAAGCGCACCGCCTCGCGCACCCCCTGGGGCCCCTCGACCAGGAAGCGCCGGTGCTTGGCCCGCGCCTGCCTGCGCGCCAGGCCCGCCACGCGGGCCACCCGCGTGGACGACGGGTTCGACAGCACCTCCACGCCCGCACCCACGCCCTGCGTGGCGCTGCGCCGCCGGGGCCCGCGACGCTGCTCGGGCCTCGCCTGATCCTCCTCACCCAGCAGCTCGGCGGGGTCGGCAGACATCTCACGGGCAGTGCGGGGGCTCATGGCGCCAGCCTACGGGACGGCCATGCCCCGGCACGCGCACGCCCCGCTGCTCCCCGCCCATCACCGGCGCCGGCCGCACAGGCACGACGACGGCGCCGACACCCCCCGCGGGGAGGGTGCGGCGCCGTCAAGCGCGAGTGGACGGGGCCCGCCGTCGGGCGGGAGCCGCCGTTCTCAGGGCGTCAGCCTCAAGCCGTCGGCCTCAGGCCTTGGGGGCGTTGACGTCCTGGGGCAGGGCCTTGCGGGCCGTCTCCACCAGGGCGGAGAAGGCGGCCGGCTCGTTGACGGCCAGCTCGGCGAGCATGCGGCGGTCCACCTCGACCCCAGCCAGGCCCAGGCCCTGGATGAAGCGGTTGTAGGTCAGGCCCTCCGCACGAGCCGCGGCATTGATGCGCTGGATCCACAGGCGACGGAAGTCGCCCTTGCGGGCGCGGCGGTCACGGAAGGCGTAGACGCCTGAGTGGGTGACCTGCTCCTTGGCCTTGCGGTAGAGGCGCGAGCGCTGCCCGCGGTAGCCCGAGGCCTTCTCCAGAACGGTACGACGCTTCTTCTGGGCGTTGACCGCCCGCTTCACACGTGCCATGTGATAACTCCTAGATGGTGAGGGCGGTCAGCGACCGAGCAGCTTCTTGACCTGACGGACATCGGCCGGGGCGACGGCCTGGTCCTGCGACAGCCTGCGCTTGCGCCGCGAGGACTTGACCTCCAGCAGGTGGCGCTTGTTGGCCTGCTCACGCATGAGCTTGCCGCTGCCGGTGACCCGGAAGCGCTTCTTGGCACCGGAGTGCGTCTTGTTCTTCGGCATGATTCTTCCTCTTCTCGGTCCCGCGGTGCACGACCCGGGACTGCGGACCCCGCTCACGGTGGCGAGGGGGTGGGTCTCAAAGACTGGTGGGGATCCGTGGGGCCTCAGGCCTGCTCCACGGGCTCCTTGGCCTCCTGGGCGGGCTCCTGCGCCGCGGCGGCCCTGCCCCTGCCCGCGTGCTTCTCAGCGCGGCGGGCGGCGCGCGCCTCCTCGCGACGACGGCGCTGATCGGACTTGACCTCGGCCTTCTTGCGGACCGGGGCCAGGACCATGACCATGTTGCGGCCGTCCTGACGGGGGTGGGACTCCACGGTCCCCAGCTCGGCCATCTCCTCGGCCAGGCCCTGGAGGAGGCGGATGCCCAGCTCGGGGCGGGACTGCTCGCGGCCGCGGAAGCGCACGATGCACTTGACCTTGTCCCCGCCCTTGAGGAATCGCTCGACATGCCCGCGCTTGGTGGCGTAGTCGTGCTCATCGATCTTGGGGCGGAACTGGATCTCCTTGAGCTGGGTGTTGGCCTGGTTGCGTCGGGCGTCGCGCGCCTTCATGGCCGACTCGTACTTGAACTTGCCGTAGTCCATGAGCTTGCACACCGGGGGGCGTGCGTCGGGCGCGACCTCAACCAGGTCCAGGTCGGCCTCCTCGGCCAGGCGCAGGGCGTCCTCGACGCGCACCACGCCGACCTGCTCGCCGCTGGGGCCGACGAGACGGACTTCGGGAACGCGGATCCGTTCGTTGATACGGGGCTCGCTGATGGCGGTTCCTCACTCTAGAGTCGCGGAAGACCGCTGGAACGGAGGAAGGCCCCCGTCCCTGCACAGGTCGGAGGCCTCGAATGAGCACGGCGCGCCACCCGGCCAAGGCCGTGGGGCGACCGCGAAGGGCTGGTGCCCTCGCACGAACCCGGTCCCCTGCTGGGATCAAGGTGGGATCTCTCCGCTTGTGCGCCGGGGACGAGCCCCGGCCGGTCGAATACGAAGGCTACCAGCGCCCGCCCCGCAGCCCAAGGCCGCCGGCGCCACGACCCCCGTGACACCGCCCACGTCTGCGGGGCCCGGCTTCGGCCCGGTTCCCCAGGCAGGGCGGCCTGGGCGCCACCGACGCATCCGGGGTGCGAAGCGCCGGTCAGTGCCAGGCGGGGCCGGTCACCGCTGGCTGCCGCCCTCGCTGATGCCCCAGGCGACGACGCCGGTGCTGACCACCGCCTGGATCACCAGGAGCAACGGGTTCGGCCCGGCGCCGGCCGCCAGCAGCGCAGTGGGCAGGCTCACCAGCAGGGCCGCCTCGTAGCCGGCGATGATCACCTCGCTGATCCACGGGGGAACCATCCCGCCAGGGGTGCTGATCGGAGCGGCGGAGAAGTCAGGGATCCTCCTGAAGCCGGTGCGCAGCGCCGCGCCCGCCCAGCCCACTCCCGCCAGCAGCGCCGTGGCCAGGACCAGGCCGGGACGCGATGACGCCGCCAGCGGCGCGGCGGCGACCAGTGCCCACAGGGTCATCACCGCCGCGGGCGCCAGCAGGTGGCCCCCGCGCACCACCAGGGGGCCCGCGGGCAGCTGATCGTCGGCACCGGCGTCGAACCAGGCCCGTCGCGCCGGCTCGGCCACGGTCAGGACCGCCAGCCACGCCCCCACCAGGTGGGCGGCGCCGGCGACCACCGGGTGGGTGGCACCGGTCGCCCAGGGCAGCCCCGCCACCACCAGGCCCATGCCCAACTGGATCCACCGCCGGGGTGAGCGGGCCAGCAGCAGCGCGTCGGCCTGGGCCACCACCAGCATCACCCGCACCGGGCGGGGCAGGGACCTGCCCGCGGCCGCCAGGCCCATGGCGCTGGGACCGGCCGGCATGCGCGGCGGGGCGCCCAGGAGCCGGCCCAGCGCACGGGTGTCCAGGCACAGGGCGGAGGCCTGGGCGCTGTAGGCGCGCGAGGAGACCTCGATCAGCTCACGGTCCTCAAGCCGTCCCAAGCGTGCCGAGACCGCCCGCCAGGCGGCCGCCACGCCCAGCGCCCCGGGGACCACCGCCGCGAGCAGCACCGGCCCCAGCCAGGGGGCGCGCCAGGAGGGCAGGACCAGTCCCACCGCCACCATCGCACAGGTGGGCAGTGCCCAGGCCCAGGTCACCGGGCGGCCCCGCAGCTGGGCGCCGATGAGCGCCATCATGCCGCCCACCGCCATGATGCCCATGAGGGCGCTCCAGGCCGCCACGATGGGCAGCCCCGCACCGGAGGCCAGGCCAGCCCCCAGGCCCGCCAGGGCCCCCGCTGCCAGGGCGAGGCCGGCCAGCGCGCGGGCCACGGGCGCCAGCAGCCCCCTGCGCTGCCCGGGCATGGGCAGCAGCCAGGACACCTCATGGGGCCGCAGGCACACCGGGCCCAGGCGCCGCAGGGGCCCCAGGACCAGGCTGCCGATCGCGCACGCCAGGGCCGCCAGGGCCCAGGCGGGGTCCAGGTGCAGGACAGTACCTCCCGCGGTGCGGGCCCCATGTGCGGACAGGCCCCGGAGGTGGGGCACCAGGATCGCTCCCAGGACCAGAACGTAGAGCAGCGCCGTGTAGAGGCGCTCCAGGGTCCTGAGTCTGCCACGGGCGCCCTCGCGCAAGCGGATGCGGTTCCGGGTCCACCTGCGCAGCGCCGTGCCGTCGGGCGTGGCGGCGCCATCGGGCAGGGCGGCGGGCGAGGGCGGGATCTCGGGCAGGGGCGCCGTCGGCGTCACGGCCGGCGGCGCCGCCGGCGGCTGGGGGCGGGCCTCGTCGTCGGGCCCGCCATGACCGCTGGGCGCAGCCGTCCCGCCAGGGCCGCCCATCACTCCCCCTGCCTCATGGCGGCCACGCCCTCCTCCACGCCCATGAGGCGGGTGTTATGGCCCACGAGCAGCACGCGGGTGGCCGCGGCGGCCACGAGCTCGGGGTCGTGGCTGGCCATGAGGACCGCTCCCCCGGCCTCGCACTCCTCGATGAGCCGGCCGGCCAGCTCCAGGCGCATGAGGTGGTCCAGGCGCTGCTCGGGCTCATCGAGGACCAGCAGGCGCCGAGGCCGCAGGAGCACGCTGGCCAGGGACACCCGACGGCGCTGGCCGCTGGAGAGCTGGTCGGGCAGGGCCCGGGCCAGGGGCATGAGGTCGAGCTCGACCAGCATCTCCCGGACGGTCTCCTCGGCCCGGGGGACGCCGTGACCGAAGCAGACCAGGCGCAGGTGCTCCTCGAGGCTCAAGGACGGGTAGAAGGAGGCCTCCCCCAGGTCCACGGCCACGTTCGCGCGCTGGGAGGCGCTGCGCGGGTCCGGGCCGGACCCCAGGAGCTCGACCCGTCCGCGGACCGCCGGCAGCAGGCCCAGGCAGGTGCGCAGCAGCGTGGACTTGCCCGCCCCGTTGATACCCACCAGTGCCAGGGCCTGGCCGCTGGCCAGGGTGAAGGTCGCCGGGGCGCACACGGGGTGATCGTGGTACCCCACGCTGAGGTCCTGGGCCCGCAGGAGGGTACGGCTGGCAGCGCGGCCCGGGGCGCCGTCCGGGGCCCGATCCCGACCACCGTCCGGATCACTGGCGGCGGCCGGATCCGTGGTTGAGCGGCCGCCCCGGAGCCCGAGGAGCCGGCCGGCGAGCCCCGATCCCGCAGGACGTGCAGGACCAGGCCTCTGGGCGCGGGCGACCCCGGGCATCGCGGTCCAGCGGCGCAGCAGACTCATGAGCACAGCAGACCACAGATCGCCCCGGGGGTGGGGCCGCAACGCCAGGGCCCTCTCAGCCCTGGTCCTCAATCCTCCGTCCGCCGGGGCACCGGCAGCGGGCACAGCTCGACGGTGTCGATGAGCTCGCCCCAGGCGGGGTTGACCATGACGTGCTGGCACTGCTCCAGCACAGCGGCGGCGCCGGCCCGGTCCGGGGCCTGGATGCGGATGAGGATGCGCAGCTCGGCGCTCTCCCCCGGGGCGAAGGCCAGGCCCGCCACGCCCTCGATGACCTCGAGCTGGGCGCGGAGCTCGTCCTGGATGGGCCGGCTGCGCCACGAGGGCACCCAGTCCTGCCCGCCGGCCAGGGCCAGGACGGCGGGGCGGGGCAGGCGCAGGTCGAGGCTGCCGGGGTCCAGGACCCACAGCTGGTCGGTGGAGCGGCAGGCCACCTGGGCCGCGCGCCGGGGCTCAACGGGCACGGGGCGGGCCTCGGGGCGCCAGGCGCTCAGGGCCCGGGCGCTGGTGAAGACCGGGAGGGCGCGGTGACCGTCGCTCAACTCCACGGCCAGGGCGGCGGCGTCCTGGCAGGCGTCGGCGGTGTGCACCGCGTGGGCCCGGACGGCGGGGGCCGGGCCCCCGGGGACGGGGGCGCCTGAGACCGCCACCCCTTCCTCCATCGGCCCCGGCGCCGTGGGATCGGTCCCCGCGGGGCCTGGCGGCAGGGGATCGAGGGCGTGGGCGGTCACGGGCACGATGAGCCGGCTGGCACTCAGGGCGGCCCAGAGCCGATCCAGGTACTCGTGGCGGGGCGAGCGGCGGTCCTCCAGGGCGGCGGTGACCGCGGGGTCGGGGGCGCCGTCGTCGCCGGCGAAGGGCGAGGGGGCGGCCAGGAGGCGCTCCATCTTGGCCCGGGCCGCCAGAGCGGCCGCCAGCTGGGGGGCGCGGTCGGGGCCCGCCGGCGATGTCCAGTCTGGGGAGGGGGGCTCGGGTGGTGTGCTCACCCTGAGCACGGTAGTCGGTGGCTCGCCCCCGAGCCGCGCAACGGCGCCCTCCCCCACAGTTGTGCCCTTCTCGACACAGGCATCCCCCCTTCAAGGGGGTGCTTCTGCATCGAGAAGGGCGAATCTGCGCCGGCCCGGGCGGGACCGGGGCATCGGCGGGCATCAGCGGGCCTCGGCGCGGGACCCATGGGCAGAACTGCACAGGCCTGCGGGGCCAAGGGGCCTCCCCACGGGAGGCAGCCGGTATAGCCTGTGTAGGTGAGGTCACTTTATGCGCTGAAGTACTGGTACACGCGCAGGCTCGGGTTCCTCATCCAGGGCTCGGTGCGCCGCGGCATCTCCCCCGACGTATGGACGGCGGTGGGCGTCCTGGCCGCCGCCGCGGGCTGCGGGGCCATCATCTTGGGCTGGTGGCCCCTGGCCCTCATCCTGCTGGCCGCCCGCCTGGCGGGGGCCAACCTCGACGGCGCCGTCGCGCGGGCCCGGGGCGTGGCGCGCCCCTTCGGCTACGTGCTCAACGAGCTGGGCGACCGCGCCTCCGACCTGCTCATCATGGCCGGCCTGGTGGGACTGGCCGCACGCACGCAGGCCGACGGCGCCCAGCCCGGCGCGCTGACCCTCACCCTGGTGGCCACCACTGCCGCCACCCTGCCGACCTTCGTCTCCCTGGCCGCCGCGGGCGCCGGCGCGCCACGCCTCAACGGCGGCCCCTTCGGCAAGACCGAGCGGTGCCTGGCGGCAGTGATCGCCTGCGCGCTGCCCCAGTACCTGAGCATCATCGCCTGGATCATCATCGTCGGCTCGCTGCTGACGGCGGCCCTGCGCCTGGTGCGCACCGCCCGCAGCCTGTCGGGCAGCACCGGGCCGGCACCCGCCGACCGCGTGGCCCCTCCGCCACCCGAGGACATCGCCCGTATCGGAGCCGGCCCGGTACCCGGCGCGCAGGCCGGCTCCGAGGGGGCCGCCGGGGACGGCCAGCCGACGACCAGGGCGGGCCGATGAGCCCCCTGTGCGCCCTGAGCGGTGCCGTCATCGCACCATGGGCCGCCCCTGCACCAGCCGGTCCCGGACTGGAGGCCGCACTCGCCTCCCCGCCGCCCTCGGCCCTGGCGCCGTCGGCCCTGGCGCCCCTGGCGGACTGGCCGCCAGGAGATGAGAGCGCCTGGGCGGTGAGCCTGCCCTGGACGGGCTGGGTGCTCACAGGACGGGCGGTCTTCCTGGCCGCCGCGGCCCTGACGATCCTGCTGGTGGCGGGCATCGGCGTGGCCGCCTCGGGCAGGCCCGAGCTGCGACGGCGCTGGACCACCTGGGCCATCATCATCCCCGCCGTCGGCATCCCCATCTGGGTGGGCCGGGGCACGACGGCGCTGCTGGCCGCCCTCCTGGCCCTCCAGGCGGTGCGCGAGCTGGCCCGCCTGACCCGCCTGCCCCGGCCCGAGACGCTCCTGCTGGCCGCCCTGGCGCTGGCCTATCCGCTGAGCGCCTGGCTCTCCCCCGGCCTTCTGGGCCTGGCCCCTCTCATGGTCCTGGTGTGCGCCATGCCCGCCGTCCTGTCCGGGGATGTGGAGCACGGGGTGGAGCGCGCCACCGTGGCCGGCTTCGCCTCCATATGGATCCCCTGGTCCCTGGCCCACCTGGTGGTGCTGTGGCATGACGCCTTCCTCATCGCCTTCGCCGCCGCGGCGGCCGATGTCGCCGCCTGGACCGGGGGGACCTTCCTGCGCCGATTCGCCTGGGCCCGCCGGCCCCTCTCCCCGCTGTCGCCCAACAAGACCGTGGGCGGGCTGGCCGGGGCGGTGGTGGGCGCGACCCTCATCCTGGCCCTGCTGGGGAGCCTCACCCCGGGGCTGGTGGTGGCCGTGGGGCTGGGCGGCGTGCTCGGCGACCTCCTGGAGTCCCTGGTCAAGCGCACCGCGGGGGTCAAGGACGCGGGCTCCTGGCTACCGGGCTTCGGCGGCCTGCTGGACCGGGTCGACTCCCTGCTGCTGGTCCTGCCCCTGGCGGCGGTCCTGGGATGAGGGCCATGAGACCGGCCCCGGATGGGCGCACCCTCCGACTCCCAGAAACACCCAGACCCCACCGCCCCGAGCAGAAAGGCCCCCCGATGCCGACCCCCTCCGCCCTGCCGCCCCTGCCCTCCACCCCCTCGGCGGCGCTGGCCTCGGCCAGGCGCCGCCTGGGCTCCATCGTGCGCACCCCGCCGAAGGTCACGTGGCGGGCGGTGGCCCGCCAGTGGTTCTGGTCGGCGGTCATCGCCCCCTTCGGCGGGGTGCGCGTGGAGGGCGAATTCGAGGCCGACGTGCCCTATGTGGTGGTGGCCAATCACGGATCCCATGCCGACACGATCGCCATGATGAGCGCCTCGCCCACGCTCATGCGGGTGGTCACCGTCGCCGCCCAGGACTACTGGTTCACCCGGCCCGCCCGGCGCGCCATCGCCCGCGGACTGCTGGGGGCCTACCCGGTGCGCCGCGACGGCGAGGGCGCCTATGAGGAGCTGCGCGGCATGCTGGCCCACCGGGTGGCCGAGTCCATGAGCGTCCTCATCTTCCCCGAGGGCACCCGCAGCCAGGACGGGCAGATCGCCCGCTTCCACTCCGGGGCCGCGCGCCTGGCCCGGGACTTCGGCATCCCCGTCCTGCCGGTGGCCCTGGTGGGTTCCCGGGAGATGATGCCCAAGAAGGGCGGGCTGCCCCGCTACTCCCCCGTCGAGGTGCGCGTGGGCCGTCCCATCCCCCCGAGTGACGATGTGGCCGCCGTCAGCGACCAGGCCCGCGACCAGATCGTGGAGATGCTCCGGCGCCCGCGCCGACCCGCGCCCGTCTCCGACATCCACACCCTGGTCAGCCAGGCCATGGAGGGCCGGAGGGGCGATGCGATCATGTTCGCCTGGGGCCTGGCCGAGGCCGTCTCCTTCCCCGTCATGGCCGAGATGAGCCAGGTGTGGCTGGGCCTGTCCCAGCCTGAGCACCTGTGGCGCCGCGGCGCCCTGGTGGCGGCAGGCTCCGTCACGGGCGTGGCTCTCACCCACCTGCTCACCCGCGCCGGGCACCGCCCGCCCGCGCCCTGGACGACGCCGTCGATGGAGGCCGCGGCGGGCCGCTACCTGGCGGCGGGGCCCAGGGGCTACTGGAGGCAGGCTCTGACCGGCATCCCCGTCAAGGTCTTCGCCGCCCAGTCGGGGCGCCGCCGCCTGCCCCTGCCCGGGGTGCTGGCCCACGCCGCCAGTGTGCGGGCTGCGCGCATGGGGGCGCTGACCGGGATCGTGGTGGCCCTCAACCGGCCCCTGGGGCCCATCACCCGCCAGCACTACGGGCTCTACCTGGCCTCCACCGGGGCGGTGTTCGGGGTGGCGCTGCGCGGCGTCGTCAAGCACTGGGATCGTGCCCGGTGAGCCGCATCCCGCTGGGTCACCCGCATTCCGCCGGCCCATATGCGGCCTTGTGACCGGGCGGGATGCGACTGACCCCGCGAAACGCGGATAGCCCGGCGAAGCGCGGCAGGCCCAGCGGACCCCTCCGCCCGGGGCCCAGCGGACCCCTCCGCCCGGGGCCCAGCGGAACCCTCCGCCCGGGGCTCAGCGGCCCGTGCCCAGCAGCCGGTCCCCGCCCTCGTCGCGGGCCACCTCCAGGGCCTGGGCCAGGGTGAAGCTGCCCTGGTAGAGGGCCTTCCCGACGATCGCGCCCTCCAGGCCCTCGGGCACCAGCGCCTTGAGCGCCTGGAGGTCGTCGAGCTGGGCGATACCCCCGGAGGCCACCACCGGGGCCTGGGTGCGCTGGCAGACCTCCCGGAGGAGCTCGATATTGGGGCCGGTCAGGGTGCCGTCCCGGTTGACGTCGGTGACCACGTAGCGGGCGCAGCCGGCCTCATCGAGCCGGGCCAGGGTCTCCCACAGGTCGCCCCCGTCACGGGTCCACCCTCGCGCCGCCAGGGTGGTGCCGCGCACATCCAGCCCCACGGCGATCCTCTCCCCGTGCTCGGCGATGACGCGCTCGGTCCACTCGGGGTCCTCCAGAGCGGCGGTGCCCAGGTTGACGCGCTCAGCGCCCGCGCGCAGGGCCCGGGCCAGGGAGGCGTCGTCCCTGATGCCGCCGGACAGCTCGACCTTGACCCCGACCTCGCCGACGATGCGCACCAGCAGCTCGGAGTTCGACCCGCGCCCGAAGGCGGCGTCCAGGTCCACCAGGTGGATCCACTCGGCGCCCGCGCGGGCCCAGTCGCGGGCGGCCTCCACGGGGCTGCCGTAGTCGGTCTCGGAGCCGGCCTCCCCCTTGAGCAGGCGCACGGCCTTGCCCTCGGAGACGTCGACGGCGGGGAGCAGGGTGAGCATGGGGTTCTCCTCGGGATGGTCACAGGGTGGTCAGCCAGTTGCGCAGCAGCTGGGCACCGGCGTCCCCCGACTTCTCGGGGTGGAACTGGGTGGCGCACAGGGGCCCGTTCTCGACGGCGGCCAGGAAGTCCTGGCCGTGGGTGGCCCAGGTGGCCAGGGGCGGGCGCATGGGGCCCGCGTCCAGGAGCTCGGCGGGGTCGGTGGTGGCGGCGTAGGAGTGGACGAAGTAGAAGCGCTCCTCCTCCACGCCCCGAAAGAGGGTGGACTGCGCGGCGGGGCGCACGGTGCTCCACCCCATGTGGGGCACGACCTCGGCCTCCAGGCGGGTGACCGTGCCGGGCCACTGCCCCAGGCCGGGGCAGGTGGAGCCGTGCTCCTGGGAGGACTCGAACATCACCTGCATGCCCACGCAGATGCCCAGCACGGGCCGTCCTCCGGCCAGCCGGCGCTCGATGAGCCGGGGGGCGTCCACGGCCCGCAGTTGGTCCATGACCGCCTCGAAGGCGCCCACCCCGGGCACCACCAGGCCCTCGGCCCGGGCCACCGCCTGCGGGTCGGCGGTCAGGTCCACCTGGGCACCCACGCGCTCCAGGGCGCGCACGGCGGAGCGGACATTGCCCGAGCCGTAGGCCAGGACGACGACGCGAGGTGCTTTCACGCGCCTCAGCCTACTGCGCGGCCGGCATCCGGCGGCGCAGCGACGCATGCCGGACACCCACGGTTCGCGGATCTGGCGCCGATGGGCGAGGATTCGGCCGTGAGCACCCTCCTGCCTCCCACCGAGACGATGTCGCCCCAGGCTCCCCCGGGCTCCCGGCCCGATCTGAGCGACACCCTGTCCACGCCCTTCACGATCCCGGGCGTGCAGCTGCACAGTGTTCTGGGGAGGGGCGGCTTCGCCGTCGTCTACGCCGGGGTGCAAGACTCCCTGGCCCGGCCGGTGGCCGTCAAGATCGATTCGCGGCCCCTGGACGACCCGCGCAATGAACGGCGCTTCATGCGGGAGGTCCAGGCCGCCTCGCGCATCACCGGGCACCCCCACGTCGTGTCGCTGGTGGACACCGGGGTCCTTCCCGACAACCGCCCCTACCTGGTCATGGAGATGTGCGCCGGGGGGAGCCTGGCCGACCTGGTGGCCAAGGGGCCCACCGCCCCGGCCGATGCGGTGGCCCTGGTGGAGGCGGCCTCCTCGGGTCTGGGCGCCGCTCATGCCGCCGGCGTCATGCACCGCGATGTCAAGCCGGCCAACATCCTCCTGGACGCCTACGGCTCCCCGCGCCTGTCGGACTTCGGGATCGCCTCGGTCGAGCGCGAGGGGCAGGACCCCACGGTGACCCTGGAGTGCCTCACCCCCGACTTCGCCCCGCCCGAGGCCTTCATGCTCTCGCGGCCCGGGCCGGAGGGGGATGTGTGGTCCATGGGCGCAGTCCTGTTCGCCCTGCTCACCGGGCGCGGGCCGCGCCGGGGGCCCGACGGGGCGCACCGCAGCCTGCCCGAGATCGTGCGCAGCCTGGAGGACCCCCTGAACCTGCGCGACCCGCACATCCCCGCTCCCCTCCTGGGCCTGCTGGAGGCCTGCATGGCTCCCGAGCCCGAGGACCGCCTCCATGACGGCAGGGAGCTGACGGCGGCCCTGGCGCGGGTGCGCGCCGGACTGGGCCAGGGCCGCCTGACGATCGGTGGGCCGGTGACCACGGTGAGGCTGGCCGAGGCCGGCCTGGCGGCCCTGCCCATGGCCAGGGCGGCCAGCCATCCCGCGGCCGCCGCCGTCGGCCCGGCGGGCCCGCCGGCCCCCGGCGGGCCCGTGGCCGGCAGTGGCCCCGGTGGCCCCGGTGCGGCGATGTCCGCCCGCTCGCTGCGGCGCACCCGTATGCGCGCGGCGGTCGTGGGCCTGGCCATCGGGCTGATTGTGGGCACCTCCGCGGGCTGGGGGGTCTCCAGCGCCGTGCAGTCGGGAAGCGCCCCGTCCACCTCCCAGGGCACGGGGGCCGCGGGGGCCACCGGGGCCGACTCGGCCGCTGGCGCCGCCGGGGCCGGCGGCCAGGGCAGCGCCCAGGATGCCGCCGGAGGCGGGCAGGCGGCGGCCGGGCAGCAGGCGGGGCAGGCCGGTGATAGCGCCCAGGGCGGTGCGGCGGCCGCCGGGGGCCAGGGCGAGGGCTCCGCGCAGCAGGCCTCGCAGGACGCCCCACCCCATGAGAACGGCACCTGCCTGACGGGCATCGTCTCGGTCGCCGGCCATGCCAGCGCCCGCCCGACCTCCTGCCAGGAGACGCACTCCTGGCAGGTCTTCGCCGTGGGTGCCCTGGACCCGTCCACCACGGGGGTGAGCACCAGCGACTTGGAGGCCGACCCCCAGGTGCAGGCCACCTGCACCGAGCAGGCCGCCCGCGATGCCGGGGCCCTCAACCCCGAGATCGAGGTGCTGGGCCCCAGCCAGGCCCAGTGGGAGTCCAAGGGGGCCCGGGGCTTCTCCTGCGTCTACTCGGAGAGATAGGTCATCGGGGATAGGAAGTACTCCGGAACGTCGGGCGCCACCGCACGAGGGGCCGCCGCGGTCCCCCGAGAAGGGCGACGGACCGCGCAGGACCACCGGGAACATTGAGAACCCGGCACCCGGCCGCTCAGGGGCGGGGGCGCCCCATGCCCCGGCCCAGCCAGCGCATGGCCCGCGAGGGCTTGACGGTCGTGGAGTCCACAGCCCCGGGGGCGTTCTCGGCGGCGACCTGCCCCAGGAGGATGTCCTCGACCACCTGGTCCATGGAGGCCAGCAGCAGCCCGGCCGAGGCCTCATCGCCCGCCTTGCCGCTGACGTAGCGCCGCGCGGTGATCGTGCCCGACAGCCCGGTCTCGATACCGACGTCGGTGGCCAGGTCAGCGGTCATGAGCACGACCCCGGCCCGGGAGATCATGGACAGGTCGGCGGCCAGCTCGGCGGCCTCGGCCGGTTCGGTCTCCGCCCCACCGAGCAGCTCGGCGACATCCCACTGCGAGTGCGCCGAGACGAACTGCTTGACGGCCAGGGCCCCGGAGTCGGCGGGCACCACCGTGCACTCCAGGCCCCGCAGGGCGCACAGGGCAGCCAGGGCCTCGGCATTGGTCAGGGGTGTGATGACCACCGCGACCTTGACGGCCTTGGGGGCCTCCTGCGCGGCGGCCTGCTGGGCGTCGAGGGAGGCCGCCAGGGCCGCGATCTCCTCCTCCTGGGCCCGGGTCAAGCCGCCCTCGGCCGGAGCGCTCTCGATGCGCCCGCCGTCGGCGGACTCGTCGGCCACGTCGTCGGCCCGCCCCTCGGGGGTGGCGGCGCCGGCCCGGGCCGGTGAACCGTAGGTGTTGCGCGGCACGTCCTGGGGCCGGATGCCCTGACCGGAGCCCTCCGGGGAACCGTCACGATCCTCGTCCTGGGCGGGGTCGAGGCCCGCGAGCTCATCAGGGATGCCCAGCCCGCCCATGAGGGCCGCGAACTCGGCGTCCATGTCGCGCTCGGCGCCGCCGGCGGGCTCCTGGCGCGGGGACTGGTCGGGGCGGTCCTGAGCGTCGTCGTGCGGGGAAGTGGTCATCACAGGGCTCCCTTGGTTGAGGGGATGGACTCGACTCGGGGGTCGTCCTCGACAGCGGTGCGCAGGGCGCGGGCCAGCGCCTTGAACTCGGCCTCGGCGATGTGGTGGGGGTCGCGCCCGGAGATGACGCGCATGTGCAGGCAGATGCCCGCGTGGTAGGCGATGGCCTCCAGGACGTGGCGCACCATGGAACCGGTGAAGTGCCCGCCGATGAGGTGGTGGATGAAGGCCTCGGACTCCCCCTCGTGCACCAGGTAGGGGCGCCCGGAGATGTCCACCACGGCGGTGGCCAGGGCCTCGTCCAGCGGCACGCTGGCCTGCCCGAAGCGGCGGATGCCGCGCTTGTCCCCCAGGGCCCGGGCCAGAGCCTGCCCGATGCAGATGGCGGTGTCCTCCACGGTGTGGTGGACGTCGATATGCGTGTCGCCGGTGGCCTGGATCCTCAGGTCGATGAGGGAGTGCTTGCCCAGGGCGGTGAGCATGTGGTCGTAGAAGGGCACCGTGGTGGAGATGTCGGTGGTCCCGGTGCCATCGAGGTCGAGCTCGACGACGACGCTGGACTCACTGGTGCTGCGCTCGATGCGCGCGGTACGGCTCATGCCTGCCCCCTGGGTGGTGCTGCTGGGCGGTTTCCTCACCGTGACACTACCGCCTCCGGCGCCCCTGGGGGGACGCGCCGCCTCCCGGAGCCCCAACTGCGGGAGGGATGAGGCTCACAGGGCGCGGCTGAGGCAGGCGCGGAAGGCCTCCATCTCCTCCGGGGTGCCGATGCTCACCCGCAGGAAGCCCTCGGGGCCCACGACGCGGATGAGCACGCCCTCCTCCAGGAGCCGGCGCCAGATGGCCTGGCGGTCGGGGAAGGGTCCGAAGAGCACGAAGTTGGCGTCGGAGTCGTGAGCGGTCAGGCCCTGGGCGCGCAACCAGTCCACCAGGGCGTCGCGCTCGGCGCGCAGGGAGGCGACCTGGGCCATGAGCGCCTCGTGGTGGGACAGGGCCGCCAGGGCGGCGGCCTGGGTCAGGGCCGAGAGGTGGTAGGGCAGGCGCACCACCCGCAGGACGTCGACCAGTTCGCGCGAGCCCGCCAGGTAGCCCAGGCGCAGTCCCGCCGCGCCGAAGGCCTTGGACATGGTGCGGGTCACGGCCAGGTGGGGGTTGCCGGCCAGGAGCTCCAGGGCGCTGGGCACCCCGGGGCGGCGGAACTCGGCGTAGGCCTCATCGACGACGACGACCGCGTCGGTGCTCTCCTGGCCGGGCAGGTCCTGGGGGCCGTTGCCGCGGGCGGCGGCCAGCACGATCTCCAGGTCCTGCTGGGCCAGGGCGGTCCCGGTGGGGTTGTTGGGGCTGGTGATGATGACGACGGCGGGCCGCTGGTGCTCGATGAGCTCGGCGGCGCGGGGGGCATCGAGGGTGAAGTCCTGCCGGCGCGGCATCGTCGTGTACTGCGTGAGGGTGTCGCGCGCGTACTCGGGGTACATGGAGTAGGTGGGGGTGAAGGACAGGGCGCTGCGCCCGGGACCCCCGAAGGCCTGGAGGAGGTGGAGCATGACCTCGTTGGAGCCGTTGGCCGCCCAGATCTGCTCGGGGGGCAGGGCGACGCCCGACTCGCGGGCCAGGTAGTCGGCCAGCGCGCTGCGCAGGGCCGGGAAGTCGCGGTCGGGGTAGCGGTTGAGGCCTGCGGCCGCGGCGGCCACGGCCGAGGCGATGGACTCGATGACCTCCGGTGAGGGGGGGTAGGGGTTCTCGTTGACGTTGAGGCGGGCGGCCACATCGAGCTCGGGGGCGCCGTAGGGCTGGCAGCCCTCCAGGCCGGGGCGCAGGGGAAGTGTGCTCACCATGCGATTGTATGCGCGGCCCCTGATCTGCCGGCCCGCCGGCTCAGCCGCGGGTGGAGAGCATGATCTCCTCGGCGTCCAGGCGCTGCATGGCCCCCTGGAGGGTGGCGGCGGTGAACAGCCCCTCGTCGCGCGCATCGAGCAGGGCCTCGCGCTGGATGCGGATCGCCTCGATGCCCATGTCGCGCACCTGCTCGGCGCTCAGCCGATCCTCCGGTCCCCCGCCCAGGGGCGCCGACCCCGGGGACCCGGCCCGCGCCGCGCCGTCGGCCGGCCCCCCGGGCTCCTGGGGCCGATCGGCCCCTGCCGCGGCCGACCACCGGGGATCCAGGCCCTCCTGCCCGTGGGACAGGGCCGGTCCCACAGCGGACAGGGCGCGGGCGGCCAGTGCATCCGGCCGGGCCCCCTCGGACAGGCACTGGGCCAGGGCGGTGTCCTTGACCGCCCCACCCAGCACCGCCATGAGGCGCTCGCGCTCCTCGGCGTCCTGGGAGCCGGAGGACATCTGGGGGCGCGCCAGGCGGATGAGCAGCGGCAGGCTCAGCCCCTGGATGACGAGTGATCCGCCTGCGACCAGCAGGGCCAGGAAGAGCAGGAAGGGCCGCATGGGGGCGCTCAGGGGAAGGGTCTGGGAGGCGGCCAGGGTCACCGCTCCGCGCATGCCCGCCCACACGATGACGGCGCCCTCCCGCGGGCCCAGGGTTGCGGCCAGGAAGTAGGCCATGTCGCTGCGGGCGCGGCGCTGGCGGCGCTGCCCGCTCTCCAGGCGCCGGTGCCAGCGCGCCAGGGCCCGCTCCCAGTCCTGGCGCGAGAGGTTGCGCGAGGCCAGGACCTCATCGTCGACCCGGCAGGCCAGTGCCAGCCTGCTCTCGATCTGCCGGACCCGCTCCTGACCCGCCTCCAGGCGGCGCCGGCGGTGGCTGCGGATCCAGCGCAGCCACACCAGGAGCGGAGCGACGAAGCCGGCGCGCAGCGCCACGGTCAGCACCCCGGTCAGCAGGGCGATGCGGATGGCCGGGCCCAGCCCCAGTCCCTGGGCCTGGACCTCGTGGACGATGCCGTAGGCCTGCAGGCCCATGACCAGGAAGACGGCCCCCTCCAGGATGAGCTCGACGGTGCGCCAGTTCTTGTCCGCGGCACTCCTGCTGGCCGGCGCCAGCAGCCTGGGGCCCCGGTAGGACACCACCAGCCCGGCCACGACAGCGGCCACCAGGCCCGAGCCCCCCAACTGCCCCGCGGGCAGGGAGGCCAGGAAGGGCACGGTGAAGGACACCACGGTATCGGCGGCGGGGTCGGTGATGCGCCGGCGCACGCGCACGGTCAGTTCCCCCACCGCCCAGCCCACGGCCAGGGCCACCACCAGCGCCACGACCAGGTCCCATGCCAGACCAGCCGGGCTCAGGGCGTGGGCGTCGGTCATCAGCGCCGCCGAGGTCGCCGAGGCCAGCAGCACCAGAGCGGTGGCATCGTTGAACAGGCCCTCGCCCTCAAGGATGGTGATGATGCGGTGGGAGACCCCCGAGCCCCGGGCGATGGAGACCGCCACGGCGTCGGTGGGGCTGAGCACCGCCCCCACGGCAATGGCCCAGGGCAGGCTGATGGCAGGCACGAGAGCATGGATGACCGCCCCCAGCACCAGTGCCGAGAGCACGACCAGGCCGCCGGCCAGGACCGCGACGCTGCGCAGCTCGCGGCGGAAGTCCATCACCGGCATGGATACCGCCGCACCGAACAGCAGCGGCGGCAGCACTGCCTCCAGGATGATCCCGGGGTCGATCTTGATCGCCCCGACCCAGGGCAGGAAGCCGATCCCGATGCCCAGGGACAGCAGGATCAGGGGCGAGGCCACCCCGACCCTGGGCGCGAGCTGGTGGCAGGCGGCAATGACGAGCAGGGCGGCGACGGCCATGACGAGGGGCTCCACGGCCCCAGACTATGCGCCCAGCGCCTCCAAGGCCGCCGGGCCGGGCATCGCGGTCTCCATTGCCGTTACGGTGGCCCCATGAGCGAGCCCGCCCCGCCCCCGTCCCGGCTCGGCCCCGTGCGCGAGCGCGCCGAGGAGGTCCTGCGTGCCCTGGTGGGGCACGATGAGGCCCGCCTGCGCGCCGACCAGTGGCGGGCCATCGAGGCGCTCGTCGTCGGCCACCGCCGGGCCCTGGTGGTCCAGCGCACCGGCTGGGGCAAGTCCGCGGTCTACTTCGTGGCCACGGTCCTGCTGCGCGAGGGCTGGGGCGCCTGGAGGCCGGGCCTGCCCCCGCCTGAGCCCGGCTCCAGGGCGGGCGCAGGTGCCGGCGCGGGGCCCGGGGCGGCGGGGGCCACCGTCATCATCTCCCCGCTGCTGGCCCTCATGCGCGATCAGGTAGCCGCCGCCCAGCGGGCGGGCATCCACGCGGTGACGATGAACTCGGCCAACACCACCGACTGGGAGCGGATCGAGGCCCAGGTGCGCGCCGGCGAGGTCGATGTGCTCCTGGTCTCCCCCGAGCGGCTCAACAACCCCGACTTCCGCACCCAGGTGCTGCCCCACCTGGCGGCGGGGGCGGGCCTGGTGGTCATCGACGAGGCCCACTGCATCTCGGACTGGGGGCATGACTTCCGCCCCGACTACCGGCGGATCCGCACCCTGCTGGCAGGACTGCCCCAGGGCATCCCCGTCCTGGCCACCACGGCCACCGCCAATGACCGGGTGACCGCCGACGTTGCCGAGCAGCTGGGGCTCCACTCCCAGCCCGGCGCCCCGGGCGCACCGACCGGCGCGGTGGAGGACAGCGCCGCGGAGGACCCCTCGCGCGGCGGGGTCCTGGTGCTGCGCGGCAGCCTCCAGCGCGACTCCCTGCACCTGGGCGTCCTCACGCTGCCCGACGCCGCAGCCCGCCTGGCCTGGCTCAGCGCCTACCTGCAGGCCGTCGCGGGCTCGGGGATCCTCTACTGCCTGACCGTCGCGGCGGTGGGCGAGGTCAGTGAGCACCTGCGCGCCCAGGGCCTGGAGGTGGCCGCCTACACCGGGCGGACCGACCCGGCCGAGCGCGAGCGCCTGGAGGCCGACCTCAAGGCCAACCGGGTCAAGGCCATCGTGGCCACCTCCGCCCTGGGCATGGGGTTCGACAAGCCGGACCTGGGCTTCGTCGTGCACCTGGGGGCGCCCTCCTCCCCGGTGAGCTACTACCAGCAGGTGGGGAGGGCCGGGCGCGCGGTGAGCCGGGCCGAGGTGGTGCTGCTGCCCGGCGCCGAGGACCGTGCCATCTGGGAGTGGCTCGGCTCCCAGGCCTTCCCCAGCCGGGAGGAGGTCGACGAGGTGCTGGCGGCCCTGGAGGAGCGGCGCCAGCAGGAGGCCGGCCCCGTCTCCACGGCGCTGCTGGAGACCACCACCTCCCTGCGGCGCTCGCGCCTGGAGCTCATGCTCAAGGTCCTCGATGTCGACGGCGCGGTGGAGCGGGTGCGCGGGGGCTGGCAGTCCACCGGCCGGCCCTGGGTCTACGACGCCCAGCGCTACGACCGCCTGGCCGCGGCGCGGGCCGAGGAGCAGCGCGCCATGCTGGCCTACGAGGCCCTGGGCGGCCCCGACCCGGAGGACGGCGAGGCCGGGACCGGCGCTGCTGCCCCGCAGGCCTGCCGGATGGCCTTCCTGCGGGCCGTGCTCAACGACCCCGAGATGGAGGCCGGCTGGCGCTGCGGGGCCTGCGACCTGTGCGGCGGGCTGTCCCTACCCCAGGCGCCGGAGGCCGCGCAGGTCGAGGCCACCCGCCGCGGCCTTCAGCGCCCGGGAGTTGAATTGGTGGCGCGCCGCCAATGGCCGGCCGGCATGGCCCAGCTGGGCCTGCCCGAGCTCTCGGGCAGGATCCCGGCCGAGCATCGGGCCGCCACGGGCCTGGCCGTGGGCCGCCTCGACGGGGTGGGCATCTCCGCCGCCCTGCGCGCTCTCCTGGAACCGGGGCCACCATCGAACGGCCAGCCCGCGCCGAGCCCCACCATCGAGCAGGCCGCTCAGACCGCTCCGGCCCAGGGCGGCAGCGATGGCCAGGTACCGCTGGCCCTGCGCCAGGCCGTGCTCGACGTCGCCGACCGCCTGGCCCGCATCGCCGCCCAGGAGGTCGCAGCACGGGACGGCATAGTGCAGGAGAGCACCTCCTCGGGCGGGCCTGCCCGGGCAGGCGCCGCGGGAGACCAGGACGGTGCCACGGGGCAGATCGCCCTGGACGCCGTCGTCGTCATCGACTCGCGCACCCGCCCCCAGCTGGTGCGCCACCTGGGCCACGCCGTCGCCCGCCACCTGGGCTGCCGGCCCCTGGGCATCATCGGTGTGCGGGGCGAGGCCGGCCGCCACGACGTCAACTCCGCCACCCGCCTGGCCCAGGTCGCCCGGGGGCTGAGCCTGGAGGATTGGGAGCCGGGCCGGCGGCAGGCCCTGCGCGGTGCGCGCGTGATCCTGGTCGATGACTCCACCGACTCGGGCTGGACCCTGGCCGTGGCCGCGGCTCTGCTCAGGCAGGCAGGGGCCGAGGCCGTCCACCCCCTGGTCCTGGCCCAGCGCTGAGTTCCCTCCTGGAACACACTGGTCGGCCGCGAGCCCCAGCTCAAGGTCCACATCGGCGCCGCGCTCAACGTCGGCATCAGCCGCGAGGAGATCTGCGAGGCCCTGCTCCACTGCGCGGTCTACTGCGGCTTCCCCAAGGCGCTCAACGCCACCTTCGCCGCCCGCGAGGTCTTCCGCGAGCGCGACGGCGAGGCGGGCTGAGCAGGTCCCACAGCGCCCCGGCGCCGTGGTCGCCGCATCAGCCCCCTCGCCTCGCACCCGGTCCAGCAGTCCTTGCCGGACCGAACCCGGCCGGACTGGGCCGGGCCGCCCTACTGGACGAGCTCGGGCAGGGACTGCTGAACCGGCCCGATCGGATCGCCGGGGGCCTCGTCCTCCAGGAAGTACCACCAGAAGGGAGCCCCCCACGCATCCGAGCGACCCAGGGCGGCACTGGTGACGTGATCGATGACCGCGCTGCGGCCCACCGTCTGGTCGGCCTTGTCACCGAACCACCACGGCCCTCCCAGCCTGGCGCCCCCGTATCCCAGCTCGGTCACGCCCACGCGGGCCTGGGGGAAGGCCGTGGCCAGGGTGGTCAGCACCCGGTCGGCCGCTGTGCCCAGGGGGTGCCACTGGGGGTAGACCGACAGACCGACGACGTCGAGCAGTCCCGCCAGGCCACTGGCATTGACCTGCCGCGCCATGTTGAACACCGAGGTCTCCGCGGTGTCCAGGCCCAGCTGGTAGTAGAGGGTGAGCACCGTCGTGGCATCGGTGCGCTCGCGCACCGCCCGGGCGGCCCGCACCATCCGCTGCAGCGCATTGGGCCCCAGCCAACTCCCACCCAGCTCGTTGCCGACCTCCCAGGCCTCCAGATCGGGCAGGGCGGTCAGCAGGGTGCTCACCCGCGCGTCCCAGGAGGTCTCATCGAAGTCCGCCATCTGGTAGGAGTCGCAGATCTGCCCCACGATCTGGACCCCCTGGGCGCGCAGCGTATCGATCGCGCTCTTCCAGGAGTCCATCACGCCCGGGCTGGCGGGATGGTCGATGACGATGCGCACCGCGGAGCGCCCCGCGCCGCCCAGGCGCTGGGCCAGGCCCTGCATCTCCTGGGCCGTGGGGGGACGGGTGAAGGTCACCCCCAGCACGCTGTCCTTCGGGGCGGCCGAGATGAGCGCCCGATCCAGGTCCAGCTGGGCGGTGGCCGCCAGCTCCAGGGCCCGGTGGGCCTGCTTTCCGCGCTCCTCGGGCGTGCCCGCGGCCTGGCAGGCCGCCAGCGCGGCCTCGGTGGCCTGGCGGGCCGTGGCCACCTTCCCGGCCGCCGCCTGGTCCAGGGCCGCCTGCTCCGCCTGGCGCTCATGGAGGCCGCGGGCCGCGGTCTCCAGGACCTCCACCGTCCCTGAAGCGGGCAGGTCCGCCATGAGGGCCGAGTAGCCCTGGCTGGTGGGCCAGGACAGGTTGAGGGTGCAGGCGCGGCCCACGGGGACGTCGACGCGGATGCTGCCGTCCCCGGCCTGGTAGAGCGGGCCCAGCACGATGAGCTCCAGGGTCTGGGTGTCCAGCAGCGCGTCGTCGTACCCGCGCTCCCCCACCGCATTGGACTGCAGTGAGCGCACCGCGTCCAAGGACATCGCGGCACCCTGGGCATCGCAGAAGCGCAGCGTCAGGCTCGTGGTGGGGCCGGCCACCTGCCCGCTGGGGCGCTGGGCGCAGGCCGCCACCGCGGGCGCGGCCAGCGCGCCCGCCCCCAGCAGTGCCAGGGCGGTGCGCCGGCTGGCACCTGCGGCCGCGCCCTCCAGGGCGGAGGCCGCGGCCTCGCCGCCGGGGCCATGCCCCGAGCCGCGAGCGCCCTCCGGCGCCCCGGCCGGCGCAGTGGCCTCCGGGGCCCCGGCGGCGGGGGGCTCGGCAGTGTCGGCGGTGCTGGTCCCGACGGCGTCGGCGGCCTCTGGGGCCTCGGTGGGCGCCGGCGGGGCCGCGGGCTCCCGGGTGGGTCCGCTCATCTTCTTCCCCTGCTTCATCGCAGCTCGGTGGCCGGCACGAAGGTGTAGCCCTCGGCCTGGATGCCCTCGACGATAGCGCGCAGCTCCGACAAGGGGTAGTAGGGGTGGAAGAAGAAGCTGGCCGTGGCGTGGGTGCCCACCAGGTTGGCCCGGGCGGCGGCCACGACGTCGGCGGCCAGGCGCGGCGGGTGCTGGTTGGCGGCCTCGGGCTCGTAGTTGCCCAGGTTCTCGGGCAGGACGTGGGTGCCGTAGGGGTCGTTGACCGCGTAGGGGAAGAACTGCCCGTAGTAGTCGTGCGGGCCGCCCGGTGTGCCGGTGAACAGGCCGGAGTGGAGCAGCTCGCGCTCGTAGCGCACGGGGTAGACCTCGGTCATGCCCGCGTAGGCCTCACGGGTGGCCGAGTAGTGGGGCGTCTCGAAGACGGTCGGCTCGGGCAGCCCGACCTCGGTGAAGATCTGCCTGCCCTGCTCCACGCGCTCGCGCGCCCAGGCCTGGTCGGTGCCCTCCAGGGCCCCGCCGATCTGCACCCAGGAGTTGGGCTGGCAGTCGATGGGGGGCGACTGGTTGTCGTTGACCTGGGAGCACCAGGAGCGGATGAACTCGAAGTCATCGGTGGATACCCCGTTGTAGGGGTTCTTCAGGGAGCCGAACTGGTGGGTGGTGCCGTGCTGGATAATGGTGCCGCCCTTGGTGGTGGCGTCCTTGAGCACGGCGACCAGCTCGGGGCTGTCGGCCAGGGTCAGGTACTGCGGGGTCCCCTCGTTCTCCACGCCCGTGGGGTCGGAGTAGATGGGCACCACCGCCATCTGGAAGGGCACGCCCGCCCCGTGGAGGTAGTCAACGATCGCCTGGAGCTGGGCGGGGTCGCTCTCGGGGCTGATGTCCTCCAGGCGCACCGCCGCCTGGCGGAAGGAGCCCGCGTGGGGCTGGAGGACGTCGAGCAGGATGTCGGCGGCGGCGATGTAGCGGTCCTGCTCGCCCAGGTAGGTCAGGGGGATCTCGCCGACGAAGGTCAGGCCCGAGGAGGCCACCGCCCAGGGGAAGGAGGTCGAGCCGGACTGGGCGATGGGGGCGCACTGCTTGGCAGCGCCGTCGGCCCCGGAGCACTGGGCCTGGCCCAGCACGGTGACGTCCTGGGGCCGGGTGATGTGGGGGGCGATGATCCCCGAGGTGTTGAGCTTGTCGCGCTTGAGGCCGGTGCCGTTGTAGGTCACCTGGGTGACCTGGTCCTCGGAGTCGACGTAGGAGGTGGCCGCATCCCAGCCGTATCGCTGGGTGAAGGCGGCACGGTCGGCGTCGGTGGCGCTGAGCTGCCAGATGTTGAAGCCCGACCACATCACGGGGATGTTGCCGGTGAGCACGTCGTCGATGAAGCCGCGCGGGAGGGGCTCATCGTAGGTGGATCCCACGTAGACGACGTTGGTGAAGTTCCCGGCCAGTCCCGGCTGGTAGTCCTTGACCGGCAGGACGGTGACGGTGCCCGAGTGGCTGGCCAGGGTCCCCATGGCCAGGGCGTAGTACTCCCCCAGCCGGGCCCACTCGCCGGTGGTATCGAACAGGACGAGGGTGTCGGCGGGGCCCGCCTCCGGGGTGGAGAACTCCACCGCGTTGGCCGGCACCTGCGGGGGGTTGACGGTCAGGTCGCGCAGGGTGGGCTGGCCCTGGGCGGCGGGCACGGGGGCATCGAGGTTGACCTGCTCCCCGCCGGCCAGCTCCAGGGGAAGGACCCCCTGGGCGGCGGCCTCGGGCTCGGGCGGGGCCGGCAGGGGCGCCTGGCCGTCCTGGCCGGGCTGGCCCGGCTGGGCGGCGGCGCCCGGGTGCTCGGTGGCCACGTGGGTCTGCGCGGGGGCGGCAGAACCGGCCGGCTGGGCGGCCTGGGCCGGGCCAAGGGCGGTGATCGTCGTGCCCAGGAGCAGCGCCATGAGGGCAGCGGCCCCCCGACGCCTGGCTGGTGAGTGGACAGCGGTGTGCGTCATGAGTTCTCCTTGATCGCTGGGGAGATGGGCTCGAAGGCGGGCAGCGCCTCGCCGCGCCCGAAGAGGGCGGCCGTGGCCGCCAGGATGCGGCCGCAGGCGCGTCCGTCCCCGTAGGGGTTGACCGCGTGGGCCATCTGCTCGTAGGCCGCGGTGTCGGTGAGCAGCTGGGAGACGCGGGTGACGATGCGCTCCTCATCGGTGCCCACCAGCTCGGCCACGCCGAAGGCCACGGCCTCGGGACGCTCGGTGTTCTCCCGCATGACCAGGACCGGCTTGGACAGCGCGGGGGCCTCCTCCTGGACGCCGCCGGAGTCGGTCAGCACGACGTCGGCCCGGTTCATCACGGTGCAGAAGGCGCCGTACTCCAGGGGGTCGGTCCACACCACATTGGGCGCCGCCTCGATCTGGGGCAGCAGGTCCTCGCGCACCCGGGGGTTGCGGTGGGCCGGCACGATGAACATGACCTCGGGGTGGGCGGCCGCCAGCCTGGCCACGGACCGCCCGATGGCCCGCATGGGCTCGCCCCAGGACTCGCGGCGGTGGGCGGTGACCAGGACGACGCGGCGGGAGTCGTCCTCCAGGGCCCGGGCCAGCGCGGGGTCGAGCTCGACGGGGTGCTGGACGGCCTCCAGCAGCGCATCGATGACCGTGTTGCCGGTGACCTGCACCCGGGAGGGGTCGACGTTCTCCTCCAGGAGGTTGTCCCGGCTGACCTGCGTGGGGCACAGGTGCAGGGCGGCGATCTGGCTGACCAGCCGGCGGTTGGCCTCCTCGGGGAAGGGCGAGTACAGGTCCCCGGTGCGCAGGCCCGCCTCGACGTGCAGGACCGGCACCTCGTGGTAGAAGGCGGCCAGTGCCGCGGCGAAGGCCGAGGTGGTGTCGCCCTGGACGACGACGGCGTCGGGCTGGTGGACGTCCAGGACGGCGCCCACGCCCTCCAGGCAGCGGGTGGTGATCTGGGTCAGGGTCTGGCCGGGGGCGTGGATGTCCAGGTCCTCATCGGTGGTGATCCCGAAGAACTCGTGGACCTGGTCGAGCATCTCGCGGTGCTGGCCGGTGACCACGACGATCGGGGTGAAGCGCTCGTCGCGGCGCATCGCCGAGACCAGGGGCGCGAGCTTGATGGCCTCGGGCCTGGTGCCGTAGACCAGCATGATCCGTAAGGGGCCGCGCGGGGTGGTGGCCTGCACGGGGTTGGTTGGTCTCATCAGTGCTCCTTGTCAAGGGACGATCGGGGTGGGTGGGAACTGTCGCGGCCGGCTGGGGCCCGGGCACTGCGGTTCAGGGGGTCGGCCTCGCCCGATCGGGCGGGTCGGGGGCGGCGTGGGCCCCGGGCGCGCCCGCGCACCCGGGTCGGGGCCGCCTCACTGCTGCTCCACGGGGGTGAAGGTGACCTCGGCGTCCTCGCAGTAGGCGGCCACGGCGCCGGAGTGGTAGGGGGTCTCGGAGTCGGTGACCGTGGCCAGCTCCTGGCCATCGACGGTGACGGTGAAGGAGACCTCCTCCCCGGTGGTGTCCACGCGCACCGAGACCTCGTAGCTGGATCCGGGCGGGTAGGCCGGGGCGTCGCCCGAGGCCAGGAAGCGCTGGTTGCCGGGGTAGGCGGGGTCCTGCTTGGAGACCTCCCACCCGTTGGGCTTGAGGACCAGGGCGTAGAAGTGCTCGTTGTCGGTGTAGTTCCACAGCAGCCAGGCCACCTCCCAGGTGTTGGGCTCCCCGTCCTGGCGCAGCTGGCGCACCGTGGTCATGGTGGTGCTCACCGTCTGGACGGCGCCCTGGCTGATCGTGGCGGTGGTGGAGGTGGCCAGGCCCGCATGGGTCTTATCCGCCGAGCCGGCCGCATTGGGGGCCAGGCGCAGCAGCCCGTCCTGGCAGCCCGCCTCCCCGTAGCCGTCGAAGACGATGCTCCACTGGGCGCATTCCTCGTCATTCATCCACTGCCTCACTTGACAGAATCCGGTGACGCCAACCACCAGGGCCAGGGCGCAGACCACCAGGGTGATGCGCCGCGCACGAGTGGTGCCGCCAGGTCCGCGGCCGTGCCGCGGACCGCACCTGAGAACCTCTCTCAGGTGGCTCATGCGATCTCCTCCTCGATACTCGCCACGGGCCGGGGCCCGACGGCGCGCACCGCACCGGGTCGGAGATAGGCGATCCGCCCGCCCTCTGCGGGCCCTGCCTGCGCGGCCTGTCCCGATGGCGCCGCCGGCCCAGCCGTTGCCGGCTGCGCTGATGGCGCCACCCGCGCGGCCGGCCGCTCCGGCACCTGGCCCGGCCGCTGCACGAGCGGTTGCACGGGCCGCTGCACCGGCTGGATCGGTGCAGGCTCCGGCTGCGGTGCCCCGATAGGCGAGGGACCGCTTCCCTGGGCGGGCCCAGTCTGCTGAAGCGTCGGCGTCTCCTGTGGTGCTGGTGCGTCCGGGGCGGCCTGGGGCTGCGGGGCGGGCTCCGCCTCACGGGCGGTCTTGGCCCAGCCGGTGCGGCCCGTGACCGCCCTGGCCAGTGCCCGCCAGCCGTAGAGGCTGGGCAGCAGCCCGTAGAGGACGAACAGGTGGGCGTAGCACAGCGCCTTGAGCATCCCCAGGCCCTCGGAGCGCTCGATGCGCCAGTAGATGAGGCCGTAGATGAGGCCCGGCCCGAAGGCGACGATGTAGGCGCCGATGACCCAGATCCACGGCTGGCGCCAACCCAGGACGGTGACCACCAGGGCGGTGAGGAGGGTGATGAGGAAGGACAGGGTCAGCAAGGAGCCGGCCAGGAGCATGTAGGGGGTCAGGATCTGCCACAGGGTGTCGGCCCGGCCCCACCCGCGGTGATCGCGCACCACGCGCCGCAGCAGGGTGATGGCCTGGAGGTTGCCCTGGAACCAGCGGGTGCGCTGGCGCAGCAGGCGCCGCAGGCTGGTGACCCCCTGCTGGTGGACCGAGGCGTGGGGCCAGAACTCGTTGGTCCAGGCGGTGGCATTGAGCCGGATGCCCAGGTCGAAGTCCTCGGTCAGGGAGCGGGTCCAGGGCCGCGGCCCCAGGGCGTTGAGGGCGCTGAGCCGCACGAACTGGGCGTTGCCGCCCATGCCCACGCTGCCCAGGCGGCGCCGTCCCCGCTGGAAGACCTCGGTGAAGATGACGAACTCCATGTCCTGCATGCGCGCCAGCAGGGAGTGGAAGCGGTTGTTGATGCGCACCCCCATCTGGACCGCCCCCACCCGGGAGGAGGAGAAGGCGGTGCGGGCCTCGGCGATGGCGTGGGGGTCGAGCCGCCCATCGGCGTCCATGACACCGATGACGACACGGCGGTCGGGGTAGCCGGCGCACTTGCGGCGCACCAGGTCCAGGGCGTCGTTGAGGGCCTCGCCCTTGCCCAGGCGGGCGCGCGGCGGCACCCGGCGCATGACCTCCACGCGAGGGTCATCGATGGCCTCCACCGCGGCGGCGGTGCCATCGTCCGAGCCGTCGTCGATGACCATGATGCGCATCCCCGGATCGGGGATGGAGGTCAGTCGCTGCACGCTGGCGCCGATGACCTCGGCCTCGTTGAGGCAGGGCATGAGGATGACGATGAGCAGCTCCGAGCCGTCCTCCACCGCTCCCCGGTGCCGGGGTGCGCCACGGGAGATGACGAGCATGAAGGCGGTGTAGAGCAGCGCCACGCCGATCATCGCCAGGGCCCCCCACCAGCCGAGCTGGTCGATGGCGGTCAGTGGCGGCGCGGCCCGGCCCGACCCGGCCCGCGCCGCCACGACGCTCTGCATGGTGTTCTGACAGGCCCACCCGCTGGCGGCCTGGAGCAGCGCGCCGCTCATCGCAGCCGGTGGAGGTTGCTGGCAGAGCCGTGGCGCCCGACGGCGCGGCGGGGCCATGGCAGGCTCCAGCGCGCGGCCCCGTAGAGGTTGGCCAGGATCGCCCAGGCCAGGATCATCAGGAAGACGAGGCCGGCGCCGTCGATGAGGACGCGGGCGATGAGGCCGGTGGGCGAGTCGCGGGGGATGGCGTGCCACAGGATGAACAGTCCGGCGCCAGTGGCCAGTGGGGAGTAGTGCATGAGCCGTCCATTGGGAAGATCAAGGGCATGGTCGGCGCTGCGGTGCGTCGCGTCCGGGGGGTATTGGGAACTCGATATCGAACGCGACGCACCGTGCGTCGCGATCCAAGATAACGATCAGATAACTGCCCCCGATACTGTGCTAGGCCACAAGGATTTCACAGAGTCTTTGGATGAAAGCGCATAAAGGGAGACGCAACCCTTGCATCTCCCTCACAACTGCCCATCACAGATGGGTCCTCCCCGTGCACAACCTGGGGAGAACCCAGGGTAGTGCACGGGGAGGACCCATGTCATAGGCAAGGGAGGCCAAAGTGAGAACAATCACAGAGGGGTGAGATGATCTCAAACCCCGGAGTGCTGCTCTCTGGCCTCGACCGCCTCGCTGTGCGCGGGCAGGTCCTCGCAGTGGGCCAGCGCCCGCAGGGACTGGGCCAGGCAGGCCAGCGCCGCGGCGTCGTAGTCGATGAGCTGGACCGCCTTGAGGAAGGCCATCACCGACAGCCCCGAGGCGAAGCGCGCCGTGCCCCCGGTGGGCAGGACGTGGTTGGAGCCGGCCAGGTAGTCCCCCAGGGGCACCGGGCTGGTGGGCCCCACGAAGATGGCGCCGGCATTGCGGATGCGGCGGGCCACGGCGCCCGCCTGGGCGGTGTGGATCTCCAGGTGCTCGGCGGCGTAGGCGTCGGCGACCTCCACCCCCTGGTCGAGATCGCGCACGAGCACCACCCCGGACTGGGGACCGCTCAGCGCGGTCGCGGCCCGCTGGCGGTGCCTGGTGGCCGCCAGGCGGCGCTCCAGGGCCTGCTCGACCCTGGCCGCCAGGCGGGGCGAGTCGGTGATGAGAACCGAGCCGGCGTTCGGGTCGTGCTCGGCCTGGGAGAGCAGATCGGCGGCCACGTACTCGGGGTCGGCGCCGTCGTCGGCCAGGATGGCGATCTCGGTGGGGCCGGCCTCGGCATCGATGCCCACGGTGCCCAGCACGGCCCGCTTGGCGGCGGCCACATAGATGTTCCCCGGCCCGGTGATGACGTCCACCGGCTCGCACAGGACCGCTCCCCCGCTGTCGGCCCGGTCGGTCTCGTCCTGAGCGCTGGCGCCGTAGGCGAGCATGGCGATGGCCTGGGCACCGCCGACGGCGTAGACCTCCTCGATGCCCAGCAGGGCGCAGGCCGCCAGGATCGTGGGGTGGGGCAGGCCCCCGTGCTCGGCCTGGGGCGGGCTGGACAGGGCGATCTGCTCGACTCCCGCCACCTGGGCGGCCACGGCGTTCATCACCACCGAGCTGGGGTAGACCGCCAGGCCCCCGGGGACGTAGAGGCCCACGCGGCGCACCGGGATCCAGCGCTGGGTGATGGTGCCGCCGGGCACCACCTGCGTGCTGCGCTCCACCGGCATCTGGGCGCGGTGCCCCGCCCGGTTGTGGGCGATGGAGGTCTCCAGGGCCTGGCGCACCTGGGGGTCCAGGCCCTCCAGCGCCTCGGCGATGGCCGCGGCGGGCACGCGAAGGTGCTCGGGGCGCACGCCGTCGAAACGCTCGGCGGCATCGCGCAGGGCCGCGGCGCCCCGGGAGCGCACGTCGTCGATGACGGGCTGGACCGCCTCCAGGGCCCGGGAGACGTCCACGGTGGCGCGGGGCAGGGCCCGGGCCAGCTCCTGGGCATCCAGGTGGGTCTGGCGCAGATCAATGTGGGTGAGCATGGACGTAGCCTACGGTCTGGCGCAGACGGTGCTGCGAAGCAGATCCTCCACCTGCCCAGCGAACTGCGCCGCCTGCTCAGTGAGCGCTGACATGGCCGTACTGGAGGTAGTCCAGATCGGCGAGCTCCTCCAGCAGGCGCTCCTCTCGCGCCAGGAGCGCCCCCTCGGCCTGGCGCTCCTTGAACTCCTCGGACTCCACCGTCTGGAGGATGCGGGCGCGGCGCTCCTCGATATCCTTGACTGTCAGAGTGGTGACGTTCACCATGCGGGCCTCCTTCACCTTCGATGCTCGCCGTGCTGCGAGCCGCAGTCTACCCGCCGGGGGCGCCGTGAGAACGGCGCTGCGGCCACCTGACCGGGATCGATGAGGTGGCCGCAGCGCGCAGCCGGGCCGAGAACCGGCGCTCAGGGATCCAGAGGGCTCACAGACCCTCGCGCACCGCGCGGGCGGCGCCCACGAGGTTGACCAGGCTCTCCTCGGTCTCGGTGTAGGCCCGGGTCTTCAGGCCGCAGTCGGGGTTGACCCACACTGTGGGCGCCCCCAGGGCGTCCACGGCGCGCTGGAGCAGCTCGGTGCACTCGGCCAGGCTGGGCACGCGCGGGGAGTGGATGTCCCACACCCCCGGGCCCAGCTGGCGCTCGAAGCCGTGGGCGGCCACCGCCGGAAGGATGTCCATGCGCGAGCGCGAGGCCTCGATGGAGGTCACATCCGCATCCAGGTGGTCCACAGCGTCGATGACGACGTCGAACTCGGAGTAGCACAGGTGGGTGTGGACCTGGGTGGCGGGGGCGGCCCCGCCGGTGGCCAGGCGGAAGGAGCCCACCGACCACTCCAGGTACTCGGGGCGATCGGCGGCGCGCAGGGGCAGGGTCTCTCGGATGGCGGGCTCATCGACCTGGATGACGCCGATGCCGGCGGCCTCCAGGTCGGCCACCTCCTCGCGCAGGGCCAGGCCGAGCTGGTCGGCGACCTGGGCGCGCGGCAGGTCGTCGCGCACGAAGGACCAGGCCATGATCGTCACCGGTCCGGTGAGCATGCCCTTGAGGGGCTTGTCGGTCAGGGACTGGGCGTAGGCCGACCAGGCCACGGTCATGGGCTCGGGGCGCGCCACGTCCCCCCACAGGATGGAGGGCCGCGTGCAGCGCGAGCCGTAGGACTGCACCCAGCCGTGCTCGGTGGTGACGAAGCCGTCGAGCAGCTCGGCGAAGTACTGGACCATGTCATTGCGCTCGGCCTCGCCGTGGACCAGCACGTCCAGGCCGATGCGCTCCTGGAGGGCCACGACCTCGGCGATCTCGGCGCGCATGGCGGCGTCGTAGGCGGCGTCGTCGATCTCCCCCCTGCGCCAGGCGGCCCGGGCCTTGCGGATCTCGGCGGTCTGGGGGAAGGAGCCGATGGTGGTGGTGGGCAGCTCGGGCAGCCCCAGGCGCTCGGCCTGGGCCCGGTGGCGCTCGGCGTAGGGGGCGCGGGTGCGGTCGGCGGGGGTCACGGCCTCCACGGCGGCGCGCACCTGCTCCCGGTTGACCCCGGGGTGGGCGGCGCGCTGAGCGCGCAGCTCGGCGTCCTGGGCCAGCTCGGCGCTGATGGCCTGGCGGCCCTGGGCCAGGCCCCGGGCCAGGGTGAGGACCTCCCCCACCTTCTGGTCGGCGAAGGCCAGCCACGAGCGGATCTGGGGGTCGATGGAGGTCTCGCGCTCGACGTCGTGGGGCACGTGCTGCAGGGAGGTGGAGGTGGCCACGGTGATGGGCGTGCCCTCGGGCAGCGACTCGCGCAGCTCCTCCAGGACGGTCAGTGCCCGATCCAGGTCGGTGCGCCAGATGTTGCGGCCCGAGACCACTCCGGCCACCACGGACTTGCCCGCCAGGGCGGCCAGGTCCTCGGCCGCGGGCACCGGCCCGGCCACCAGGTCGAGGGCCACCGCCTCGATGGGGGTGGCGCCCAGGACGGGCAGGGCCTCGTCCAGCGCGCCATAGGTGCCGGCCACCAGGATCTGGGGGCGCTCGACGACGGCGCCCAGCCAGGTGTAGGCCTCGCGCACCGCCGCCAGGATGCGGCTGGGCTCCACGCCCCAGGAGTCGGCCACCAGGGCCGGCTCGTCGAACTGCACCCAGGGGGCGCCCGAGGCCTGCAGGTCCATGAGCAGGTGGCCGTAGGCGTGGAGGACATCGCCCAGGCGGTCCAGGGGGTGGAAGCCCTCGGCCGCCTCCTGGGAGGGCTTGGACAGCAGCAGGTAGCTGACGGGGCCCACGACGACGGGGCGCAGGACCTGGGCGTCCTGGGCGGCAGCCTCGGCGACCTGATCCGCGATCGTCGAGTCCACATAGTCGATGGGCGTCTCGGCGTCGATCTCGGGCACCAGGTAGTGGTAGTTGGAGTCGAGCCACTTGGTCATCTCCAGGGCGGGGCGGCTGCCCTGGCCGCGGGCCAGGGTGAAGTAGCCCTCCAGGCCCAGGGACCCGTCCTCGCCCAGCAGGTCGCGGAAGCGGGCGGGGGCCGCGCCCAGGGTGGCGGTGACCTGGAGGACCTGGTCGTAGAGGGTGAAGTCGGCGGGGATGGCGCAGGGCTGGGTCAGTCCCAGCTCGGCCAGGCGGGCGCGGGTGGCGGCGCGGACCCCGGCCGCGGCCTGGCCCAACTGCCCGGCATCGATCGCCCCCTTCCAGTAGGACTCCAGGGCGCGCTTGAGCTCACGGTCCCGCCCGATGCGCGGGTAGCCCAGGATCGTGGCGCTGGGCAGGGGCGCTGGGGCGGCGGATGAGGTCATCTCGGCAGCCATCCCAGGCGCGGCCGGGGTCGACGAGGATGGGGTGGTGCTCATGTGATCTCCTTAGTGGTGGTGGTGACCGGACGGGCTGGTGCCGCCGGTGGGAGGCCGGCGGTGGCCGCCCCTGAGAAAAGACGGGCCCCTGCCGGGGGTGGCCTGGAGGTAGCCGCGCTCGATGGCCTCCCGCACGCGCGGGTCGGGGGCCGAGCCGGACAGGATCCCGCCCAGCCGCAGATGGCTGATGATGTCCAGGGCGGGGCGCGTGCGGTTGAAGGTGTAGAGGTGCAGGCCCGGGGCGCCGGCCTCGAGCAGGTCGGTGGCCAGGCCCAGGGTGGCGTCCAGCCCCCGACCCACCAGCTCCGCGCCGCGGGCCGAGGACAGTGCGGCGCGCAGGCCGGAGGGGACGGGCACGCCGGTGAGGGACTCCAGGCGGGTCAGGCGCCCCAGGTCGGTCAGGGGGATGAGGCCGGGCAGGACCGGCATGGTCACGCCCGCGTAGGAGGCCGCCCGGCACAGGGCCGCGTAGTCCTCGGCGTCGTAGAAGACCTGGGTGATGGCCAGGTCCGCCCCGGCGGCCTGCTTGGCGGCCAGGACCTCGATGGCCTGGGCGTGGTCGGTGGTCACCGGGTAGGCGGCCACGGCCACGGTGACATGGCGCCGGCCGTCGCCGAAGTACTCGGCCTCGACCTCCCGGATGACGCGCACGAGGTCATCGGCGTGGGGCAGCTCGCCGGCCACCTGGTCGGGGGCGGTGCCCGCGGGCGGGTCCCCGCGCAGGGCCAGGAAGCGGCGCACCCCCATGCCCAGGAAATGGGTGACGATCTCGACGACGTCGCTGCGGCGGTAGCCGATGCAGGTCAGGTGGGCCATGAGCGGCACCGTGCTGGTGCCCAGGACGTGCTCGACCACCTGCTCGGCGGGGTTGGGCTCGTTGACCACGCGCACCCCCACCGCGCCCTGGCCGGCAGCGTCGGTGACAAAGGTGGGCCGGTAGGTCACCGAGACGAAATCGGGGGCGGTGGCCAGGAGGCTGTCGATGCGGCTCCAGGTGGCCGGGGCGGCCCGCCCGGGCCGGGGAGGGAAGAGCTCCAGGCTGACCGTGGGGCGCGCAGGAGCACGGCCTGCACTGTGGGGGTCTGCGGAGTGTGTCACGTGATCGTCTCCATCGATCCTGGCTGAAGCACCCGTCCTCCGGGTTGCTGCGGCGTCAGGGAGCCAGGTCTCTCGGCCGCTCTGGATGGTTCACCCAGCCTAAGGGCAGGGATGCCTGTCCATCCCAGGCGTCCCACATAGCGGACCCCTCCCCCACTGCCCATGGTGATCGGCTCCGGGCCCGGACCGCCCTCCAGGATCCGCAGGATCGCGCTGATCGGCCCCGGGACCGCCGCCTGAGATGTGCAGCGGGGAGACGACCCGTCGTCAGTGTCGCACCCCTCGTTTATCGTGGTGGCCGAATGCTACCTGAAGCGCCTCACGCACTACGCCCAGAGCGCCGTGCCGATGACATGAACCGCCCCTGCGAACACACGGAGATCCCACATGCCTCATCTCCCACCCCCATCGGCCGCACCAGTGACCAGTGCCGTTGTCACCAGCGCTCAACGACGACGCCGTCGCGCCGTTCCCTGGATCGCTTGCCTGCTCGCGACACTCATCTGCGCCGCGGCGGCTTACTGGAGGGTGGTCACCTTCGACGTGACCGCAACGGATACCCCATCGCGGGTCAACAGCATGGTCCTGAGCCTCATTGCCCTGACACTGCTGACTCTTATCCTTCTCATCATCACCCTTGGTCTGCTCATAAGCCATCTCGCGGAGATCTACGGCAACCATCGACGGAGCAAGGGCCGCTACACGGCTGCCGAGCGGCAAGTGATCGCGCGCCATGAGGAGCTACAGAGATCCTTGGACCACGGACGTACGATGGCTCGCGATCTCCTGACCGGGCGGCCCTCCAGTGCCATCTCCCCCTGGGATGTGCTCCTGGAGGACGGCGAAACCGCCTTTGTCGACTGCCCCGCAGGCTATGCCCGCTACTACGGGACCACTGTGTCCTACACGCAGACCAGCGGGGCCTTCGTGGGGCATCCCGCCTTCGTCATCGCCGGACTGGGGGTCACAGCCATCTCCAACAGCTCCGCTCGCCGCAGGGCCAATCGGATGGCGGCCGACCAGTGGAGAGAGCACCAGCAGGTCCGCTGCCTTGTGACCGATCAGCGCATCCTTGTGCAGCGCGCCGACTCCCAATGGCTGAGCTTCTACTACTCCGCCATGGTCTCCATGCACCCCTTTCCCGCCGCCGGCCTTTTCTTCGCCGAGTATGAGACCACCTCACCACTGCGCCTGGAGGGCGGGGCGGCGGTCCTCGCCGCGGTGGCCGCAGTGTGGAGCAGGTTCGGTGCGGCAGGCCTGCGAGATCACCCAAGTTTGCAGTGCATGCGACTGCACCCGCCGCAGCAGCTCTCCCCAGCCGACGAAAAGATGGGCGATCGTCAACCGACGTCTCCCTCTGATGCCGAGGCGCCCTAGCTGTTCCTCCCTGGGAGGTTGTCTGGGAGGTTGTGAAGGCGGTGGGCTGGTACTGAGCCTGCGATGACGGTGCGGGGCCGGTGGGGTCGGGGGTGCCAGTGGACCACCGGACAGGGGCCTTGGAGCACGGATCCTCCCTTCGGGACGCACATCGGTCGTGATAGGAGGGTCAGATCCGCGTCCTGAAGGGCAGAACTGCGGCCTGTGGGGCGAATCCGCGACCGGATGAGTGACGACGGCGGTGCGAGGCCCTCACTCCTCACCCGCCCTATTGACAACCTCTCAGGGAGGCGCCTCTGGCACGACACCGAGGTAGAGCCTCCCGAGTCGAAGACTGCAGGTCAGCAGCCGTACCGCCTTCCCAGGACTCCGGCCCCTGCGCTCCGGTGCGCTGGAGGGAGGCATCCACGCCGGCAGCCGCCAGTCACCGCATCAACGATTCCTCGAACTCACTCCCCGGACCCCCAGTGCTCCCAGCAGGCGCGGCGCTCGGGGGCGGCCCAGGAGGTGTCGGCGGTGCCCACCTCCCAAGTGCCCGCACGCACCACCAGGGCCGCCAGGCTCGGCTCGCCGCGGGCGGCGCAGTCGTGAGCGATCATGTGCAGCAGCGGGCCCATGTGACGGGGCAGGACTGCCCCGTCGATGGCCTCACTCAGCTCCCCATAGGTGATGACCTCGCCGTGGGTCGCCACATCGATGAGGATGGGCCGGCATTGCAGCAGGATGCGCGCTACCCGGTCGGACAGGCGGATCCTCCGCTGACCGACCGGGTAGCGCGCACCCACGGTGATCGCCGGCTGGTCCTCAGCCGGCACTGCCGCTCACCTACGGCTCACCTGCCGTGCCCCAGGCGGCGCCTGCCGAGCAGGACCCCGGCCCCGACGGCGAGCGCGGCCGCCGAGACGATGATGAGCACGGGCGCCATCGCTCCGGTGTTGGGCAGGGTTGCCGAGCCCCCTGCGGCCTCCTGGGCCTGGGCGGGAGCCGGGACCCCCAGCGGGGAAACGTCATCCGCACCCCCGGGCACGGAGTCCGAGGCCATGGTCACCCCAGCGCTGCTGGCGTGGGCGGCCGCCTCGGCGGCGTCCGTGGCCGCCTGGCCGCCCGCGGCGGAGCCGGTCTCGCCCTGGGCCTCGGCGGCACCGTTCGGGGCGGCGTCAGCGGGGGCCTGGTCAGCCGGGGCAGTGCCGTCGGCCGGGGCCTGAGCCGCGGGGGGCTGACCGGCCGGGGCTCCACCGTCAGCCGGGGCGGCACCCTGCTCCGCCGGAGCCTGGTCGGCCGAGCCCTGGGCAGCGGGGGCAGCGCCGTCGGCGGGGGCCTGACCGGCAGCGCCCTGGTCGGCGGCACCCTGGTCCGCCGGGGCCTGCTCGGCGACGCCCTGGTCCGCCGAGGCCTGGGCGGCAGGATCCGAGCCCTGCGCGGGGGCCTCAGCCGCAGGAGCCTGGTCCGCCGGGGCCTGGGCTGCGGAGGCCTCGGCCGCCGAGGACTGGCCCTCAGGAGCCGCGGAGGCGGCCCCGGCGGCGGACTTGGCCTGGCCGGCCGAGTCCTGGGTGGCGGGCGCGTCGGCCGCGGGCGCCTCGGAGGGCTGGGCCCCCGCGTTGGCGGCGGGCTGCTGACCGGCCTGCGGGTCGGCGGGCGCCGGCGCGGGGCTGCCCGCCCCGGCCTGGGCGTTGGCACTGTCCCAGGCGACGTTGACCAGCGCGCCGCGGTCCACCGCGACCCCCGCGTTGACGCCGAGCTCACTGGCGACGTCGGCGGGCAGGGCCTGACCGGTGCCCGAGGCGGGGCTGCCGGCCTTGAGGTGGAAGTCCGAGGTCTTGAAGGCCGTGGGGTCGGCCGACTCGCTGACGAAGAACGGGTTCTGGGCGCGCGAGCCGCGCAGGTCCAGGCCGTTGGCCTCCTTGCCCGAGGCGGTCACGTGCGAGTCCGCGGTGAACTCGGAGAGCTCGGGGGCGTTGATGCTCTGGGTGCCCAGGTCCTTGCCCCAGTTCCACAGCACGGTGGTCGAGGGATTCCCGTTGTTCTGAGCCCGGTAGTACACGTTGTGGTCGATGGAGGAGATCATGTCGTTGGCGTAGACAGCGCCCGAGCCGTCGTCGTTGGCCCCTCCGGTGACCTGGAGCATGGCGGAGAAGCGCCAGGGGTCGCCCTCCTTGGCCTGGGTCTGCTCCGAGGAGAAGATGTTGTTGCTGATCACCGTACCGGTGGTGTCCCAGGACAGGCCGTGCTCGGCGCTCCAGGGCTGGAGCTGGGCGCAACTGCCGTCGGCGCGGCGCGCATTGCAGCCGTCGGAGCGGCTGTCCTCCTGGATCATGACGCTGGTCAGGGCGTGGGAGATGGTGTTGTTCCAGATCCTGGTGTTGTCCGAGCCGGAGACGTGGATACCCACGCCCGCGCCCTCAACGATATTGGAGGCGATGAGGTTGTTGGAGGACACCTCGTTGAACATCGCCACCGGGGTGTTGACGAAGTAGTTGCCGACGATCTCGGAGTTGATGACGCCCTCGTCGAACCACACGCCGGCGCCGCGCTGATCCGCATAGACCGCGGGCTCGGAGATGTCGTAGCCGGCCTCCGAGTAGTCCACGGTATTGAAGGCGAAGCGCACGCCGTCAGCATGGGTGACCTTGGTATCGGCCAGTGTGCAGTAGGCCCCGCAGCCGGTGGTGATGTGATCGGCGGTGTTGTTGGAGGTCCACAGGTTGCGCTCCACGGTCACGTTCGTGGAGTTGTTGATCCCGAACCCGTTGGAGCCATTGTCCTCGAAGAGGTTCCCCGTGACGACCGCGCTCGTGGCATCAATGACCTGAACCGCCGTGGCGGAGGAGGAGTAGCGGAAGGTGGAGCCCTCGATGCGCAGATTGCTGCCGGAGGCGACGACCATGCCACCACCCGTGAGAGTGCCGATCTCAGGGTCCGCGTAGTCCCAGCGCTGGACCGCGGAGTACTTCTCCACCACGACCCCCGAGAGGGTCACGTTGTCCGCCGTGGAGGACAGGGCCCGGTGGTGCTGGACGACCTCGACCTCGTGCTGGGCGGGGTCGACGCCGATGACGTAGGAGGCGCCGGTGTGGGGCTTGACGTTGTAGCCGGCGCGGTTGTTGCCCGCCTCCTTGAGGGTCACCGGGTCGGGATCATCGACGTAGAAGGTCGAGGCGCTCACCTCCGCGCGGCTGCCCACCTGGGTCAGCGGCTTGCCGTCGACGAAGACCTGCTCGGGGTGGGCGGCCATGCCCTCGACCTCCGGGTCGGCATTGGTGGTGCACACCGTGCAGAAGCGAACCATGTCGTGGCCCGTGGACCAGGTCCCGTTTCCAGCGTTGTTCCAGGTACTTGGAACCTTAGCCCCAGAGATGACCGGGGTGGCTCCCTGGGCGGCACGGATCGTCACCCCCTTGTCCACAGTCAGCTCGCCTTCGCGATAGGTCCCATCCGCCAACTCAATGGTGTCGCCAGTGGATGCAGCACTGATAGCAGTGGAAATCGTCTGGTAGGGCTTGGCAGCAGACCCGTCACCAGCATCCGAGCCACCTGAGGCCGCCACATGGATCACCCTCCCCTCAGGAGCCGCTGATGCCTGCGGTGCCACCAGGAAGGGCACCGAGAGGCCTAGGACAAGAACCGCCATCTGGGCGACGAATCGACGCATTGTGGTCTCCTCATGTCGTCGGACGCAGTTACCCTATCGTGATGAAATAGCCATGGGCACTCCACCCCTTCGCCCACAGCGAAGACATAGCCTTTGCTTTGGTGGCGTTCAGCAAATGACCACCGGGCAGGATGAGTCGGGATCTGCATCCCTTCGCGGGATATCCGCCCCTGACCGACTCTCTGGAAGGATCGCCCCCATGACAGACCCCACCCCCACCACCATCCCCGTTCGCGGACAGATCAAACTCGGACAGTTCCTCAAGCTCGCCGGCCTCGTGGAGGACGGGGGCGAGGCCCGTATCGCCATCCAGTCCGGTGATGTGCGGGTCAACGGCCAGGTGGAGACCCGTCGGGGCCACCATCTGGACAACGGCGATGCGGTGAGCATCGAGCTTCCCGGCGCCGTGGTCACCGCCGTGGTCGCCATGATCGACGACGGGGCCTGAGCCGGGTGCCGCAGAGCGGGCAGCAGCAGAGCAGACGAGCAGGCGGGCGGTCAAGCACCCCGGGCCATGACCGCCCCGGGGGCGCCGAGGCGCGCCGGCACACCGCGACTGAGGCATTGAGAACGCCGGTGCGGGCAGCCTCCAGGGCCGCCCGCACCGGCGTCGGGGCGCGCAGGCGCTCAATCGCCTTCGCGGGGACCGGAGTCCGGGGCCGCTTCCGCCCCCTCATCCGCGACGTCGCCGTGCCCCGTCGGCTCAGCGCCGTCGTGCCCGATCTCTGCCGGACTGGCGATGGGGCTGGCATGCAGGCCGATGCCCTCGGCGTCCCCATGGACCTCGGTGGCCGTGGTCACGGAGTCCACGAGGACCTGGCTGGCCAGCTGGTGGCGCAGCAGCAGGGGGTCATTGCTGAGGTCCTTGTAGATGGAGACGCACAGCAGCAGCATGACGATGACGAAGGGCAGTGCCGAGACGATGGTGATGTTGCGCAGCCCGGTGAGCACCTCGGCGGGATCATCGCCCCCGGCCAGGAGCATCGCCGCTGAGACGGCGCCGGTGGCCACGCCCCAGAACACCACCGTGAAGCGGGAGGGCTCCTCCGCCCCGTTCTCCGAGAGCCCGCCCATGACGATGGAGGCCGAGTCGGCGCCGGTGACGAAGAAGATCGCCACGAGCACCACGGCCAGGGCCATGAGGATGATGAGGACCACGTGGGGCACGGGGAGGGCGTCAAGCATCTGGAAGAGGATCTTGTCGAAGTCCAGGTCCGGGCCCTCAGGGGTCTGGTGAACCAGCATCCCGGCGGTGTCCTGGGCGCGCTCGGCGCGCTCCTGCAGGCCGATGGCCCCACCGCCGAAGATGGCGAACCAGATGAGCGAGACCACCGAGGGGATGAACATGACCCCGGTGACGAACTGGCGCACCGTGCGGCCCCGCGAGATGCGGGCGATGAACATGCCCACGAAGGGGGTCCACGAGATCCACCAGGCCCAGTAGAAGACGGTCCAGGAGGCCAGCCAGGCGGCCATGTCCTCATCACCGACGGCGGAGGTGCGCGAGGCCATCTCCGGCAGCTCGAAGATGAAGTCGCCCACGGCCGAGGGGATGATGTTGAGGATGAACAGGGTGGGGCCGCCCAGGAAGACGATGATGGCCAGCAGCACAGCCAGCACCATGTTGATATTGGACAGCCACTGGATGCCGCGCTCGATCCCCGAGATGGCCGAGGCCACGAAGCAGGCCGTCAGGACGGCGATGATGCCCACCAGGAGCCCCGAGCCGACCCTGTCCACCAGGTTGGCGGCCGCCAGCCCGCCCCCGATCTGCAGGGCGCCCAGGCCCAGGGAGCAGGCCGAGCCGAACAGCGTGGCCACGATGGCCAGGACGTTGATGATTCGGCCACCGATGCCATCGATGGCGGCCCGCCCGAACAGGGAGGTGAACATCGCGGAGAACAGCTGGGAGCGGCCCAGGCGGTAGGTGGAGTAGGCCATGGCGAGCCCCACCAGGGCGTACATCGCCCAGGGGTAGATCGTCCAGTGGAACAGGGCCGTGCCCATCGCGGTGGCCGCGGCCTCGGCGGTCTGCGCGTCGACCGTCCCGGGCGGGGGCGACATGTAGAACCACAGAGGCTCGCCCACTCCGTAGAAGATGAGCCCGATGCCCATCCCGGTGGCGAACATCATGGAGATCCACGAGCTGGTCCGGTACTCGGGCTCCTCGGCATCCCCGCCCAGGGGGATCTGCCCGAACCGCGACATGGCGATGAAGACGACGAAGATGACGAACAGGCTGGCCGAGACGACGAACAGCCAGCCGAAGTTGCGGATCGTTCCCTCCAGGGCCGCTGACGAGACCCTGCTCAGGCTGTGGGTTCCCAGGAAGCCCCAGGCGACGAATCCGATGGTCAGGATACTGGAGACGCCGAAGACCACCTTGTCCATGCCCTCACGGGGCTGGGGCGATTGGCGGGTCAGGGAGCTGCGCAACCGGTCGATCATGTGCCGCTGGCGCCGATGGGCCGAGACCGGGGAGGTCTCGAAGGCGGCCGTTGCGGTCTCCGAGCCCGCGGCCTGCGCGGGCGAGGTCTGTGATGCAGTCGTTTCGGGTCTTGAAGCAGATGTCTTGGGTGGTTCGGTACTCATTTCGGAGTATTCCTCATCGACTTGGCAGCACTGTGCTGCCCAAGGGCACCGGGCACGATACCAAGTCGTGATGGAGCACTCCTGGGGGCCGGGGAGTCCTCCCCGCCGTCAAGCCCCGAAATCGTGATACCCACCACTTTCGAGGCGCCGATCAGGTGCGCCTCACTCAGGCCTCTCCCCCGGCGGCCGCGGCGGCCGCCGGCGGGCCGCTCACCGGCGCAGGCAGCCCGGCCCCAGGAGCGTCTTGATATCGGAGTAGAAGGCCGCCGATGCCTGGACTCGCAGTGAAGACCCCAACTGGGTGCGCACCTCCCTGCCCGGGCTGGTCAGCGTCAGGCGCACCGGGGAGGTCCCCGGGTGGCGCTGGAGCACATCCTTGAATCGCTCCACCAACGGTCCGGTGCACCGGTTCGTGGGAAGTGTGATCGATACCGCTTCGTTCGTGGCGCTGGAGACGTCGGGGATCGTCATCTCCTGGGCGTAGACGGCCGTCTGCCCGTCACGGCGGCTCAGGCGCCCGCGCACGGTGACCACGGTATCGGGGGCCAGCATGGTCGAGACCGTCTGGTAGGTCTGCGGGAAGAAGAGGACCTCCACGCTTCCAGCCAGGTCCTCGACCTGGGCGATGGCCCACAGGTTGCCCTGCTTGGTGGTCTTGCGGGTCAGGGAGGTGATGAGGCCGGCGATGGTGACCATGGCGCCGTCGGGCAGCTTGTCATCCTCGTGCAGCTCGGAGATCTCCCGATCGGCCAGCTTGCCCAGCAGGCCCTCCAGTCCCATGAGCGGGTGGTCGGAGATATAGAGGCCGAGCATGTCGCGCTCGTAGGCCAGCTTGTCCTTCTTGTCCCATTCGGGCAGGGAGGGCACCTCGGAGGAGAAGACCGGGCCGGAGGCGAAGGGGCCGGCGCCGTCCGCGCCATCGTCGAGCAGCGAGCCGAACAGGTCGAACTGGCCGGCGGCCTCGTTGCGCTTGACGCCGATGACCTCATCCACGAAGTCCTCGTGGCAGGCCTGCAGGGCGCGCCGGGAGTAGCCCAGGGAGTCGAAGGCCCCGGCCTTGATGAGGGAGTCGATGGTGCGCTTGTTGCACACCACCGCGGGCACCTTGTCCAGGAAGTCCTCGAAGCTGGTGAACTCCCCCTTCTCCTCACGGGCGGCGATGATGGCCTCCACGACGTTGACGCCCACGTTGCGCACCGCCGCCATGCCGAAGCGGATGTCCTCGCCCACGGCGGAGAAGCGCACCGCCGAGGTGTTGACATCCGGGGGCAGCACCGTGATGCCCATGCGACGGCACTCGCCCAGGTAGATGGCCATCTTGTCCTTGTTGTCCCCCATGGAGGTCAGGACCGCGGCCATGTACTCCGTGGGGTAGTGGCACTTGAGGAAGGCCGTCCAGTAGGAGACCACGCCGTAGGCCGCGGAGTGGGCCTTGTTGAAGGCGTAGGCCGAGAAGGGCACCACCACGTCCCACAGGGCCTTGATGGACTCCTCGGAGAAGCCGTTGTCCCGCATCCCCTTGCGGAAGCCCACGTACTCCTTGGCCAGGATCTCGGGCTTCTTCTTGCCCATGGCCTTGCGCAGCTTGTCCGCGCTGCCCATGGAGAAGCCGGCGAGCTCCTGGGCGATCTTCATCACCTGCTCCTGGTAGACGATGAGGCCGTGGGTGGTGCCCAGGATGGGCTCCAGTGCCTCCTGGAGCTCGGGGTGGATGGGGACGATCTCCTGCTGGCCGTTCTTGCGCAGGGCGTAGTTGGTGTGGGAGTCCGCCCCCATGGGCCCGGGGCGGTAGAGGGCCGAGACGGCGGAGATGTCCTCGAAGTTGTCCGGCTTCATCAGGCGCAGCAGGGTGCGCATGCCGCCGCCGTCGAGCTGGAAGACGCCCAGGGTCTCCCCGCGCGAGAGCATCTGGTAGGTGGCGGCGTCGTCGAGCTCGATGTGGTCGATGTCCAGGGCGGGCTTGCCGTTGGCCACGATGTTGTCCAGCGCATCGGAGATGACCGTGAGGTTGCGCAGCCCCAGGAAGTCCATCTTGAGCAGGCCCAGGTGCTCGCAGGTGGGGTAGTCGAACTGGGTGATGACCGCCCCGTCCTGGAGGCGCTGCATCATGGGGATGATGTCGATGAGCGGGTCGGAGGACATGATGACCGCGCAGGCGTGCACGCCCCACTGGCGGGTCATGCCCTCCAGGCCCTTGGCCAGGTCCACGATGCGCTGGGCGTCGGCGTCCTCGGAGTGGAGCTTGCGGAACTCCTCGGCCTCCCCGTAGCGCTTGTCCTCGGGGTTGAACATCCCCTTGATGGTGATGTCCTTGCCCATGATGGTGGGGGGCATGGCCTTGGTCAGGCGGTCGCCCACCGCGTAGGGGTAGCCCAGGACCCGGCTGGAGTCCTTCAGGGACTGCTTGGCCTTGATGACGCCGTAGGTCACCACCTGGCTGGTGCGGTCGGCCCCGTACTTGTCGCGGACGTAGCCGATGACCTCGTCGCGCCGGCGCTCATCGAAGTCGACGTCGATATCGGGCATGGAGATGCGCTCGGGGTTGAGGAAGCGCTCGAAGATGAGCCCGTGGTTGAGGGGGTTGAGCTCGGTGATGCCCATGGCGTAGGCCACCATGGATCCGGGGCCCGACCCACGGCCCGGCCCCACGCGGATGCCCTGGGCCTTGGCCCAGTTGATGTAGTCGGCCACCACCAGGAAATAGCCGGGGAAGCCCATCTGGACGATGACGCTGATCTCGTACTCGGCCTGCTTGCGGCAGTCCTCGGGGATGGAGCCGTGGAAGCGGCGCTCCATGCCGCGCCAGCACTCCTTGACGAACCAGGACTCCATGGTCTCGCCCTCGGGCACGGGGAAGACGGGCATGAAGGAGGCGCCCTCGTCGACGGTCTTGAACTGCACCTCGCACTGCTCGGCCACCAGGAGGGTGTTGTCGCAGGCCCCGGGCATCTCGGAGAAGAGCTGGCGCATCTCACGGCCCGGGCGCAGGTAGTAGGTGTTGCCGTCGAACTTGAAGCGGTCGGGGTCGGAGAGCACCGAGCCGGAGTTGATGCACAGCATGGCGTCCTGGACCTCATGGTCCTCAGGGCGCACGTAGTGTGAGTCGTTGGTGGCAAGCAGGGGGGCGCCGATGGTCTCGGCCAGGCGCAGCAGGTCCTTGGTCACGCGCCGCTCGATCTCCAGGCCGTGGTCCATGAGCTCGACGTAGAAGAAATCGCGCCCGAAGATGTCCTGGAGCTCCCCGGCGCAGCGCAGCGCCTCGTCCCACTGGCCCAGGCGCAGGCGCGTCTGGACCTCCGAGGAGGGGCAGCCGGTGGTGCCGATGAGGCCGGAGGCGTAGCGCCCCAGCAGCTCGCGGTCCATGCGCGGGGCCTTGCCCCACTGGCCCTCCAGGGAGGCCAGGGAGTCCATGCGCATGAGGTTGTGCAGGCCCTCGTCGTTGCGCGAGAGCAGGGTCATGTGGGTGTAGGAGCCGCGGGCCGAGACATCGTCGCTGCGCTGGGACTCATCGCCCCAGAACACGCGGGTCTTGTCCAGGCGGGAGGTCCCGGGGGTCATGTAGGCCTCGACCCCGATGATCGGCTTGATGCCGGCGGCCTTGGCGGCGGAGTAGAACTCGTAGGCGCCGAACATGTAGCCGTGGTCGGTGATGGCCAGGGCCGGCTGGCCCAGGCGCTTGGCCTCGGCCACGTAGTCCTTGATCTTGCCCGCCCCATCGAGCATGGAGTAGTCGGTGTGGACGTGGAGGTGGACGAAGTCGTCCCTGGCCGCCTGCTCCTGCCCTGCCTCATCGCTGCTCGTGTGCCCCATGAGGGCATCCTAGGGCTCCGGTCGGCCGGGCCTGCCAGGGCGGGGCGCGGCGCGGGGGTGCGGCCCGTCACGCGGGCGGCGGGCGCCTGCCCGCCATGACGCCGATCGCCGTGGGATCCGGGGCCGCCCTGCATCCGTACCACCACTGTGAGCCGCCGGTTCACCTCGTGGCGTAAGGCCCCGGGGGCGTCCGTGGCGCCGCCGCCCCGACGAGGGAAGGCTAGCGGGAGGCGCGCGTGAGGGTGCGGGCCATGTCCTGGTGAGGGATGCCGGCATCCATGTAGCGCTCACCGCTGACGGCCCGGTAGCCGCAGCGCTCGTAGAAGCCCATGGCCTGCTCCTGGGCCGAGAGCACCACCCGCACTCCCGAGCCGTGGCGCGCCAGGGCCTCGGCCTCGATGGCGGCCACCATGCTCGCCCCCAGCCCGGTGCCCCGCGCGATGAGGCGCACCGCCAGGCGGCCCAGGTGGACCTCGCCGGGATGGGCCGGATCGCTCAGCAGCCTGCCCGCTGCCAGCGGCGTGCCGTCGGCGCCGCGGGCCAGGACGTGCACGGTCGTGGCCTCCTCATCGCGCGCGTCGATCTCCAGGATGACGGGGACCTGCTGCTCGACGACGAAGACCTCCAGCCGGACATCGGCCACCCCCCGGCGCACTGCCTCGGCCCGGGCCGAGGCCTCATCACCCCCGGCGGTCTCGAAGGAGATCGGCTCGACCACTGCGCGGGCCGGCTCGATCCGCAGCGCGGGACCGCCGCCGGGCTCAACGGGGGATACGGGCTCGCACGGGCGTGGGGGCTGGGGTGCGGTCGTCACTGCTCCTCCTCAGGCGCGCAGGGTCTCCAGGGCGTGGACGAGATCGTCGGGGTACTCCGAGGAGAAGACCATCTCCTCCCCCGTGATCGGGTGGGCCAGGCCCAGGTGACGGGCGTGGAGCCACTGGCGGACCAGGCCGGTGCGCTGCGCCATGGCCGGATCGGCCCCGTAGGTCTCGTCGCCCACGCAGGGGTGGCCCACGGCGGACATATGGACGCGGATCTGGTGGGTGCGCCCGGTCTCCAGGCGCACCCGCGCCAGGCAGGCGCCAGGCATGGCCTCGATGACGTCGTAGTGGGTGATCGATTCCCGGCCCCCATTGATGATCGCCATCTTCCACTCCCTGCTGGGGTGGCGGCCGATTGGTGCATCAATGGTGCCCGAGGAGGGGTCCAGGTGGCCCTGGACCAGGGCGTGGTAGGTCTTGTCCACCCGGTGCTCGCGGAAGGCCCGCTTGAGCACCGAGTAGGCCCGCTCCCCCTTGGCCACAATCATGGCCCCCGAGGTGCCCACATCCAGGCGCGAGACGATGCCCTGGCGCTCGGCGGCCCCGGAGGTGGCCACGCGGATGCGCATCGCCGCCAGCGCACCCAGGACGTCGGGACCGTCCCATCCCATGGAGGGGTGGGCGGCGATACCGGCGGGCTTGTCGACGACGACGATGTCCTCGTCCTCGTAGATCAGCCCCATGCCCTCCACGGGTGTGGGAACGGGCTCGGCGGGGCGGGGGTCTGGCAGGTCGACCTCCAGCAGGTCGCCCTCGACGAGGCGCTCGGACTTGCCCAGGACCAGCCCACCGCGGCGCACCGCCCCGTCCTGGCACATCTCCCCGATCCGGGTGCGCGACAGGCCCGTCATGCGGGCCAGGGCGGCGTCGACTCGCTCGCCCACCAGGCCCTCGGGCACCGGCAGCAGGCGCAGGCTCACCGCTGCGTCCCCTGTCCGGGCTCGCCCGGGGCCGACGGCGCCGCCTGTGGCCGCCGCTCGGCTCCCGTGGGCTGCGCCCCCTTCTGCTCCTGCCCGTCCCGCGGAGCCTGATGGTCCTGCTGGGCCTCATCGGTGCCGCGCAGGCGGGCCCGGCGCCGCGGGCCCAGGGTGCTGAGATCGGGCTCCTGGGCCTGATCCCCCTCACGGCCGGTGGAGCGGGTGCCGTCCATCTCCCATCCGCCCAGGGACAGCACGATGATCGTTCCCGCCGCCGCCACGATGGCGATGTCCGCGACATTGCCCACGAAGTAGCCGGCGTAGTCGATGAAGTCGATGACATGGCCCCGCAGGAAGCCCGGGGAGCGCACGAGGCGGTCGATGAGGTTGCCCACGGCTCCGCCCAGGACCAGTCCCAGCGCCACCGCCCAGGCGCGAGAGGCCAGGCGCTGTGAGACGCGGATGACCACCACGGTCACGATGATCGCGATGAGGGAGAAGACCCAGGTCTGCCCCGAGGCGATGGAGAAGGCCGCACCGGGATTGCGCACCAGGGTCAGGCCCAGGACCCGCCCCAGCAGGGCCACCCGGTGACCGGCCTCCAGGGAGGCCAGTGCCCAGACCTTGGTGACCTGGTCAAGGAGCACCACCACAAGGGCCACGGCCCACAGCAGTGCCAGCGGCAGGCGGCTCGCGCCGGCGGCGGGCCGGTGGTCCTGGGCGGTGGAGGAGCCCTCCGGCGAGGGCTCCCGGGGGACGTCGGCCTCCACGGCCTGCGTGGCCTGCGTGGTCCGCACGGGCCTGAGCCGCAGAACGCGGCCGCCGTCCTCGGCGTCGGCGGGGGATCCCGGGTCCTGGGATGCGGAGTGTTCGTGCATGGGTCCTTCTCCGGACGGACGTCCTGGTGTGGTCCTCGTAGGAGGAGCGGGATGAGGGCCGTGCGCCCATGCATCGAGGGCGGCGCCCGGCTGGGGCGCCGCCCTCGGGGGCACGGTGCGGGTGGGGGCCGCAGCGGCAGGTCCGTCTGCTGCCGTAGCCCCGGGAGTGCTACAGACCCGCGGTTGCGTTCTCGCTGCCGTCCTCCACATTGGTCAGGAGGTTCTGCAGGTAGCTCTTGAGGCGGGTGCGGTAGTCGGACTCGAAGCGGCGCAGCTCGTCGATCTTGTGCTCCAGGCCGGAGCGCTCCTTCTCGAGCTGGGCCAGGGTGCGGTTGCGCTGGTCCTCGGCCTCGCGGACGATCTGCTCACCGGTGGAGCGGGCCTCGGTGACGATCCGCTCGCCCTCGGCCTTGCCGTTGGCCACGTGCTCGTCGTGCAGGCGCTGGGCCAGCTCGAGCATGCCGGACGCGGCCGCAGGGCCCTGGGCGCCGTCGCCACCGGCCAGGGAGGGCACGGCCATGGCGGGCTCGGCGGGAGCCGCAACGGGAGAGACCGGCGCCGCGGCGGGCACCGCACCACCCTCGCCGAGCTCGGCGATACGGCGGTTGGCGGCCTCCAGCTTGGCCTTGAGGTCAGCGTTCTCAGCCTCCAGCTGACGCATGGCCTCGACCACCTCGTCGAGGAACTCGTCGACCTCGTCCTGCTCGTAGCCCTCACGGAACTTGGTCGCCTGGAACTTCTTGTTGAGGACGTCGTCTGCTGTCAGCAGCGTCATGGTCGTCACCTCGGTGTCGTTACGGAAAAGGTCACGAGCACCGGGCTCCCGGTCACTCATGCGGACAGAGTACCTGAACTCGAGGTCCAGGCCACATCAAGCGCGGTATCTCACGTTGATATGAGGACAGCACACTAGCGGCTCTGAGCCGCCCCCGTCATCAGAACAGGAGTGCGAGCAGGCGCTGAACGATCATGATCCCCAGGATGAGGACCAGGAAACTCAGGTCGATCCCGAGTCCGCCCATACGCACCATGGGCAGCACCCTGCGGATCCACCTCAGCGGCGGATCGGTCAGGGCGTAGATGAGATTCGCCACGACCAGGACGGCGCCGGTGGGCCGCCACTGGCGGGCGAAGAGCTGGACCCAGTCGAGCACCACCCTGATGAGGAGTACCAGGACGTACAAGCTCAGGACGCTGGAGAGGATCCGGGCGAGGAGGGCAGGGATGATCACGGGGCGGGGCTCAGCTCTGGTTGAAGAAGCGGCCCCGCAACTCGGCGGCCTCGCCGCCGTCGATCTCCACGCTGACGGGGGTCAGCAGGAAGACCCGCGGCGTGACGCGCTCGATGGCCCCGTGCAGGCCGAAGACCAGCCCGGCGGAGAAGTCCACCATGCGGCGGGCGTCGGACTCGCTCATCCCGGTGAGGTTGACGATGACGGGCACGCCGTCGCGGAAGGCCTCGCCGATGATGCGGGCCTCGTTGTAGGTCGAGGGGTGCACCGTGACGATGCGGCGCAGGTCGGGAGCGATCTGCGCCTCGGGCTCGGGGCTGGCGTAGTCGTGGAAGTCGTTGTCGACGAACTCCTCGGCCTCCGGCGCGGCGTAGCCGGTGTCGGCCTGCTCGTACTCGTCCTCGTAGGTCTCCTCCGCCGGCTCGGAGTAGCCGAGGAAGTTGCTCATACTGCGCAGCGCGCCCATGATTCGCTCCTTGTTCCGTCCGGTCCCCTGCGTTCCGGATGTGAGCCGACGGTATCGGCCTGCGACAACTGCGCGACGGACCTCTTCCCGGCGTGTCACCCTCCCCCAGGTTCCAGAAAGGTCACGTCCAGGTTGCTTTCATTTCTTAGCGCTTAGTGGCCGCCGCACCATTCCCGGCGGCCCTGACCGGCATTGTGCCCCGCATTTGTCCCGCTCTCACAGGCGACGCCCGGACATGCCCGGCGCAGGCCCGAAGGCGGGGCTATCGCGCCGCGAGGGCCACCGCGGCATGCCGGCCCGTCACCCCATCGCGCCGATAGGAGAAGAAACGCGGGTCCTCCATGGTGCACCAGCCGCCGACCTGGAGGTGGGTCACCCCGGCGCGCTCGAGCTGGGCCAGGACGCCGGCGGCCACATCCAGACCCGGTGTTCCCCAGCGCGTCTGTGAGGCACACGCCGGTTCGCGCTGCGCGGACTCATCGAGCATCTGCTCGGGAACCTCGTAGCAGGAGCCGCAGATGCTCGGGCCCACGGCCGCCCACAGGTCCACGGGCCGCACCCCCGCCTGGACCATGGCCTGGACCGCGGCGGTCACGACGCCGTCGAGCATGCCCCGGCGCCCCGCGTGCACGGCGCACACGGTGGCGCCGTCACGGGAGGCCAGCAGCAGGGGGACGCAGTCGGCGACCATGACGCAGACCCCGGCCGGCGCCCCGGGACCGGCTCGCAGCAGCAGGGCGTCGGCCGTAGGGGTGGCGCCCGTGGCCGCCTGCGCCACCACGGCGGAGTGGACCTGGTTCATCCAGGCCAGGCGGCGGCCCTCACCCAGTCCCAGGGCCCGCTCCAGCCCGCGGCGGTGGGCCTCGACCCGCTGGGGGTCGTCGCCCACGTGCTGGGCCAGGTTCCATCCCGCGTAGGGGCCGGGCTGCTGCGCATCCGTGCCGGGATGCGCCTGGGCCCCGGCGCCGCGGGTGGTGAAGTACCCGCGGGTGCCGGGGCCCAGGTCGGCCTCCAGGAGGCCTCCGCCTCCGTGGGTCAGGCTCATGGCCCGCCTCAGCGCAGGAAGTCGGGCAGGTCGATCCCGTCGTCCTCGGCGTCCACGCCGATGACCTGGGGGACCTCGAAGCCCGAGGGGGCGCTGTGCGCGCTGTGGATGCCGTAGGTGGCGCTGTGCGCGGCCGGCTCCTCCACACGGGAGGGCACCTCCCCGGTGAGGGCCTCGGCGGCCGAGACCTCCGACAGACGCGCGGGCTCGGGCCGGGTCACCGGGTTCTCGGCCGCGTGGGCGCCGCGGGAGGGGGCGCTGGCCGGGGGCAGGTCCTCCACGGTGGAGGGCACCGGGGGCACGCGCGTGTGGCGGGCGGCGGGCTCGCGGACGCTGACCGGCTCGGCGTCGAAGCCCGCGGCGATGACGGTCACGCGCACCTCGTCGCCCAGGGCCCCGTCCACGACGTTGCCCACGATGATGTTGGCCTCGGGGTGGACGGCCTCGCGCACGAGGTTGGCGGCCTCGTTCATCTCGAACAGGCCCAGGTCGGAGCCGCCCTGGAAGAAGAGCAGCACGCCGTGGGCGCCGTCGATGGAGGTCTCCAGCAGCGGGGAGGCGATGGCCTCCTCGGTGGCGGCGATCGCGCGGCCGTCGCCGGTGGCCGAGCCGATGCCCATGAGGGCGCTGCCGGCGCCCTGCATGACGGACTTGACGTCGTTGAAGTCGACGTTGATGAGGCCCGGGGTGGTGATGAGCTCGGTGATGCCCTGGACGCCCTGGAGGAGCACCTGGTCGGCCTGCTTGAAGGCGTCGACCACGGAGATGTTCTTGTCGGCGATCTGGAGGAGTCGGTCGTTGGGGATGACGATGAGGGTGTCGACCTCCTCCCGGAGCGCCTGGACGCCGTCCTCGGCCTGGGCCGAGCGGCGCCGCCCCTCGAAGGAGAAGGGGCGGGTGACCACGCCGATGGTCAGGGCGCCGATGGCCTTGGCCAGGCGCGCGACGACCGGGGCGGCACCGGTGCCGGTGCCGCCACCCTCACCGGCGGTGACGAAGACCATGTCCGAGCCCTCGAGGGCCTCGCTGATCTCCTCCTCGTGGTCCTCGGCGGCCTTGCGGCCGATGGCCGGGTCCGCGCCCGCGCCCAGCCCGCGGGTGAGGTCGCGGCCGACGTCGAGCTTGACATCCGCATCGGACATGAGCAGGGCCTGGGCGTCGGTGTTCACAGCAATGAACTCCACGCCCCGCAGGTCGGCCTCGATCATCCGGTTGACGGCATTGACGCCGCCGCCGCCGACGCCGACGACCTTGATCTCCGCCTGGTAGTGCTGTGTGTCGTCCACAGCCATGCTCTCCGCCACTGGCGTCCCCTCCGCGAGTTCGTCATGAGTCCCCAGGGACTCCCCTCAACCCTCAACCTCAAGTTGAGGTTCATACTTATGTCATTCTCCGAATGACAAGGTCAACGCTATGAGACGCACGGGCCTCGCCTGCGCATTGACACTCCGGCGTGTTCGCCCTTGACGGCCTGCGTCTGCGCCCCACACCGACGGCGCCCACCGCCGAGCACCGGCCACGGGGCTCACGGCGCCGGCGTCGCCGACTCCGAGGGCTCCTGGGGCGCCCCGTCCTGCGGTGGGGCCGCGGGCTCCTGCTGGTCCGGCACCGCGCCGGGCTCAGCGCCGGGCTCGACTCCGGGCTCAGCGCCCTCCGGGCCGGGATCGGCGGGCGTGGAGTCCGGCGCCTGCTCCGGGGAGGCCGGCTGGGCGCCGTCATCCGCCGTCCCTGCCGTGCCCGGGGCAGCCGGGCTCTGGGCCGCGGGCGTCTGGGAGGTCGTGGGCGACTTGGAGGACACGTCGTAGACCGCGGCGGGCGTCTGGAGCAGGACGGTCAGGACCTTGGACTTGCGCGCATTGTCCTTGCTCTCCCCCCACACGACGGTGGCGCCGTCGCTCAGGGTCAGGGTCACCTGCCCCGTGGTGGTGGCCGAGCCGCTGACGACGCGGGCCAGCACCTGGGGGTCCAGGGCCCCGGCCACCTCGGCGACGGCGGAGACCTGCGCGGCGCTGAGCTCCCCGCCGGTGCCGGCCTGCCCCGGGCCCTGCCCCTCGGCGACGATCGTCACCAGGCCCTGGGGGGCCTCGGGCGCGACCTCCAGGACCACGGCCTGATCATCGAGGACCTCCACGCCCGCATCGGTGTGGCGGGCGGCCACCGGGACCCTCATGCTCAGCTCGACACTCAGCCCATGGGGCCAGGAGCGGGTTACCTGGGCCGAGCGGACCCGCACCAGGCCGTCCCCGACCTTCTCGGAGAGCTCGGCCATGTCCAGGCGCAGCAGGGAGCGCCCCTCATAGGGGGCCAGGATCTGGCGCACCTGACTGTCCTGGACGCTGCCATCCGATCCCGTGACCCCGATGCCGGCGGTGCGCAGCGCCAGCAGGGGGGAGAACAGCAGCCCCCAGCCCAGGGCCGCCACCAGGGCCACCACCAGCAGGCAGGCCAGCACCCAGCGCATCCGCAGTCTCATCAGGGCACGGCGGCGCTCGGCCAGGCGGTCCGCCAGGCCGGTGGAGACCACGCGGTCGGCGCGGCCCTCACGGCGCAGCTCGATGGCGGGCCGCCGGCTGAAGACGGTCAGCTCCGAGGAGTGCTCCGTGCGTTCCTGGGGCCCCTCCTCGCGCTCCGGGCCCGTGGCCGGGTGCGAGCCCTTCTCGGGGCGGGTCGAGGAGCTGCCGGCACCGGCGCCCCCGCGGCCGGTGGACGCGTGGCCCCCTGAGCTCTGGGCGGCGGTGCGTCGGGGCCGCCCTCCGCGCGTGGGCGCGCCGGTCCCTCCCTGCGCGGATCGTGAGCCGGCCGCCCGCCGGCCGGCGCCCCCTCGCCGCCCGCCGGCGGAGGCCGGAGGCACGCTGGGGGGCAGCGGGTCCTCCTCCGGGGGGTCGGGCTGGCGCCTGGGGGCCCTGGGCTTCCTCATCGATCCTGCCGCTCCCCAGTCTCGGCGGCGCCCGCTGGGCGGGGCAGGCCCTGGGCCGGTCCGCCGGGCTCGCGCCGGGCCAGGGCCTGGAGCACCTCGGCGCCCAGCTCGGTGACATCCCCGGCGCCCACGGTGAGCACGAGGTCCCCGGGGCGGGCCAGGTCGGCGATGGTGCGGGCCGCCTCAAGGCGCTGGGGCACGAAGTGCACCCCCTGAGCACTCATGCGCCCGGTGATGGTCTGACCGGTGATCCCGGGGAAGTCGGCCTGAGCCTCGCGGGCGGGGTAGATGTCGGTGACCACGACCACCTCGGCGCCGCTGAGGGCCGTGGCGAAGCGGTCGGCGAAGGCCTGGGTGCGGGAGAACAGGTGGGGCTGGAAGAGCACGAGGATCCGCCCGCCCCTGCCCTGGGCGACCTGGCGGGCCGAGGACAGCAGGGCTTCGATCTCGGTGGGGTGGTGGGCGTAGTCGTCGATGACGAGCACGCCGTCGGCCTCGCCCCGCTGCTCGAAGCGGCGCCCGGTGCCGCCGAAGGCCCCCAGGGCTCGCGCCATGGCCTCGGGCTCGACGCCCAGCTCGATACCGGCCGCCCAGGCGCCGGCCGCGTCCAGGGCCACGTGGTCGGCCGGGACCGCCAGCTCCAGGGTCGCCTGCGCGACCTGCTGGGGCACGCCCTGCGGCTCCCACCGGCTCAGGGTCAGCACCGCCCGGGTCGAGGCCGCGCCGCGCTGGAGGATCTCCAGATGGACGTGCCCCTCCCCCACCGCTGCGCCTCCGGGCAGGTCCTGGGGGCGGTGGAAGGAGAAGGTGACCACCCGCAGGCCGTCCTGGGCGGCGCGCCGGGCCAGCCGCAGCGAGCCGGCGTCCTGGGCGCAGGCCACGAGCAGGCCACCGGGCCGCAGCCGGTGGGCGAAGTCGACGAAGGCCTGCTCGAAGGCCTCGGTGGTGCCGTAGTTGTCCAGGTGGTCGGGCTCGACATTGGTGACGATCTCGACTCGGGGGCTGTAGTTCAGGAAGGAGCGGTCGGACTCGTCCGCCTCGGCCACGAAGGCGCTGCCGCCGCCCAGATGCGCCCCGGTCCCCAGGGCGCGCACCGTGCCGCCGATGGCGAAGGAGGGGTCCTGCCCGGCGACCCTGAGGGCCTGGGCGAGCATGCCCGAGGTGGTGGTCTTGCCGTGGGCCCCGGCCACCGCCACGAAGTCGAGGCCCTGGGCGGCCAGGGCCAGGGCCTGGGAGCGGTGGATGACCTCCTGGCCGCGCCGGCGGGCGACGACCAGCTCGGGGTTGTCCTGCCGGATCGCGGTGGAGACCACGACGGTGGCCTCGGGCGGCACCTGGTGGGCCTCGTGCCCCCGGTGGACCGGCAGGCCGAGGCCGGCCAGGCGCTCGAAGGCCGGGCCCCCGACGGCGTCGGAGCCCGAGACCCGCGCGCCGCGGGCCTCGAGCAGCTGGGCGACCACGCTCATCCCCGCCCCACCCACACCGATGAGGTGGAAGGCGCGGCCCGCCAGTGCCCGGGCCGGCTCGGCACCCGGGCCTGAGGCCGCCCGGGCTGGCGCTGCGGGGGCCGGGGCCTCATCCTGGGCCCGCTCCGGTGCGGGGGCCTGCGGGTGGTCGTGGGTCGGGCTCATCGGTGCTCCTGTGGGCGCTGTGCGGGTGTCGTTGTCATCGCTCATCCTCCTGGTCCGGCTCGGGCTGCCGGCCGGCGCACTGGCGGATGAGGGCGCCCAGGCGGGCGGCGGCGTCCTGCACGCCCGTGGCCGCAGCCGCCCGGGCCATGGACTGCTGCTCCTGGGGATCAGTGATGAGGGCGGTGAAGTCCAGGACGTCGCCGCCCTCCAGCTCGGCGTCCAGCACCATGCGCCCACCACCGGCGGCCAGGACATCGGCGGCGTTGAGCCGCTGCTCGCCGTTGCCGATGGGCAGGGGAACGTACAGGGCGGGCAGGCCCAGGGCGGTCAGCTCGGCCACGGTGCCCGCCCCGGAGCGGCACAGCACGCCGTCGGCGCAGGCGTAGGCCTGCTCCATGGCGGTGAGGTAGTCCAGGATGTGGTAGCGCTCGGCCAGGTCCGCCGGCGCCCCGGCCTCGATGGCGGCGCTCAGGGCCGCGCGCACGGGGGCGTCCTTGTCCCGCCCGGTGAGGTGGAGGACCTGGAGAGCGGCAGGCAGGCGGTCGAGCACCGAGCCCAGGACCTCGTTGAGGCGCTGGGCCCCGAGCGACCCCCCGGTGACCAGGAGGGTGGGCCGCTCGGGGTCCAGCCCCAGGGCGGCAGCCCCCTCCTGCCGGGCGCGCCGGGCCCCGGCCGGGGTGGAGCGGGCCCGGACCAGGGCGGCGATGTCGGGGCGCAGGGGCAGGCCGGTGACCTCGGTGCGGCCCTTGGAGGCGGTCAGGCGGGTGGAGGGGAAGGTCAGGGCCACCGCCTTGGCCCAGGAGGCGCCCAACCGGTTGGCCAGCCCCGGGCGGGCGTTCTGCTCATGGATGACCACCGGCACCCCGGCCTTGCGGGCGGCCAGGTAGGCGGGGGTCGAGACATAGCCGCCGAAGCCCACGACGACGTCGGCCTGGACCGCCTCGATGGCCTCGGTCGCCGCGCTGATGGCCCGCCCCAGGCGCTGGGGCAGGCGCAGCAGGTCGCCGCTGGGGCGGCGGGGCAGCGGCACGCGCGGCACATGCGCCAGCTCGTGGCCCGCCTCGGGCACCAGGCGCTGCTCCAGGCCCTCGGCCGTTCCCAGCACGAGGATCTGCGTTTCGGGATCCCCGCCCGCATCCGGGTCGCGCAGGATCGCGGCGGTGGCCAGCAGGGGGTTGATATGCCCGGCGGTACCGCCACCGGCCAGGAGCACGCGCAGCGGCGCACCGGCGGTGGCGGGCGGCTGCTGCCCGCTGGGCGCCGGATCCGGGCTCTGGGCGGCCTCGTGGCTGCCGGGGCCCGCCGGCGCGGGACCGCCCGGGGTGGCGGGGTGGTCGGGGGTCTCAGGCACGGTTCCTCCTTGGGACGATGACCGCCAGGGTGCGGCGCAGGGCGCCGGGGCTGGAGGTCAGCGCCTCCTGGGCCCCCGGCTCGTGGCGTGCGAAGGCCAGCAGGACGCCCACGGCCAGCAGCACGGAGACCAGGGCGGTACCACCGCGGCTGATCAGGGGCAGGGGCACGCCCAGGACGGGCAGGATCCCGGTGACCACCATCATATTGATGAGGGCCTGGCCCACGATCCACGCACCGATGGCCGAGGTGGTGGCGATGACGTGGGTCTGGGTGTGGCGGCGCATGAGGCGCAGGCAGCAGGCGCCGATGGCGGCGAACAGGGCGATGACCACCAGGGCGCCGATAAGGCCGAACTCCTCGCCCAGGACGGCGAAGATGTAGTCGGAGTCGGCCTGGGTGAGGTAGCCCCACTTCTGGCGCGAGGAGCCGGGGCCCACGCCGAACCAGCCCCCGGTGCCCAGGGCCCAGCGCGCATGCATGGGCTGGTAGCCCACCCCGGTGGGGTCGGCGGCCTCGGGGTGGAGCCAGGCGATGATGCGGGCTCGCCGGTTGGACGAGAGCATCGAGGCACCCAGGAAGCCCAGGACGCCCAGGACGCCCAGGCCCGCGAACCAGCCCGGGCGCAGGCCGCCCACCCACAGGGCCCCGGCCACGATGAGCACGAGGATGATGACCGTGCCCAGGTCCTGGCCCGCCAGGACGGTAACGATCGCCAGGCACACCGCGCCCCAGCCCACGGTGTAGGCGGCACCTCGGCGCCCCGCCGCATACCAGGTGATGAGGGTGCCCAGCACCAGGGCCAGGGCCAGCTTGATGAACTCCGAGGGCTGGGCGGTGCCGATGCCCGGGATGAGGATCCAGTTGCGGTTGCCGTAGACATTGACCCCGATGGGGGTGAAGACGAGAGCCTGGAGGGCCAGGCTGGCCACCAGCAGCACCCAGGCCATGCGGGGGAACCACCGCAGGGGCATGCGCGAGACGGCCAGCATCCCCAGCACCCCCACCACGGCGAAGCCGAGGTACTTGGCGAAGTCGGTGAACGCGTTGCCGCCGGTGGCCGCCACGACGACGGACTGCACCGAGAAGACCATGATGAGCCCCAGGGTCAGCAGCAGCAGCGTGGACAGCAGCAGCACGTAGTAGGTCAGGGTGGCCGGCTCGGTGCTGCGGCGCGCCTGCGCGGCCTCCTGGGCCGTCGAGGCCTCCGGGCGGCGGGCCAGATGCGGCAGGCGCCAGCGCGACCGGCGCCGGGAGCCGTCGCCGCCCGCCTCCTGGCCCCTGAGCCCCATGACTGCCGGCGTCCTCACGCCTCCTGCCCCCCGCCGGCCCCGGGGACCTGCGCTGTCCTCTGCTCCGCCCGCTGGGCCGCGGCACGGGCGGCCTCGGCGAACAGGTCGCCGCGCTGGGCGTAGGAGGAGAACTGGTCCCAGGAGGCGCAGGCCGGGGCGAGCAGCACGGTGTCGCCGGGGCGGGCCATCGCCGCGGCGGCACGCACGGCCGCCTCCATGAGGGCCTGAGGCTCGGCGTCGGCGATGGTGGTCACGGGCAGGCCGGGGGCCTGGGCCTCCAGCGCCGCCAGGGCCTGGCTCTGGTCCTTGCCGATGACGACGGCGCCGCGCAGGCGTGAGCGCACGGCCCCGACGAGCTCGTGGAGGCTGGCGCCCTTGGTGTCGCCTCCCACGATCCACACCCCGCGGCCCTCGGGCAGGGCGCTGAGGGCCGCCTGGGCCGCATGGGGGTTGGTGGCCTTGGAGTCGTTGACCCAGGTCACTCCCCCGCCCTGGGCGGCGGTGGCGCTGCGGTGGGCGCCCGGGGTGAAGGCCCGCAGGCCCTGGGCCACCGCCTGGGCGTGGACGCCGGCGGCCCGAGCCAGAGCCGCTGCGGCCAGGGCGTCGGCCAGGAGGTGGGCGGGCAGATCCTCGGCCCGGCCCGTGGGCGCCAGGTGGGCCAGGTCGGCGGTGGTGGCCAGCTCGACGCCGTGATCGGCGCGCCGGTCGTGGAAGGCGCGGTCGACCAGGAGGTCCTCGACCATGCCCACCTGCCCCAGGCCGGGCACGCCCAGGGTGAAGCCGACGGCGCGGCAGCCCTCGACCACATCGGCGTCGCGGACCATCCGCTCGGTGGCCGCATCGGCGGTGCTGTAGACCGCCGCGCGGCGCGTGCCCTGGTAGATGCGCGCCTTGTCGGCGGCGTAGGCCTCCATGCCTCCGTGCCAGTCGAGGTGGTCGGCGGCCAGGTTGAGGCAGGCCGAGGCCAGGGGCGAGAGGCTGTGGGTGGTGTGCAGCTGGAAGCTGGAGAGCTCCACGGCCAGCGCCTGGGCGCCCCCGGACAGGACGGCCTCGATGACGGGGGTGCCGATATTGCCCACGGCCGGGGCTCGCAGCCCCGCGGCCTGAAGGATCTGCGCGAGCATGGTCACCGTCGTGGTCTTGCCGTCGGTGCCGGTCAGGGTCAGCCAGGGCGCCTGGCCGGAGGCCGCGGACCCCTGGAGCCTCCAGGCGAGCTCGACCTCGCTCCAGGTCTCCAGGCCCAGGCCCGCGGCCCGGGTGAGGACCGGGCCGGTGGCGGGCACCCCCGGGGAGACGATGAGCAGTCCCAGGTCGGCCTCCTCCAGGGCGCCGGCGATCTCCTCGGCGGTACCGGCGGTGGCCCTGGCCACGGGCCGGGTGAGGGCATCGAGGCCGGCGGCGCGGGTGTCGAAGGCGTGGACCCGGGCGCCCAGGGTCTCCAGCGCCTCGATGACGGCCTGACCGGTGCGCCCCAGCCCGACGACGCCGACCCTGGCACCCCGGAGCTGGTCGGCCAGGCCCGGGCGGGCCGGGGCGGCGGCGCCCATGGCGGGCACTGGCTCCTCGTTACTGCTCACGGTTGTGGCTCACGCTCCTGGTCGGGGACGGTGGGTCCGCTCTTCCACTGCTCTTGTGGTCTCGGTGGGCGCCGTGCGCGCCCGGGCCGCCGCAGCCTCAGGCCACGAGGTACTCGGCGTAGAACAGGCCCAGGCCCACAATGACGCACAGGCCCGCGATGATCCAGAAGCGGATCACCACATTGACCTCGCTCCATCCTCCCAGTTCGAAGTGGTGATGGAGGGGAGCCATGCGGAAGACACGCTTACCTGTGATCTTGAACGAGCCGATCTGGATGACATCGCTGAGGACCTCGGCCAGGAACAGCCCGCCCAGGATGACGGCGAGGAACTCGGTGCGGGTCAGGATCGACAGGCCCGCCAGGGCCCCGCCCAGGGCCAGGGAGCCGGTGTCGCCCATGAAGATCTTGGCCGGGGAGGCGTTCCACCACAGGAAGCCGAAGCAGGCCCCCATGAGGGCCACCGAGATCATGGCCAGGTCCCGGGGGTCGCGCACCTGGTAGCAGGTGGTGGCCACCACCTCGGAGTGGCCGTAGAGGCAGGACTGGTTGATCTGCCAGACCCCGATGAGGGTGTAGGCGCCGAAGACCATGGCGCTGGCCCCGGCCGCCAGACCGTCCAGGCCGTCGGTGAGGTTGACGGCATTGGACCAGGCGGTGATGAGGAAGTTGGCCCAGATGATGAACAGGACCAGTCCCACCGCCGCCCCCGCGAAGGCCAGGTCGATGCTGGAGTCGCGGGCGAAGGACAGCCTGGTGGAGGCGGGGGTCAGCCCGTTGCGATCGGCGTAGTTGAGGGCCAGGACGGAGAAGAGGATGCCGATGAAGGCCTGGCCGGCGATCTTCTGCCAGGCGCGCAGTCCCAGGGATCGCTGCTTGGAGATCTTGGAGAAGTCGTCGAGGAATCCGATGAGGGCCAGCCCCACCACCAGCAGGAGCAGGAGGACCCCCGAGGCGCCCGGGACGCGCTGCTGGCTGAGGTTGGCCACTGCGTAGCCCAGGACCGTGGAGGCGATGATGACCACACCGCCCATGGTGGGCGTGCCGCGCTTGGTGAAGTGTCCCTGGGGACCGTCCTGGCGGATGAACTGCCCGTACTCCCTGACCTGGAGGTAGCGGATGAGCAGTGGTGTGCCCAGGAGTGTGCCGACGAGTCCGATCACGCCGGAGATGAGGATGGCAGTCATCGGGGGCGAGCCTCCTTGAGGTGGTCGGCCAGCCGCCAGGCGCCTGAGCCGTTGGATCCCTTGACCAGGACGGCATCGCCGTCCTGGAGCAGCGTACCGATCTGGTCGATGGCGGTGGCCGCGTCGGGGAAGGCGAGTGTCCGGGTCCCCAGGGCGCCGGCGGCCTTGAGGGCGGGGGCGGTGCCCTCGCCGATGCCGATGAGCAGGGCGGCTCCGGCCTGGTGGGCGAGCTCGCCGGTGCGGCGGTGGTCGGCCTGTGAGCTCTCCCCCAGCTCCAGCATCTCCGAGACGACGACGACGCGGCGCCGCTGGGCAGCCAGGTCGGGCAGGGCGGCCAGGGCGGCGGTCATGGAGTCGATATTGGCGTTGTAGGAGTCATCGATGAGGAGCAGGTCCCCGCCCAGGGTCTGGATATCCATGCGGTGGGGGCTCTCAATGCTCACCGCTGCGAGCTGCTCGGCGATGAGGTCTGCGGGCACGCCCGCGGACAGTGCCAGCCCGGCGGCTGCCAGGGCATTGGAGACGTTGTGCTCCCCGGCCACGGCCAGGGTGACGCGGCGGGGGCCCTCCAGGCCGGGCAGGATCAGGTCGAAGGAGGCGCGGGCCCCCCGGCCGAGCTCGACCCCCTGGGCGCGGATGTCGGCCGGGCCCTGGCGGGAGAAGGTGAGCACCTCTCCCGGGGCGCGATCGGCCAGGGCGGCGGTACGCGGGTCGTCGGCGTTGAGCAGGGCGGTGCCATGGGGCTCCAGCCCGTCGAGGATCTCGGCCTTGGCCTGGGCCACGCCCTCGATGGAGCCGAAGCCGCCCATATGGGCGTGGCCGATCATGAGGATGGCGGCGGCGTCCAGGGGCGCGATGTCGGTGAGGTAGGCGATGTGGCCGGGGCCGGAGGCGCCCATCTCCAGGACCAGGTAGCGGGTGGACTCATCGGCCTCCAGGACGGTCAGCGGCAGGCCGATCTCGTTGTTGAAGCTGGCGCGGGGCGCCACGGTGGGGCCGGCTGCCGCCAGGAGCTGGCGGGTGAGGTCCTTGGTGGTGGTCTTGCCCACCGAGCCGGTCATGGCCACCACGCTCAGGTCGCTGCCACGGTCCCTGGCGGCGGCCCGCAGCCGGGCCAGATGGGTGCGGGCCAGCGCCCCCAGGGCCTCGACGGTGTCGCTGACCAGGATCAGGCCCAGGGGCGGCTCGTCCCCGGCCCGGGACTCCTGGGAATCCGGGGAGTCCTGGCCTGCCAGCCCCTGGCGGGCCGCATCCAGGTCACTGACCAGTGCGCCCACGGCGCCCAGGGCGGCCGCGGAGGCCAGGTGGGCGTGGCCATCGGTGCGCTCCCCGGCCACGGCCACGAACAGGGAGCCCGGGGCGGCCTGGCGCGAGTCGGTGACGACGGGGCCCTCCAGGGGCGCGTCAGGGCCGATGAGGGTGCCGCCGACGGCCTGGGCGGCCTGGCTGAGGGTGCGGATCATGCCCGACCCCACTTCGCCTCGACGGCCTGGGCCATGACGGGGGCGTCGTTGTAGCGGATGAACTCCCCGGCAGCCTCCAGGAAGGGCTCATGGCCCTTGCCGGTGACGATGACGGTGTCCTGGGGGCCGCACAGCTCCACACCGCGGCGCACGGCGTCGCCCCGCCAGGTGGTGATCTCCTCGACGTCCTCCATCGTGGGGCGCACCTGGCGCACCCCCTCCAGGATGGCGTCGCGGATGAGCTGGGGGTCCTCACTGCGGGGGTTCTCGTCGGTGACCACCAGGACGTCGGCCAGCCTGGCGCAGACCTGGCCCAGCATGGGCCGCTTGCCCTGGTCGCGGTCCCCGTCGGAGCCGAAGACGACGATGAGGCGACCGGGGGTGATGGGCCGCACCGCCTGGAGGGCCAGCTCCATGGCGTCGGGGGTGTGGGCGAAGTCCACGATGCACAGCCCGCGGCCGTTCTCGCGGTTGTTGATGCGCTGCATGCGCCCGGGGATGTTGTGGGCGCCGGCCAGGGCGGTCACGGCGGTGTCGGCCGGGACGCCGGCGCGGATGGCCATCACCAGGGCCAGGGCGGCGTTCTGGACGTTGACCAGGCCGGGCAGCGGGCAGGAGGCGGCCAGCTCCTCGCCGTCGGGCCCGTGGAGGGTGAAGGTGGTGGCGGCGGCCTCCAGGGAGACCTCGGCGTCGTCGACCCACCAGTCGGCGGGGGTGGAGCCGGGGTAGGCGCGCAGGGTCTCGACGGGGATGGCGCTGGTCTCGGCCAGGCGCCGGCCCCACTGGTCGTCGACGCAGACCACGCCGCGGCGCGCGTGGGCGGGGGTGAACAGCTGGGCCTTGGCCTCCAGGTACTCCTCCATGGTGTGGTGGAAGTCCAGGTGGTCGCGCTGGAGGTTGGTGAAGCCGGCGACGTCGATCTCGGTGGCGTCCAGGCGGTGCAGGACGATGGCGTGGCTGGAGGCCTCCAGGCAGGCGGCTCCCACGCCCTCCTCCACGGCCATGGCCAGCAGTCGCTGGAGGACGGGGGCCTCCACGGTGGTGCGGGGCGACTCCACGGAGGTGGCGCCCACCCGCAGCTCGACGGTGCCGGCCACCATGGTCGCCCCGGTGTGGGCGCGCATGATCGCGTCGAGGAAGTAGGAGGTGGTGGTCTTGCCATTGGTTCCGGTCACCGCGGTGGTGATGAGGCGCCGCGAGGGGTGGTGGTAGACCTCGGCGGCCAGGGGGCCGGCGACCTGGCGCGGGTCGGGGCAGGTGAGCACCGCCACGCCGGGGCAGGTGCTGGCGACGATGGAGGCCCCCTCGGCGTCGGTGACCACTGCCACGGCGCCGGCCTCGACGGCCTGGGCGGCGTAGCGGGCGCCGTGCACGGTGAAGCCGGGCAGGGCCACGAAGATCTCGCCGGGGGCGACGTCGCCGGAGTCCATGCTCACACCGGTGACGGCGAGGTCCTCCAGGGCCGCCCCCTGGGCGGAGGGGTGGGGCGTCAGGGAGTGTGCTGCCGCCAGGGTGCTCAGGGCGACAGGAGCATTGTGCTGCGGCCGCAGTGCTGCTGCCGACTGGTAGGCCTGGTTGGTCATGGTTCCTCAATCTATCGCGGGCGCTGACTGTGGATCTCCCACAGGAGGGCTCCAGGGGCGGTTGGGCGCGTGCTGGTGATCACTGTCCTTTTCGGTATTCCATGGTCGGTGACGATGACGGCCGGCCGCGGTGGTGGCCGCCGGCCGTTGCCGCGCCTCAGAGTCCCTGCTCCTCCTCGGCCTGCCGGGCGGCGGCTGCCGCGATGACCGAGGGGTCCGGCGCGATGCCCATGGACTGCATGGCGGCCAGGGCGACCTCCCGGAAGACGGGGGCGGCCACGGTCCCGCCGTAGACGCCGTTGGGGCGGTAGATGATGACGGCGATGGCCAGGGCGGGGGCGCGCGCGGGCAGGAAGCCGACGAAGGAGGCCACGGTGCCGTCCTCGGTGAGGATCTCGGTGGTACCGGTCTTGCCGGCCACCAGGTAGCCGTCGATGGAGGCGGCCTCGGCGGTGCCCCCCTCCTGGGTGACGCCGATGAGCATCTCGGTCATGGTGGCGGCCGTGGCCTCGGTGACGACCCGCACGCCCTCGGGCTGCTCCTGGGGGGTGACTCGGCCCTCGGCGTCGATCCAGGCGTCCACGATGCGGGGGGCCACGCGCACGCCCTTGTTGGCGATGGCCGCCAGGGACTGGACGGCCTGGAGGGTGGTGGTGGCCAGGCCCTGGCCGAACATGGTGGTGTAGCGGGTGCGGTCGTCCCACTGGTCGGGGGTGGTGATGATGCCGGAGGACTCCGCGGGCATCTCGATGCCGGTGGCCGTGCCCCAGCCGAACCTCTCCATGTAGGAGTGGCGCACCTCATCGCTCAGGGTCTCGCCGACCTGGATGGTTCCCACATTGGAGGACTCGGCCAGCACCTGGGCGGTGGTGAGCACCTGGTCCTCGTGGTGGTGGGCGTCGTGGAAGGACTGCCCGTTGGCGGTGGTCCAGGTGTAGGGCACGCTCCAGGTGTCCTCGGGGGTGATGGTCCCCTCCTCGATGGCGGTGGCGAAGGTGACGACCTTGCCCACACTGCCGGGCTCGAAGACGGCCTGGACCGAGCGGGCGGCGCGGTTGTCCTCCGAGGAGGCCGCGGGGTCGGAGGGGTCCACGGAGTCGGAGTCGGCCAGGACGACGACCTTGCCGGTGTCGGGCTCCATGGCCACCACCGCGCCCCACAGGGCGCCCTCGGCGGCCACGACCTTGTCGATGGCGCCCTGGGCGATCGACTGCAGGTCGGGGTTGAGGGTGGTGCGCACCGTGGAGCCGGGGATGGCCTCGGTGTCCTCCTGCTCCCCGGTGGGGATGATGACGCCGGTGCGCCCGATCTCCTCGCTGCCCCGCCCGTCGGTGCCGGTGAGCAGCTCATCCTGGGTCAGCTCCAGTCCGGCGGCCCCGTGGAGCCGGCGGCCCTCGCCCTCGCTGGTGAAGCCCAGGACATTGCCGGCCACCCTCCCGGCGGGGTAGGTGCGGGTGGTGCGCTGGTCCGGCTCGATGCCCGGGATGCCCAGGGCCTTGATCTTGCGCCAGGTATCGGGGTTGACCCGCTCGGCGATGATCGTGTAGGTCGAGTCCCCCACCAGGGCCGCCCCCAGCTCCAGGCGGTCCAGGTCCAGGATGGGGGCGAGCTGGGCGGCCGCAGCCGCGGCGCCGTAGCCCACGACGACGTTGGCGGCCTGGCCGGCCTGCTCGGGCCGGTCCTCGGTGTGCTCGTACTGGGCGACCAGGACCTGGTTGACCCCGATGTCGTAGGTCACCGCCGAGGAGGCCAGGACGGTGCCGTCACGGCCGGTGATGTCGCCGCGCGGGGCGCGGTTGACCCAGGACACGGTGCGCTCGGCCTTGGCCTTGTCCGCCAGCTCGGGGCCGGCGACCACCTGGAGGTAGGTGGTGCGCACGGCGAGGATGCCGAAGAGCCCGGCACCCCCGAGCTGCAGCACCTGACGACGCGAGGGGTTCACGGGCGCCTACTCTGCCTGAGCGGCGGTGCCGTTGGTGAGCCGGTTGCCGTTGAGGTCCACCACTCCGGGGGCGCCGGCCGGGACCATGCCCAGCTCGGTGGCCTTGGCGGCCAGGGTGTCGGGGGCCGAGGCCTCCTGGACCTGCGTGCGCAGCGTCTCGACGTGGTCGTTCATGATGTTGACCTCGACCTGCACCTCCTTCATCCGGTAGGCGGTGGAGGCCATCTGGGCGTTGAGGAGCATGGAGGCCACCAGGGCCCCGGCCAGGATGATGATGTTCATCGCCAGGAAGGGCAGGGTGGAGCGCGCCGGGGCGGCCGCGCGGATGACGCGCAGGTTCGGCCGGGTGGCGGGCGCCTGGCTGCGGGCACGCGCGGTGGACGCGCCGGCCCCGGCCGCGGCGCTCCAGCTCGTCGCGGCGCGGCGGGCCCCGGCGGGCCGTGTGGCACGGGCAGTGGCGGTGGCGCTCATCGGTGTGCCCCTCCTGGGTTGCGTGTGTGTCGTTGGGCTCGTGGTGATCGTGGTGCTCGGCGCGGCTGGCGCGGCGAGTGGGGCCCCGGTGCGGGGCCGGTGGGCCGCTCCACCCCCAGTGCAGGGGCCCGGAGGGCCTCGCGGGTGCGCATGGCGGCGCGCAGGCGCACGCTGGCCGAGCGCGGATTGGACTCGATCTCCTGGGCGTCGGCCTTGATGGCGCCGTGGGTGAGGAGCTCGAGGTAGGGCTGGTCGGCCTCCGGGATGAGGGGAAGGCCCTCGGGGGCGCGCGAGGCGGCCCCGGCGGCCAGGACCTGCTTGACGATGCGGTCCTCCAGGGACTGGTAGGACTCCACCACCAGGCGCCCACCCACGCGCAGGGCGTCCAGCGCGCGGGGCAGGGCCCGCTGGAGGACGTCGAGCTCGGAGTTGACCGCGATGCGCAGGGCCTGGAAGGTGCGCTTGGCCGGGTGCCCCCCGCTGCGCCGGGCGGCGGCGGGCACCGATGCGCGCACCAGCTCGGCCAGCTCGGCGGTGCTGCCCACGGCCCGGCCCTCCTCGCGGCGGCGCACCAGGGCGGCGGCGATCCGCGGGGCGAAGCGCTCCTCGCCGTAGGTGCGCAGGATCCAGACCAGCTCCTCCTGACTGGCCTGCTCCAGCAGCTCCTGAGCGGTGGTGCCACTGCCCTGGTCCATGCGCATGTCCAGGGGTGCGGGCCGCGCATAGGAGAAGCCCCGCTCGACCTCGTCGAGCTGGAGGGAGGAGACGCCCAGGTCCATGAGGACCGCGTCCACACCCCCCGGGCCGCCATCGCGGGCCTGCCCGGCATGGCTCCAGGCGACCTCGTCGATGCGGTCGTAAGTGGTGTGCACGGCCTGGAAGCGCGGACCGAAGCGCGCCAGTCGCTCGGTGGCCAGGGCGATCGCCTGGGCATCGCGATCGATGCCGATGACGGTGAGGCGCTCGAAGCGCTCCAGGGCGGCCTCGGTGTGGCCGCCCATGCCCAGCGTGCCGTCGATCATCACCGGGGCCGGCACGTCCTGGAGGGCGGGGGCCAGGAGGTCCAGGCAGCGCTCGAGCAGCACGGGGGTGTGCCGCTGCGCCGCCCCCGGCGCTGCGCCCGGGGTACCTGCCCTCGCCGTCATGACCCTGCCTCCTTCCTGCGCGGTCCGGTTGCTGTCCGATTGCTGTCTGGTTGTTGCCTGGTTGCTGTCCGGTGGTGCCGGCGGGCCCCGATTCCCGTCTGCGCCGACACTGAACCCACGAAGGGTTCAGGGAGGGCCGAGGGGTGGGGCGGCGTCGGGGATCCGCACCGCCAGGACTCCTCCCGTGGTTCCGGCGCCGGGGAAGAGGCGTCGGACTCGGCATCGGGCGGAGACCTCACGAGGCGGGTCGCCGATAGCTGGCTGTCTCGGTTGTGTCTCAGAAGAAGCCGGGGATGATCTCCTCGGCGGTTTCGGCGAAGACCTGCTCCTGAGCGGTCAGGTAGTCGCTCCATGCGGTGGCGTCCCAGATCTCCACGCGGGCACCGGCGCCGATGACCGCGAGGTCGCGGGTCAGGCCGGCGTAGGCCCTCAGCGGAGCGGGCAGCGTGATGCGGCCCTGCTTGTCCGGGATCTGCGAGTCGGCGCCCGAGAGCATGACGCGGATGTAGTCGCGCGCCTGCTTCTGCGCCAGGGGCGCCTCACGCAGCTGGGCGTACATGCGCTCGAACTCGGCAGTGGTGAAGGCGTACAGGCAGTGCTCCTGACCCCGGGTCAGGACGATTCCGCCTGCCAGCTCCTCACGGAACTTGGCCGGGAGGATGAGACGGCCTTTCTCATCCAGCTTCGGGGCATGCGTGCCCAGGAACATCGGGCACCTCCTTCCCCTCGGCTACCCGTGCGCCCCACCTTACTCCACTTTCCTCCCCTTTATCCCTAGCGTGCCCCGCGGCGGGATCACAACTGCATCTCTGCTCCCCGCCGTTGCAAGGGATTCTCGGGGTGGTGTGAAGTGGAGGAGCCTGGCGGCCACGGCGTGGTGCACCCTCCCACCCCACCTCCGCTTCCAGGCCTCAGACAGGGCCGTTGCAGGTGCAGCACAGGAATGGGGTGCGGTGGGCCGATGCCGGGCACTGGCATCGGCCGCGCGGATCCGGGCGGGGTGGGAGGTGGAGCGCGGTGGCGGGCATCGAAGGACGACGATCCCGCCGTCGGAGGATGCGACGGCGGGATCGGGTGGAGCGGCTGCGGTGGAGGAGTGTGGAGGGGCGGGGGATCAGCCCTGGGAATCGCGGCGCCGGTCCCAGCGCTCGGACTGGCGGTCCATGAAGGAGGAGCCCGAGGCCCGAGGGCCGGAGGGCCGCTTGGGCCCCCGGCGGGGCGAGGAGGAGCCCGGGTCCTTGGGCCCACTGCTGACGCGGGTCAGCGCCAGGCTCACCCCCCAGACCGCGACGGCGAAGCCCGCGACCCCCAGCAGGATCGAGACCAGACCGTGACCTACGGAGACTCCCCCGACCAGGAGGCTCAGGCCCACCAGGACCAGGGCCACCCCGGCGCCGACATGGCGGGGGGAGGGGCGCGACAGGCGGCGCTCGTCGCGCTCAAGGGTGTCGGCCAGGGCGGGATCCTCCTGATGCAGCTGGGATTCCAGGTCACGTAGAACCTGCTGCTCTCGCTCTGACAGTGCCATGGTGCTCCTCATTTTCTGTGAGCCGTACGCGGGCTCCTGCCCGGTGCGCTCCGGGCGGTCGGCGACGGCCGTCCGGGCTCAGGGACCCTCCTTCAACAATAGGCGTTATGCGCCCCGGGGGAAAACCTGGCCCTGCACTTCCCAGGGGCTCGGGCGGCGCCTGCTCCCAGCGGCCCACCGGGTCAGGGGGCTCACCCGGAGGGCGGGCGGGGCCTGCCCAGCAGACTGGCCGGGGCCAGTGCCTGCCGGCCCCAGCGCCGGCGCACCTCGTCGGCGGCCCGCTCAGGCGCCCCGCGGCGGGGATCGTCGTCCAGGAGGAGCTGGACGCCGTCGTCCCCACGGGACAGTCCCTCCACCCGCACCCCCAGGAGCCGGAAGCCTCCCCCGGGAGTGGGCAGGGCCTCGAACAGGGCGCTGACGGTCTGCCAGATGTCGCGCGCCAGGTCGGTGGGGACCGACAGGGTGCGCGAGCGGGTGACCGTGGTGAAGTCGGCGCCGCGGGCCTTGAGGACGACCACCCGGCAGCGCAGGTCGCCGGCGCGCAGGCGGGCGGCGCACTGGTGGGTCTGGTCCAGAAGGATCGTGCGGGCATGTTCGCGGTCGGTCAGCGTGGTGTAGAAGGTGGACTCCGTGCCCACCGACTTCTCCTCGCGCCCGGGGCTGACCGGGCGCGGGTCGATGCCGTGGGCCAGGTCGTGCAGGTGCCTGCCCGCGGCGGCCCCCAGGATCCGCTCCAGGCGGCGCACATCGGTGGCGGCCAGGGTGCGCACGTCGGTGATGCCCCAGCGGGCCAGCCGCTCGGCGCTGCGGGCCCCCACCCCCCACAGGGCCTCCACGGGCAGGATGTTGAGGAAGTCCTGGGTGGCCTGGGCGGGGATGAGCAGGACGCCGTCGGGCTTGGCGTGGGCCGAGGCGAGCTTGGCGACGAACTTGGTCGAGGCGATCCCCACCGAGGCGGGGACCCCGATGCGCTGGCGCACCTGGGCCCGGATCCACGCGGCGATCCGGAGAGGACTGCCCATGCGCCTCCTGGAGCCGCTGACATCCAGGAAGGCCTCGTCGACGCTGAGCCGCTCGACCAGGGGCGTGACCTCGTCCAGGACCGCCATGATGCGGGCCGAGACCTGGGAGTAGAGGCGGTGGCGCACGGGTAGGACGACGGCCTGCGGGCAGCGCCGGGTGGCCTCGGCCATGGACATGGCCGAGGCCACGCCGTAGGCGCGGGCCTCATAGGAGGCGGCCGAGACCACGCCGCGCCCGTCCTGGCCGCCGACGATCACCGGTCGCCCGGCCAGCTCGGGGTGCTCCAGGAGCTCGACGGAGGCGAAGAAGGCATCCATGTCCACATGGAGGATGGGGGTGGCCGAGTCGTCCTGGCCCCAGGAGCGCCGCGCCGCCTGGGAGCGCGGGGCCCGGCTCATGGCACTCCCCCGCCCCGAGGCCCCATGGTCCCCCCGATCCCCCTGGTCCCACCGCATTGGGGGCGCAGCAGGCGGGCACCGGCCCAGCCGTTGGGCGGGGTCGATGCCATCACTACCGGCGCGGCCGACATGGGCCCGCGCATTGCCGGGATCGCCGGGATCAACACTGCTGCCAGGGACCTGCTCCTCACACTCACATCGCTGCGCGGCCGACGGCGGCCCCCGTCCTGAGGCTGCCGGCTGGGGATGGCACGGGCTGCCTGCGGGGGCCGGGGCCACGTCCAGGCTAACGTGCTCCTGTGACAACTGAGGCGACATCAGGGCGGGGGGGGGCCGTGGCATGAGCAGGTCGGGCCGCGGCGCGCGGCGCTCCTCGGGCCGATCCGCGGCCTCCTCCCCCACCGGCGCTTCCCTGGCCCATCTGCCGGTCGGGCCGGTGCCCACCTCCCTGGCCACCGCCGAGCTGCTGCAGCGCGAGGACGGAATCCTCCTGCTGCTCGACGGCACCGAGTCCTCCTACCTGGACCTGCGCGACCCGGCGCGCCTGGACTTCGAGTACCACCAGCAGATGGATGCTGTCGCCGAGGTGCTGCTGGGCCGGGGCACCCCGGTGCGCGCCCTGCACCTGGGCGGCGCCGGCTGCGCGCTGGCCCGGGCCTGGGACCGCACCCGCCCCGGCTCGACCCAGCTGGCGGTGGAGATCGATGAGGCCCTGGCCCGCTATGCGCGCCAGTGGTTCGACCTGCCGCGCTCACCGCGCCTGCGCATCCGGGTGGGCGACGCCGCCCAGGTGCTGCCCGAGCTGAGGCCCGGCCAGTGGGATGTGGTGGTGCGCGATGTCTTCACCCGGGCGGCGGTCCCGGGCTCGTGCCGTGACGAGGCCTTCCTGACCGCCTGCCTGAGGGCCCTGCGCCCTGGCGGGATCGCGCTGATCAACACCGTCTCGCCTCCCCGCGTGGAGCTGGGGGCCGAGCTGGGCCTGCTGCGCGGGATCTTCGGCGGGCTGCTGATCGTGGCGGACCCGCCGGTGGCCCGGGGCGCCAGGCCCGGCAACCTGGTGCTGGTCTGCCGGCGCGAGCCCTTCACCCCCGAGCAGCGCCAGGAGCTCGAGCGGGCTGTGCGCCGCCTGCCGCTGCCGGTGCGCACCTGGTCGCCCCAGGACCGCGCCCTGCCCCGAGGGTGAGGCCTTGCGGGCCCCGGAGCCCGCACCATCTCGTACCCCTGCCCCCGATCTCGTACCTTCAACTGACGAGATGGAAGGCGAGGGTACGAGATCGGCGAGTGCCAGGGCCTGGGAGCCCGCGTCTCAGGCCCCGGGGCCCCCGCCCCACCGAGGTCCCAGCTCCCCGGAGTCCTTGGACTCCAGGAAGGCCTCCAGGCGGGCGCCGATCTCATCGGCGCTGGGCAGGTCCAGTGCGGGCGCCGCCGCTCTGTGATCCTGCGGCGCCATGCGGGGGGCCAGCGCGTCGTACTGGGCCTCCAGGGCCGAGACGACGGCGGAGACCTCGGGCTGCTGGGAGGCCTCGGCGTCGATCTCGGCGCGGTTGACGTTCGCGGCGGCCTCCAGGTCGCCCACGGGCAGGGCCAGGCCCGTGGCCTGGACGACGGCGGCCAGCAGGGCCGAGGCCCCCTGGGGGAACTCGTCTCGCGCCAGGTAGTGGGGGATGGCGGCCGAGGCCCCCCGGGAGTCCAGGCCCATCTCGCCCAGCCTCAGCTCCAGGTAGGCGGCCATCGAGCCGGGCAGCTCGACGTGGCCGAAGAGCTCGGGCTGGGCGGGCAGCAGCTCGGGGCGGCTGCCGTGGAGGTGGACGTAGGTGGGGCGGGTGTGGGGCACCGCCATGGGGATGCCGCTGATGCCGATGGCCTGGCCCACGCCCATGGACACCACCAGATGGGCCACCGCTGCCACGAAGTCGTCCCACCGGAAGTCCGGCTCACTGCCGTGCAGGAGCAGGAGGTCCTCGCCGTCGTCGTCCTGGAGCAGGTCCAGGACGAGCTCGGGCATCTCCACCGAGGAGTAGGTGTTGTGGGAGTAGGTCATCACCGGGCGCCGGGCCCGGTAGTCCACCAGGGAGTCGATGTCGAAGGTGGCCAGGCGCTCATGGGGCAGGGTCATGAGCAGCTGCTCGACGGCGAGGGCTCCTGCACTGCCCGCGTCCATGGCGCCGTCGAAGTGGTGGATGAGCACACGCGGGGAGACGGGACGGCCCGCGGGGTGCTGCACGGTGAACAGTGGTCTCATGGAGCCGCCTCCTTTCCTGTGATATCCGGCGGTTGCCGCCTGAGCGGGGACCTGTGCGAGGGTGATGGGCCGGTGGGTCGGTTCGTCAGTCGTTCGGAGTGGTCGGTCGTCGTGCGTCGTCAAGTGCCTATCGTGGAGAGCGGGGCACGGGCCGGTGCTGACTGGACCAACAGCCGACCGCTCCGGGCTGTTCCCGTCAGCGCCGGCCGGGGCGCCGTGTTCGCCATGGGCTTCCCCACGGCGCCTTGGACAGGAGAATAATGGACCGGCCTGCGCGGCGCGCCCATGGCCACCGTGCGCGGTCAGGGCGGGCCACGAGTGACGAGCATGACGACGAAGAAGCAGACCGATGAACGCCGGCGGGAGGCGGGCCGCCACGCGCGCCGCCCTCCCCGAGCCACCAGTGAGGCCGAGTGAATCAGACGACTCCCCCCGTCGGTGCATCCGACCGCGATGAGACCACCCGCAGCAGCGCGCCGCAGACCCCGACGCCACCCCACGGGCCGCAGGACCGGGAGCGCGAGCTCGGCGCCGAGCAGCAGGTGGTGGACCTGGCCTACAGCGAGCTGGACCGCCAGCTGGCCCAGGCCCGCCGCTCCCTGGCTGAGATCGAGGCCCGGGGGGTCAGCGGAACCCACCAGTCCCGCGGGGAGCGGGACGCCTACGCGATCCACTACTCCACCCAGATCTCCTCCCTGGAGGGGGTGGAGGACCGGCTCGTCTTCGGACGGATGGACATGAGCCCGGAGTCCCTGGAGGCCGGTGGGGCCTCCTCCTCCCCGGTCACCGATGGGGGCAGGCGCCACTACGTGGGCCGCATCGGGCTCCAGGACGAGTCGCACCGCGAGGTCGTCCTGGACTGGCGCGCCCCCCTGGCGCGCGCCTTCTACCAGGCCACCGCCTCCCAGCCCATGGGGCTGGTGCGCCGTCGCCATATCGACACCCGGGCCCGGCGCGTCATCGGCCTGGAGGACGAACTCATCGACGTCGGCGCCCTGGACTCCCTGGCCGCGGCGGGCCAGGCATCGGGCACCGGCCTCCAGGGCGAGGGGGCGCTCATCGCCGCCATGTCGGCGGCGCGGGAGGGCCGCATGGGCGACATCGTGGCCACGATCCAGGCCGAGCAGGACCGCATCGTCACCGCCCCGGGCACGGGCGTGCTGGTGGTCCAGGGCGGCCCGGGCACCGGCAAGACGGCGGTGGCCCTGCACCGGGTGGCCTACCTCTTCTACGCCGAGCGGGAGCGCCTGGAGCGCTCCGGGGTGCTCCTGGTGGGGCCCTCGCGCACCTTCCTGCGCTATGTCGAGCAGGTCCTGCCCTCCCTGGGCGAGACCGGGGTGGTCTCCACCACGATCGCGGATCTGGTGCCGGGGGTGCGGGCCCGGGGTGTCGAGCCCGCCGCCGTCGCCGAGATCAAGGGCGATGCCATCTGGGCGCAGATCCTGTCCCGAGCCGTGCGGGATCTTCAGCGCGTGCCCGACCAGCCCCGGACCATCGAGGTCCAGGGCACGCGGCTGCGCCTGGAGCCCCGGGATGTGCGCGAGGCGATCGCGCGGGCGCGCCGCAGCGGCAAGCCCCACAACCTGGCGCGCGAGCCCTTCGTGCTGTGGCTCCTGGAGCGCCTGACCGACCAGTTCGCCGCGGCCACCCGGCAGGATGCCTCCGACGCCGATACCCGCGCCTGGATCCGCGAGGACATCCGCACCAGCCGTGATGCGCGCCGCGAGATCAACCTGTGCTGGATGCCGATGACACCGGCGGGCCTGCTGGAGAGGCTGTGGGCGCGCCCCCGACTGCTGGAGCGGCTGGCCCCCGAGCTCGATGAGCAGGCGCGCGCGGCGGTGGCCAGACCGGTGGGCTCAGAGCTGACCAGCGCCGATATCCCCCTCATCGACGAGCTGGCCGAGCTGCTGGGCCCCAGTGAGGACGCCCAGGCGCGCCGGGCCCGCCTGGAGGCCCGGCGCCGCGAGGAGCTGGTGGCCTACGCCGCCCAGGCCATCGAGTCCCAGGAGCTGGGCGCGGGGATGGTCTCGGCCGAGATGCTGGCCGACCGGGTCCTGGACTCCGGCCCCTCCCTGACCCTGGCCGAGCGGGCGCGGGCCGACCGCACCTGGACCTACGGGCATGTGGTGGTCGATGAAGCCCAGGAGCTGGGGGCTATGGCCTGGCGCGCCCTGGCGCGCCGCTGCCCCCAGCGCTCCTTCACCATCGTGGGCGACCTCGCCCAGTACTCGGGCCTGCGGGCCCCCTCCAGCTGGGGCCAGGTGCTCCAGCCCCTGGGCACGAGTGCAGAGGGAACGGCCGGAGCCGCGGCGGGGCGCGGCTCGGGGCGGGCCCGCGGCTCTGGCGCGGCGGGCGCCCGGGGGGCCCGGCGCGCCGGGGGCTCGACCCCGCTGCGCGAGGAGGTGCTCAGCGTGTGCTACCGCACTCCGGCCACGATCATGGATGCGGCCGACCGTGTGGTCACAGCCCTGGGCCATCCCCCGGTCTACCCGGTGCGCTCGGTGCGCGACCTGCCCGAGTGCCTGAGCGTGGAGCTCGTGGAGGGCGCCGGCGGCCGGCTGGGACGCCCGGAGGGGCGGGACGATACGCAGGACGGGCCGGACCCGGCTCAGGAGGCCTGGGCCCGGGCGCTGCGCCGCGCCGTCATCGAGGAGCTCGAGGGGATGGAGGCCGAGCTGGGCCCCGGCGCCGGCCGCCTGGCCGTCATCGCCCCGGACGCCGGGCAGGTAGCGGCCCTGCTGGGCGCCGAGCCCCGGCTGGCCGCGGCCATGGAGGCCCCCGGTGGGGATCTGCTGCGCGCCCGCCTGGCGGTCATGGGGCCGGTGGCCTCCAAGGGCCTGGAGTTCGACGTCGTCGTCCTGGTCGATCCGGCCCTCGTGGGCGCCCGCAGCGCGGGGGACCTGTATGTGGCGATGACCCGGCCCACCCGGCGCCTGCGGGTGGTCAGCCGCTCCCCCCTGCCCCAGGGCCTGGTGCCCGGACCCGGGGAGCCCACGGCCCGTGCGGGCATGGTGGACCGCGCTGCCGGTACGGCGCCCGGGTCCGATGAGGCCCTGGAGGCGGGGGCTCCCCCCGAACCGGCGCAGGAGGCTACGCTACCGTAGGTTACGGTGCCTGCCCGAGGCCCTCGCGCTCCTTCCCGGCTTAGCCGCCGGGCTCCAGCGCGGGGCGGTCAGGAGCCACGATCAGCATCATCGGCCATAGGACCGGGAGGACTCAGTGGAGGCAGTGGACACGGCAGGGGACGGCGCAGGGCAGGCCGCCGGCGCACCGCAGGGGCGTCTCGCCCGCCCGCACTACGCCCCCGGCGTTCCCGCCGCTATCGCGCCGGTCACCGAGCCCCTGTCATGCATGCTCGACGACGCCGCCCGAGCCTTCCCCGACCGGGTGGCCCTGGACTTCCTGGGTGCGACCACCACCTACGCCCAGTTCGCCGGGCAGGCGGACCGCGCCGCTGAGGCGCTGCGCTCCCTGGGTGTGGGCGCTGGCGACGTGGTGGGGCTCATCCTTCCCAACTGCCCTCAGCACGCCGTGCTGGCCTATGCGGCCTGGCGCCTGGGGGCGATCGTCGCCGAGCACAACCCCCTGGCCCCCGCCGCCCAGCTGCGCGAGCAGTTCCACATCCACGGCGGGCGCGTCATCATCGCCTGGGAGAAGACCCTGGAGCGCCTGGTGGCGGCCACCGGCTCCCTTGAGGAGGCGGGCCTGGGCGGGCTGCGAGTGCTGTCGGTGGACCTGTCCCGGGGCCTGCCCCTGCGCAGCCGCCTGGCCCTGAGGCTCCCGGTGGCCGCGGCCCGCACACGCCGCCGAGAGCTGCGCGGCACCGTCCCCGCCGGGGTGGACTCCTGGGACGACCTGGCCTCCTCCTGCCCCCCGCTGGATGCAGCCACGCCCCTGCCGGGGGTGGATGACACTGCGGTGCTGCTCTACACCGGGGGCACGACGGGCACGCCCAAGGCGGTGGGCCTGACGCATGCCAATCTGCGCTCCAATGCGGAGATGAGCCTGGCCTGGGCCTCGCAGTCCACCCGGCCGGGCCGGGAGACCTTCTACGCGGTCCTGCCCTTCTTCCACGCCTTCGGGCTGTCCCTGTCGCTGCTGTGCGCGGTGGGCCTGGCCGCCACCCAGGTGGTGCTGCCCAAGTTCGGGGCGGATCTGGTGCTGGCGGCCTGGAGGCGCCGCCCGGCGACCTTCTTCCCCGGCGTGCCGGTGATGTTCGACCGCCTGATCACCCGCGCCCGGGCCACCGGGGCCGACCTGTCCTCCTGCACCATCGCGGTGTGCGGGGCCGCCCCCAACCCCCGCCAGGTGGCGCAGGCCTGGGAGGAGGCCACGGGAGGCGTCATCATCGAGGGCTATGGGATGACCGAGTCCTCCCCCATCATCCTGGGCAACCCCATCTCCCCCGAGCGCCGGCCCGGGACCCTGGGGATCCCCTACCCCTCCACCGAGGTGCGCCTGGTGGACCCCGAGGACCCCTCCCGCGAGGTCGCCCCCGGGCAGGTCGGCGAGCTGGTGGCCCGCGGCCCCCAGGTCTTCTCCGGGTACTGGAACGAGCCCGAGGAGAGCGCCGAGGTGCTCCTGGAGGGCGGCTGGCTGCGCACCGGGGACCTGGTGCGCCTGGAGGAGGACGGCTTCTACGTCATCGCCGATCGCCGCAAGGAGCTCATCATCTCGGGGGGCTTCAACATCTACCCCACGGAGGTCGAGGCGGCGGTGCGCTCCATGCCCCAGGTCGAGGATGTCGCCGTCGTGGGCCTGCCCGCCGAGGCGGGCAACGAGTCCGTGGTGGCGGCGATCCTGCCCAAGGAGGGCCAGAGCGTGACCCTGGAGCAGGTGCGCGAGTGGGCGGCCACGACCCTGTCCCACTACGCCCTGCCCCGCCAGATCGCGATCCTGTCCGAGATGCCCCGCTCCCAGATCGGCAAGGTGCTGCGCCGGGTGGTACGCGAGGAGCTCCTGGCGGCCCAGAGGGCGGCCTCCGAGGCGGCCACGAGCGCCGCGGCCAGCATCATCGAGCACCTGCCGGGAGCCTCGGGATCCTCGGGCGGCTCCGGCTCGTCCGGCCCGGGCGGGCACGAGGCGGACAGGGACTGACCGCCCGCTGAGGGCGGGCGACCCGGCCCCGCGGGCGCCTCATTCAGCACACGCATTCCCGACGAAGCCGTCCCCGGTGAGACTGTGGACGGTGACGGGTGGCCCGCCCCGACCGGGCAGGCAGGACTGCCCCGCCCGACCAAGCCGCCCGCCAGACCAGAGCTCCTGGGCGCCGGCATGGGATGAGCCCGGTACGACCGAGGCGGCCGGAGGTTGTTGCCGAGCCCGTAAGGTGCCCTCCTCAAAGGCCCGTCCCGCCCCGGTGAGCCCCTCAGCGCGATTCGTCCCTCCGGGCCGCCCATCAGGACGCTGCGCCGGGCCATGGGCCGTCGGGCCGGCTCCCGCGTCCCAGGGGCACGGGAGCCGGCCCGACGGCGCGCTCAGCGCCGCGCCTCAGCCGATCCGGCCGATCCAGCGGCCCGAGGCGTCGAAGCGGTGGAGCTCAGCGCCGACCCTCACCACGCCGTCGGCCGCCATGGCGCCGCTGGGCTGGAGGTAGTACCACGACGCCCCGTCCTTGAGCCAGCCCGTGGTCATCGCACCCGAGCCCGACAGGTGGTACCACACCCCACCGACCTTCGCCCAACCCGTGGCCATCGCACCGCTGGGCTGGAGGTAGTACCACGACGCCCCGTCCTTGAGCCAGCCCGTGGTCATCGCACCCGAGCCCGACAGGTGGTACCACACCCCACCGACCTTCGCCCAACCCGTGGCCATCGCACCGCCCTTGGCGGGGTCGAGGTAGTACCACGAGGCGCCGTCCTTGAGCCAGCCCGTGGTCATCGCACCCGAGCCCGACAGGTGGTACCACACCCCACCGACCTTCGCCCAACCCGTGGCCATCGCACCGCCCTTGGCGGGGTCGAGGTAGTACCACGAGGCGCCGTCCTTGAACCAGCCGGTGGTCCGCTGCCCGGTGGCGCCGGTGTGGTACCAGGTGCTGCCGCTCTTGGACCAGCCGGGGGCCGCAGGCGCGACCGGCGGCTCCTCCGAGGGCTTGTCGGCGGGCTTGTCGATGGACAGGACGTAGGAGATGGTCCGACTGACCAGGGGCAGGCCCCCGGGCTCGTACTCGTAGGCGCACACCAGGGTCAGGTGGGAGTTGCTGGGCTCGGACTCGGGGTAGGCGGCCTCGATGTCCTGGGGGATGTCGAAGGTGAGCGTCCAGGTGCCGTCGTCCTTGACCGTCATGTCCTTGACGATGTCGATGGGGCGATCCCCCTCCTGGCCGCGCGGCCCGCCTCCGAAGTCGAGCTCGCCAAAGGCGACGCGCTGGGCCCGGGGGTGCTGGGCCGCGACCTCTGGGGGCAGGACGCAGCCGGTGCCCGTGAGGGTGGCGGTCCGGCCGGCCTCCAGGACGGCAGAGGGGTCGACGGTGAAGCCCGCCAACTCGCATGCCTCACCCGAGCTGAGACAGCGCTCGTCCGATGGGTTGGGGAGCGCAGCAGAGGCGGGGGCGGCCGCACCGGCAGCGGCGACCGCGAAAGCGCCCAGGGCGCTGAGGGCATGGGTCAGTCTCATGACGATCCTTGATCAGAGTAGGAATCAGGCAGGCCATCACCCGGGGGAACCGGGCGCAGCCCCTCAGAGGATCACCATCGCGCCCATGCCGGTCAAGCACGCCGGAGTCTCAGTTCGCCAACACTGCGGCCCGTGCCCCCGCTGCGCCTGCCCTCAGGAGGTGCTGCGCTCCCAGGGCTCGATGGCCCCGGGGACCACGGTGAAGATCGGATGGGGGTCGGGACTCACAGGCAGGGGCAGGAGCTCGGGGGCTCGGGCCTCCAGCTTGGCACGCAGGTGCTCGGCCTCCAGGCCGATCTGCCCACTGGTGACCGTCAGGCCCACGGCCCCGCACTCCTCCTGGGGCAGGTCGATGCGCGCCGGGTCGAAGCGGTAGCCGCGCCCCACCGCCTCCTGGCGCAGCCCCCACAGGTAGGCGGCGATCGCCGCCCGGGGCTCCCCCGCTGCGCGGAAGCGGTCCAACTGGGGGTGGTTGCGGTAGCCGCGGGTGCGCCCGGCCAGGACCGCCTGGGCCAGCAACGACTCGCGCCAGCAGGCCACCAGCCCGGCCCGATCGAGATAACCCGGGTGCAGGGACCACATCCTCACCGGATCCTCACCCGCCCCTCCTGCCCGGTGCCGACGGCCGGGGCGGGGCTCCCCCACGCCGGGCCGGCACGGCTCGCACCATCAGCACCCTCGCAGCAGCGCTCACAGGAGGCCTCACAGCAGCCCGCAGTCCTCCAGGGTGGCGCGCAGCGCCTCGATCTCCTCGGCGTCGGCCCGCACCAGGGGCAGGCGCAGCTCGGCGCAGGGGATGCGGCCCTGGAGGAGGAGGGCCTCCTTGGCCATGACCGCCCCCTGGCCCCCGCCCATGAGGGCGCGCACCAGGGGGCGCATCCGCTGGGCCACGGCCCGGGCCCCGGCCAGGTCCCCGTCGTCGACCTCGGCGATCATCTCCCGCCAGGAGTGGGCGTCGGCGTGGGCGGCCACCGAGACGACGCCGGAGGCGCCGTGGGCCAGCCAGGCGAAGTTCAGCCCGTCGTCGCCCGAGTAGTACTCCAGGCCGGTGGCCTCCATGCGCTCGAAGCCCTGCTCGACATCGCCCGTGGCGTCCTTGACGGCCAGGATGCGCTCGTGCTCGGCCATGCGGGCCAGGGTGCCGTCCTCGATGCGCACCCCGGTGCGCCCGGGGATGTCGTAGACCATCACCGGCAGGTCGGTGGCCTCGACCACCGCCATGATGTGCCGGTAGACGCCCTCCTGGCTGGGGCGGTTGTAGTAGGGGGCGTTGATGAGCAGGCCCTCGGCGCCGGCCTCCTGGGAGCCCACCCCGTTGCGCACCGCGTGGGCGGTGTCGTTGGAGCCGGCCCCGGCCATGACCATGGCGCGCCCGGCCAGCGCGTCCTTGACCTCCCGGATGAGCTCCTGCTTCTCGGGAAGGTGGGTGGTGGGTGCCTCGCCGGTGGTGCCCGACAGCAGGATCATGTCCGCGCCGTCCTCCACGAGGCTGAGGGCCAGGGCCTGGGCGGCGGGGATGTCCAGCTCACCATCAGGGGTGAAGGGCGTGACCATGGCCACGCCGACGGATCCGAAGCTGCGGGAGGGGACTGCGCTCATGGCTCCAGCCTAACGGCGCAACTCCCCCCGTGCGCCCCTCATGAGCCGGCGACCCCGCGGGAGAGGACGGCTGGAGTGGAGGTGCGGGCACCGTCATGACGCCCGGTGAGCAGTCCGCCTCCATGCGACGCAGGCGCAGGTTGTCCTCGCTAGGCCGAGCATCCCGTTGAGCATGCGGCCATGAGGCGCTCCAGGACGAGCTCTCGAGCACGCCGGGCCAGCCGGGGTCCCTCCAGGCCGAGGATGCCGTGGCAGGAGCCGGCGAGGAGCGCGGCCTCCGTGGGCACCCCGCTGCGCGTCAGGGCCTGGGCGAAGGCCAGAGCCTCATCCATGAGCGGGTCGCACTGGTTGACGAGGAGAAAAGTGGGCGGGAAGCCCACCAGGTCGGCCTGCCGGCCCGGGGCAGCGTAGGTATCGGCCCGTGCGCCACCGAGGTAGGCGGCCCACGACGCGGTGGCGTTGGGCAGATCCCAGACGGGGGTATGCGCAGCACCGCGCATCGAGACGGTGTCCAGGCGGTCATCCAGGACCGGCTCCACAAGAACCACCCGGTCAGGCAGCGCCTCCCGCGCATCGCGGCAGCGCAGGACCACTCCCGCAGCCAGGCAGCCACCCGCAGAATCCCCGTAGATCACGCGGCGCGCCTCGGGGTAGCGCTCCGCCGCCCACCTCCAGGCAGTCAGGCAGTCCTCCATTGGCGCAGGGTAGGGGTGCTCAGGAGCCAGCCGATAGTCAGGGCTGACAACCACCGCCCCGGTGCGTGCGGCCATCCGGGCGTTCCAGGCATCGTCATACCTGGCTCGGCCCGCCACGAAGCCTCCCCCATGGATGGACACGACCACAGCGCCGGCAGGCGTGTCAGGGGTGTGGATCCTCAGCTCCAGATCATCCGGCCCCGCCGAGCCCGCAGAGCCAGGCGGGGTCGGCACATGCAGGACAGTGCGGGTCACGCCCCGGGGCGGCTCGGCCTCCTGGTCGAGGAGGTGCGCGCCGGCCTCCCTCATCGCCACCGGATCCCAGGCCGTCTGCGGGGGTGCCGAGGCGAGAGCCTCGGCCACCTGCGCGTCCAGCGGGGGCGGAAGGGCCCGGTCAGCCGCGATCATGACACCACCTCCCGCAGGAAGGCCTCACAGGACCGGTAGAAGCCGCCCGCCTGATCGCGGCGCACGCAATGCGAGGCCCCAGGCACGAGGACGGTACGGAGGCGAGCGTTTCCCAGGGCCCGGACCGAGGCCAGGCCCCCCTTGCCGAGCAGCGCATCCCGGCCATCAGAGGTGAGGACCAGGGTGGGCACACTCAGGGTGCTGGCGGTCCCCCTCCACGAGCCACGCGGCGCTACCTCTCCGGTGCGGAGGAAATCCCGATCGACCTGGATCTTGCCCTGCAGCCACCCACAGGCCTCGTCGATCTCCCAGCCCGGGTAGGACCTGCGGTTCTCGGCCAGGGCGCGAGCCGGATCGGCGGCGATCCGCTCCATGCGCTCGACCATCGCCTCGGCGCCGCGCCGGTAGTCCTCCTCCTGCTGGGCATCGAGCCACGCCGGATCCTCCACAATGAGGGCATCCACAAGGTCCGGACGGGCAGCCGCCACAGCGGCGCACACCGCCCCACCCATCGAATGCCCCATGAGAGTGCGGAAGGCGTGGGGCTCGTGGACTCGACGGGACTCCAGTAGGCGGATGAGGTCGTCGACCATGGTGGACATCGGGTCGACCAGCTGCTCAGGGGTGAAGCGCGGGGATAGGCCATGCCCACGGGCATCCAGGCAGGTGACGTCGTAGACGCCCCTCCAGCGCCGGAGCACCCCCGATAGCGAGGCGGCGTTGTCGGTGACGCCATGGCACGCGAGCAGTTGAGGCGCGCCGGCCTGGTGCGCCCGGGCCCACGCGATCGGCGGAGTGCTCATGCCTTCTCCCATGAGCCCTCGTGTGAGCCCTCGTGGAGCTCCTGCTCGCGTCCCGGACAGGGGAGGGTGGGCGTGCTCGCCCCGAGGGCTGCGGCCTCCTCGCCGCCGACTCGCACGGGTGGGGCCCCACAAGCGGCACCACTGAGCACCTGGGCCACCGCACCGGGCACGGCTGCTCGGCTCTTGATCGGGTATGCGGACTGCCGCACGTCACCTCACCCTTCTTTGCACCGCCCCGTGCTTCCATGCGGGGAACTCGGGACTCCGGCCCACCCATCGGGACGCCTCCGCCCCTTCTTCTACCCCATGGAGCAACGGATGCACCCCATGGCCTTCATCACAGTGGTCGTGCCGGAGCGGCCTGGTGCGGAGCAGCGCCAGCCAGTGGCGAAGCCCGCTCCTCCCCTGGGGCAGAGGCCTGTCCGCGCAGGCCGGCCCCGGAGGGCTGCGCCCCGGTTAGGCTCGCACCATGACCTCCACGCCCGATCCGCAGGAGCGACCCTCCGTCTTCGACGCCGACCCCATCGCCGGGCTCGATGCCCGCACCGGGGGCCTGGAGAGCCCCAGCCGCGGCGCCCACGAGCACGGGGAGCCCGGTGCGGGGAGGTCCTCGGCCGGGGGCTTCGTGCGCCCGGCCCGCAACGAGGACCTGCCGCAGATCGGCAAGATCCATGCGGTGACGATGCGGGCCAGCCTGGAGGCCGCCCACGACTCGGCGCATGGCTCACCCCTGCCCGAGGGGGTGCGCGCCATGATCAGCGCCCCGGTCATCACCGAGGGGTGGCGCGAGGCGGTCACCTCCCCGCCAACCCCGCAGCACCGGGTGCTCGTGGCGACCCAGGACGGTCAGGTCGTCGGGCTGCTGGGGATGGCCCCCACCCGGGCCGCCGACGGCGAGGAGCCCAGGCCCGGCGCGCCTACCGGGGCAGGTGACGACGGCGCCAATCCGGGTGGGGCTCAGGAGGCGCAGGAGACGGCGGCGGAGATCACGGCCCTGGGGGTCGCCCCCGAGCACCAGCTGCACGGGCACGGCTCCCGCCTCCTGGCCGCGGCGGTGGACCTGGCCCGCCAGGACGGGGCCAGCGCCCTGGTGGCCTGGTCGGTGCGGGGGGATGAGTCCCTGACCCGCCTGCTCCAGGCCGTGGGCATGGCGCCCACCGGCGCCCACCGCCGGCTGCCCGTGGGCCAGGGCGTGACCGAGGACTGCTGGGCCGCCTCCCTGTAGGGCGTACCCCGGCGGGCTACAGGTCAAGCAGGGCGTCCAGCCCGATGGTCAGGCCGGGGCGGCGGCCCACCTCGCGCACGGCCAGGACCACCCCGGGCATGAAGCTGGCGCGGTCGAAGGAGTCGGTGCGGATGGTCAGCTGCTCCCCGGGATTGCCCAGGACGACCTCCTCATGCGCCGTCAGTCCCCGCAGGCGCACCGCGTGGACGTGGATGCCGTCGATGACGGCGCCGCGCGCCCCGTCGGGATCGACCCGGGTGGCGTCGGGCACGGGCCCCAGGCCGGCCTCGGCGCGGGCGGCGGCCAGGCGCTGGGCGGTGGCCACGGCCGTGCCCGAGGGGGCGTCGACCTTGCCGGGGTGGTGGAGCTCGATGATCTCGGCGGACTCGAAGTAGCGGGCCGCCTTGGCGGCCAGGCTCATCGCCAGGACTGCGGACAGGGCGAAGTTGGGGGCGATGAGCACGGCCCGGCCGCGGGCCTCGGGGCGCTCCAGGTGGGTGCGGATGCGCCCGTAGGACTCCTCGTCCCAGCCGGTGGTGCCCACCACCACGTCGCATCCGGCGTCGACGGCGGCGCGGACGTTGGCCTCGGTGACGTCGGGCACGGTGAAGTCCACGGCCACCTGGGCGCCGCCCAGGTGCTCGGCGTCGATGGGGTCGCCGGCGTCCAGGCGGGCGACGAGCTCCAGGCCCTCGGCCTCCTCCACGGCCCGGCAGACGGTCGATCCCATGCGCCCGGCGGCGCCCAGCACGGCTACGCGAATGCTCATGGCTCCACCCTAGCCGCCCGCCCCGCCCAGGCCGCCCGATCATCCACGGGACGGTCGTCGGGGTGCCGCTGTTGTCCTGCCCGAGGGCGGCCACCGCTCAGGAGCCGCCGGGCGGGCGCCGGCCCGCGCCTCAGGCGGCCGGCCCCACCAGGACCCGGGCGCGCCTCTGGGCCACCAGCCAGGCGGCGAGCTCGCGCACCTCCTGGGCGGTGACCTCCCCCAGCAGGCGCAGATTCTCCTCCATGGAGCGCAGGCGCCCGGTGACCACCTCGGCACGGCCCAGGCGGCCCATGCGCGCCAGGGAGTCCTCCCCGCCCAGCACCATGGCACCCCGGATCTGCCCACGGGCACGGGCCATCTCCCGGTCGGTGGGACCCTGCTCGGCCAGCTTCTCGAACTCCCCGATCATCACGGCCGCGACCTCATCGACATGATGGGGCGCACACCCGGCATACAGGCCGAAGGCGCCCGCCCCGGCATAGGAGGTGTCGAAGGCATAGGTGGTGTAGGCCAGGCCCCGCTTCTCGCGCACCTCCTGGAACAGGCGCGAGGACATGCCCCCGCCCAGGATCGTGGTGAGCACGCTCATCGCCCAGCGCCGCTCATCGCGCACCGCGATCCCCTGGCAGGTCAGGTAGAGGTGGGACTGCTCGGCGTCCCGCTCAACGGTGACATCCTCCACGCTCAGGGGCGCCGGAGGCTCGACCTCGAAGCGCCGGGGACGGGGCGCTACCAGTGAGGCCACATCCCAGCCCCCCGCAGCCAGGTCGGCGGCCACCCGCTCGCAGACCTCGTCATGGTCCACCGCCCCGGCCACCGCCACCACCAGGGCATCGGAGGCGTAGGTGCGCCGGTAGTGCTCCCACACGGCCTGGCGGGGCACGGCGGCCACCGTCTCAGGGGTGCCGCCGATGGGCCGGCCCAGGGGCGTTCCGGCGCCGAAGGCGGCCCGCGCGAAGGCCTCCTGGGCCACGTCGGCAGGATCGTCAGCGGCGTCGGCCAGCTCGGAGATGATGACGCCGCGCTCGGTCTCGACCTCCTGGGGGTCCAGGAGGGAGGAGGTGACCATGTCGGTGACGACGTCGAGGGCCTCCATGGCGTCGGGGGCCAGGACGCGGGCGTAGTAGGAGGTGTGCTCCTTGGAGGTGGCGGCGTTGGACTCCCCGCCGATCATGTCGAAGGCCTCGGCGATGGCGTGGGCGCTCCGCGTGGGGGTGCCCTTGAACAGCAGGTGCTCCAGGAAGTGGGTGGAGCCCTCCTGGCCCGGGGCCTCATCACGCGACCCCACCCCCAGCCACAGGCCGATCGCCGTCGAGCGCAGCCCCGGCACCGACTCGGTGATGACCCTCACCCCTCCGGGCAGGATGGAGCGGCGGGTCAGGGCGCCGTCGTCGATGAGCGAGAGCTCCGCGGCCGGATCGCCTGAGGCGGCGCGGGGCAGCTCCACCTCGGCGTAGTCGGTGGAGGAGGCGGTGCCGGGGGCGCGCAGGGGCGCGCCGGCCCCGGGACGGGAGTCGCTGGCTGAGTTGGTCACCGGCAGAGCCTAACGGCTCAGCCCCTGCGCCGGCTCGGGGTGGAGCCGGCGCAGGGGCTGAGCGGGATCGGGCCCGGGATCAGGCGGAGTCGCCCTCGCGCAGGGGCGTGCGCTCGCCGGCGGAGCCGGCGGCCTCGCTGGTGAGTCGGTTCACGGTCTCCTCGATGCGGGAGCCCACCGCCTCATCGATGCTCTTCCAGTACCACAGGGCGCGCTCGAGCACCTCGGGGCGCTCGATCTGGGCCAGGCCGCCCGCGACGGTGTCGACCAGGCGCTGGCGCTGGGCCTCGGTGAAGACCTCGCGCACGAGGATCCCGGCCTGGGAGAAGTCGTCGTCGTCCTCGCGCAGGGTCTGGGCGGCCAGGACCATCTCGCCGTCAGCCTCCCACCCGTTCTCCAGGCGGCCCTGCTCATCAGCGTAGGGCCGCCCGCCGGAGTTCGCGGCGTAGGTGGGCTGGGCCCCGGAGTGGAAGTAGCGCATCGGCCCGTCGAAGGTGTAGGTGTTGGAGGCCTCGCGCACCTCGGGCAGGGGCTGGTTGACCGGGATCTGGTCATGGTTGACCCCCAGGCGTGCGCGCTGGGCGTCGGCGTAGGCGAAGACGCGGGCCAGCAGCATGCGGTCGGGGGAGAACCCGATGCCCGGGACGATGTTCGACGGCGCGAAGCTCGCCTGGTCGATCTGGGCGAAGAAGTTCTCCGGGTTCTCGTTGAGGGTCAGCGTGCCGACCTCGATGAGCGGGTAGTCGGCGTGGGGCCAGGTCTTGGTCAGGTCGAAGGGGTTGATCCGGTAGGTCTTGGCCTCCTCGTAGGGCATGACCTGGATGGACAGCTTCCAACTGGGGTAGTCCCCGCGCTCGATGGCGTCGAACAGGTCGCGGCGGTGGAAGTCGGCGTCCTGGCCGGCGATCTCCTCGGCGTCCTGGCCCGACCAGTTCTCCACGCCCTGGTTGGTGTGGAAGTGGAACTTGGCCCAGAAGCGCTCCCCCGCCTCATTGATGAGCATGTAGGTGTGGGAGCCGTAGCCGTTCATGTGCCGCCAGGTGCGCGGCAGGCCCCGGTCCCCCATGAGGTAGGTGACCTGGTGGGCGGTCTCCGGGGACAGGGTCCAGAAGTCCCACTGCATGGTCTGGTCGCGCAGGCCCTTGTCCCCCAGGCGCTTCTGGCTGCGGATGAAGTGCGGGAACTTCATGGGGTCGCGCAGGAAGAAGATGGGCGTGTTGTTGCCCACCAGGTCCCAGTTGCCCTCGGTGGTGTAGAACTTCAGGGCGAAGCCGCGCACATCGCGCCAGGTGTCCGGGGAGCCGGCCTCACCGGCGACGGTGGAGAAGCGCAGCAGGGCGCGGGTGCGCGCCCCGGGCTGGAAGAGGGCGGCCTTGGTGTACTTGCTGATGTCGTGGGTGATGACCAGCTCGCCGAAGGCTCCTGCGCCCTTGGCGTGCGGCTTGCGGTCGGGGATGTTCTCCCGGTTGAAGTGGGCCAGGGAGTTGACCAGGTGGTGGTCGTGAAGGAGCAGGGGGCCATCGGGTCCGAGTGTGATGCTCTGGCGGTCGCTGGCCGCGGGGGCCCCGTTGAGCATGGTCGACCCAGAGTCGTCACCCGGATTGATTGGCTTCTCTGACATGTTTCCTCCTTTTTCTAGGTCGCGCCTGATGAGATCACGAGTGGAGGTCAATGGCAAGGGCGCCACGCCCCAGGAGAATGCGAGCAGCGCGAAAGCGCGCGGGCGCCTGAAGAAACACGCCCGGAGCGCGAGGCCTCGCCCCTGCCCTCAAGCATCCGGCACAGGTGCGATACAGCACTCCCGTCTTGCGAAATAACAGACGCGCAAAGGCCCGGGGCCGCCCACGGACACTGCCTATGAGTCAGTGCGTGGGTAGCCCCGGGCCCTCAAGCCCGGGCGCCGCGCTCAGCTCAGGCGCGGCTGGCAGCCCTTCTCAGTCCTCGCGCTCGTCCTCCATGGTGCGCAGGCGACGACGGCGCGGACGGCGCTCACGGCGCTCGCCCTCCCCCTCGCCGCGCTCGGAGCGGCCCGCCTTGCGGGAGGCCTCACCCTGCTCCTCGGCGGCCAACTGCTCCTCGGAGAGCACCGCGTGCAGGCTGAGCTTGCCGCGCTGGTCGATCTCGGCGAGCTCGACCTGGACCTTGTCGCCCACGCCCAGGACGTCCTCGACGTTCTCCACGCGCTTGCCGCCCACGAGGCGGCGGATCTGGGAGATGTGCAGCAGGCCGTCCTTGCCCGGGGACAGGGCCACGAAGGCGCCGAAGGTGGTGGTCTTGACCACGGTGCCCACGAAGCGCTCGCCGATCTCGGGCATCTGCGGGTTGGCGATGGCGTTGACGGCGTCGCGGGCGGCCTCGGCCGAGGGGCCGTCGGAGGCGCCGATGTAGACGGTGCCGTCGTCCTCCACCGTCAGGTCCGCGCCGGTGTCCTCCTGGATCTGGTTGATCATCTTGCCCTTGGGGCCGATGACCTCGCCGATCTTGTCCACGGGGATGCGCACGGTCAGCACGCGCGGGGCGGTGGGGGCCATCTCGTCGGGGGCGTCGATGGCCTGGGCCAGGACGTCGAGGATGAACAGGCGGGCGTCGCGCGCCTGGCCCAGGGCCCCGGCCAGGACCTCGGAGGGCAGGCCGTCGAGCTTGGTGTCCAGCTGGAGGGCGGTGATGAAGTCGCGGGTGCCGGCGACCTTGAAGTCCATGTCGCCGAAGGCGTCCTCACTGCCCAGGATGTCGGTGAGGGTGGCCCAGGTGGTCTCGCCGTCGATCTCGTCGTGCATGAGGCCCATGGCGATGCCCGCCACCGGGGCACGCAGCGGCACGCCGGCGTTGAGCAGGGCCAGAGTGGAGGCGCACACCGAGCCCATGGAGGTCGAGCCGTTGGAGCCCAGGGCCTCGGAGACCTGGCGGATGGCGTAGGGGAAGTCCTCACGGCTGGGCAGCACCGGCACCAGGGCCCGCTCGGCCAGGTTGCCGTGGCCGATCTCGCGGCGCTTGGGGGCGCCCACTCGCCCGGTCTCGCCGGTGGAGAAGGGCGGGAAGTTGTAGTTGTGCATGTAGCGCTTGTGCGTGATCGGCGAGAGGTCGTCGATCTGCTGCTCCATGCGCAGCATGTTGAGGGTGGTCACACCCAGGATCTGGGTCTCGCCGCGCTCGAAGATCGCCGAGCCGTGGACGCGGGGCAGCACCTCGACCTCGGCGGCCAGGGTGCGGATGTCCTTCAGGCCGCGTCCGTCCATGCGCACGCCCTCGGTCAGGGTGCGGTGGCGCACGAGCCCCTTGGTCACCGAGCGGAAGGCGGCCTTGAGAGCCTTGGCGTCCTCCTCGGCGGGGAAGGACTCGGCGAGCTCGCCGAGGACCGCCTCGCGCACGGCCTCGATGGCCAGGTCGCGCTCCTGCTTGCCCTCCGTGGCGATCGCGGCGGCCAGCCCGTGGGCGGTGGCGGCCTTGTCCACGGCGTCGTACTGCTCATCGGAGTAGTCCAGGTAGAGCGGGAAGTCGGCGGTGGGCTTGGAGGCGTGGGCGGCAACCTCCATCTGGGCCTGGCACAGGGCCTTGATGTGGGGCTTGGCGGCCTCCAGCCCCTCGGCGACGACGGCCTCGGTGGGGGCCACGGCGCCGGCCTGGATGAGGTCCCAGGCGCCCTCGGTGGCACCGGCCTCGACCATCATGATGGCCACGTCGCCGCCCTCCAGGACACGCCCGGCCACGACCATCTGGAAGGTGGCGCGCCGCTGCTCGGAGTAGCGGGGGAAGGCCACCCACTGGCCGTCGATGAGGGCCAGGCGGGTGCCGGCCACCGGCCCGGAGAAGGGCAGGCCCGCGATCTGGGTGGACATGGAGGCGGCGTTGATGGCCAGCACGTCGTAGTCGTCGTCGGGGTGGATGGCCAGGACGGTCTCGACGACCTGGACCTCGTTGCGCAGGCCCTTGACGAAGGAGGGGCGCAGGGGGCGGTCGATAAGGCGGCAGGCCAGGACGGCGGCGGTGCCCGCGCGGCCCTCGCGGCGGAAGAAGGAGCCGGGGATGCGGCCGGCGGCGTACTGGCGCTCCTCGACGTCGACGGTCAGGGGGAAGAAGTCGAACTGGTCCTTGGGGTGCTTGCCCACGGTGGTGGCCGACAGCACCGCGGTCTCGCCGTCGAGGTAGGCCATGGCGCTGCCGGCGGCCTGCTTGGCCAGGCGGCCCGTCTCGAAGCGCACGACGCGCTTGCCGAAGGGGCCGTTGTCGATCACGGCCTCGGCGGCCGTGACCTCGGGGTCATCGATGAACATCTGTGAGGAGTCTCTTTCTCTCGGTCGAAGAGCCGGGGCCGTGGCCTTCGATCGAGGCCCACGGAGCGGCGTCGGCCACGTCGTACGACGACGCGGCGCGGCTCCGGAGGCCACCACCGAAAACCGACGGGGCCGGCTGCGCCTCAGGGGTCTGCCTGTGCGCGAGGGCCGCCCCGGGAGGCACCCAGCGGTGCTCCGCCTAGAGGCAGCCGCGCCGAATCTTACCCTGGGACGCATGATCGCGACGGTTGCGACGGCTCGCGTCCACGTGAGATCGGCCGCGCCAGCGGGGTGGGGCCCTCAGGCCTCCCGGAGTGCTCGGCAGTCGCCTCAGGGGATGCGTCGGAGGCGCCGGGATGCGCCTCGGCCCCGCACCCGGTGATGGGTGCGGGGCCGAGGCGATGACGCGGTGCGCCGGGACCCGGCACTGCCGCCCTTAGGCTCTGCGCGCTGGTCTCAGCGGCGGATGCCCAGGCGGGCGATGAGGGAGCGGTAGCGCTCGATGTCCTCCTTCATGAGGTAGTCCAGGAGGCGGCGGCGCTTACCGATGAGCAGATAGAGGCCACGGCGCGAGTGGTGGTCGTGGGTGTGGCCCTTGAAGTGCTCGGTGAGGTTGGTGATGCGCTCGGTCAGGACGGCGACCTGCACCTCCGGCGAGCCCGTGTCACCCTCGTGGGTGGCGTACTCGGCGATGATCTCCTGCTTGCGCTGCGGGGTGACCGACATGCGGGCTCCTTGGTCTCGTTGCACGGAGCGCCGGGGCTGGTTCTCCCGGGCATGACTCATCCGTGGCCGATCGACGGCCCGATAACACTACCAGCGCTACCACCGCCCCGGCCCCCACGGACCAGGGATCCTGCTGTGGGAACAGGCACAGCCTTCCCTCAGCGGCCCCTCGGGGATCTCGGGTGAGGCGCGGGGACCCTCAGCAGTGAACGACTCAGCCGGCACCTCACGAGGATCGCCAGCACATGACGGTACTACGGCCCCCGCCAAGCACCGGCGAGCCACGTCGGGCAGCGGCGACGTCGTCGCCTGGCCATGACTGGGACGGCCCGAAGCTCGCAGGCCCCACCCGGCCGGCAAGCGGCGGGAGGGGCGAGAGCACCGGGACCGTCTGCAGATCGCGGGGTTGTCGGTGGATCTCCGGGGATGTCGGTAGATCGGTGGGGTCCTGGGGGCCCGAATCACTGACGACCCCGGCGATCTGCAGACAACCCCGCAAAACACAACCGGCCCCGGCGCACTGGGGGCCCGGCCCGGCGGACCGCAGCAGGTGGTCCCCGGAGAGCGCGCGAGCATCCTGCCCATATCAGCCTCCGGCGCCGGCGACTTGGGGCCCGGTGAGCCGGGGCGAGCCCCACCGGCCACAGCACGTGGCCCCGGAGCGCCTGCGGCCGCCCCGCACGCACCAGCCCCCGCCAGCCGTAGCAGCGGCAGGCGAAGGCGAGGCGCCCGGCGGCGCAAGCGGCGGTCACGTTGAGCCCCACATCGCGACGGGTGCGTCACTTCGCGACGCAGGCGACACCTGTAGGGGGCGTCCATGTCGCGAAGCGACGCACAAGCCGCCAAACGACGCCCAACGTGAACTCCACCAGCCCCGCACGCACCCCAGGCGCCCCAGGCCAACCTCACCGCCCCTCAGACCCGCCGCCCCCAGACCCGCCCCGCCGGCCGCATTCCGGGCCCCAGGGCGGCACCGCTAGTGAGCGGTGACGTCCTCGGGGCGGATGGGGCCGGGCTCGGGGACGCCCAGGATCCGGGCGGTGTCCTGGATATCGGTGCGCATCTGGGCCAGGAGGGGGTCCAGGCCGTCGAAGGCGAGCATGGGGCGCAGGTGCTCGACGAGCTCGACGCCGATCTCCTCGCCGTAGAGGTTGAGGTCAGCCCGGCCCAGCACATGGGCCTCGACCGTGCGCTGGGGGACGTCGTCGAAGGTGGGGTTGGTGCCGATCGAGATGGCGGCGGGCAGGCGCTCACCCGACCCGGCCCCCTGGTCGCGCACCAGCCAGCCGGCGTAGACGCCGTCGGGCGGGACCACTCCGGCGGTGGCGGCCTCCAGATTGGCCGTGGGGAAGCCGAGCTCGCGCCCGCGGCGCAGCCCGTGGACGACGGTGCCGCGCAGACGATGGGGACGGCCAAGGACATCGGCGGCCTCGCGCACCCTGCCGTCCTTGAGGCACTGGCGGATCCAGGTCGAGGACCACCGCCGCCCCCGCCCCGAGCAGACCTCGGTGAGGATCTCGACCTCGATGCCCAGGCGTGCGCCGATGCGCTCCAGGACGCGGGCGTCCCCGCTGTTGCCGCGCCCGAAGCGCACGTCATGGCCCACGACGACGGCCCTGGCCCCCAGCAGATCGTGCAGCCAGGTGCGGATGAAGTCCTCGGGCCCCTGGGCGGCGAAGTCGAGGTCGTAGGGCACCACGAGGACGGCGTCCAGGCCAACGGCCTCCAGCGAGGCCAGGCGGTCGGTCAGGGAGGTGACCAGGGGGAAGCGCTGGTCGGGCTGGTGGACGTGGCGGGGATGGGGGTCGAAGGTCATCGCCACAGCCAGCGGCCGGGCGCCGGCCTCATCCCGGGCGCCCATCTGCTGCGCCCGCTGGACCACCCGCTCCAGGATGGCCTGATGACCGCGGTGGACACCGTCGAAAACACCGATGCTCACCACGCTGCCCGGTCCCGCCGGCGAGCTAAGAGCCTCCGGCACCTGCTCGGCGCCATACCAGACCTGCACTACGGACGTCCTGTTCTCGATCCACCCGGCAGGTCGGAGGTCCTGCCGCTCTTGCGGGTCAAACACTGCCACGATCCGGCCTCGCAGCGCGACCCGCCGAGCGTTTGACCGCCTGGTGAGAGCAGGGTTACCCTTGTATCGACCGACGGTCGGTCGATACAAGGGCCAGTGGCATCCGGGAGCCCAGTGACATCCAGGAACCATCCAGGAACACCGAGCCGCAGATGCACGGGCCTCCGGCCAGTGCCGACCACCTCCTACCGCACCCTCGCCGACCCGACCAGAGCCGCACAGCACCACGATTGAGGGCCACCGATGCCACACACGCCACCGAAACCAGGGGGCCACTCCCCCACGACCAGCCCACGCACCGCCAAGCCGGCCCCGCAGCGCCGCACCGAGATCCTCGACGCCGCCCAGCGGCTGTTCATCGCCAAGGGCGTCCAGGCCACCTCCGTGCAGGACATCCTCACCGAGGTCGGCATCGCCAAGGGCACCCTCTACTACCACTTCTCCTCCAAGGAGGAGATCCTCACCGCCCTCATCGCGCGCACCACCGACGGGATCGTCACCCGGGCCCGTGCCATCGCCGAGGGCCCGGGCACCGCCGTGGACAGGTTCCTGGCCGTCCTGGCCTCCGCGCGCGTCGAGCAGCCCGAGCGGGACCTGGCCGAGCAGCTCCACGCCCCGGGCAACGCCGAGTTCCACCTCCTGAGCATTGTGGAGATGGTCCGCCATCTCACCCCCGTGCTCACCGGGATCGTCGAGCAGGGCAACGCCGAGGGCACCTTCGATGCCCGCCGGCCCCGCGAGATGATCGAGATCCTCCTGACCAGCGCCGGCATGCTCCTCGATGAGGGGATCTTCACCGGAGAGGCCCAGGAGGCCCCGCGCCGTGCCGCCGCGATCGTGCATGCCGCGGAGGTCCTGCTGGGCTGCGCACCCGGCGCGCTGGCCCCCGCCGCCCCCGATGCCGAGGCGCCCGAGGGCGACCCGCCAGGGGCCCGAGCCGGCGGTCAGCCCCCAACCGAGGAGGCCGCATCTGAGGAGGCAGCATCTGAGGAGGCCCAGCCATGAGAAGCCTGACGATCCTGCTCATCGGGGTACTCATCAACTCCGTGGGCACCGGGATGACGGCCTTCGGCCTGGGGGTCTTCGCCTACCAGCTCCAGGGCACCGCCACGGCCGTGGCCCTGGTCCAGCTGTGCGCCTTCGCGCCGATCATCCTGCTGGCCCCACTGGCCGGCGCCCTGGCCGACCGCTTCGACCGCCGGCTCATGATGGCCATCGGCGACGGCGGATCGGTCCTGGGCCTGGGGGTGGTACTGGCCGCGCTGAGCTCGCCCTCGCCCCGCCTGGAGGTCATCCTGGCGGGGGTGACCGCATCCTCCTGCCTGGCGGCACTGACCGAGCCCGCCCTGCGCGCCTCGATCACCGACCTGGTCCCCGCCGAGGACCATGTGCGCAGCGCCGGGCTGCTCCAGGCCGCCACCGCCGCGCGCTACCTCGTCTCCCCCTTCCTGGCCGGGGCTCTCCTGCCCCTGGTGGGGCTGCGCGCCCTGGTGGTCATGGACGCGGCCACCTGCCTGGTCACCGTCACCTGCTCCGTGGTGGTCATGCGCACCCTGCGCGCCGCCACCGCCTCGGGCTCCGCCGGGGCCAGCGCCGGCACTCCGGCGGAGCCCGAGGGAGCGGCCGGGCACCTACTGGGCGGATGGCGCGCGGTGCTCCACCACCCCGGCCTGCGCACGATCGTGAGCCTCATGACGGTGATGACCCTGGCCATCGGCACCGTGCAGGTCCTGCTCAAGCCGATCCTCCTGCCGCATGTGGACGCCGCCGCCATGGGCCGGGTCGAGACCCTGGCCGCCACCGGCATCCTGGCCGGCGCCGCCCTGGTCACCCTGCTGTCGCGGGCCCAGCCCACCACCCTGCTCAGCGCGGGCACCGCGGCCACGGGCGCGGCCATGGTCCTTCTCTCGCTGCGGTCGTGGACCTGGTGGGTGGCGCTCAGCGGCTTCGCCGTCTTCGCCGCCCTGTCACTGTGCCAGGCCGGGGCCGAGACCCTGGTGCGACGCAGCGTCGCCGCCGACCACCAGGCCCGGGTCTGGGGGGTCATCAGCCTGGTGACACAGCTCGGCTACCTGGCCGCCTACCTCAGCGTGGGCGCCCTGTCCGACGCCGTCCTCGAACCGCTCCTGCGGCCCACCGGGGCCCTGGCGCCCAGTATCGGGGCGCTCCTGGGCACCGGGCAGGGCCGTGGGGCCGCCCTCATGGTGGCCCTGGCGGGCCTGGGCACCATCGTCCTGGCCCTCCTCATCCACGTGCGCCGCGGGGCCCTGGCCCCCGCCGCCACCCCGCAGACATCCCCCGGGACGCTCCCCGGGGCCCACCACCACGGCGAGACCCGCTCCGGGCACGCGCCGCGCCGCATCCGCCCCGCGGAGCGGCCCATCCCACAGGAGGCGCCCTCATGGTGAGACGACTGCTCCGTGCCGACCTGGCCACCAGCCCCGTCGTCGCGGTGACGCTGGCCGCCCTCATCGCCCTGGCCGCCGCCCTGGCCTCGGCCAGCACCTGGCTCATCGTGGACACCACGGCGGCCACCAACCGGCTGGCCGAGCGCGCCAGGGTCCCCGACCTGATCCAGATGCACACCGGCGAGGCCGATCCCGCAGCCATCGAGGCCTGGGCCGATGGCCGCAGCGAGATCCTCGAGCACGAGGTCATCACCACCCTGCCGGTTCCCCGCCACGAGCTGTGGATCGACGGGGCCAATCAGGCCGACTCCTACTACGAGCCCGCCTTCGTCACGGCCCCCAGCCGCATCGACCTGCTGCTCGATGACCACGGCGAGCCGGCGGATCCGGGCCCGGGCGAGGTCTTCCTGCCCATCCACTACCAGGCGGTGGGCATGGCCGAGGTCGGGGACACGATCACGGTGGAGAGCCAGGGCTGGCGCATGGACCTGGAGGTGGTGGGCTTCGTGCGCGATGCCCAGATGAACGCCCCCATGGTCCCCTCCAAGCGCCTGGTGGTCAGCCCCCAGGACTTCTCCGCCCTGGCCGAGCGCATCACCGAGCCCGAGTACCTCATCGAGTTCGACCTGGCCGACTCCGCCCGTCCCGGCTCGGTCACCGAGGCCTACAAGGCTGCTGGCCTGCCCGCCACGGGCATCGCCATCGACGGCTCGATGATCAGCCTCATCAATGCCCTGAGCACCATGCTCATCGCCGCGGTGGCCCTGGTGGTGGCCCTGGTGCTGGCGGTGGTGGCCGTCCTGGCACTGCGCTACACCGTCCTGGCCGCCATCGAGGCTGACCTGCCCCAGATCGCGGTGCTCAAGGCCATCGGAGCGCCCCAGAAGAGGATCCGCCGGCTGTACGCACTGAAGTACACGGTGCTGGCCCTGGTCGGCTCGGTGGTGGGCTACGCCGCCGCCATCCCCCTGGCGGGGGCCCTGGAGGCCCCGGCGGTCCTCTACCTGGGTGAGCCCCCCACCACGGCCTGGAGCCTGGGCCTCCCCCTGGCGGCCACGCTGTCCCTGGCGGGATCCATCATCGGCTTCACCCTGATGACGCTGCGGCGCGTGGGCAGGATCTCCGCCGTCGAGGCGCTGCGCAGCGGGACCAGTGGGGCACTGCGCCCTCGGCGCCACCGCTGGCGCCTGTCGTCCTCCCGGCGCCTTCCCGTCCAGCTGTGGCTCGGGATGCGCGAGGCGATGCGCCCCTCCAACGCACTGCTGGTGGGGGTGCTGACGCTGTGCACCTTCACCATGGTGCTGCCGGTCAATGTGGCCACCACCCTGGACGACCCCCGGATCGCCACCTACCTGGGCTCGGGCCAGGCGGATCTGCGCATCGACGTGCGCGCCGGCGTCCAGGACCTCGGGGCGGTGGAGGAGCGGGTCGCCGCCGACCCCCGCATCTCGCGCCACACCACGGTGCTGCGCCGCCAGTACACCATGGAGACCAGCGGCGGACAGTGGGAGCCGGTGCTCATCGACATCGGGGATCACACGGCCTTCCCCATGACCTACCTCTCGGGCCGCGCCCCCACCGGGCCGCAGGAGATCTCGCTGTCCTACAACCAGGCGCAGGCCGCCGGCGCCCAGGTCGGCTCCACGGTGACCATCACCACCACTGAGGGGGAGCGCTCCCTGAGCGTGACCGGCATCTACCAGGACATCACCAACAATGGACTGACCGCCAAGGCCACCTTCGACGACGGCGCCCCCGCCCTGTGGCAGCTCATCTACGCCGACCTGGGCCAGGGGCAGCAGGAGCAGGCCGTGGCCGAGGACCTTGGCTCGGGCCTGGAGGGCGTGCAGGTCACGGCCATGAGCCAGTACGCCTCCCAGTTCTTCGGCGCCACCGGCTCCCAGGTGCGCCTCATCGCCACCATGGCCTGCATCATCGCGCTGGGACTGTCCTTCCTCATCACGGTGCTCTTCGCGGTGCTGGTCCTGGCCCGCGAGCGCACGGCGGTGGGGGTGCTGCGCGCCCTGGGCTGCACGCGCCGGGCCATCGCCGCGCAGTACCTCGCCCGCTTCGGGGTGATCACGGCGGTGGGCCTGGCCGCGGGCATGGTCCTGGCCTTCACCCTGGGCGAGGCCGCCATCGGCGCGGTCCTGGGCTCGCGCGGGGCGCCCACGGTCGAGCTGCTGGCCGATCCGTGGCTGGTGGGCCTGGTCCTTCCCGCAGCCCTGGTAGCGGCCGTGGCCGGGGCGGTCGTCCTGGCCCTGCCCCGCTCCCGCGGATCGAGTCCGCTGTGAGGGGGCCCGCCATGACGTCACCCATCGGACTGGGCAGTGGGCGGGGCAGCCCGCCGCCGAGCATCCGGCCCAGGACCACAGCCACGGGCCCCGACCCGGGCACTGCCCCGGGGCCCAGTCACCATCCGCATCACAAGCACGACGATCAGCAGCACGAGCACCACGAGCACACTGACGGTAAGGAGAACGCGCAATGAGGAGCAGTGACAGCACCCCGGTGGCAGCAGGAGCGCTCCGGGCACCGGTGACGGCGGAGCCGGCGGCTCAGGCACCTGCGGCGCCCGCCCCCGGTTCGCAGGGGACGGCGTCGACCCCGCCGGTGCTGCAGGCCCGGGGCCTGAGCAAGGCCTATGACGCCCAGGGCGCCGCGGTGCTCGAGGGCCTGGATCTGGAGATCGGGCGCGGCCAGTTCGTGGCGGTCATGGGGCCCTCGGGCTCGGGGAAGTCCACGCTCCTGCACTGCCTGAGCGGCATGGACCGGCCCTCGGGCGGCCAGGTGCTGCTCCTAGGGGATGAGGCCGATGGCCCGGGTGCTCAGGCGGCGCCCGGGCAGCGGACGGTGGATCTGGCCGCCCTGGATGAGCGCGAGCTGGCGGCACTGCGCCTGCGCCGCTTCGGCTTCGTCTTCCAGCAGGCCCACCTGCTGTCCACGCTGTGCCTGCTCGACAACATCGTCCTGCCGGGGTTCCTGGCCGGTGAGCGCCCCCGCCCGCAGGTCGAGGCCCGCGGGCGCGAGCTCATGGAGCGCATGGGCATCGGCGGGCTGGCGGGCAGCGATGTCACGGAGGTCTCCGGGGGCCAGCTCCAGCGCGCCGGGATCTGCCGCGCCCTGATCAACGACCCGGGCATCGTCTTCGCCGATGAGCCCACCGGGGCGCTCAACTCCTCCTCCGCCGCCCAGATCCTCGACCTGCTCGGGGAGGTCCACGCCTCGGGCACGACCCTCATGGTGGTCACCCACGACGCCCATGTGGCGGTGCGGGCCGACCGGGTCCTGGTGCTCGTCGACGGGGCGGTGGTCGAGGACCTGGCCCTAGGGCGCTACGAGCGCGCCCAGGCCGCTGAGCGCCTGTCCGTCGTCTCCCAGGCCCTCCAGCGCCAGTCGGTGTGAGACTGCCGGCCCGGGTGGGGTGAGTGGGGCGCCCAGCCCGGGCTGGAGGCGGTCAGTGGGAGCGGCGGTCAGTGGGAGCCGCAGCCGCAGCCCCCGGTGGGCCGGGCCGAGACGTCCCTGAGCCCCAGGGCGTTGCCGGCCTTGTGCCCGGGCACGACCCCGGCGTCGGCGGCACTCCGGCTGCTGGACTGGCCACTGGGCCGACCACTGGGCTGGTCCTGTGCCGTGAGCGGTGCGCCCATGGCGGCGCCGACCGCGGCACCAATGGCCGCAGCCTCGCTCAGGCCGGGGGCTCCGGCACCGGTACCGCCGGTCTGGGCCTGCGACGCCGTCGCCTCCGTGGCCGCGGCGCTGCCGGGGGCCATGGGCTGGGCCACAGTGGGGGCAGGGAGCCTCTCGTCGTCGCGGGCCCGGCCGTGCCCGCGGCAGCCGCAGCGGCAGCCACCGCTGCGGGGGCGTCCGCCGGCCTCGCCGGTGGGCTGGGTGGTCTGCTGGGTGGTCTCGGTGCTCGTCTGGCTCACTGATGCCGCCTTTCGGGGTCCTCGCCCGCGCTGAGCGCAGGAGGGCTCCCCTGGTTGTGCCCTGGTCTCCATGGAGGGGTGGACTGAGATCGGGTGGACTGTGGTCCTGGCGCGGGGTCTTCCCCGCTCGTGGCCGCAGTGGTCGTGGCCGCGGTGGCCGGTCCCTGACAGTCGTCGCCAGTATCAAGCATCTGCCGGGCCCCTGTATTCCTGGATTCCTGAACTCCTGGTCCCCCTGATGTGCAACGCGCCTCAGGCCGGCGCCAGGACCAGTACCGGGCGGGCGCGTGAGCCCTTGGCCGCCAGCAGGGCCACCACGGCGCCGTCGGGGGCGAAGGCGGCCACCACCGGCTGCGGGCCGGTGCCCTCTACCTCCTCGGCGCCCTTGGCGGCCGCGGCCTTCGGTGCGATGGGTCGGGCGGGGGCCTGGGCCCGCTCCAGGGTGGAGGCGGGAAGGGCCTGGCCGTGGCTGACCGCCCCGGCCTCGGCCCCGGTGAGCTCCACGGCCGGGAAGCAGCGGCGGGCCGCCTCGCTCAGGCCCAGGACCCTGAGGCCACGGGGCCGGGTGCTGGCGGCGTCGGCCTCCACCTGGGCGCTCAGCGCCTCCAGGGTCGCCGCCTCCCCGACGTCGAAGGGCCCCACGCGCGTGCGGCGCAGGGCGGTCAGGTGGGCGCCGCAGCCCAGGGCCGCGCCCAGGTCGCGGGCGATGGCGCGCACGTAGGTGCCCGAGGAGCAGGACACGCCCAGGTCCATGTCGACCACCGCGGTGCCGTCCGCCGCCGTGGCCGCGCGCGGCTGCCCGCGCAGCTCCAGTGCGCTGATGGTCACCGGGCGGGCGGCGAGCTCGACGGCCTCGCCCTGGCGCACCCGGGCGTAGGAGCGCACTCCGCCGACCTTGATGGCCGAGACCGCGCTGGGCACCTGCATGATCTCGCCGGTGAGGCGCGCCAGGGCGGTGCCCAGCCGCACCTCGGTCAGGTCCTCGGGGCGGCAGCCGGCGCCGGCCGTGATCTCCCCCTCGGCGTCCTCGGTGAGGGTCTCCTGGCCCAGGCGGAGGGTGGCCTCGTAGTCCTTATCGGCGCCCACCAGGTAGGTCAGCAGTCGGGTGGCCCGCCCGATTCCCAGCACAAGCAGGCCGGTGGCCATCGGATCCAGGGTGCCGGCGTGCCCGACCTTGCGGGTGGCTGCCAGTCGGCGGGCGGCGGCCACGACGTCGTGGCTGGAGATCCCCGCGGGCTTATCCACCAGGAGCAGCCCGTCCGCGGCGCTGACCGCAGCGCGCGCCACCCGGGGCCGCGCGCGATCCTGGCCTTCCTGGCCGCGCTGACCTTCCTGGCCGCGCCTCCCGGCGCGGGTCACCGATCCTCGGAGCTCTGGGAGCCGGGCACGGTACCGGAGTGCGCCTCAGGAGCGCCGGTGGCATCGGCCTCACTCCCGGCACCCGGGGCAGGGTCCTCTGGCGAGTCCTCCTGCACCTCCTCCTGCGGGTCGTCGTCGTGCCGGTAGGGGTCGGCCTCGCCCGCGTAGGTGGCGCCCTGGGCGCTGCGGGCGATCTGCTCGTCGCGGGCCCGGGCCTGGGCCAGGGCGTCCTCGAAGGTCCTGGCGGTGGTGGGCAGGGCGTCGAGCTGGAAGGAGATGGTCGGGGTCAGGCGGATGCCCAGGGCCTTGCCCACCTCGGAGCGGATGAGCCCCTTGGCGGAGGCCAGAGCCTTGGCCGAGCTCTCCCGCTCCTCCTGGGATCCGTAGACGGTGTAGAAGACGGTGGCCTGCTGCAGGTCCCCGGTGACGCGCACATCGGTGACCGTGACGAAGCCCAGGCGGGGGTCCTTGATACGGCCGCCCAGGAGTCGGGCGACGGTCTCGTGGATGCGTTCGGCGACCTTGCGGGCGCGTGCGGCGTCAGCCATGGGGGCCTCCTGGGTTCGTCGGGGCGAGAAGCAGCCACCATTGTGCACGACGCTGCACATCTTCACCGACCGGCCTGCGGGCGCATCCGCGTCATCACGCCGATGCGCCCGCAGCCGGCGCGCCGCGCACCGCTGAAGACGTGCAGCCCGCCCTGGGCGCCACGATGGCGCACCGCACCTCGCCCCACGGCATCGCTCCACGAGCAGCACAGCGGTGGCCGGGCTGCCATGAGGGCGCTTTTCAGGACCTCGCGTCCTCAGGGGCGGACTCCTGGCAGACCGTGATGTGGCGGTCTCCACTGGGCCGCTCGAGCTCATCGAGCACGGCGATGGCCAGGTCCGGTGCGGAGATCCGTGAGATGCCCTGGGCGTCGGTGAGCAGGGTGGTGGTGCCCCGCCGGTAGCGGCCACTGCGCTCCCCTGACTCGAAGACGGCAGGTGGGCTGAGATACACCCACCCGGAGTAGGGGTGCAGCTGGCAGACTCGGTACTGCTCAAGGCTGGCCCGCGCGATCGTCTTCCACGCCTGAGGAACATAGGCGGGATCGTCGATCAGCAGCCGGTCGGGGTGGTTCGGTAGGCGCAGTGGCGCGGCGCCTCCAATGATGATCACTGGCCTGCAGTGCCGTGCAGCCACGTCGAGGAATCCCTGCGTCATCGGTGCGAGCCGGTGCTCCTGGCCTGGAACAAGACGAATCGTGAGGATCGCGGCGTCACTGTCAGCCAGCAGCGGACCCGCCTCGTCGGGATGGGAGAGATCGACAGCGCGCACTATGAGACGGTCATCGCCGGAGGCTGTGCTGCAGGGGTGCCGCGATGCGGCGATAACCCGATGCCCTCGGCTCAAGGCCTCGGAGACGATGGCGCTGCCCGCCATGCCGGTGGCACCGAAGACTGCGACTCTCATCATGTGGTCCTTCCTGTCTGTGCTGTGGTCCTCTGGGCCGGGGAGGGGAGTTGGCCGGCGACCATGGCGGTCAGGGCGGCGGCGAGGCCGAGCATCTGAGCCCACGTGGGCCTTTCACCGGCGAGGACCGCCCCGAGAATGGCTGCCGTGACCGGGGAGAGGAGTCCGAGCAGCGCCGTGGCTGTCACGGACAGACGGCGGATGCCGGCGAACCAGACGGTGTAGGCCAGCAGCCCTCCGATCAGGCCCAGCCAGGCGTAGCCGACCACGGCCGCGTGATCAATGCCGCTCGGGGCCCCGTCGAGGAGCACGGCGGGCAGCAGGAGCACGAGACCGGCTGCGGTCAGCTGCCACGCGGCAAGGCCGACCGGGCTGGCCCCTTCGGGGCACCCCCATTTCTTCGTGAGTACGACTCCCGTGCCCATCGATGCCGCTCCGGCAAGGCCGGCGACGACTCCTCCAGGGGACAGGGCTGCATCGGGGCCGAGAACAACGAGCCCGACACCGATCATGCCCAGGGCACCCCATCCGACCCTCCAGAGGGACAGGATCTCCCGCAGAATCACTACGGCGAGGAGGGCCACGATGATCGGCTGCACGGCCCCGAGGGTGGCGGCGACACCACCGGGGAGCTGCTGCGCAGCGATGAACAGCAGGGGGAAGAAGAGGCCCATGTTCAAGGTGCCGAGCACCAGGCTCTTCCACCACCACGACCCATGCGGCACCTGACGGGCGATGAGCAGTGCGATGAGGCCCGCGGGCAGGCATCGCATCATCGCGGCGAAGAGAGGATGGCCCTGGGGAAGTGCGTGTGTGGTGACGATGTAGGTGCTCCCCCACACCATCGGCACGACTGCCGTCAGCACCGTCCACCCCGCACGGCTGAGGGTGGGCGTCGGCGTCCAACGAGATGCAGGCGGTGGCGTGCTCGTCGCGGGCGTCCTGATGGTCGAGGCGGTCATGACGCCATCGTCGGACCGCCTTGTTCCATGAGTCCAACAGATTGTTCCCATAGTACGGATGCACTGTCACCATAGACCTATGGAACTGCAGCAGATGCGCTACATCGTCGCCATCGCCGAGGAGAAGAGCTTCACCCGCGCGGCCCAGCGCTGCTTCGTCGTGCAGTCCTCGCTCAGCCACCAGGTCAAGGCGCTCGAGCGCGAGCTCGGCGTCACCCTTGTCGCCCGCAGCAGCCGTAGAGTCGAGCTCACCACTGCCGGTGAGGCATTCGTCGCGCAGGCCCGGGTGAGCCTGGACGCTGCCGAGCGCGCTCTTACTGACGCCGCGGCGGCGGACGGCCAGGTCCGCGGCACGCTCACGATCGGTGTCATCCCGACGGTGACCACCATCGACATCCCCGCCAGCCTCGGCCGCTTCCACGCCGCCTACCCGGCGGTGACCATCCGACTCAGAGACGGCGGCAGTAACGAGTTCATCGCCGCGATCGCCGCGGGCACCATGGATGTCGCCGTCCTCGGCCTGCCAGATGGCGCACCACCGACAGGCATCAGCACACGGGTCATGGCAAGAGAGCAGCTCGTCGCCGTCGTCGCCTCCGATCATCCACTCTCCGGCCGGCGCCGGCTGCGGCTGGACGACCTGGCGGAGGAGAAGTTCGTCGACTTCCCCGCGGGCACGCCGGGCAGGATGCCCTCCGACCTCGCATTCCAAGCCGCCGGCCTCCATCGCGACGTCGCCTTCGAGGTGATGAGCACCAGACTCATCCTTGATCTGGTCAGGCAGGGGCTCGTCGTCGCCCTCCTCTCACCTGCCGTGGTCCCCACCAACAGCGAGGGCCTGCGAACAATCCCCGTCACGGCGGGCCCCACCCGCGTCGAGTACCTCGCATGGAGCGCATTCAACCCCGCGCCGGCGGCCAAGGCCCTCCTCGACATACTCGCCCCCGCCCCCGGGTGACGGCTTCCACGGCCGGCACCGGGGCAGCGCTAGCATCTCAGGCGCACCCCCGGGCCCCGCTCCACCGGGCCGAGTCCCGGAGCGGCACCCGACCGACACTGGACCGACACCGAGCCGACACCAGCCGACACAGAGCCGAGACCGCATGCCCCGACCCGAGCCCCACAGCGCCCCCTCCCCCGCCGCCCAGCCCTCCACCCCGACGCCCGCCGGGAGCCCCGCCGCGGGCGGCTCCACCGCCCCGGGCCTGGCGATGGTGCTGGGCTGCTACCTGCTGTGGGGCTTCTTCCCCCTCTACTTCCGGCTGCTCTCCGCGGCCGGCAGCGTGGAGATCATCGGGCACCGCATCGTGTGGACCCTGATCACCTGCCTGGCGCTCATCGCCGCCTCCCACCGGTGGAGGGCCCTGGCGGGGGTCCTGCGCACGCCCCGCCTCCTGGCGCCCCTGGCGGCCTGCGGCCTCCTGGTCTCCCTCAACTGGCTGGTCTACGTCTACGGGGTCAGCACCGAGCGCACCGCCGACGCCGCCCTGGGCTACTTCATTAACCCGCTGGTGACCGTGGCCCTGGCGGCCCTGGTCCTGGGCGAGCGGCTGCGCCGCGCCCAGGTGCTGTGCATCGCCCTGGCCGCAGCGGGAGTCGCAGTGCTGGTGCTCGCGCAGGGCTCCCTGCCCTGGATCTCCCTGGCGCTGGCCCTCACCTTCGGCCTCTACGGGCTGGTCAAGAAGCGGGTGGCGGCGCAGGTCGACGCCCTGACGGGCCTGTGCGCCGAGACGCTGACGGTCGTGCCCCTGGCCCTGGGATACCTGGGGTGGCTGGCCTGGCAGGGGGCCTCGGTCATGCAGGGCCCCCAGGCCTCACCGCTGCTGGGCGTGCTGCTGGTGGTGGCCGGACCGGTGACGGCGGTGCCCCTGCTGCTCTTCGCCGCCGGCGCCCGCCGGGTGGCGCTGTCGGTGGTGGGCATCAGCCAGTACCTGGGCCCCATCATCCAGTTCATCCTGGCCTGGGCGGTCTTCCACGAGGAGATCCCACCGGCCCGGTGGGCCGCCATGGTACTGGTGTGGGCCGCGGTCATCCTCTTCATCCTCGACGCCGCACACCAGCTGGCCCGCCGGCCCCACCTGAGGGGCTGAGGCTGCCGCGCCCGCCCCACGCGCCCTCCCCATAGGTAGCGCATCGATGACGCACGCTCATGCATTCTCGATGCGCTACCCTGGGGGCATGACTGCGGTGGACCTGCACGACGTCCTGGCCGACCTGTCCCTGACCCCCCAGGATCTGGCCGAGATCCTGTTGCGCGAGTCGGCGGCTCGTGAGCGCGCGGGCGCAGCCCCCCTGACCTCCGGGATGTCGGACTTCCTGTCGCGCGGGCTGCCCACAGGGGCACGGGGGCGCCAGGCGGCCCGCATCCTTCAGGACCGCTCCTACGCCGAGCAGCTCTCGGCCCAGCACCGCGCCCTGGGCGCCGCACGGGACCTGGCGCGCTCCCTGTCCACCAGGGAGCTGGCGGACCTCCTGGGCCGCAGCCCCTCCACCATCACGCGCGCGGCGGGCCGCTCCCTCTACGCCTACCACCGCGGCCGCTCCCTGCGCTTCCCCACCTGGCAGCTCGACGGCGCCCGCCCCCTGCCCGGGCTGGAGACAGTCGTCCCCGCCATCCGGACCACCCTGAGCCCGACAACGGTGGAGGCCCGCATGACCACGGCGGACCCCGAGCTCCTCGACGGCCTCAGCCCCGTCCAGTGGCTCGCCCAGGGCGGGGACCCCGCCGAGGTCCTCCGGCTCCTGGACGAGGCCGACCACCGGTGAGCCCCCGCCCGAAGAACCCCGCCTCTCCCCCGGGGCCCCTGGACCTGCACGAGGAGGAGATCCACACCCTGGCCGGCCAGCCCCTGGCGCGCATCGCCCCGACCACCAGCCCCCACGCCCTGGCCTGGGGGCGGCTGCGCACCTGGGGCCCGGTGCGCCATTGCCGCTGGGACCCCCACCCTCCCCCACCCGGGGAGCACCCCGGCCACGGGGTCCTGTACGCCGCCTGCGACCTGGCGACCTGCGCCGCCGAGGTCTTCGCCGGCACCCGGCTCATCGACACCCGCAGCGACGCCCCGGTGCTCCAGGTCTGGCGGCCCACCCGGCCCCTGCGGCTGCTGGACATGACCGGCCCGTGGGCGCTGCGCCACGGCGCCTCGGTGAGCCTGGACAGCGCGGAGCGCGCCACCTGCCGCTCCTGGGCGCGGGCCATCCACGACCAGCTCCCCGGCCTCGACGGGCTCTGGGTGCGCTCGACCATGACCGGGCGGGCCATGACGGTCCTGCTGACGCCCGCCGCCGACTCCATCCCCACCCTGCCCGAGGAGAGCGCACCCCTGGCTGACCCCACGATCCACGCCCTCCTGCACGAGATCGCCCCGGGCATCGGCTACGACGTCGTCTGACCGCCTCCTTCCTGCCCCGCCCCATCGCCCTGCCTCCGCGTCCCCGGCACCGCATGACGGTGGCCGGCCACCTCCTACAGGATGGTGACCGGCCGCCGTCATGCGCCGTGAGCGCCGGATCAGGCGCGCGGCTTCTCGCGCATCTCCCAGGTCTCGATGACATCGCCCTCGGTGATGTCCTTGAAGCCCAGGTTGATACCGCACTCGTAGCCCTCGCGGACCTCGGTGACATCGTCCTTCTCGCGGCGCAGCGTCTCGATGGACAACTCGCCGTTGACCACGACGCCGTCGCGCACCAGGCGGGCCTTGGCGCCCCGCTTGATGATCCCAGAGCGGACGATCGAGCCGGCGATGGAGCCGAACTTCGAGGAGCGGAAGACCTGGCGGATCTCGGCGCTGCCCAGCTCCACCTCCTCGTAGATGGGCTTGAGCATGCCCTTCATGGCGGCCTCGACGTCCTCGATCGCGTTGTAGATGACCGAGTAGAACTTCATGTCCACGCCCTCGCGGTCGGCGATCTCCGCCACCCGCTCGGCCGGCCGGACGTTGAAGCCGATGATGACGGCGGAGTCCACCGTGGCCAGGTTGACATCGTTTTGGGTGATGGCGCCCACGCCGCGGTGGATGACGCGCAGCGCGACCTCCTCGCCCACATCGATCTTGAGCAGGGAGTCCTCCAGGGCCTCGACCGCACCCGAGGAGTCGCCCTTGAGGATGAGGTTGAGAGTGTCGACCTTGCCCTCCTTGAGGACGTCGGTGAGGTTCTCCAGGGAGACCCGCTTGCGGCGCTTGGCCAGCAGGGCGGCGCGCTCGGCGGCCTCGCGCTTGTCCGCGATCTGGCGGGCGGTGCGGTCGTCGGGGGCCACGATGAAGGAGTCGCCGGCGCTGGGCACATTGGTCAGGCCCAGCACCAGGGCCGGACGGGCCGGGCCCGCCTCCTGGAGGGCCTCGCCGTGCTCGTTGAACATGGCGCGCACGCGCCCGTAGGCGCTCCCCGCCACGATCGGGTCCCCCACCCGCAGGGTGCCGCGCTCCACCAGGATGGTGGACACCGCACCGCGGCCCTTGTCGAGCTTGGCCTCGATGGTCACGCCGCGGGCCTCGGTCTCGGGGTTGGCACGCAGGTCCAGGGCCGCATCGGCCGTCAGCAGGACGGCCTCCAGGAGGTCGTCGATGTGCAGGCGCTGCTTGGCCGAGATGTCCACGAACATGGTGTCGCCGCCGTACTCCTCGGGCACCAGGCCGTACTCGGTGAGCTGGCCGCGGATCTTGTCCGGGTTGGCGCCCTCCCGGTCGATCTTGTTGACCGCCACCACGATGGGCACATTGGCCGCCTGGGCGTGGTTGAGGGCCTCGACCGTCTGGGGCATGACGCCGTCGTCGGCCGCCACCACGAGGATGGCGATATCGGTGACCTCGGCACCGCGGGCGCGCATGGCCGTGAAGGCCTCGTGACCGGGGGTGTCGATGAAGGTGATCGGCCGGGTCTCCCCGCCCAGCTCCACGCGCACCTGGTAGGCGCCGATGGACTGGGTGATGCCGCCGGCCTCGGCAGCCACGACGTCGGTGGAGCGGATGGCGTCCAGCAGCTTGGTCTTACCGTGGTCGACGTGGCCCATGACGGTGACCACCGGGGGCCGGGGCGCCAGGTTCTCCTCATCCTCCTCGGGGTCGAGGTCGATGTCGAAGGACTCCAGCAGTTCGCGGTCCTCGTCCTCGGGGGAGACGATCTGGACGTCGTAGCCCAGCTCGGCGCCCAGCAGGCCGAAGGTGTCCTCATCCAGGGACTGGGTGGCCGTGGCCATCTCCCCCAGGTGGAACAGGACGGTCACCAGGGCCGCGGGGTTGGCGTTGATCTTCTCGGCCAGGTCGGTCAGCGTGGCGCCCTGGCGCACGCGCACCGGGGTGGAGCCGTCACCGCGCGGGACGATGACACCGCCGATCGACGGCGCGCTCTGCTGCTCGAACTCCTGGCGCTTGGCCCGCTTGGACTTGCGCCCGCGCGGAGCGCCGCCACCGCGCCCGAAGGCGCCCTGCGTCGAGCCGCGACCACCACGACCGCCACGGGGGCCGCCGAAGCCGCCGGGGCGACCGCCACCGCCGCCACCACCGGGACGACCACCGCCGCCGGGGCGACCGCCACGGCCTCCTCCACCACCGCGCGCCGGGGCCCCGGGACGGCCGATGGAGGACTGGCCGGGCATCATGCCCGGGTTGGGGCGGGGACCCGAGGGGCGCGGACCACCGGGCCGCGGCGCACCCGGACGCGGGCCGCCGGAGCCGGCCGCCTGCGGGCGGGGGCCACCGGGACGCGGACCGCCCTGCCCACCGGGGCGGGGCATGCCCTGGGAGGTGGCGAAGGGGTTGTTGCCCGGGCGCGGGGCACCCGGACGCGGGCCCTGCCCCCCCGAGCGTCCACCGCGCCCTCCGGGGCGGGGCATGCCCTGGGAGGTGGCGAAGGGGTTGTTGCCCGGGCGCGGAGCACCCGGACGCGGGCCGGGGGTCGGCGCCGGGGCCGCGGGGGCCTGCTCAGCCGGGGCGGAGGGCCGGGGCGCCTGCGGGGCCGCCGCGCGGGGCGCCTCGGGGGCGGCCGGGGCCTGGGGGGCCCGGGCTCCCGGCTTGGGGGCGGCCTTGGAGGGGGCCGACGGTGCCGTGGGGGCGGCGGCCTGGGGGGCCCGGGCTCCGGGCTTGGGCGCTGGGCGCTGCTCCCCGCCCGGCGCAGCGGGCTTGGCGGCCGGAGCGGCGGGCTTGGCCCCGGGCCTGGGGCCCGGAGTGGGGGCCGCGGGCTGCGCCGCAGCGCCGTCGGCAGCCCCGGCCGCCTTGTCAGTCTTCTCAGCCTTCTTGGCGCCGCCGGGGGCCGCGCCCTCCGCCACGGCGGCGAAGTGCTCGCGGACCCTGCGGGCCACGGGGGGCTCGACCGTGGAGGAGGCCGCCTTGACGAACTCTCCCTGGTCCTTGAGCCAGGCCAGAATCACCTTGGAGGTGACCTTCTTGCCAGAGGGGTCGAGCTCCTTGGCGAGCTCATGTACGCGTGGTTTAGCCACTTTTCTCCTGTCCGGTTACCCACCCCGGACAGGGGTGGGTGCTTCTAGAGGCAGCTCATCGCTGGGTACTCATCGGGTGCCCATCGGCTTCCTACCCGCCTTCGCAATCGATCAATCCCTCACCCGGCCGGGTGAGGGGCTCTGCTCAAGCCATCGGCGCACCGGCGCCGCATCAAGCGGTGCACTGGTGCGCAGGGCCCGCCCGAGGGCGCGCCGTCGCTCAGCAAGGGAGAGGCACCCCGGATCCGGGTGGATCCAGGCACCACGCCCGGGCCGGGTGGCCCGGGCATCGACCTCGAGCACGGGGCCCGGGGCCAGGACCAGTCGCAGCAACTGGGATCGGGGAGCCTTCCCACGGCAGCCGATGCAGGTGCGCTGGGGCACGTGCAGGGTGGTTACCACCGTCGAGGCGTCCTTCCGTGTCCTCAGCCGCATCCGCGGGAGCGCCTTGGCGTGACGGCCCCGCTATGGTCCGCCGAGAAGTCTACCGCTCGCCGCGGGCCGCATCACTCCGCGGTTTCTGAGGGACCTGTCACGTCGTCGGCCCGGGAGACGCGACCGGGGGCGACCTCGCCGGTCTCGGCGTCGGCGTGGATGTCGATCTTCCAGCCCGTCAGGCGCGCGGCCAGGCGGGCGTTCTGCCCCTCCTTGCCGATGGCCAGGGACAGCTGGAAGTCGGGGACGACGGCGCGGGCGGTGCGCTCCTCGGCGTCGATGACCTGCACCGAGGAGACCCGGGCCGGGGACAGGGCGTTGGCTACGAAGCGCGCGGGGTCCTCGGAGTAGTCCACGATGTCGATCTTCTCCCCGCCGAGCTCGGTCATCACCGCGCGCACGCGCTGGCCCATGGGGCCGATGCAGGCGCCCTTGGCGTTGACCCCGCGCGTGCGGGCGCGCACCGCCATCTTGGTGCGGTGGCCGGCCTCGCGGGCCACCGAGACGATCTCGACGTCCCCGGAGGTGATCTCGGGGACCTCGCGCTCGAAGAGCTTGCGCACCAGCCCGGGGTGGGTGCGCGAGAGCACGATCTGGGCGCCCTTGAGGCCGCGCGAGACCTCCGTGACATAGGCGCGCACCCGGTCCCCGTGGCGGTAGCGCTCCCCGGGGACCTGCTCGTGGGGTGGCATGATCCCCTCGTGCTCCTCATCGAGGCGCACATGGACCACCCGGGGGTCGCGGCCCTGCTCCACCGTGCCCGAGATGAGCTCGCCGGTCTTGTCCTTGAAGGCCCCCAGGACCTCGAAGTCGCGGCGGTCCTGGATGCGCTGGACGATGACGGAGCGGGCGGTGGCCTGGGCGATGCGGCCGAAGTCGTCGGGGGTGTCGTCGAAGTACTCCCCCGTGGGCTGGTCCTCCTCGTCGACCTCCGGCGCCAGGACGCTCATGTGGCCGGTGCGCCGGTCGATCTCCACATGGGCGCCGCGGATGGCGCCGGGCACCTTGGAATAGGCACCCAGGATGGCGTCCTCGATGGCGGGCAGGAGGTTGTCCAGGTCGATTCCCAGCTCATCGGCGGCGCCTCTGAGCTCGGGCATGTTGATATCCATGGGTGGTCCTCTCTGGTCCTGTCCTCCGCGGAGGCGGCCCTGCGGTCACATGTGGTGGTCGTGCGGGTACCGGTGGGTACGTGGGTGGCGGCGGCCGGGCCCCGGCTCACGGGCCGGAGACCACCATCCGGGCCTGGCGGACCTGCTCCAGCGGCACGGTCCTGGGACCGGCGTCGGTCTGGAGGGTCAGGACCTGGTCGTCAACGGCGGTGATGGTGCCGCTGAGCTCCTCCTCATCCGTGCTCACCTGGGCACCGTGCCCGACGGCGCGGCGGAAGTGCCGGGCGGTGCGCAGCTCGCGCTCGGCCCCGGGGGTGGAGACCTCCAGGGTGTACTGGCCCTTGACCGGATCGGCCTCGTCCAGCGCCTGGGAGACGGCGGCAGTGACCTCGCCCAGGCGGTCCAGGTCCAGGTCCCCGGGCCCGTCGGGCAGGTCGACGACGACCCGTACCACCGAGTACTTCCCGGCCCGGGTGGTCTCGATCCGCTCCAGGAAGAGGCCGGCGCCGTCGACCACGGGCTCCAGGAGCTCGGTCAGGCGCCCGGCGAGCGCGTCGGGCTTGTCCGCCTTCTCCGGCTTCTCCGGCATGGTGGGGGCTCCTCCCCTCTGGCCCGTGGGGGCGTGGTCAGGTCGGGAACATGCTACCTGCCGTGGGAGGATCGGCGGGTGATGACCCTCAGCCCTCCCCCGCCATGCCCCGGAGCACCCGGCTCCCCGGCCTCCTGCCGCTCAGGCCCGGGGGCCGCAGCGCGCCTTGTCCGACGCCCCCTCAGGCCCGGCCTGGCGCCACCGGCCCGTGCCCGGCGTGCCGGGGCCGGCCGGCCCGCACGGCTCCTGCGCGCAGCGGGCGCGGCGGCCCTGGCCGCCGCGCTGGTGGCCAGTGGCGGGTGCGGCCTGCGCCTGGGTGAGGGCTCGCCGGCCTCCCTGGAGACGGCGCCCCAGGCCGAGGTGACGCGCGACTCCCTGGCCCGCCAGGCCGTGCTCATCTCCTCCACCGCGGAGGTGGTCGCCTCCGGTGACCAGGGCTCGGGCGCCGTGCCCGCGCAGTTGCAGGCCGATGCCCACAACCAGGCCCAGGTCCTGGGCGGGGTGTGGGAGCCGTGGGCGACGGCGGTGCCCACGACCTACCCCACGGCCACGCCGATCGCGACGGCGGCACCGGATGCCACCGGGGATGATCTGCGAGCCGCCCTGGAGCAGGGTGTGGGCATGGCGCGCGAGGCGGCACTGTCGGCGGGCTCGGCCCAGGAGGCCCAGCTCTACGCCGCCTTGGCGGTGTCCTGGGGCGTCTACCTCGACGAGGTCTCCCCCGGCGCGCTCCAGGGAGTGCCGCGCAGCGGGGAGGGTCAGGACCAGCAGGCCCCGCCGAGCCCGGCGACGGCCGGGGCGTCGTCGAGCCCGGGCGGGACGGCGCTGGGCGGCCCGCTGCTCACGCTCTACGACGCCGCCCGCTACGCCTGTGAGGAGGTCGGGGCGCGTGCCGAGGATGAGGGGGTGCGCGAGCAGGCCATCGCCGATGCGCGCACGGCGACGATCGTGGTCAACGCCTCGATCGCCGCGGGAGGCCAGGATGCGCGGCTGGCGGCCTATGCCCCGCCGGAGCAGGCGGCCCAGGCCGGCGATCCCGATCGCGCCTGGGCGGCGTCGGCCTGGTCGGATGTGGCGGCTGCGGAGGTGCAGCAGGTCGGTGAGTCCCAGGCCTCCACGCCTGAGCGCCGGGCCGCCGTCGAGGCGGCCATCGACGCCGGGCTGCGCGCCGCCGACTGGGGCGCCCAGCTACCCGCCCTGCCCGGCTACACCGCCTAACCTTCGACAATTTGCATGAGATCGTACTTCTCCAGGCCCGGAAAAGGCCGATCTCATGCAAATTGTCGAAAGGAAGGGGTTAGGCGCTCAGGGCGGCGCGCACGAGGGCGGCGACCTCCTGGGCGGCCTGGTCGGCCGGCACGCTGCGGCGCTCACCGCTGCGGCGGTCGCGGATCTCCACCGTCCCCTGCTTGGCCAGATCCCGCCCCACCACCAGGGTGTAGGGCAGCCCCAGCAGCTCGGAGTCGGCGAACTTCACCCCGGCGCTGACCTTGCGGCGGTCGTCGTAGAGGACCTCCACGCCCTGGGCGTCCAGGGCGGCGGCGATCCCCTCGGCGGTGGAGAAGACCTCCTCGTCCTTGCCGGTGGCCAGCACCTGGACGTGGTAGGGGGCCACGGCAATGGGCCAGGCCAGGCCGTGCTCATCGTGGTTGGCCTCGGCCAGGGCGGCCATGACGCGGCTGACGCCCACGCCGTAGGAGCCCATGGTCACCACCTGGGCCTTTCCGTTCTCATCGAGCACACTCAGCCCCAGGGCCCGGGAGTACTTGCGCCCCAGGGCGAAGATGTGGCCCACCTCGATGCCGCGCGCCAGGCTCAGGGGGCCCGAGCCGTCGGGGGCGGGGTCGCCATCGCGGACCTCAGCGGCCTCGATGGTGCCATCGGCGGTGAAGTCGCGCCCCATGACCAGGTCCAGGACGTGCTTCTTATCGGCATTGGCGCCGGTGACCCAGCTGGTGCCCTCCACGATGCGCGGGTCCACCAGGTAGCGCACGGAGCCGGCCAGGCGCTCGTTGCCCTCCTCATCGACCTCCACGCGGCGCAGCGGCGAGTTGGGGCCGATGGCCTCGGGGCCGATGTAGCCGGGCACGAGCTCGGGGTGGCCCGTGAAGTCCTCCTCGGCGGCCATCTCCACCTCGGCGGGGGCCACGGCTGCCTCCAGGCGCTTCATGTCCACCTCACGGTCGCCGGGCACGCCGACGACGAGCAGCTCGCGCCGCCCACCGGGGTGGGTCAGGACCACGACGACATTCTTCAGGGTGTCGGCCGCCGTCCAGGCGCGCCCGTCGGAGCGGGGGTAGGCCTCGTTGCACAGGGCCACGAGGGTCTCGATGGTGGGGGTGTCGGGGGTGTCGACGACGCGGGCCGGCCCCACCCCCGAGGCGTCGACTGGATCTGGGACCACGGTGGTCACGGCCTCGGCGTTGGCGGCGTACCCGCCCTCGGAGCGCACGAAGGTGTCCTCGCCGATGGGCGAGGGGTGGAGGAACTCCTCGGAGTGGGAGCCGCCCATGGCCCCGGCCATGGCGTTGACGATGACGTAGTCCAGGCCCAGGCGGGTGAAGAGCCGCTCGTAGGCGTCGCGGTGCTTGCGGTAGGAGGCCTCCAGGGCCTGGTCGTCGATGTCGAAGGAGTAGGAGTCCTTCATGACGAACTCCCGGCCGCGGATGATGCCGGCGCGGGGTCGGGCCTCGTCGCGGTACTTGGTCTGGATCTGGTAGACGATGGCGGGCAGGTCCTTGTACGAGGAGTACATGTCCTTGACCGCCAGGGTGAACATCTCCTCGTGGGTGGGGGCCAGGAGGTAGTCGCCGCCCTTGCGGTCCTTGAGGGTGAACAGCGTGGGGCCGTAATCCTCCCAGCGGCCGGAGGCCTGGTAGGGCTCGGCGGGCAGCAGGCCCGGGAAGTGGACCTCCTGGCCGCCGATGGCGTCCATCTCCTCGCGCACGATGGCCTCGATCTTGCGCAGGGTGCGCAGGCCCAGGGGCAGCCAGGTGTAGATGCCGGGGGCGGCCCGGCGCACGTAGCAGGCGCGCACGAGGAGCTTGTGGCTGGCGACCTCGGCGTCGGCCGGGTCCTCGCGCAGGGTGCGGATGAAGGCGGTGGAGAGTCTGTGCAGCACGGGCACATGCTACGTGCTGCGCATCGGCGCGCTGCAACCGGCGGGCAACCGGCGGGAAACAAGGACGGTCACGCCGCAGCATCGTGGCCGGTCACCGGCCTCCCCCAGTTGCGCGCAGGACGCCCCATCACCGCCGATGAGGCCGCTGACTTCCTGGCGGACAGCGAATGAGCACCCACCTGGTGCTCATCGATCGCCCTGATGGTGCCCGATCACGAGCATCATGCTGCGGCTGAGTCCTGGATGAGCGCTCTGGAGCAGGAGGGCCTGATCGCCTTCGACCCGGCGCTGGCGGCGCGCCTCCCCGACGTCGTCGACCCGGTGGGCGATCCGGTCGGGCGGGGCGGCGCGACCTGAGTGCGGGCCGCGCCGCCCCGCCAGCGCCGCACTCAGGCCGGGCGCAGCCTCAGCGTGTGGAGCGCGGAGGCCTCGATGGCCCGGCGGCTGAAGGGCCAGGGGTGCATCCGTCCCTCGGCCCAGGCCTCGAACTGGTCGTTGACGTGGGGTGAGAGCGGATGCCCGGAGATCCCCGAGGAGATCACCCACAGCGCGCCGTCGACGTCGGCCATGTCCACGGCCATGCGCATGGAGGCTCCGGCGACCACCTGGTAGTCCACCCGGCCGTCCTTGACGGTGCTGTCGTACCAGGAGGCGTTGGGGATCTCCCCGGCACCTGAGACCGGGCGCGAGTCGGCATTGAAGAGCCGTTGCACCAAAGAGGGCACGCCCTCGCCCCCCAGGATCTGGTGCGCCTGCTTCTGCACATGGATCCTGCCCCAGGCCCACGTCGTGTGGTCCAGGCCCATCTGCGCAGTGAGATCGGCGTCGGCGGCGGCCCAGGCGCGCCGCATGATCGTCTCGGCGTCCTCCACCTCAGGGGTGGCGGTGTCGTCCCACAGGGGACTGCCCGGATCAGCGACCAGGCTCCCCAGCATCCGGCTATCCGTTGCGTACTGATCCCCCATCTCATCGCCGAGGGCGGCGTGCCCGAGGTGGGAGTACAGCGCCGCCATGATCGCGGCGCCCCGGGACTCGGTGGACATGTGGGCGCCATCGGCGTACCAGGTGGCGAGGGCCTGCTGGAGCTCCTGCAGCCTGGGCTCGCTCAGCTCCACGGCCGTCAGGGCCGGGGCCAGCTCATCGGCCTGCGGGGAGTGGTCCAGGAGCATCGCCTGCCCGGCCTGCTCCACCGTGATCGGCCCCTCGGCGGTCATCTGAGCCAGGGCGTCATAGATCTGCTGCGAGCGGTACCCGGGGGCGTAGTGGCCAAGACCGAGGTACGGGCCGCTGGCCTCAGGGGTCACCGGCTGGTTGGCAGGCGCGATGATCCCATCGGGCGGGTTGAGCACCGCGGGCATATCCTCAGGCGCGTAGAAGCCCTGCCAGTCGTAGCTGGAGTCCCAGCCCGGACGCGGCCAGCGGCCATCGGCGCCCAGGTTCTCCGTCTCATGGGTCATCGTGGCCTGCTGGTCAGCCGGGGCCTTGATGGGACGGATCGGGTACCTCCCGGAGGCCTGGTAGCCGATGTCGCCGTCGGCAGTGGCGAAGAGGATGTTCTGAGCCGGATCCGCGAGAAGCGCCGCCGCCGCGGCAATGCCCTCGGCGCCGGTGGAACGGTTGAGCGCGAACCACGCCTCACCCGACCTGTTGGGCATCAGCGCCGTCCACTGGACGGCCACCGAGAAGTCCCCGGTCACCCCGGGCAGCTGCTCGAAGCTCTCATCAGGTGCGAAGAGTCCCGAGACGATGGGGCCGTGCACGGACTCGCGAACCTCCACCTCGAAGGGCTCACCACCGGCCACCTCGAAGGACTCGGTGCGGGTGGTGTAGGCCAGGCAGGCCCCATCACGCCGGTAGGTGCCATCCCCGGCATTCTGCTCCACCACCAGATCGCTCGGATCACCACTGAGATTGGTGAAGGCCCAGGCCAGCTGCGGGTTGCGCCCGATGACGACGCCGGGCATGCCCGCGAAGGAGAAGCCCTCGACGTCGAAGGTGCAGTCCTCATCGAGGGCCGTGCAGTGCAGCCCCACCTGCGACCACACCGACGGGTAGCTGATCTGCAGGTGCGGGTCGTTGCCGATGATGGGACTGCCCGAGGCCGTGCGGCTCCCGGAGACGACGAAGGAGTTCGAGCCGATGCCCGGGCCCTGCCCCAGGATCGCCGGAACAGCGTCGAGGGTCCGCCGCGCCTCCTGGAGCGCGCCCGAGGCCCCGCCCAAGGCGTCCATGGAGGCCGGGGAGACCGGGGATGCGGTGCTCTCCTGCGCGCTGTGCTCGACGGCGGACTCGGCCGCCGATGCAGCCTCGCCGGGTGCGGAGCCATCGGCGGGCTCGGGGCAGTCGACGACCTCAGCGTCATGCTCGGGCACCGGCAGCGGGTCGGCCACGGGGTAGTCGGAGCGCGGCCGCAGGTTGCTCGCGCCGTCGTCGAGCAGGATCGGCCGGCGGGCGGCCTCGTCGGGAGCGGGGCTCAACTGCTCGACGGCGGCCGGACTGCCCAGCGTCTGGAGCATCTGCATGTTCCAGGCCTCGTCCACGTGTGTACTGCTCAGGCCCTGGGACGACAGCATCTTGAACCAGGACAGGGAGTCGACGCCGCTCCACGGCTCGATATCCCCCACCGGCAGGCTCAGGCCCATGACCGCATACTCATTGGCCACCTGCCAGCGGGCCTTGCCCTCCAGGTAGGCGTTGACCCCATCGGCATAGGCCTGGTAGAAGCCGCGGGACTCCTCGGATATGAGCTCCCACTCCTGCTCGGCCACGCGCCGCAGGCCCATGGTGCGCATCGCGATATCCGACTCCTTGCCCGCCTCGCCGACCATCTCGGAGAGCCTTCCGGCAGTCAGGTGGCGGCTCATATCCATCTGGAAGAAGCGGTCCTGGGCCTGGACATAGCCCTGGGCGAAGAACAGGTCGTGGTCACTGGAGGCGTAGATGTGAGGCACGCCCCGGCCATCGCGGCTCACGGTGATCTCATCACTGGGGCCGCTCAAGGTGATCGCGCCGTCGTAGCGCGGCAGTGGGGCCCGGATGACGACGGTCAGCGCCGCCCCGGCCAGGAGGACGAGCACGAGGAGAGCGCACAGCGAGCCGATCAGCCATCTCCTCATCCTGCGTCGGCGTCTGCGCCTCCTCGTGGGCGCGGCACTCCGAGCGGATGCCTCGGTGGATACCCCAGTGGCCGGCCCGAAGGGCAGCTCTGGGGACGACTCAGTGGGCATGTCAGTGGGCATATCAGTGGGCATGGAACCTCCTCAGATCGCCCCGGACGCTAGGCGGCCCCCGATCCGGGCGCACCGGGCACCTGGGGGAGGCGCGCTCCCCCAGGTGGCGGATGCGCGCCGGGGGAGGATGGGTAGAGTTCCGGCGCGTGAGCACCCCTGACCTGGCACAACGCATCCACTGGCTGCTCTGGGGCGCTTCAGCGGCGGCGACGGCGATCATCACGATCAACATGCCCCTCCTCCTCATCCAGGATCTGCGCAGCCTCAACCACGAGCAGGGCTGGTGGCAGACCGCCTGGCTGTGGACGCAGATCGCCTCACCAGTGATCGCCCAGCTCCTGCTGCTGCCGGCCCTGGGCGGAGGAGGACTGGTCCGCCCCACCATCAGCCTGCTCCTCAGCGTGCTGCTGCCGGGCACCGTCCAGGGGCCCACCTGCCTGGCCGCGGCGCTTCTGGGCACCCGCTCCAAGACGCGCTCCCTGCCCATCGCCCTGGGGGCGCAGGTCGTGGGGACGGCACTGGGGATGGCCATCAGCCCGTTCCCGGAGCACCGGGCCAGCTGGTGGACGACGCTGCCGGGCCTGGTCTACACCGCCGCCTTCGTGCTGCTGGGCATCCTGCTCACCAGTCACCAGGAGCTCACCGAGGCCCGTGTGGCGCGCGCCCGGTCGCAGGAGCGGGCCCATATCTCGCGCGAGATGCATGACTCCCTGGCCCAGCGCATCTCCCTGATCTCCCTGCATGCCGCCGCACTGGCCAGCCGGCCCGATCTCGATGCGCAGCAGGCCGCCCGCACCGCCGGCACGATCCGGGCCATGGCGGCCGAGGCCGGCAGCGAGCTGCGCCAGATCCTCCACGTGCTCCACGACGACGGCTCTGGCGACGAGGCCGCCGTCGCCTGGGAGGACGTCACCCATGTCATCGACCAGTACCGCGACGCCGGTCTGGAGATCCTGGTCAGTGCCGATCACGGATGGCGGAGCGCATTCGACGGGGCGGGCACGGCCGTGCGCCACGCACTCCTGCGCATCATCGAGGAGGCGCTGGCCAATGCCCGCCACCATGGCTCGCAGGACTCGGCGCACCTGGGTCTCCAGGTGGGAGCGACCGCCCTGGCGGTGGAATGCATCAATCCGGTGGCGCGGGCCTCCTTCCCGCAGCCCGGCCACGGCCTGGGCCTGCCCGGCCTGCACGAGCGGGTGCGGCTCCTAGGAGGACGGCTGAGCACCCATCGAGCCACGGGGCGGTTCATCCTGCGGGCCGAGCTGCCCACAGGCCCACAGGGCCGAGGCTGGTGAAGGAGCTGATCCATGACCGACCCCATGACCGCCTCCATGACCGACCGGGTCCGCGTCGTCATCGCCGATGACCAGGCCCTCGTCCGCTCCGCCCTGCGCCTGATCCTGGAGGGGGATGCGGACCTGAGCGTCCTGGGCGAGGCGGCCGACGGCCAGGGGGCACTGGACGCGGCTCGCCGCCTGCGCCCCGACGTCCTCCTGCTGGACCTCCACATGCCCGGCCGCGACGGGGTGTGGGCCTGCCAGCGGATCCGCGAGCTCGCGCCCGAGGTCAGGGTGCTGGTGCTCACAGCCTTCGACACCGATCGTCTCGTGTCCTCGGCCCTGCGGGCCGGTGCGGTCGGCTTCCTGCTCAAGGACAGCTCCCCGGAGCAGATCCTCCAGGCGGTGCGCAGCGCCGCCCACGGTCAGCGGCCCTTCTCCCCGGCCGTGCTGGAGCAGCTGGTGACGACCACCGCCATGACGGCGCCGTCGCGCCAGGCGCCCACCACCCTGACCGGGCGCGAGCGCGAGGTGGCGATCCTGGTGGCGCAGGGGCTGGTCAACAGCGAGATCGCCGAGCAACTGGGCATCGGCCCCGCAACGGTCAAGACCCATGTCTCGGCACTGCTGGAGAAGTTCGGCGTCAGGAATCGGGTGCAGCTGGCCGTCGTCGTGGCGCAGTGCCGGCTGACGGCGCCCTGAGCAGCGCCCTGAACCGGCCGCTCGCCTGCGCCGATGAGCCGGCAGCGTCCTGAATCGGCTCTCGGCCACTGTCCGCCGCCAGCCGCCGCCGGCCGCCGTCGGGGCCGCCCAGGCCGCCTTGCGGGCGGGTGAGCAGGGCCGATACCCTCAACCGCGATCCCTCCCCCGGCTCAGGGCACTGCCTCTCAGGGCCGTGGGTCCCAGGCAAGGAAGTCGTGCACGAAGACATGGACCCCCACTCCGCACCCGGCCGCGAGGGCCACGGCCGCACCTGGGCCAAGGCCATCCTCCTGGGCGAGCACTCGGTGGTCTACGGGCACCCCGCCATCGCCGTGGCCCTGCACGATCTGCGCATGGAGGCCACCGCCACCCCCATCACCGGCCCCTCGCACCTGGCGAGCCTGGGCTACAGCGGCCCCCTGGCCTCCAGCCCCCAGGGCTTCGCCTGCGTGGCCCGGGCCTTCGAGGCGGCGCGCGAGTTCGCCGGGCGCATGGACCAGTCCTTCGCCATCGCCACGCGCAGCGACTTCCCCCACGAGCGCGGCCTGGGCTCCTCGGCGGCCGCCTCGGGCGCGATCATCCGCGCCGTGCTCGATGCCTGCGGCCGCAGCGCCAGCGCTGAGGAGCTCTTCGCCCTGACCCAGATGGCCGAGCAGGTGGCCCACGGCAGGCCCTCGGGGCTGGATGCGGCGGCCACCTGCGCCCCGGGGCCCATCCGCTTCCAGGGCGGGCGGATGACCCCGCTGAGCCAGCGCATCGAGGGGGCCTGCCTGGTCATCGCCGACTCCGGGGTCCACGGCTCGACCCGCCAGGCGGTCGAGGGCCTGCGGGCCCGCTACGAGCAGGATGCCCAGGGCATCGGCGCGCTCATCGGCCGTCTCGGGGAGCTGACGACCACGGCGGAGGTGGCCCTCGATGAGGGCGAGGCGCCGGCTCTGGGGGCGGCCATGGACCAGGCCCACGCGATCCTGGCCGAGCTCGAGTTGAGCCTACCGGTCCTGGACCGGCTCACGGCGGCCGCCCGTGGGGCCGGCGCCCTGGGCGCCAAGCTCACCGGCGGGGGCCTGGGCGGCTGCATCATCGCCCTGGCCGGCGATCCGGGCGCGGCGGGCCGCATCGGCTCGGCCCTGCGGCAGGCGGGCGCCGCCACCACATGGACCTATCGGATGCGCACCAGTGAGATCAGGGAGGCCGAGCGGTGGCAGTAAGTCCCGCGGCGCCGACGGCGACAGCCAGCGCCAACACCAACATCGCCCTCATCAAGTACTGGGGCAAGGCCGATGAATCGCTGACGATCCCCACCACCTCCAGCCTGTCCCTGACCCTGGGCGGCACCCGGACCACCACCACGGTCTCCTTCGACGGCGGGGACCGGGGCCGCGATGCGGTGACCATCAACGGCGCCGCGCCCGGCCAGGGCGCCCTGGGCCGGGTAACCCACTTCCTGGACCTGGTGCGCAGCCGCTCGGGCCTGAGCCGGGCCGCCACGGTGACATCATCCTCCACGGTGCCGCTGGCCGCGGGCCTGGCCAGCTCGGCCGCGGGCTTCGCAGCCCTGGCCGCCGCGGCCTCGCGCGCGGCCGGCCTGGAGCTCGATGGACGGGCCCTGTCGCGCCTGGCCCGGCGCGGCTCGGGGTCCGCCTCGCGCTCGGTCTTCGGGGGCCTGGTGCTGTGGCGGGCCGGCAGCGACGAGGAGTCCTCCTACGCCGAGCCCGTCGAGGCCGCCGGCCTGGCCGGTGGCGGGCCCGACGGCGCCACCGGCGGTGATCCGGACCTGGCCATGGTGGTGGTCGTGCTCAGCGACAGGAGCAAGTCCATCGGCTCCACGCAGGCCATGCGCCACACCATGGCCACCTCCCCGCTCTACCCCTCCTGGGTCCGGGCCAGCGCCCAGGACCTGCGCGAGGCCCTGGCCGCGGTGCGCCGCGGTGATGTCCAGGGCCTCGGGGAGGTGGTGGAGGCCAATGCCCTGGGCATGCACGCCACCATGCTGGCCAGCAGGCCCGCCGTCATGTACTGGATGCCGCGCACCGTGGAGGCGCTCCACACGGTGCGGGCCCTGCGCGAGGAGGGCATGCCCGCCTGGGCCACCATCGACGCCGGGGCCAATGTCAAGGTCCTGACCCCGGGAGGAAGCGCCGAGCAGGTCGCCCGGGCCCTGGGCGAGCGCCTGCCCGGGGCGCAGGTCTGCGTCCACCGCCCTGGCGCGGGGGTGCGCTTCGAGACGGCGGCTCCATCCTGCGCGGAGGACGCTCCCACCGGCCCCCAGGCCGCCCCACCGGCCGGGCAGGCCGCGCGGTGAGCCGCCCCGAGGCCCCCTCGGCCTCCGCCAGCGCCCCGGGCAAGCTCTACATCGCGGGCGAGTACGCCGTCGTCGAGCCGGGCCATCAGGCGATACTGGTGGCTGTGGACCGCTTCATCACGGTGAGGATCACCGCAGCCCAACAGGTGGGCCGGATCCGCTCGGCCCTCTACGGGGGGCGGGCGCTGACCTGGCACCGCCGCCAGGACGGCGCGGCGCAGGTCGATGGGCGGGGCGCGGACTATGTGATCAGCGCGATCCGCGTGGTGGAGGAGCTCGTGCGCGAGCGCGGCGGCAGGCCGGTCGTCTTCGACCTGGAGGTCGTCAGCGAGCTGGTCGATCACGGCAGCGGGCGCAAGCTCGGCCTGGGCTCCTCCTCGGCGGTGACCGTGGCCACTGTCCGGGCCGTGGCCCGCCTCTACGGGCTGGAACTCGATGACATGGAGGTCTACCGCCTGGCGCTGCTGGCCTGTGAGGACGTCGAGCCGATCGGCTCGGGCGGGGACATCGCCGCCAGCGCCCTCACCGGCTGGGTGGCCTACTCCTCCCCCGACCGCGGCTGGCTGCGCCAGGAGCGCCGGCGCCGCAGCACCGGCGAGCTGCTGACCACGCCCTGGCCCTGCCTGAGCATCCGCCGGCTGGAGCCCCCGGGCCTGCGCCTGCAAGTGGGCTGGACCGGCACCCCGGCCTCCTCCCCCCGCCTGGTGGCCGGGGTGCGGGCCAGGGCCGCCCACAGCCCGCACTACGCGGCCTTCCTCGCCGCCAGCCAGGACTGCGTCAGCGCCCTGGTGCGGGCGGTTGGTAAGGGCGACCATGAGGGGATCGGCGCGCAGATCCACCGCAACCGGGGGCTGCTGGCCGACCTGGGCCGTGCCAGCGGCATCACCATCGAGACCCCGGGCCTGCGGCGCCTGGTGGAGATCGCCCAGGATCACGGGGCGGCGGCCAAGAGCTCGGGCGCCGGCGGTGGGGACTGCGGCATCGCCCTGTGCCCGCCGGGCACCGACACCGGCGCCATGCGCGCGCGCTGGCGTGCCGGGGGCATCGAGCCCCTGGACCTGGCGGTCCACTGCCATGATGGGGGCGGCGGGGGCGGTCACCCCGGCGACGGCGATCGGAGGGATGCGGCATGAGCTCACGGGCTCCAGGACCCGACCGGCCCCGGGAGGGCTCGCTGCCGGGCGCCGGGCGCAGTGGCGAACGGGGCGGTGAACAGGGCGGAGGCGCACCGCCCGGGGCTCCGGCGTCGCAGGAGGCACCGGTGCGCGCGGCCCGCAAGGACGAGCATGTCGAGCTGGCCCTGCGCCTGCACGGCCAGGACCGTCCCAATGCCTTCGACGACCTGTCCTTCATGCACCACGCCCTGGCGGGCACGGCCACCGCGGAGGCGGATACCAGTACCACGGTGTGCGGCGCCCGCTGGGAGCTGCCCTTCTACATCAATGCCATGACCGGTGGCACCCCGGCCACCACGCGCATCAACGCCGACCTGGCCGCGGCCGCCGCCGAGTCGGGCGTGGCGATCGCCTGCGGCTCCCAGCACATCGCCCTGAGCGACCCCGAGCGCGCCGAAGGCTTCCGCGTCATCCGCCGCCAGGCCCCCCGCGCCTTCATCCTGGCCAATGTGGGGCCCGCGCTGGCCCCCGACCAGGCGGTGCGCGCGGTGGAGATGCTGGAGGCCGACGCCCTGCAGATCCACCTCAACGCGGCCCAGGAGATCGTCATGCCCGAGGGCGACCGGGACTTCCGGGATTGGCCGCAGCAGGTCGCGGCGATCGCCGAGGCCGTGGCGGTGCCGGTGATCGTCAAGGAGGTGGGCTTCGGGCTCTCGGCGCGCACCATCGCCGCCCTGGCCCAGCTGGGCGTGGCCGGCGCGGATGTGGCCGGCAGCGGCGGCACCGATTTCATCGCCATCGAGAATGAGCGCCGCCCCGAGCGCGGCTACTCCTACCTCTCGGGCTGGGGGCAGTCGGCCGTCCTGTGCCTGCTGGAGGCGCTGCACGGCCCCAGCAGCCCGGGCGTCAAGGCCGGCTCAGGCGGCACAGGCAGCATGGTGCCGGGCGCCGTGGAGGGCAGGGTCCATCTGGCCCGCATGCGGGGCACCGGCCGGGCGACGGCGGCTCCGCGGGGGCTGGAGCTCCTGGCCTCGGGGGGCGTGCGCCATCCCCTCGACGTCGTGCGCGCCCTGGCCCTGGGGGCCCGCGCGGTGGGGGCCTCGGGGCACTTCCTGCGCACCCTGACCGGTGGGGGCCCCGAGGCGCTGCGCCGCGAGCTGGATGCCTGGGGCGAGCACCTGCGCTCGCTCATGGCCCTGCTGGGGGCCGACGACGTCGAGGCGCTGCGCCGCACCGATGTGCTGGTCACGGGGCGCACTGCCGAGCAGGCGCGCCTGCTGGGCATCGACCTGGGGGCCCTGGCCCGCCGCTCGACCTGAGCAGCCGGCGGTCGCGCCACCGTCCCGCGACCGGCCCCACCCGGCGGCGAGGCACCGCTATCGGGACGCCGTCGGAGCGCCACCGAGGGGATCGGTGGCGCTCCGGAGGGATGAGCAGCGGCTCAGACGCTCCTCAGGCCAGGGCGCTGAGCCAGGTGACGATGCCCGGGGCGGCGTAGAGCGTCATGAACTGCACGCCGTAGCCCACCCCGAGGCGGTTGAGCGATCCGCAGACCACGCCGATGAGCAGCACCCCGAAGATGTTGGGGATGCCGGCATCCAGGTAGGCCAGCAGCAGGATGAAGGCCGTGAACAGGCCCAGGACCGCCTCGTGGGGGATGCGCCGCATGACGAAGGAGGTGATGTGGGAGGACCAGCGCACCGCGATGACGTAGGTGATGGCCACCGAGATGAGCGCCCCCACGGTGACCGGGATGATGGCCCCCTCCAGTTTGAGCAGGTGGTGCAGGTTGTGCTCATCGGTGTAGACCTCCCCGGCGTTGAACAGGGGGCCTGCGGGCCCGGCCGAGACCCCGGAGATGGGGATGCCCAGCGCCACCAGCGGGATGATGGCGCCGGCCAGGTAGGTCGAGTGGGTCAGCGCGCTCATGACGGTCACGGCCCGCTGGGAGCGGCGCACGCGGTCGTGGGAGATACGGCTCGCCGAGGCCTCTCCCAGCAGGAAGGTCAGGCCCACAGGGCTGAGCACGAACAGGGGCGTGGACAGTGCCGCCATGGCCGCGCTCCACAGGCCCTCGGAGCGGGTGACGAGATCGCCCGGCAGGAGGCGCTGGAGGCCGAAGCCGGAGCGCGAGAGCCGGGAGACCGTCCGGCTCCCGTGCGGCAGGGCGGCGCGGCGCTTGGCGTTGAGCAGCTCCAGGAGGGTCAGCAGCATGGGGCCCACGGTGATGCCCAGGAAGAAGGAGATACTGACCTTGGCGCCGGGCGGGATGATGCCGGTGGACTCATAAAGCGCGGGAAGGCCCCGGAAGAGCAGTGCCATGGGGATGATGGACAGCAGCGAGAGGATCCGGTTGCCTCCCAGCAGCGCCAGGAGGACGGCGCCGGCGGCAAGGACGATGGGCGTCTGGTCCTTGATGGGCTGGGCGATGGGCGCCAGCAGGAAGGCCAGGGCGAAGCTCAGCGGGATGGCGATGAGGGTGCCAATGGTCGATCCCACGGCCATCTTGCGGATGGTCTGGGAGGCCAGGCCCTCCTGGCGCAGCAGGATGGAGTGCTCCATGAGCGGGGCCGACATCACCCCGCCCGGCAGCCCCACCAGGGCGGTGGGGATGCCGTTCATGAGGTTGAGGGTGACCACGGCGGAGATGAAGAAGGCGAGCACCACCTCGGGCGGGGCGTCGGCCAGGATGATCGCCAGGGTGACGGGGGCCAGCACGCTGGTCTCGTCGGTTCCCGGGATGAAGCCGATGAAGGTGTAGAGGACGACGGCGCCGAGCACCGCGGCGAGCATGAGGCCGATGAGCTCCAGAGTCATCGTGCGCTCCCCTCGGCCGTCTCGAGGCAGCCCGGCTCCTCGTCGACGATGATGACCTCGCGCTTGGGGGTCACCAGGAGGCAGTTGACGGCGAAGCCGGCCACGGAGGCGCCCAGACCCCAGAAGAGCGGGGCACCCCCGACCCGCAAGGACAGGAGGACGGCGGCCACGGCGCAGGCGGCGGAGACGGCCAGGCAGATGATGAGGTCCCTGGGCGAGACGAGGTCGTTCCAGACCTCGATATTGTTCTGACGCTCCGTGCTGTCGGAGCCTGTGTGGGCAGATTCGTGCACGTTCGGCGATCGTAGGCCAGTGGCCAGCAGGGCACTAGATGTACTTCCCTGTGAGGTTGTGAACGCGGCTGGCGGGGGTTTGGCCGTTGATGGCGGTGTGGGGTCGGTGGTGATTGTAGTGGTGGAGCCAGGCCTGGTAGGCGGTCTCGCGCTGGGTCTGGCTGGTGTAGGTGTGGGCGTAGGCCCACTCGTCTTGCAGGGTGCGGTTGAAGCGCTCGACCTTGCCGTTGGTCTGCGGCTGGTAGGGACGGGTGTAGCGGTGCTTGATGCCGGCTGCGGACAGGACCTGGTTAAAGGCCCGTGAGCGGTAGCAGGCCCCGTTATCTGTCATGACAGCGCCGACAGTGATGCCCAGGTCCTCGAAGAACGCCTTGGCGCGCTGAAAGAACCCCGCGGCACTTTCCTGGGTCTGGTCGGCCAGGATCTCGGAGTAGACCACACGCGAGTAGTCGTCTATCGCGTGGTGGATGTACCGGTAGCCTCCGACCGGGCCGCCCCGGCGGCGGGTGCGGGTCTTGGCGCGGTCCGCGGCCAGGGCGGGCGCTGAGCCACGTCCGTGAGCGCGCCAGCCCCCGCCGTCGGGGATGCGGCCGAGCTTCTTGATATCGACATGCACCAACTGGCCCGGGGCACTCTTTTCGTAACGCACCGGCGCAGGGCGGCGCACCGCCAGCCCGGTGGCCCGGTCCACCTCGGCCAGGCGGGGCATGCGGTAGCGCTCCAGGACCCGCCCTACTGTGGAGCGTGCCAGGCCCAGGTGGTAGGCGATGCGGTGGGGCCCCCACCGGCGGTTGAACCTCAAGGCGATGATGCGCCGCTCAGTGCGCCTTGCCAGCCGCCCTGGGCTGTGGTGGGGACGGGCGGAGCGGTCCTCCATGGGCTGGCCGGCCCGGTACCGGCCCACCCACCGGCTGGCGGTGGCCGGCGAGACCTGGAAGCGCTCAGCCGCCCGGCGCACGGGCCATCCCTGCTCGACCACCAGGACAGCAAGACGACGACGCCCCTCAGGGGTCAGTGGTGCGTTAGCGTGGGTCATGAAGGCCTCCGGTCAGTGATGCGAGTGTGTCAACCCACATCCTGCCGGAGGCCTTCACTCACCACCCACCCCGTTCACAACCTCCCGAGGAAGTACAACTAGATGCTGTTCACCATAGGTTTGCTGACGCGCCGTTGCGCTGGGTCCGCCCAGTCGGGCGAGCCCCTCCCTGCTCCCCCACGCCGCGCTCCCCCGCGCCGCTGTCCGGGGCCGGGCGCGTGGCTCAGGCCGGCGGCGAGGCTTGCGGCCCCAGTCGCTCCAGGTAGCCGTTGGGGTCGGCCACCTCCCAGGTGCCCGGCTGGGTGCCGGGCACGGGACCTGCCGCCACGGGCAGGTCGGGCCGGCGCGCTCGCCGCTGCTCCACCAGGAGGGCGGCCAGCTCCAGCCCCGTCATCCCGATGGTGTCCACGCCGATCTGCCCCGGGGCGTACCCCAGGCCGGCATTGGCCTTGTTGAACAGGCGGTTAATGCCGCGCAGGCGGCTCCAGGGCCAGGCGGGATCGGCGAAGACGATGAGGACGGAGCTGACCCGGGCCCCGGTGCTGCGATCCTCATTGGGCAGGAAGCCCACCGCCTGCTCCCAGGGGAAGAAGCCGAGGGAGTTCAACCAGCTGGAGTCGTTCACCCCCCCCCCCCCCCGATCGTCGATGACCAGGGCCGGGCGCTGGATGAGCCTGAACCAGGTCAGGGTGAAGAAGCCGAAGACCACGGCGCCCAGGAGTCCTGCCAGGAACGTGATCCAGCCCTGCGTATCGCCGGCCTGCACCCGCTGAACCCCCAGGAGCAGGACCCAGAGGCACGCGGCGGTGAGCAGGAGGCAGCCCACGGTCCTCCAGATGACCTTCTTCCCCGAGCGCTTGATGATCTGCGGTTCCATGGGTTGATCATGCTACCTGCTGTCTCCCGGCGCCGGCCTCCCGCTCCCGGAGGCGCTACTGGTCTACAGCAGGATGGTGGCGAAGGTGCCCACCTGGTGGAAGCCCACCGAGCGGTAGAGGGCGAGGGCGGCGTCGTTGAAGTCGTTGACGTAGAGGCTCACGGTGCCGCGCCCGCCCAGGTGGTCGCGCCGCACGGCGTCGACGGCGGCGGCCAGGGCCACGGCGCCCACTCCCCTGCCGCGCAGGTCGGGGCGGGTCCACACCCCGGTGATCTGGGCGATGGGCTCGGCGGGATGGGGCCATAGGGCCCCGACGTCGGCCTTGAAGGCCACCTGGGCACCGGGCCCCTGCGCGGGGCCACCAGCGCCGTCGTCCATGACCACGTAGCTGCGCCCCGAGGCCACCAGCCAGCTGACGTGGCGGGCGTAGGAGGGCCCGGTCTCGGTGGGGTCGTAGCCGAGCTCGCCGGTGAACATGGCGATGGAGGCAGCCAGGACCTGCTCATCCTCGCCGACGGCCGCCGGGCGCAGGCCTCTGCCCACCCACTCCAGGCCGGGGCGGCGGCGCAGCTGCTCGGCCAGGAGCCCCTGGCCGCCGGGCCCGTGGGCGGCACACAGCAGGGGCTGGTTCCAGCGCTCCTCGCGGGCCGCGGCGCCCATGCCCTCAAGGCGCCGCCACAGGGGGGCCACATCCTGCAGCGGCCCCATGATGGAGCCGCGCCGGGCAAGCCGGGGACGGCAGTGCTCGGCCATGGCCATGACCTCCGCCTGGCTCATCCCGGGCAGGCCCGCGCGCGCCGCCAGGCCGAAGGGCATGACGCCGCTGGTGGTCCAGGCCGCCGCCCGGGGCCGGACCAGATCGCCCACGGCCACCAGGTCGCCCCGGCCCCAGCTCCTCCAGCGCAGCATCTGGTGGGCCAGGGGCACGGCGGCCACCGGATCGGCCGAGCACAGGCCCAGCAGCCCGGGGAGCCGCTCGGGGCCCGCGGGGATCACCCGGGCCCGACGGCGCCGCAGCAGTGTCATGCCCGACCGGCCGGCCCGCTGTGGGGCGCCTTCATGGCTCAGCCCGCCGCCGAGACCATGGGCGAGGTCCCCGCCAGGGCGTCCTCGCCAAGTTCCTCGGCCATCTGGGCGGCCATGTCCTGGGCGTGGCGCAGGAGGGTCTCCACGACCTGGTCCTCGGGCACCGTCTCCACGACCTTGCCGCGCACGAAGATCTGGCCCTTGCCGTTGCCCGAGGCGCAGCCCAGGTCCGCCTCGCGGGCCTCCCCCGGGCCGTTGACCACGCATCCCATGACGGCCACGCGCAGGGGCGCGGTGATGCCCTTGAGGCCCTCCTCGACCTGGTCGGCCAGCGTCCACACATCCACCTGGGCGCGCCCGCAGGAGGGGCAGGAGACGATCTCGAGCTGGCGCTGGCGCAGCCCCATGAACTCCAGGAGCTTGGTGCCGACCTTGACCTCCTCCACCGGCGGGGCGGACAGGGAGACGCGGATGGTGTCACCGATGCCCTGGGACAGCAGGGTGCCGAAGGCGGCGCAGGACTTGATGGTGCCCTGGAAGGCGGGGCCGGCCTCGGTCACGCCCAGGTGCAGGGGCCAGTCCCCCGCCTCGGAGAGCAGCTGGTAGGCCTGGACCATGGTGACCACGTCGTGGTGCTTGACGGAGATCTTGAAGTCGTGGAAGTCGTTCTCCTCGAACAGCCCGGCCTCCCAAGTGGCGGACTCCACGAGGGCCTCGGGGGTGGCCTTGCCGTACTTCTTGAGCAGGCGCGGGTCCAGGCTGCCGGCGTTGACGCCGATGCGCAGGCTCACCCCGTGGTCGGAGGCGGCCTTGCAGATCTCGGCGACCTGGTCGTCGAACTTGCGGATATTGCCGGGGTTGACGCGCACCGCACCGCAGCCGGCCTCGATGGCGGCGAAGACGTACTTGGGGTTGAAGTGGATGTCGGCGATGACGGGGATGCGGGACTGCTTGGCGATGATCGGCAGGGCGGCGGCGTCCTTGTCCGTGGGGCAGGCCACGCGCACGATGTCGCAGCCCGCCGCGGTCAGCTCGGCGATCTGCTGGAGGGTGGCTCCGATGTCGTGGGTCTTGGTGGTGGTCATCGACTGCACGGTGATGGGGGCATCGCCCCCCACCTCCAGGGGGCCCACCTGGATCTTGCGGGTGGGGCGGCGCGGGGCCAGGACGGGGGCCTGGGCGCGCACGGTGGGGATGCCAAGAGCGATCGCGTCAGTCACGCACCCCAGTATGGCATCAGGGCGCTGGGGTCATGGCACCGCTGGGCGCGACCACACTGTGGCATCGGTCCCCACGGCCCGCGCCCCGGGCGGGCCCGGCTACTGGTCCGTGGAGGGCTCGGGTCGGTCCTCGACAGGGGCCAGGGAGCAGAACAGGGCTACCGCCCCAGCCGCGATGCCTGCAGCCATGACGATCAGGGAGATGTTGAACGCCACGACGTCGTCCACGCCCACGGCGGTGAGCACGGAGTCCACCATCCTCTGATCGTCGCCGTCAGGCAGGATGAGCGGCAGGAGGAAGAAGCAGATGAGGAAGACCAGGTAGCCCCAGGCCGCCGAGGCGTTCATCCGCTTGGCCGTCTTGCGTCGGTTGGCCCATGCCGACACCGCCCAGATGAGGAGCTGGCCCGCCACGATCATCGGCAGGAAGAGGCCGATGTAGAAGATGGAGAGCCAGCCGGGGATGGCGGCGCGGACCACGGCGGTCCATATGGCGAGAAGGATCACCATGGGGAGCTGGAGGAGGTACAGGGATCTCTCCAGGCTGCGCGTCCGCTCGGCCCAGGACGGCCTGCGGTCCGCATCGGCGGCACCGCCCTCCTCCTGACCGCCGGGCGGGAGCGGGGCCTCGACGCGCTCGGAAGCCCTGGAAGTGGGGGCCTCCCCGGGAGTGGGGGCGCTACCAGTGCTCATGAGTCCTCCTCACAGGGGCGCGACGATATCGACCCAGACCAGGATGAGCGCCATGACGATGAGCAGGCCGAAGACCACCTGGCCCACGGGGATGAGCCGGGCGGTGTCCACCGGGCCGGGGTCGGGGCGGCCCTTGGCCCTGGCGATGGCGCGGCGCAGGCCCTCCCAGCAGGCTCCGGCCACATGCCCCCCGTCCAGGGGCAGCAGGGGGATGAGGTTGAAGGCGAACAGCGCCAGGTTGAGCCCGCCCAGGAGGCTGAGCATGAGGAAGACGCGCACGGAGAAGGCCACCGTGCCCTGCCCGGCCTCCGCGCTGGAGGCCTGGCCCGCCACGCGCCCCAGGCCCACCAGGCCGATGAGGCCCTCCGCGTTGCGCTCCTCCAGGCCCAGGCCCGCCGCGACGGCGTGGTAGAGGCCCACGGGGAGGGTGGCGATGGCCTTGAGGGTGCCGCCCACGGCCTGGCCCACGACGGCGGGCACCTGGGAGGCGGGCAGGCGCTGGGTGCCGATGACGGGGCTGACGCCCACGAAGGGCCGCTTCTCGGTGACGACGGCGCCCGAGTCGTCGGTGACCGGCATGCCCTGGTCATCGCGGAGGGGGCGCTCGACCTCCACCGGGGTGAGGCTCACGCTCTGCCGGCGGCCGTCGCGCTCGATGTCGACCTGCGCGGGCCGGGTGCCGCCATCGGCGATGGCCTGCTGGACCTGGGCCCAGGTGGTCACCGGGGTGCCGTTCCAGGCGCGGATGGTGTCCCCGGCCCTCAAGCCCGCCTGCGCGGCCGGTGAGGCCGGGTCCTCCTCGGAGCACTCGGCCCCGGCATGGGCCGTCACGCAGGGCGCGACAGTGGACAGGGTAGAGGTGCGGGCCGGTGGGCCCACGACGGCGAAGGCGATGGTCAGGAGCACGACCCCCAGGACCAGGTTGGTCAGGATCCCCCCGGCCATGACCACGAGCTTGCGCGGAACACTGAGCCGGTAGAAGGCGCGGTGCTCCTGGCCGGGCTCGATCTCCTCCAGGGCCTCGGCGCGGGCCTGGCCCACCGCTCCCAGCTCGCCGTTCTTGTCGCGCTTGTCGGGGCGCGCGGGGTTCTCCGGGGGGAGCATGCCCACGAGCTTGACGTAGCCGCCCAGCCAGATGGCCTTGACGCCGTACTCGGTCTCCCCGCGCCTGATCGACCAGACCCGGGGGCCGAAGCCGATGAAGTACTCGGTCACCTTCACCCCGAAGCGCTTGGCGGGGATCATGTGCCCCAGCTCGTGCAGGGCCACGGACAGGCCGATGCCGATGATGAGGATGACGATGCCCAGGGCGTAGGCCAGGGTCTGGGTCATGAGGCTCCTTGCGTGCGGGTGCGGGCGATGAGCTCCTCGGCGCGGGCGCGCGCCCACTGCTCCGCCTCCAGGACCTCCTCAAGGCCCGGGGCGGCCAGGCCCTCGTGCTCCTGGAGGACCTGGGCGCTGATCTCCACGATGTCCAGCCACTCCAGGCCCCCGGCCAGGAAGGCGGCCACGGCCTGCTCGTTGGCGGCGTTGAGCACCGCGGGGTGGGTGGCCGAGGCCTCCACGGCGCGGCGGGCCAGGGCCACGGCGGGGAAGGCGGCGTCGTCGAGGGGCTCGAAGTCCCAGGCCAGTGGCGTGCTCCAGTCGTTGGGGGCCACGAGGCCGGACAGGTCGGGGCGCTGGGGCCAGGTCAGGCCCAGGGCGATGGGCAGTCGCATATCAGGCGGGGAGGCCTGGGCGATGGTGGCCCCGTCGCGGAACTCCACCATGGAGTGGATGACGGACTGGGGGTGGACGACGACCTCGATGTCGGCGGGGTCGACGTCGAAGAGCAGGTGGGCCTCGATGAGCTCCAGGCCCTTGTTGATGAGGGTGGAGGAGTTGATGGTGACCACCGGCCCCATGGCCCAGGTGGGGTGGGCCAGGGCCGCGTCGGCGCCCACACCCACCAGCTCCTGGCGGCTGCGGCCGCGGAAGGGGCCCCCCGAGGCGGTCAGGATGAGGCGGCGCACCTCGCTGCGGCCCGAGAGCACCGGGCTGGTCAGGCCCTTCTCGTGGCGCCCACTGGCCAGGGCCTGGGCGATGGCGGAGTGCTCGGAGTCCACCGGGACCACCTGGCCCGGGCGCCTGAGCGCGGCGCGCACCAGGGCCCCGCCCACGACGAGGGACTCCTTGTTGGCCAGGGCCAGGCGGGCGCCGGTGCGCAGGGCCGCCAGGGTCGGCAGGAGCCCCACGGAGCCGGTGATGCCGTTGAGGACGGTGTCGCCCTCGCCCAGGGCGGCGGCCTCGATGATCTGGGTGGCGGCGCTCGGGCCGGTGAGGATGGTGGTGACCGGGTCGGGGCGGCCCAGGCGCTGGGAGGCCGCCGCCAGGGCGCGGCGCAGGTCCCCCTCCGCCGCCCCAGCCGTCCCTGCCGTCTGGGCCGGGCCCCCCGGGGCGCTGATGGCCACCAGGGGGACGCCGAAGCGCACGGCCTGCTCGGCCAGGAGGTCGAGGCGTCCTCCCCCGGCGGCCAGGGCGGCCAGGGCCGGGGCCCGGTCGCCCAGGCGGGTGAGGACCTCCAGGGCCTGGGTGCCGATGGAGCCGGTGGAGCCCAGCAGAACCAGGCGGCCGGGATCGGTCATACAGTGGGGGGCCGGATCACTCAACGGACAGCAGCACCTCGACGACGCGGGCCAGGTAGCGGTCCACACTGGACTCCTCGTAGGCCTTGGAGCCGCGGGCGGCGCGGAAGACCGCCCCGCGCACCTCGGCGGAGGTCAGGGTGGTGTCGGAGTCGAAGTAGCCGGCGATGCGGTCCATGAGGGCATCGACGTCGGCCTTGGAGTAGCCCTGGCGGCCCGCGGGGGCGAAGCGCTCGCCGATGGGGCGCAGCAGGCGCGGGTAGAGGGTGGTGGCCAGCTGGGTGACCTGGTCCATCCAGGCCTGGCGGCCGTGCTGGGCCACGAAGCTGGCGCGTCGGCGCTGGAGGAAGGCGGCCTCGAGGCGGTCCAGGGCGGCGTCGACCGCCACCGGCTGGTAACCGCCGGGCACGACGTCGAAGGCGACCGTGCGCACGCCCTCAGAGTCCATCTCGTTGAGCTCACCGGCGTCGTAGATCTCACGGGCCGTCTCGAAGTAGCGGTCGACCTGCTCGGGGCGGTAGCCCGGTCGCAGGAGCGCCGACTTGGGGAACATGCTGCTCATCGCGTCTTAGCCTTCTCCTGGTTGAGTACCTCGGTCGCCAACTGGCCGCAGGCGCCGTCGATGTCACTGCCACGAGTGTCCCGCACCGTGGTGGTGATGCCTGCACGACGCAGCGTATCGACAAAAGTATCCTGGACCCCGGGCTCGGAGCAGGTCCAGATGGAGCCCGGTGTGGGATTGAGCGGGATGGGGTTGACGTGGGCCCATCCGCTGCCCCGCCGATTGAGCTCATCGGCGAGCATCTGGGCGCGCCAGGCGTGGTCGTTCATGTCCTTGATGAGGGCGTACTCGATGGACACGCGCCTGCCGGTGGTGCGGAAGTAGTCGTGGGCGGCGTCGAGCAGCTCACCGACCTTCCACTTGGAGTTGACCGGGATGAGCTCGTCGCGCAGCTCGTCGTCGGGGGCGTGCAGCGAGACGGCCAGGGTGACGGGCATGCCCTCGCCGGCCAGCCTGCGGATGAGGGGCACCAGGCCCACGGTGGAGACGGTCACGCCGCGGGCGGACAGGCCGAAGCCGTGGGGGGCGGGGTCAATGAGCCGGTGGAGGGCGGCCACGACGCTCTTGTAGTTGATCATCGGCTCGCCCATGCCCATGAAGACCACGTTGGACAGGCGCGCCGGTCCTCCCGTCAGGCCGCCGTCGGCGGACAGGCGGGCGGCATGGCGCACCTGCTCGATGATCTCGGCGGTGGACAGGTTGCGGGTCAGCCCCATCTGGCCGGTGGCGCAGAAGGGGCAGGCCATGCCGCAGCCGGCCTGGGAGGAGACGCACAGGGTGGTGCGGTCCTTGTAGCGCATGAGGACCGACTCCACGCGCACGCCGTCGTGCAGCTCCCACAGGTGCTTGATGGTGCGCCCGCCGTCGGCGCGCAGGGCCCGCACCTCGTGGATGAGCTCGGGCAGGAGCTCGGCGCACAGCTGCTCGCGCTGGCCGGCGGGCAGGTCGGTCATCTCGGCGGCGTCGCGGGTCAGGTGGGTGAAGTAGTGGCGTGAGAGCTGGTCGGCGCGGAAGCCCGGCAGCCCGGAGTCCTTCAGGGCGGCCTTGCGCCCGGCCAGGTCGAGGTCGGCCAGGTGGCGGGGGGCCTTGCCCCGTGCCGGGGGGACCGCGAAGGACAGGCGGGGGCGGGCGTCGGGGCTGGTGGCGCCCTCGGGGGGCTGGTCGGTGGGCAGCACCTGCACCTCACCGGGGCGCGGCCGCGCCGGGGCGCGCCGGATGGCCACGGGCTCGGGGCGGCCGGTGCGCGGAGTGCGGGCGGGGCTCACGGGCGCTTCCTTTCCGTTGCGGATGGGGTCGTGGTGGGCGGGCAGGGCCGCGGTGCCAGCGGCTCCTGCGCCCGCGCCGCCAGGAGGCCTAAAGGACCAGGAGGCTGAAGACGTAGACGACGGGGGCCGCCACCAGGATGGAGTCCAGCCTGTCCATGATGCCCCCGTGCCCCGGCAGGAGGGTACCCATGTCCTTCAGGCCCAGGTCACGTTTGAGCAGCGACTCGCCCAGGTCCCCCAGGGTGGAGACCACCACGATGCCGGCGCCCAGGGCGGCGCCGGCCCACAGGGGCCCGCCCATGAGGTGCATGGCTCCCACCCCGGCGCCCACGGTGGCCAGCAGGGAGCCGATGAATCCCTCCCAGGACTTCTTGGGCGACACGGAGGGGGCCATCGGGTGGCGCCCCAGGGTCACCCCCACCAGCCATCCCCCGGTGTCGTTGGCCACCGGCAGGCCGATGAGCAGGAGGACCTTGGCCATCCCCTGGTCCTGGGCGGTCAGCAGGACGGCGTAGCCGGCCAGGAAGGGCAGGTAGGTGGCGGCGAAGACGGAGGCGACGGCGGAGGCCGAGCGGGAGCGGCGCACGACGTCGTGGGCGTCGGTGCGCGGCACGTCCACGCCCGCCTCCTCCAGGGCGGTGCCGGTGTCGGCCTCGGCCTGGTCCATGAAGCTCCACAGCACGCAGGCCCCGGCGGTGGCCGCGTAGGCGCCGAAGGCCGCCTCGGCCCCCACCTGCCAGGCGCTCACCGCGATCCCCAGGGTTCCCAGCCACAGAGGGGCCAGGGGCAGGCGGATGCCCTTGCGGGCGAAGGCGGCGGCCAGCTCCCACAGCGCCCCGCAGACGGCGATGACCGCGACCAGGACGAAGAGGATCGTGTCGACCATGAGCGGCACCACCACCAGGGCGATGAGGAGGGCGGAGACCGCCAGGGCGGCGGGCAGGTTGCGCCCGGCCCTGCCGGTGGCGGGCAGGGGGTCGCGGTTGCGCGTGGGGCGCGGGCTCAGCATGGTGCTCACGGGCTGATCGTCAGGGGTGCGGGTGGTGCTCGGTGCTGGCGGGCCGGTGGGCTCAGACCTCCAGCAGCTCGCCCTCCTTGGTGGCCAGGGCGGCGTCGATCTGCTCCACGAAGCGCTTGGTCAGGGCGTCCAGTTCGCCCTCGGCGCGCTTGACCTCATCCTCCCCGGCCTCGCCGTCCTTCTTGATGGCCTCCAGCTCCTTCTTGGCCTTGCCGCGGATGCCGCGGACCTGGACGCGGGAGTCCTCGGCCCGGGAGCGGGCGAGCTTGACGTAGTCCTTGCGCCGCTCCTCGGTCAGGGCCGGGAGGTTGACGCGGATGACGGTGCCGTCGTCGGTGGGGTTGACGCCCAGGTCGGACTCGCGGATCGCGGTGACGACGTCCTTCATGGCGGAGCGGTCGAAGGGGCTGACCAGGACGGTGCGGGCCTCGGGGATGGTGATGGAGGCCAGCTGCTGGAGCGGGGTGGGGGCGCCGTAGTAGTCCACCATGATCCCGTTGAACATGGAGGGGTTGGCGCGGCCGGTGCGGATGGAGGCCAGTTCGCGGACGGCGGCCTCCAGGGCCTTGTCCATCTTGTCCTCTGCCTCGAGCATGACGTCGTCGATCATGGTGCTTCCTTGTTCGCGTGGGTGGTGGCTGGTGGTGGTGGGGGCGGGGCCCTCAGTCCTTGCTGACGAGCGTGCCGATCCTCTCACCCAGCAGGGCGCGGGTGATGTTGCCCGGCTCCCCCATGCCGAAGACGCGCATGGACAGGCCGTTGTCGCGGCACAGGGCGAAGGCGGAGGCGTCGACCACCTGGAGGCCCTCGACCAGGGCCCGCTCGTAGGTCAGGTAGTCCAGGAGCTCGGCGCTGGGGTCCTTGCGGGGGTCGGCGGTGTAGACGCCGTCGACGCCGTTCTTGCCCACGAGGAGCTCGTCGCAGTGGGTCTCCAGGGCGCGCTGGGCCGAGACGGTGTCGGTGGAGAAGTAGGGCAGGCCGGCGCCGGCCCCGAAGACCACGACGCGCCCCTTCTCCATGTGTCGGATGGCGCGCAGCGGCACGTAGCTCTCAGCGACCTGGCCCATGGCGATAGCCGTCTGGACCCGGGCGGGGGTCCCGGCCTTCTCGATGAAGTCCTGGAGGGCCAGGGCGTTCATGACGGTGCCGAGCATGCCCATGTAGTCGGCCCGGGCCCGGTCCATGCCGCGGGCGGAGAGCTCGGCGCCGCGGAAGAAGTTGCCCCCGCCCACGACGACGGAGACCTGGACCCCCTGGGCCACGGCCTGGGCGATCTGCTGGGCGGCGTCGGCCACAACGTCGGGGTCGAGTCCCACCGCCCCGCCTCCGAAGACCTCGCCGGAGAGCTTGAGGAGCACTCGGCGGGGATGCTGTCCGTGAGCAACGCGGTCGTCGCGTTCCGGGGACTCACTCATGGGCGGGGCCTCCTGGGTCTGGTTGCTGTGGTGCTCAGGCGCTCGGGACAGCCTACCGCGTTCGGCCGCCGCCGAACGCCCCCGCGGGGCCCGACCGCACCCGACGCGCTCGACCGGCCCAGCGCTGCGGGCGGCCGGGCCCTCGGCGAGAACGCCTCATTGACTGAAGGAGCGGGTGAGCACAGGTGTGCTCACCCGCTCCTGTCAGGAACCGGCTGGGATCAGGCGCCGACGCGGAAGCGCACGAAGCCGATGAGCTCGCCGCCAGTGGCCTCGACCACCTTGCCGACGGTGGTCTTGGGGTCCTTGGCGAAGGCCTGCTCGACCAGCACGTTCTCCTTGAAGAAGCCGCCCAGGCGCCCCTCGACGATCTTGGGGATGGCCTTCTCGGGCTTGCCCTCGGCGCGGGTGGTCTCCTCGGCGATGGCGCGCTCCTTGTCCACGACCTCGGCGGGAACGTCCTCGCGGGTGGCGTAGGCCGGGGAGTAGGCGGCGATGTGCATGGCCACGTCGTGGGCGGCCTCAGCGGCCGCCTCGTCGGTGCCCACGAGCACGCCGACCTGGGCGGGCAGGTCGGGGTTGGTGCGGTGCAGGTAGAGCTCGACCTTGGGGGCCTCGATGCGGCCCACGCGGCGCACGACGATCTTCTCGCCGATGACGGCCTGCATGCCGTCGGTGAGGTCCTTGACGCTCGAGCCGTCGACCTCGACCTCGGCCAGGGCCTCGGCGTCCTGGGCACCGGAGTCCAGGGCGGCGGTGAGGACCTGCTCGGCGTAGTCGAGGAACTTCTGGTTCTTGGCCACGAAGTCGGTCTCGGCGTTGATCTCGACCAGGACGCCGACCTGGCCCTTGTCGGTGTCCACGACGCGGGCGGCGATGAGGCCGGCCGAGGCGCTGCGGCCCTCGCGCTTGGCGATGCCCTTGAGTCCCTTGACGCGGATGATCTCGATGGCCTTCTCGGTGTCGCCGCCGGCCTCGTCGAGGGCCTTCTTGACGTCGAGCATGCCGGCGCCGGTCTGCTCGCGCAGCGCCTTGATGTCAGCGGTGGTGTAGTTCGCCATGTATGTCTCCTGGAGAATCTGTGACGGGGATGGTGTGCGTGGGAGGCGCTCAGGCCTGCTCGGCGCCCGCGGCGGGGGCCTCGGCGGCGGGAGCCTCAGCAGCAGCGACCGGCTCGGCGGCGGGGGCCTGGGCGGCAGCGGCGTCGGCGGCCTCAGCACCGGCGAGGAGCTCGGCCTCCCACTCGGGCAGCGGCTCGGCCTCGGGGGCGGCGACCTCGGCCTCCTCACCGGTGCGCACGCGGCCCCCGGAGCGGGCCAGCAGGCCCTCGGCGGTGGCGTCGGCGACGACGCGGGTCAGCAGGCTCACGGCGCGGATGGCGTCGTCGTTGCCGGGAATGCCGTAGGTGGCCTCGTCGGGGTCGCAGTTGGTGTCGAGGATGGCGATGACGGGGATGCCGAGCTTCTGGGCCTCGGAGATGGCCAGGTGCTCCTTCTTGGTGTCCACCACCCACACGGCGGCGGGGAGCTTGTTCATGTCGCGGATTCCGCCCAGGGTGCGCTGGAGCTTGTCCTTCTCGCGGCGCATCATGAGCAGCTCCTTCTTGGTGCGGCCCGAGCCGGCCACATCGTCGAAGTCGATCTGCTCGAGCTCCTTCATGCGGTCCAGGCGGGCGCGCACGGTGGAGAAGTTGGTGAGCATGCCGCCCAGCCAGCGCTGGTTGACGTAGGGCATGCCCACGCGCTGGGCCTGCTCGGCCACGGCGGCCTGCGCCTGCTTCTTGGTGCCGACGAACAGGATGTTCCCGCCGCGGGCGACGATCTCCTTGATGAAGTCGTAGGCGGTGTTGATGCCCTCGATGGACTGCTGGAGGTCGATGATGTAGATGCCGTTGCGCTCGGTGAGGATGAAGCGCTTCATCTTGGGGTTCCAGCGGCGGGTCTGGTGCCCGAAGTGGACACCGCTGTCCAGGAGCTGGCGCATGGTGACGACGGCCATGACGGTCCTTCCGTGCGTGCCGAGAGGTTGCTCGGCGCGCGTGTCATTCGGGGGACGTGATCCGCCGGAGCGGCGGCGTCCCATGTGGTGTGTTTTCTGGTTGCCCCCGCGTGGTGCGCCGGTGGCAGGCTGGGCCTGCCCGGTGGCTGCGGGGCCTGGTGCCCGCGACGCGCAACCGCCCGTCCTCCGGGGAGGGCGGGACCGCGGCTGCGTCATCCGGAAGGGACATCCCGAGGGCTCGGGTGCGGGCACGCGAAGTCAGCCCCTGCGGCCCACGGCCGATTCAGTTCCGGCGCGACCCGCAGAAAGCTGCGGGGGCGAGGCTACCACAGGGCACGGCGCCATCAGGAGGCCTCTTCCGCGGAATACGGAGTCGTCCCGGTCACCACAGGCGGCACTCCTGCACTCCTTGTCCACAGGGCTGATCGGCCGGCGTGCACCCGGGCCCTGTGCGCTCGATGGTGGGCCCATGACCTCCATCATCCCCGTGCCAGTCCTACCGCTGCTCTCCGTTGCGCTGATGCGCCTCGGGCTCCTCGCCCGGCCCCTGGCCGCACCGAGCTCCGCTCCGCCCCCTCACCGCGCACCGGCGCATCGGGGCGCCCCGGCCTTCAGGGCGACCAGCGCTGCCAGTCCGGCCAGGGCGCACAGAGCCGCCAGAGCCGCAGCGGGCGTGCTCGTCGCCCTGGTGGTCGCGGCCTGCGCGGGCATGACACCAGCGGGCGCCGCCCCTGCGGACGCCCCGGCGGCCCTTGGCTCCCTGGCGGCCTCTGGCGCCCCAGCAGCCCCGGCAGCGCTCACGGCATCCGCGACCTGGGAGACCGGCGCCGTCATGCGCGAGGTCGCGCCCTCGTGGCACACCCGGGCGGTGGCAGGCACCGGCGGGCCGATGGCGGCGGCTCCCGCGGGCGGTGCGCCGCGCGGCCGGGGGCGCTACTCCTGGCCCACGGGCGGGCCGGCCCCGGTGGTGGAGGGCTTCGACCCTCCGGCGGTGGTGTGGGGGCGCGGCCATCGCGGCGTGGACCTGGCGGCGCCGGAGGGCTCGCAGGTGCGCAGCGCGGGCGACGGCGTGGTGGCCTTCGCCGGGGTGGTGGCCGGACGGCCGGTGGTCTCGGTGGACCACGCCGATGGGATCCGCACCACCTATGAGCCGGTGGAGCCGGCGGTGAGCGCAGGCCGGGCAGTGGCCCGCGGGGAGGTGATCGGGACCCTGCTGGCCGGGCACCGAGACGATGGGGTGAGCGCCCTGCACTGGGGCGCGCGCACCGGTCCCAAGACCTATGTCAATCCCCTGCGACTGCTCCAGCCCCCGGTCATCCGACTCAAGCCGGCGGAGGGATGAGCGGGGCGGGCCACACGAGCCAGGGAGTGAGGCGGCTCGGGCTCTGATGCACTGCGCCCGGCGCGTATCCGGGCAGGGCGCTCAGGGCGCGAGGTGGTTCCGGGCCCACTCCAGGGCGTGGCGGTAGGAGGCCAGGCCGTAGTCCAGGGTGGCCCGCTGGTAGCGGGCCACCTCCTCCATGTCGGCGGGTACCTGTACGTCGTCGACCTGGCGGCTGACCGCCTCCAGCCGGGCCAGGTCCGCCTCCAATCGGGTACGGATTGCGCTGATGACCCTGCTGCGCTCCGGGGCCTTCAGCAGGCCCAGGAAGTAGAGGCGGGAGAGCATGGCCCGCTCGGCGTCGGACTCGGCGGGGGCGCTGAGCATCCACTGCTCGAAGGCATGCCGTCCCGCCTTGGTGACGCGGTAGGCCTTGCGGCCCCTGGTGCCGGGGCGGACCGGCTCGGCCTCCACCAGGCCTCGGGACAGCAGGTCGTCCAGGGCGCGCTTGATGCTGCCGGAGCTGGCGGAGTAGAAGAGCGAGACGCCGGCCTCGAAGGCGCGCACGAGGTCGTACAGGCTCATGGTGCGCAGGAGGAGCAGCCCCAGGATCACATTCGCCATGGGGCGATCCTAAGCGCGGCCGACGACGTCAGCGGCCTGTCCGCGTATCACCGGGCCCACCGACAACCTGCAATCGGCACCGGCCCTGCACGCCCCCGGCATCCCACGAAACCCGAGCTCGCCACAGGAGCCTTGACCCGAGGACAAGGATCGTTCATATTATCTCTCATAGACATGTCTTTGAGAGGTGACCATGAGCTCCGACCCGGACTCCCACCGTTCCTTCCAGCACTGGTGCGAGACCTCGCTGCACTCGGCACTGGTCAAGGCCACCGCCCGCAGGCGCGGGCTACCACCACCGCAGGTGCTGGTGGCGGCGCCAGGGGTGCGCTTCTCCTTCGGCGCCATCGACCAGCCCTTCCACACCGCAAGCATCGGCAAGACCTTCGTGGCCGCCCTGACAGCCAGGCTGGCCCACAAGGGCCTGCTGACCCTGGACTCCCCCGTTGGCGACCTCGCGCCCGGGCTCGACCTCCGCACGCTGCCCGCGGCCCCCGGCGTCAACCTGCACCGGGATGTGACCGTGGCCCACCTGCTCAGTCACCGCTCCGGCCTTCCCGATCCGCTCATGCCTCCACGTCGGCACAGCACCGAGTGCTCCCTGTCCCGCTTCATCGACGCACCGGACCGCCACTGGAGCCCCGCCCAGGTCCTGGAGCAGACCGCCGGCCTGCCACCCACAGGCAGGCCGGGTGAGCGCTTCAGCTATTCGGATGCCAATTACGCCCTGATCCTGTGCACCCTGGAGCGGATTGCCGCCGCCCCCTTCACCGAGCTCCTGAGCAGGCACGTGTTCAAGCCGGCGGGCATGGAGCGCACCGGCCAGCCGCATACCACCGCCACGGATGAGGAGCTGGGCCGCCTGGATATCGCGCCCATGTGGATCGGCGGACATGAGGTCAGCCGAATGCGGGCCCTGACCGTGGGCTCGGCAGACGGGGGCGCTGTGTCCACAGCCGAGGATCTGGCACGCTTCCAGGTAGCGCTGCATGAGAAGGGGCTGGTCGACGCCCCGCACCTGGCGCGCATGGCCCGGCCATTGTCGCGGCTGCGCCCGGGTATCCACTACGGCACCGGCCTGGCCACGATCCGCTTCAGCGAGTTCATGCCGCTCATCCTGCGGGGCCTGCCCGAACCGGTAGGAGGCATCGGCCTGTCAGCCGCGCACTGCTTCTACTACCCCAGGCAGCGCACCCATGTGGTGATGAACTTCCACTCGACGGCGCAGATGCGGCGCTCCTTCGCCGTCCACCTGTCCATCGCCCGGCGCTTGGCCAGGCAACAGGGGTGAGTTCCACCGGACGGCGGCTGGCCGCCGCCTCAGGCCCGGGGGAAGGCCTGGTCGTAGACGGAGCGCAGGCGCTCGGCCGAGACGTGGGTGTAGCGCTGAGTGGTGGCCAGGGAGGAGTGGCCCAGGATCTCCTGGACGCTGCGCAGGTCCGCTCCCCCGCCGAGCACATGGGTGGCGGCGCTGTGGCGCAGGCCGTGGGGCCCCAGGTCGGGCACGCCCGCCGCGGTGCACAGCCGGTGGATGACCTCGCGCACGATGCGCGGGTCGATGCGGCGCCCGCGAGCGCCCAGGAAGAGCGCGGGCCCGGCGTCGTCGGCGCGCAGCCCGCCGCGCACGGCCAGCCAGGCCTCCAGTGCTCGGGAGGCGGGCAGGCCGTAGGGGACGGTGCGCTCCTTGCCTCCTTTGCCCAGGACGCGCAGGGTGCGCTGGCCCTCGTCGAGGTCGCCGATGTCCAGGCCCACGAGCTCGGAGACCCGCACCCCGGTGGCGTAGAGGGTCTCCAGGATGGCGGCGTCGCGCACGGCCAGGGGCCTGGTCTCGGGGTCACTGTCGCGGGCGAGGCGGGCGGCGGTCTCCATGAGCCGGGAGGCCTGGTCGGTGCTCAGCACGCTGGGCAGGCGGTTGTCGGGGCGCGGCGCTCGCAGCCGGGTGGAGGGGTCGGTGGGCAACAGTCCCTCGCGGTGGGCCCAGGCGCAGAAGGCGCGCACGGAGGCGGCGCGGCGGGCCAGTGTGGCGCGGGCCTGGCCGTCGGCGGCGAGCTGGGCCAGCCAGGCGCGCAGGTCGGCCAGGTCGATGCTGGCTAGGGCGGGGCCGGTGGGCTCCTCGTCCTGGCGCCCGACGCCGAGGAAGCCGAGCAGGTCCGCCAGGTCGCCGAGGTAGGCGCGCACGGTGTGCTTGGACATGCCGCGCTGGAGGGACATGTGCCGCTGGTAGGCGGCCAGGAGCTGCCCGCGCGTGCCGGGGGCGCGCACGCCAGCGGCTGGCACCCGGCCGGCGGATGACGTCATGCGCCCACCATAGCCGCGGTGGGGCTCAGCGCCGCCGAGGCCCGGGCGTTGCTCCGCCCCACCCTCCTGTCGGGCTGTATAGGGCTTGCGGGGCCGATCACAGCATTCTGGCCGCGGCGGCTGTGCCGGGGAGAGATCTGCGGACCGCGGCGGCCGCATGCTTCTCATGCTCCTCGACCAGGGGCTGGCGCAGCCCCTCACGGGGATCGGCGCCTCCAGCCCTTGCCGCCGCGCTCCGCCCGTCCCGCGAGCTCGAGGATGCCCAGGGCCGCGGTGGCCTCGCGCACGGAGAGCCCACTGGCCCGGGCCACGGCCTCAGCAGTGGTGGAGGCCCGTGCGGGCAGGGCATCCAGGACGACGGCGCTGGCAGGGTCCAGCCCGTCCAACAGCCCGTCCCCCGCCAGGCGCGGGTCCTCGGCCCTGGCGGCGTCGGCGTCGACGGCGCCCAGGGGGCCCACGAGCTCCAGGGCGTCATCGACGTCGGTGATGCAGACGGCGCCTTTGCGCAGGAGGCGGTGGCACCCCACCGAGGCCATCGACGTGATGGGGCCCGGCACAGCGCCCACGGGCCTGCCCAGCTCCATCGCGTGATGGGCGGTGGACAGTGCCCCGGAGCGCCAGGCGGCCTCCACGACAATCGTGGCCCCGGCCATGGCGGCGATGAGCCGATTGCGGGTGAGGAAGCGGTGCCGGGCCGGCTGGCAGCCGGGCGGGACCTCGGCCACCAGGGCGCCGTCGGCGATGACCGCCTGGAGGAGCTCGGCATTGCCGGCCGGGTAGAGGCGGTCCACTCCCCCGGCCGCCACTGACAGCGTGGGCCCCGCCGCCAGGGCGCCGCAGTGGGCGCGGGCATCCACGCCGAAGGCCCCGCCGGAGATGACCAGGGCGCCGCGCGCCGTCACGCCCGAGGCCAGGGCACTGGCGGCCTCATCCCCGTAGCGCGTCGAGGCGCGGGCGCCGACCAGCGCAATACTGCTGCCGCTGGCCGGGCCCGCAGGCATACGGCCCTCCCGCATGGGAGTGCCGTGGCCCCGGCCTCCACCACTGCCGCCGGCCGGCTGGCCACCAGCACCGCCCCCGGCACCCCCAGGACTCTCCGCGCTCCCGGGACTCCCGGGGCCCTCGGCGCCATCAGTGCCCTCGCAACCGGGGCCGCCAGTGGAGGGCCCTCCGATACCGGAGGCGGCCCTGAGGTCCCGGGCGCTGACCAGGAGGGCCGGGTCTCCGCGCAGCCACAGGCAGAAGGGCGGGTGCTCCAGCTCATCGAGACCCGGGGGCCACCACGGGTCACCGGGGATGATGAGGCTCCCGGCCAGCCTGTCGAGGATGTCGAGCTCGCGACGGATGTCCAGGCCCTCCAGGCGCGGCGCCCACCGGGAGACCGCCTGGGCCCAGTGCGCACTGGCCCGGGCCCCCTCCCCACCGGCGGGCAGGGGCGGAGGAGGAGCACTGCGAGGCTCTCCCCGGGCGTCCAGGGCCTCGGCCAGCAGCCAGTCCAAGGCCCCTGCGGCCCCCAGGGCGCCGACCAGGGCGCTGGCGGCCTGGTCGGCGGGCTCGGCCAGGCGGGACCAGGTGGCACAGGCCAGGGCGGGATCGTGGTGGTCGTAGGGCAGGCGAGCCGCGCGATGGGCCGGCGCACCCCGACCGGGCGGCGCATCGTCGCCGGTCGGCCCGGCAGGCTGTCCAACCGGCATTCCGGAAGGGTGGGCGTCAGGCAGGTCGGCTGGTACCTGGTTCATGGTCGTGCTCCTGAGGTTCGCAGGGCCAGGGCGGTCCCGAGGTGGGTGAGAGTGGGGGTGGTGGTCCCTTCGAGGTCGGCCAGCGTCCAGGTCAGCCGCAGGACGCGGTCCACCCCGCGCAGGGACAGGTCGCCGCGCTCCATGGCCGCGATGAGGCGCTTGCCCAGCGCATCCGGCAGGCCGCCGTCGGGGCCGCGCAGGTAGGAGCCGGGTACCTCCGCATTGAGCGCCCAGGGAGTGCCCGCGAGGCGGCGCCTGGTGCGCTCGCGCGCCTGGGCCACGCGCTGGGCGACGACGGCGCTGGGCTCGGCCGCGCCGGCCCTGGTGAGGTCGGCGATGGTGACCGCCTCGACCTCCACCTGGATGTCCACCCGGTCCAGCAGCGGGCCGGACAGGCGGGAGAAGTAGCGGCGCCGTTGCAGGGAGGTGCAGGTGCACTCCAGGCCCCGTCCCCCCGCCTTCCCACAGGGGCACGGGTTGGCCGCCAGGACCAGTTGGAAGGCGGCAGGGTAGGTGGCCCGTCCGCCCGCGCGGTCGATGGTCACGGTCCCCGACTCCAGCGGCTGGCGCAGGCAGTCCAGGATCCCGGCGCTGAACTCCGGGGCCTCATCCAGGAAGAGCACCCCCCGGTGGGCCAGGCAGATGTCCCCGGGACGGGGCATGCCCGATCCCCCGCCGACCACGGCCGCCCGGGTGGCGGTGTGGTGGGGGCTGCGCAGGGGAGGAGCGGTGATGAGGCCCGCATCGGGGTTGAAGGTCCCGGCCACGGAGTGGATGGCCGTGACTGTCACGGCGTCGGCCTGCTCCAAGGGCGGCAGGATGGAGGGCAGGCGCTCGGCCAGCATCGTCTTGCCGGCGCCCGGGGGCCCCACCATGAGCAGGTGGTGGCCCCCGGCGGCGGCCACCTCCAGGGCGTGGCGGGCCCCGGCCTGGCCGACGACGTCGGCGAGATCGGGCTGCTCAGGTGCCGGCTGCCCCGATTCCTCCTGCGGACAGGCCCGCGCCTGCTCCCCGATCCGGGCCACGGTGGAGGCCAGCGCTGCGGGCAGCCGGCCGCCGTAGCGCTCCACGAGCTGGCCCACATGGGACACCGCCGTCACCCGGGCCCCCGGCACGAGCCCGGCCTCGGCCGCGGCGCCCTGGGCGACGACGATCTCCTCGATCCCGGCGCTCACGGCCGCCTGGACGCAGGGCAGCACGCCGCGCACCGGGTGGACCGAGCCGTCCAGGCCGAGCTCGCCGATGTAGACCGTCCGCCCCAGCTGCGCGGCGGCCCCCGCACCGAGCCTGCCGCGGGCGCCCAGCACCGCCAGAGCCAGGGCCAGGTCCAGTCCGGTGCCGCTCTTGCGCAGGTCCGCCGGTGAGAGGTTGACGGTCAGGCGGTGCTCCCCCCAGGTGACGCCGCAGCTGCTCAGGGCGGCGCGCACCCGCTCGCGCGACTCTCGCACGGCGGCGTCGGGCAGGCCCACGAGGGTGAAGCCGGGCAGCCCCTGGGCGCAGTGGGCCTCGACCTCGACCACGTGCCCGCGCAGACCGGTCAGGGTGATGGCCAGAGTGCGTGCCAGGCCCATCACAGCCCCACTCCCCGGTGGTGGCGCAGCTGGGCGGGGCCCGTCTCGGGCAGCAGCACCGAGATGACATCGATGCGCAGCCCCGAGTGGTCGACCCGGTGCGCAGCGGCCCAGGCCGCGGCCAGCGCCCGCAGGCGGGCGAGCTTGCGCCCGTCCACCGCGGCCGCCGGTGGGCCCTGGCGCAGGCAGCGGCGGGTCTTGACCTCGACCACCACCAGGGATGGTCGGGCGCCGTGGGGACTCGTCTCCAGGGCGATGAGATCGAGCTCGCCGCGCAGCCCGCTGCCGGGCCGCCAGTTGCGATCCAGGACCCGCCAGCCGATATCGGCGAGGTAGGCGGCGGCCAGGTCCTCGCCGTGGCGCCCGGTGCGGGCCCGCTCGGCACTGCGGGGCTCTACGGTTTCCGCGATGGTCAGGGGCACGGTGATCACCTCCGCCACCAGGATGGGCCGCGGCCGCCGGCTCGTGCCGTGGACGACAGCGGCCCTGTGGAGGAAGGGTGCAGCAGGCCGACCTGGGGTGACCGGCTCACCGCGGGATACCGCCAATCCGGTAGTGGCGCCCCAGGCGCCCGCCCCGGGCCTCGGTCTAGGAGGGGATGTCCATCTCCAGCTTGGTCAGCTCCTCGACGTTGACGTCCTTGAAGGTGACCACGTGCACGGACTTGACGAACCGGGAAGTGCGGTAGATGTCCCACACCCAGGCGTCCTCCAGGGTCAGCTCGAAGAAGACCTCCTCGCCGTTGCCCCGCACCTGGACGTCCACGGCATTGGCCAGGTAGAAGCGGCGCTCGGTCTCCACCACATAGGAGAACAGCGAGACGACGTCGCGGTACTCCCGGTACAGGGAGAGCTCCAGCTCGTTCTCATAGGCCTCGAGGTCTTCAGCGCTCACCGGGCCATCATGCCCGCCCCGCCGCCCCGCCGCTGCGAGGCTGCTCGGGCGAGTCGGCATGCCCGTCCCGCCGCCCTCCCGAGAGCAGTGCCCGGCCTCAGCGGGAGGGGCCGTCCAGGCCGGGCAGGCGCCAGCTGCGGCGGTGCTGCTCACCGGCACCCAGGCGCGCCAGGGCACGGATGTGGGCGGGGCTGGCGTAGCCCTTGTTGGAGGCCCACCCGTAGCCGGGGTCGGCCAGCTCCTCCATGAGCCCGTCGCGCTCGACCTTGGCCAGGACGGAGGCCGCGGCCACGACGGCGCAGCGCGCATCGGCCTTGACCTCCATGCGCACCGGCGGCAGCGCACCACCAGCGTCACCGCCGTCGTCCCGCCCCGCCCGCGGCACGCCGGGCGCAGCGGCCTGCGGGGCGTGGGCGGGATCAAGGCCCTCCAGCAGATCCGCGGACGGTGGGGCCAGCCAGTTGGCGGTGCCGTCCAGGATGATGGCACCGGGCCGGTGCCCGCGCCGGCCGACCTCCTCCAGGGCCCGCAGGCCTGCGAGCCTGAGCGCGCCCATGATCCCCAGCCCGTCGATCTCCTGGGGCCAGGCGTGGGCCACCGCGCAGTCCACCACCCACTGGCGCACCGGGGCCACCAGGGCCTGGCGGCGCCGGGCGGTCAGCTGCTTGGAGTCGGCCAGGCCCGGGGGCATCTGGGCGGGGGTGGACCGGGAGACCACCGCGAGTCCCACACTGACCGGGCCGGCCAGCGCACCGCGCCCCACCTCGTCCATGCCGGCGACCAGATCGGTGCCCGCCAGCAGCTCGGTCTCCAGGGCCCGGTCGGGCAGGAGGCGGGCCCGCGGGCTCACCGGCCCCCGCTCACTGGCCCTCCTGGGCCGCCGGATCGGCGTCCTGGGCCTGCTGGTCCACCTGGGCGAAGATCTCGCGGCCCTCGCCCAGGCCCTCCCATCGATCGATGGGCCAGATGACGGACTTGGCCACGCCCACGATGTTCTCCCGGGGCACGAAGCCGCCGTGGGCGTCGGTGCGGTGGAAGCGGGAGTCGGCGGAGTTGGAGCGGTTGTCCCCCATGACCCACACATGCCCCTCGGGCACGACGACGTCGAAGGGCACCTCGGAGGCCAGAGTGCCGGGCTTGAGGTAGGACTCGTCCACGGGGACGCCGTTGACGCTCAGGGAGCCCTGTCCATCGGCCACGATGTGGTCTCCGCCCACGCCGATGACGCGCTTGATGAGGTGGTGCCCGGTGTCCTGGGGCAGGAGCCGGACGAGCTCGAGGGTGTCCTGGAGCAGGCCGCGCAGGCCGGTGGGCTCGGTGACATCCAGCCAGTTGTCGGGGTCGGTGAAGACCACGACGTCGCCCCGCTCGATCTGCTCGGAGTCGTACATGGTCACCGCCACCTGGTCCCCTGAGCGCAGGGTGTCCTCCATGGAGCCCGAGGGGATCTCATAGGTCTGCAGGACGTAGGTCTTGAACAGCGCCGCGAGGAGCAGGATGACGACGAAGACGGTCAGGGTGGAGGGGAAGCGCAGGCGTGGGCGGCGCGGCTCGGGGGCGGCCGGGGCGATGGATGGCACGGGGCGCCGTCGGGGCGGGATGGAGGGGGGCAGGACGGCGGGGGCCGCGAGCTCCTCGAGGTGCTCGGCGCCCTCCGGACCATCTGGGCCATCGGGCTGGTCATCGCCCGGGTCGGCCGCGTCCTGTGGCGAGGGGCTGGTGGGGGCACTGGCCGCGGTGCGGACGGGAGCCTCGTCCTCATCGAGGGTGGGGGCCAGCTCCGGGCGGGCAGGCGCGGGAGGGCTGCCGGGGGCATCGTCGTGCGGTGCTCTCACCGTCTCCCTTTCCTCGTCATGGGCGGCCTGGTCCTGTGCTGGGTTCAGTTGGTCGGGTCGGGGGTGGGGGGCGCCCAGGCGTTGGGACGCCGGGGGCGGGCCGCCTGGTGGGGTGGTGCGACGGGCCGCTGATGCAGGCGGCCCCGGGGCCTGGCCGGCCCCGGGGCGCTACCGGAGGCGAGGGCTCAGTCCTCGCGGCGCTCCTTGATCTTGGCCGCCTTGCCGCGCAGGTTGCGCAGGTAGTACAGCTTGGCGCGACGCACGCGGCCGCGGGTGACCACCTCGATCTTGTCGATGGAGGGGGTGTGGACCGGGAAGGTGCGCTCGACGCCGACGCCGAAGGAGACCTTGCGGATGGTGAAGGTCTCAGAGACGCCCGAGCCCTGGCGGGCGATGACGACTCCCTGGAAGACCTGCACACGGCTGCGCGAGCCCTCCACGACCCGCACGTGCACCTTGAGGGTGTCACCGGGGCGGAAGGACGGGATGTCGTCGCGCAGGGAGGCCTGGTTGATCTGGTCGATCAGGTTCATGGTTCTCTCCACACCCGTGCCACTGGTCAGGGGTGCTTGTCCGGCGGCGCGTATGCCACGGACCGCAGAGGGCCGGCTCGCGCCGAGATCAGGATGCCCGAGAGTCTCCTGAGTGCAGAGCCGCCCCAGTGGCGGAGGCCGTGCGGAGCCCCAGAGCCCGCTCAGTGTGCCACAGGCGCCCGGGGAGCGGCGAGACCCCCGGGACCGACGTGCCGGAGTTCACGCCTGCGGGGGCACCGACCACGGCCGATGGTGCAGTGGGGTCCTCGGAGGCACCGGCGGGGGCGGGGGCCTCGGCGTCGGGCACCTCGGAGAAGGCCTGCTCCCCCTGGGACAGGCCCGCCCAGTGCCCCACCGGCCAGACCACGGACTTGGCCACGCCGATGACGTTGCCCAGGGGGACGAAGCCGCCGTGGGCGTCGGTGCGGTGGAAGCGGGAGTCGGCGGAGTTGGAGCGGTTGTCCCCCATGACCCACACGTGCCCCTCGGGCACGACGACGTCGAAGGGCACCTCGGAGGCCAGGCGGCCCGGCTTGAGGTAGGACTCGTCCACGGGGACGCCGTTGACGCTCAGGGAGCCCTCGCCGTCGGCCACGACATGATCCCCGGGCAGGCCGATGACGCGCTTGATGAGGTGGTGGCCCGCGTCCCGGGGCAGGATGCGCACGGCCTCCAGGATGTCCTGGCCCAGGCCGCGCAGGCCGGTGGGCTCGGTGACATCCAGCCAGTTGTCGGGGTCGGTGAAGACCACGACATCGCCCCGCTCGATCCGCTCGGCGTCGTACATGGTCACCGCCACGCGGTCCCCCTCCACGAGGGTGTCCTCCATGGAGCCCGAGGGGATGATGAAGGTCTGGACGATGAAGGTCCGCACCAGGGCCACGATGACAACGGCGCCCACCACGTACATGGCGGTGATCCCCCAGCGCACCAGGCGGGCCTGCACGGGGCCCAGGGCCGGCCCGGCGCCCTGCTCCTGGTCACCAGCCTCCGCGGCGTCCCGCTCCTGGTCGGTACTTTCACCGGCCCGATCGGCCTCATCGGCACTGCCGGCTGCGCTGGCCCTGTCGGTATGCGTCTCAATCATGCGGTCCCTGCTGCCATCCTCAGTCGCGTTCTCAGTGCCGTCCTCATCCCGTCTCACGCGGTGCCCCTGGTGCTCCCCGCCGTCGACGCCGCGGTGGGCTCGGGCCGGCGGACCATGACGACGTCGCGGCACACCTGCTCCCCCACTCGGTAGTCCCGCGCACCCTCGGCGGTGAAGCCCGAGCGCCGGTAGGCCTTCTGGGCGCGCCTGTTGCCGGTGGCGGTGCCCAGCCACACCAGGTCGGCGCCGCGGTCCGCGGCGTGGGCGACGGCGGCCTCCAGGAGGGCCGAGGCCAGTCCGGAGCCGCGCATGGCCGCATCGACGTAGACCTTGGACAGCTCGGCGACCAGCTCCTGGGGCCCGGCGGCCAGGCCGGGCGGGCACTCATCCAGGCCGCGGGGCATGGCCCCGCTGTCATCGGGGGCCTCCATGATGACCGCGCTGTAGCCCACCAGAGGGCACTGCGGGGCCGGGGCCTCGGCCGGGAGCCCGGCCGGCGGGGGGCTGTGCGGGAGCTCGGCGACGAAGAGGCCGACGCGCTCGTCCTCGATCCAGGAGGCGAACAGCTCGGAGGTCAGGTGGGTCTCCACGTGCCGGCGGATGTACTCCGGCGGGATGTGTCCGGGGCAGGCGTCGGGGAAGGTGCGGGCCGCCAGGGCCACGAGACGGTCCACATCCGCAGGTCGGGCGGGCCGGATCGTCACCGGGCGCGGGTGGGCCGCGCTGCGGGGCGCGAGCCACCCGTGGGCGGCCAGGGCGGCGCGGTCGGCGGCGTCCAGGGCGGCGGCGTCCAGGGCGGCAATGAGGTCGGGGCGGCGCGCGGCGGTGCGGGCGATGGACTGGTCGCGGCGGGCGCGGGCGATGCGCCCGTGGTCCCCGCTGAGCAGGACGGGGTCGACCTCCAGGCCCCGCCAGGTGGTGGGGCGGGTGTGGACCTCGTACTCCAGCAGCCCCGAGGCCCCGTGGGACTCCTCGACCACGGAGTCCGGGTTGCCCAGGACCCCGGGCAGCAGGCGGGCGACGGCCTCGATGATGACCAGTGCGGCGGCCTCTCCCCCGTTGAGGACGTAGTCCCCGATGCTCAGCTCGCGCACCTCCACTCCCTGCTGGGCGTAGTGGCGGGCCACGCGCCCATCGATGCCCTCGTAGCGCCCGCAGGCGACGACCAGGTGCTGGGCGCCGGCCAACTCCTCGGCGGTTCGCTGGGTGAAGACCTCGCCGGCCGGGGTCGGGATGATGAGCACCGGCCGGGGCGGTGCCCCATCGGCGGCATCGGGGCCCGGGGCCACCAGGATGTCGTCGAGGGCCCGACCCCAGATGTCGGGCTTCATCACCATGCCCGCTCCCCCGCCGATCGGGGTGTCGTCAACAGTGCGGTGGCGGTCGGTGGTCCATTCACGCAGGTCGTGGACGGTCAGGTCGAGTGCCCCACCGGCCGCGGCCCTGCCGATGAGGGACAGGTCCAGGGCGCGCAGGTAGTCGGGGAAGATCGTGACGACGTCGATCCTCACCGGCGCCCCCCGGTGCCGGAGGCGTCCCCAGCAGCCTCATCAGTCTCGTCATCATCCTCGGGGAACAGGCCGCCGGGCGGGTCGAGGGTGACGGTTCCGCCCTCCGGATCGACCTGGGGCACGAGCGCGGCGACGAAGGGGACGGCGACGCGCCGGCCCCGGGGGGTGCGCACGACGAGCCGGTCCTGGGCCACGCCGGGCTCCAGGTCGACGACCTCGCCCATGTGCTCCCCCTGGGTGGACAGGGCGCGCAGGCCGATGAGCTGGTGGCGGTACCAGGACTCCTCGTCGTCCTGGTCGTTCTCCTCATCGGTGTCCACCAGCAGGCGCACTCCCCGCAGGGCCTCGGCGGCGGTGCGGTCGCGGGCCTGGTCGAAGGCGGCGAACCAGCGGGTGCCGTCGAAGCGCAGGCGGGAGACCGTCAGGGGCCCGGCCGAGGCGGGGTCGGTGGGCAGGCTGGTCCCCTCGGCCAGGCGCCCGGCGGGATCGTCCGTGCGGATCTCAAGGCGGACCTCGCCCTTGAGGGCGTGGGCCGGGCCGATGACGGCGACGGTGAGCAGCACCTGGTCTCCAATGCGTGCAGGCGGATGGACTGGCCCCAACCTACCGTGCCCGGGCCGGTGGGCCGCGCTGGGCGGGTGTGAGGTATCCGCGATGCGGCCTGCCCCACCCTGCTCGCCCTGCGGCCGGGTCCGGAGGCCCGGCCGCGGGCGGGGGCGTGGGAGGTCTCAGAGCACAGGGCCGGGACCGGGCCGCCACTGCCGGCACAGTCGGCAGGCTCGGCGCGGGCAGCCCGGGCAGCGCCCGGCCATGCCTAGGGCAGCACACGCGCAGTGCCCGGCCCCTGGGCAGGGGCCGGGCACTGCGGTGATGTCGGGCTGGGCTCAGCGCCGGTCGGTGTCGACGACGTCGACGCGCACCGGCGAGTCGGCCAGGGCGCCCACGACGGTGCGCAGGGCCCGGGCTGTGCGCCCTGAGCGGCCGATGACGCGGCCGAGGTCCTCGGGGTTGACCCGCACCTCGAGCAGGTCGCCGCGCCGCAGCGAGCGGGAGGTGACGGTGACGTCGTCGGGATTGTCGACGATGCCGCGCACGAGGTGCTCGAGGGCGTCAGCCAGCATCTCAGGCCTCCTCGGACGCCTCGGCGCCGTCCTCGGAGGAGGTCTGCTCGGGCTGCTCGGAGGCCTCGGCCGATTCCGCGGCCTCCGCCTCCTTCTCAGCCTTGGCCTTGGCCTCCGCGGCGGCGGCCTTGCGCTTCTCGGCGTCGGCGGCGGCGGCCTTGACGGCCTCCTGCTTGGCGACCGAGGCGGCCTCGGCGTCCTTGACCTTCAAGGTGCCCTCGGCACCGGCCAGGCCCTTGAAGGCCTGGTAGTCGCCGGTGATCTTCAGCAGCTTGAAGACGGCGTCGGTGGGCTGGGCGCCCACGCCGAGCCAGTACTGGGCGCGCTCGGAGTCGATGCGGATGAGCGAGGGCTCCTGCATCGGGTCGTACAGACCAATCTCCTCGATGACACGGCCGTCGCGCTTCTTACGGGAGTCGAGGACGACGACCCGGTAGAAGGGGGCGAACTTCTTGCCCATGCGCTTGAGGCGAATCTTGACTGCCACTTGGTGGAACTCCTGGTTCTGGATGGTTTGGCGCGCGCTGGTCCCCGGTGGGGTCAAGCAACGGTTTCCGGCGTGAGCCGAGACGCGACCGGGGCCGGGAGAGGGACCGACGTCCAGCCGAGTACAGCGGGAGATTTTGCCAGAGGGCGGGCGGTGGCCGCCACCTCCCCGCGCTCCGATCCGCCCGTCCACCGTGCGAGATCGCCCACAGGGCTCGAGCGCCCGTCACGGGCCCCATGCCCCATCCCATCCCTCCCCGCGCGATCCCATCGTCTCATCTCGTCTCACCGCTGAACCGGTGGGATCCTCACGCGACTGGGGTTGGGCGCGCCAAAGCCCAGGCCCGGGAGCAGGATGAGGGGATAATCCTCCTGTGAGACCCCGCCCCCGCTCCATCAGGCCGCCGGGCGCACCCACCTCGATCCGGCCGCCGAAGAACCCCGATACCCCCAGAGCGCTGGGAAGGCCGGGCGCGACCAGGCCTCCGGGCGGATCGGGGCGCCCCGTCCCGCGCCTGATCATCGGAGCCACCATCTGCGCTGTCGTGATCTCCCTGGCCCTGGCCGGAGCCCATGCGATCCGCTCCCTGCTCCTCTCGCACGCGCCGACCGCCACCGCAACGGACAGCCAGGCCGACAAAGGCTGCTCAGCGTCAGCCAGCCTCGGAGTTTCCGAGGATCTGCGACTGTGGGAGGAGTCGTGGCGCATGGACAGTGGCGCCGGCGACTGGTTCGAGAGTCCCGATTGGACCGTCTTCTCCCAGGGCGACTGCCTGATCCTGTCCACTCGGGAGGAGAGCTCGACGACGCTCCTCCGGGGGTACCGGATCACCGAGAGCGGGCCGGTACAGCTCTGGGAGTCCCGGGACACCGATATCAGTGAGATCTATGAGGGGCTCCCCTGGTGGGGTGGCAGGATCCCCGTCTACGAAGGACTCCTGGATCCTGCGACAGGGGAGGTCTCCGACGCTCCCTGGCCCACCGGGAGCCGGAACGCCGTGCCCATCGACGAGGAGCTCATCGTCGTATGCGGCCGCCCGAGCGCGGTGAGCACCGAGCCCCCCACCTGCAGTGCCTGGGAGTGGAATGAGGGCAGTCCCAGCGAGCGCTGGTCAAGGACCTACACGGATAGCGAGGACGTCACACCGTTTCGCGGGCACGGGGTGGGCGGCGGCCCCGACCAGGGCTCGGTCGTCGTGTCCACGGACGCTGGGCGCACAGTGTCCTTCATGTCATTGGCTGATGGCACGGTACGAGGGGGGTGGCCGACGAGGATTGAGGGCCAGGAGTCCCCGGCGGCCTATATCCCAGCCTCGGACGGATGGGTGCGCGTGGACGAGTCTCGCACCCAGGCGACGGCCATCGGTGCTCAGGGCCGCGAAGGCGAGACCTTCACCATCTCCAGGACCCCGGATGCACTGCTGCTCGTCGATGGCCAGGAACCGACGGTGGACCAGTTCCGGCGGGCCTACGAGTCCGGTGATACCTCCTGGGCCGACACGGTGCTGCATTGCGAGGATCTCTTCGAGTGCACCCTCAATGGCTCACCGATCGCCCTGCCGAGAGAGTCCTTCAGCTGGCAGGGCGTTGATGATGGCGCCTACCAGGGACTTGCCACGCTCAGCGCGGATCGCCACGCGCTCTTGATCAGGACTGAGCGCAATACCATCAGCACCGTCATTCTCATCGATATCGAGACTGGCACCGCCACAGTCCCCGCTCACGCCTCCTCCCATCTGAGGCGAGGGACGTCCAGGGTGGATGAGGAGCTCATCCTCACGATTGAGGGATCCGAGGTCGTCGGCTACAGGCCCGTTCAGTAACCGGCCATCCGGTACTCCCGGCTCGCTACTGACACGGCTACGGCGCCCGCAGGCCACCGGCGACCGACCCATGACACCTGTCATCCCCAGGCGGTGACAGTGCTCAGTACCGGCTCCCGCCCCGGCGGATCACCCTGGGGCCATGAGCACCACAGCCCCCACCCGCAACAGCCCCGCCCATCCCGCCACCGCCTCCACGCAGGCCGGCCCCGGCGCACCGCCCGCCACGAGCACCGGCCCCGCCGTGGAGATCACCGGCCTGGTCAAGACCTTCGGGAGCCTCCGGGCGGTCGACGGCATCGACCTGACCGTGCGCCCTGGGGAGATCGTCGCCTTCCTGGGCCCCAATGGGGCCGGGAAGTCCACCACCCTGGACATCATCCTCGGCTTCACCGCGGCCGACACCGGCACTGCCCGGGTCTTCGGCGCCGCGCCCGCCCAGGCCGCCAGGCGGATGCGCACCGGTGCCATCCTCCAGGAGGGCGGCCTCCTGCCCGACTACACGGTGAGCCAGACGATCAGCATCGTGGCCGCCATGCGCGGCGCCCGCCACGACATCGCCGCGGTCACCCGGCTGGCGGGGATCACGCCGATCCTGCGCCGCAAGGTGGCCAAGTGCTCCGGTGGGGAGCGCCAGCGCCTGCGCCTGGCCCTGGCCCTGCTGGGCAACCCCGACCTCATGGTCCTCGATGAGCCCACGGCAGGCATGGATGTCACGGCGCGCCGGACCTTCTGGGCCGCGATCCGCGAGCGCGCCGCGGGCGACAGGGCCGTCCTCTTCGCCACGCACTACCTCCAGGAGGCGGCGGACTTCGCCGACCGCATCATCATTATCAGCCATGGCCGCATCGTGGCGGCCGGCTCGGTCGATGAGGTGCGGGCCCTGGGCCAGGGCACCACGATCACGGCCACCTGGCCGGGGCTGGCCGGCGCCGCGCAGCTGCGCGAGGCGCTGGCCGAGGCGGGCCCGGCCGTTCTGGGCTCCCGCGTGCACGGGGAGCACCTGGAGATCCGCACCAGCGCGCCCGACGACGTCGCCCGCCTCCTGCTGACCCGCACTCCCTGCCACCACCTGGGCATCACCGCCCTGAGCCTAGACGAGGTCTTCGCCGAGCTCGTCCACTCCCCCGCCGAGGATCCGGCAGAGGACCCCGCGCAGGCGGCCTGATCCGGCCGGCCCGGACTTCCCCGGCGTCAGCCGCCGACAAACCGCCAGTCATCCGAGAACCGCATCCCAGCCACCCAAGAAAACCACCCAAGAAGATTCGGAGAGCATCATGACCGCCCCCGCCGTTCCTGCCGTCCCCACCCCCGGCACTGCCAGCGCCGCTAGCCGGGAGCGCCCGAGCCTGGTGCCCTATATCGTCACCGAGCTGCGCAACACCGTCATCCGGGCCGATACCATCATCTTCATCATCATCATGCCGCTGGCCTTCTACCTCATGTTCGGGGCCATGGCCTCCTATGGCGACTTCGACGCCGGCCGGGGCAATGTCAATGCCGTTGTCATGGTCAATATGGCGGTGTTCTCCACGGCCATGGCGGCCACGAGCGTGGCGGGGACCTCCGCCGTCGAGTTGGCCGGGGGCTGGGGGCGGCAGATGGCCCTGACACCGGGGGGCATGCGCTCCTACATGCTCGTCAAGACCGCCGCGGCGGTCCTGCTGTCCCTGGTGCCGGTGACGCTGATCTTCACCGCCGGGGCCCTCCTGGGCGCCAGGTGCGACAGCCCCCTGGTGTGGGCGGGCTCCTACCTGCTGTGCCTGACCCCGACGATCCCCTTCTCCCTCTACGGCCTGGCCATCGGCCTGTGGTTCCCCTCCCAGGGGGCTGTGGGCATCGCCTCGGCATCGGTGTCGGTGTGGGGGTTCCTGTCGAATATCTTCATGCCGCTGGGCGGCACCCTGTTCACGATCGCCCACGCCACGCCGCTCTACGGGGCGGCGGGTCTGAGCCAGCGCCCGATCCTGGACGACATGGTGGTCACGGCCACCGGGCCGATCAGGGAGGGCATGTGGCTCCAACTCGCTAACCTCGTGGCATGGACGCTCATCCTGGCCCTGGTCTGCCTGGCCTCCATGCGCCGCTCGACGGCCCGGCGCTGAGCGCCATGGCATCGACAGCATCGGCAGCATCGGCAGCCATGAGCCCCGCGGGCAGCATGGACACGACGAACGACGCGGACGGCGCGGGCCCCGCCGTCGGGGGCGCGATGGGCGGGGCACAGGAGCCGTCCCCCGCGGGCGGCGTCGCCGTGGGCGCCCAGGGCCCTGCCGAGGCTGCCGGCCGCACCCGCCGCCAGGCGCGCAGGGCCGCCGCCCGGCGCGGCCCCTGGTACCGCAGCATCGACTGGTACGCCTCCTTCTGGGTGGTCCTGCTCCTGGTCCCGATGTCCGTGACGATCGCCAGTGCGATCCCACTGGCGGCCAAGACCACCACGATCATCGGCTTCATCGGCTTCGCCGGCGTCTACATGTGGGCGGTCTCGACGATGACGGCCTGGTTCGAGCAGCCGGAGGCGGGCGGCGTCGCGCCCCGCCTGAGGATGCTGCTGGCCCGGCTGGGCGCCATGGCGCTCCTGGCGGCCCTGACCCTGCCCGTCCTGGGCCTGTGGTACGTCTTCTACATCCCCTACTTCTGCGCCGTCATCCTGTGGGTCCTGCCGCTGCGCAGCGGGGCGCTCACGGTCAGCGCGCTCTGCCTGGGCTGCCTCCTGCTCGCCTTCGCGGTGCGGGCGCCGGGCCACTACCTGCAGGCGGTCCTGGGCTGCTGCGTCTCGGCGGTCTTCGTGCTGCTCTCGCGCATCGGGGATGAGGGCAGCCACCAGCGGCTCCTGGCGCGCGAGCGCGAGCTGGCCCGCGACACCGAGCTGGCGGCGCTGCGGGAGCGCGAGGAGATCGGCCGCGACGTCCACGACATCCTGGGCCACTCCCTGACGGTCCTGACCCTCAAGGCGGAGGTGGCCCAGCGCCTCGTGCCCCGCGACCCGCAGGCGGCCCAGGAGGAACTGGCGGCGATCATCGAGCTGTCCCGGGGCGCCCTGGCCGATGTGCGCGCCACCGTCAACCGCCTGCGCACCCCGGACCTGGCCAGCCAGGTGGAGGCCTCCCGCACGGCCTTCACCGCGGCCGGGATCGCGGTGGGCGTGGAGGGGGCGGCGGCCTCGGTCCCCCTGGCCCAGCGCGAACTGCTGGCCTGGGCGCTGCGCGAGGCGACGACGAACATCCTGCGGCACGCCGGCGCCCAGCGGGTGCGCCTGGAGCTGGCCCCGGGGCTGCTGCGCGTGGTCGACGACGGCTCCGGGATGGGGGATGCGCCCCTGGGCAATGGGCTGCGGGGGCTGCGCGAGCGGGTCGAGGGCGCCGGGGGCGCCCTGCGGCTGCTCAGCCCCGCCGAGGGGGACGGCGGCGGTGCGGGCACGGCCCTGGAGGTCCGGCTATGACGGCGCCGATGCACCCGCAGGCCCCCGGCCCACGCACGCCGGGCGCCCCGTCATCGGTGCCGTCGGCGCAGTCGGTGCACGGGCCGATCCGCGTGCTCATCGCCGACGACCAGGCGCTGGTGCGCGGGGCTCTGGCCACGCTGCTGGGGCTGGAGGAGGACATCGAGGTGGTGGCCCAGGCGGGCACCGGGCGCGAGGCGGTCGCCGCGGCGCGCAGCCAGGCCATCGACGTGGCCCTGCTGGATATCGACATGCCGGATATGGACGGCCTGGCGGCGACCGCCGAGCTGGACGCCCTGGGCCTGGGCTGCCGCAGCCTCATCGTGACGACCTTCGGGCGCCCCGGCTACCTGTCGCGGGCCCTGGAGGCGGGGGCCAGCGGCTTCCTGGTCAAGGACACTCCCCCGCAGGAGCTGGCCGAGGCGATCCGCCGGATCCATGCCGGCGGGCGGGTCATCGACGCCGACCTCGCCCAGGAGTCGGTGATTCTGGGCCCCAATCCGCTCACGGAGCGGGAGAAGGAGGTGCTGCGCCTGGCGGCGCGGGGCGCCGATGCGCACGGCATCGCCCAGGCCCTGCACCTGGGCGAGGGCACGGTGCGCAACTACCTGTCCAGTGCGATCGCCAAGACCCATGCCCGCAACCGCACCGAGGCGGCCCGCACCGCCGAGACCAACGGCTGGCTGTGAGGCGCCCACCCACCGACCGCGCACTCGCCTGCCTGTGCTCATGCCCGCACCGCCTGCTCTGACATGTAGTGCATGTCGTGCATGTAAAATGCATGCATGGTTGCCCTGCAGATCCGCAATGTCCCTGAGGAGGTCCGCCAGGCCCTGGCTGAGCGCGCCAGGGGTCGCGGGCAGTCCCTCCAGGCCTACCTCCTGGAGCTGGTGACCCGGGAGCACAGCAGGGCCCGCAACATCGAGGCCCTTGAGCGACTGGCGAGTCAGGAGCCGTCGGCACGGCTCGACCCTTCCCAGACCCTGGGGGTCCTCGATGCTGCACGGGCGCAGCAGGACCGCAAGAACCTGGGTCCGGCATCGTCGTGATCGTCATCGATGCGTCGGCCCTCGTGGCGGTCCTCCTCCCCCATGGGCCGATCACCACGGCCACGCGCGATCGTCTCCGCCTCGATCCGCATTGGATCGCGCCGGACCACCTCACCGTCGAGGTCCTCTCCGCCATCCGCGGTCACCGCCTGGGAGGGCGGATCACTGAGGCCGCCGCGCTCGATGCCCTGCTGGCCCTGGGGACCATGGACATCGATCAGCGGCCGGCGGCGCCACTGGTGAGCCGGATCTGGGAGCTCAAGGATAACCTCTCCTCCTATGACGCCGCCTATGTCGCGCTGGCCGAGGCGGAGGGCTGCACCCTGGTCACCGCCGATGCGCGCATCGCCGCGGCCCCGGGCACACGCTGCCCCATCGAAGTCATCAGCGCCTGACATGCGAGTGCGGGGTGCACAATGCGAGTGCGGGGTCATCGCATTCTGTACCCCGCACTCGCGTTTCACGCGTGAACCGTTGTCACTTCTGCGAGCGCTGCGAGGTACTGCTCCCGGAAACGCGCGAAGGAGGGCGAGCGCTGAGCGGCGGTATCCAAGTCCAGTTCTGCTGAGAAGGCGACCTGATGGCGCGTCTCCACATACTTCTCGACCATCTGCTTCTCAAGGGCCTCCTTGGCTCCCAGCTTCACTTCAGGGTCCTTGTCATAGACGGCGTCATCCTTGATCGCCCGATGGCCGCGAAGCGATTCGATCCCCGCGAGGAACCATGCCTCGTACTCGCGGACCGCCACGGCCACGACGGCCCCATGACCCTCCAGCGCAGTGCGGGTCGCCTCCGCGCATTCCTCCGGGTCGTCATCATCCGAGTCATAGAGAACGATGATCACGCCGATGCCACCACGCTCCTCGATCCCGGCGCGTTGAACTCTCACCGCGCTCAGCACTTCGGTGGAACGCATGCAATCGCGCCCCACTCGATGGGGCTGACGCACCTCGATATCGAAGATGGTGGCCTCATAGGCGATTCGGCGCAGCAATTCCGGAAGCGCCTTGACCTCACCATGGCCCTCGACGACGGAGCCCACGATCGTTGTCATGACAGGGAATCCGGAGCGGGCTGGAGCTGGTCGGTGCGCAGGAGTTCCCCGGCGCTGAACAGCGACTCATCCAGGGCCAGCCTACCGCCGGCGTCCAGTGGCCCCACATGAGTGCCCCCGGCCTCAGATCGGACCGCGAACAGCTCGGAGGGAGCAAGGTCGCCAGCATCGAGAAGGTCACCACTGTGAGTGGTCACCAGCACCTGACGCCTGTAGGAGGCGTCCCGGAGGGCGTCGAAGAGAATGCCCGCGGCAGCGGGATGCAGCGCGGTCTCAGGCTCCTCGACCACGACTGGCCCGAGGACCCCATCCCCCTGGGGTGCGAAGAGGGCGGTGAGAATGCCCAGGGCACGGAGCGTTCCGTCGCTCATAACGCCGGCGAGCAGCGGGAAGGCGTCATCCGATCCCTGGGAGCCGAGCTCGAAGTCGAGGACATAGGCACCCCCGGCCTCGCGCGGACTGACCGTCTGCAGGCCCGGCACGATGAGCCTCTGATAGTCCTCGATCCTGCCCTTGATCTCCGGCATCTCCTGCTGGAGCCAGAGCAGGACTGCGGCCAGGTTCCCGGCCTCGCGCTCAAGCCCCTTGCCCACCCCATGATGCGTCACCAGGCGCATCGCATCAGGCCGGGGCGCACTCACGGCTGTGGAGAGCAGGGCCCTGCGGACGGCCGCGAAGTGGTCATACCCTGCCAAGGCCCCAAGGATCAGGGACGAGCCCTCAATCGCGGGCACAGGTATCCGCACGCCATCGACCTCGGCCATGCTTGTCTCGGTGGAGAAGCCAGCACAGTGTGCGCCGTCCGCGGTGCGCACAGTGCACTTCTCGGAGTGCACCGTGATCACTGGTGCGATGGTCGGTGTGACGGTGAAGGACACCGAGTACGTACAACTGCCACCGCCGGGGAGACCCTCGATCTCCACCTCCACCTCAACGCGGGGCGCCTGCAGCCTGCGTGAGCCTCGATAGGCGATCTGGTCCGCACCACGATCATCGATGGCCTCGTCCAAGCCACTGGAGAGCGCCTCCTTGAGGAAGGCGAGGGCGTCGAGGATATTCGACTTCCCTGCCCCGTTCGGGCCCACGAGCACCGCCAGGTCTCCCAGTGCCAGATCGCAGGAGGCGACACTGCGGTAGTTCGTCAGCCGCAGCCGCCGGATGCGCGCCCCTGAGGTGGTGTTCATGGCCTCAGCCTATCGGCCACCAACCAACGAGGACGGCACGCCCCTCCCCGAGTCCCCCGAGCCACCCCGGGCGCCTGGCGCGCCTCGCGCCCGGCTCAGGCCGCGGGCCCCGCCTCCAGCAGGGCGGCCAGGTCCTCGGCGGGGTCGCGGGGGTAGGTCACGGGCCCGGCCTGCCCGGGGTCGGCCGGCACGCCCAGGAACTCCCGGGCGCTGAGAGTGGCCAGGTGCAGGATCTGCGCGTCGGCCAGGCCCGCCCGGCGCCAGGCCAGCAGCTCGGCGGGCAGGGAGTCGTGGGGCAGGGTGCCTCCGGCGTCGGAGCCGGGCAGGAGCCGGACCCCGGCGGCGTGCATGGCGGCCACCTGCTCGTCATGGGCCGCGTGCAGGGCCGTGACCGTGGCCGCATAGCGGGGGTACTTGCCCCCCGCCTGCTCGGCGAAGGACGGGAAGTAGTCGACCTGCAGGAAGGTGGGCGTCACGGCGATGCCGCGGGCCGCGATCTCGGCGATCTCCTCGGGGCCGGCGCCGGTGGCGTGCTCCAGGCAGTCCACCCCCGCCTCGATGAGCGGCCCCAGTGCCGCACGGCTGAAGGTGTGGGCGGTCACCCGTGCCCCGGCCTCGTGAGCGGCGGCCACCGCCTCGGCCAGCACCGGCGCGGGCCACAGGGGCGCGATATCCGCATCGGCCCCCTGGGAGCGGTCGATCCAGTCCGCGACGATCTTGACCCACCCGTCCCCGGACCCTGCCTGGCGGGCCACCGCCTCGACCAGGTCGCCCGGGGAGCCCAGCTCCTCGGCGAAGCCGCGCAGGTAGCGCTTGGGGCGGGCCAGGTGGCGCCCGGAGCGGATGAGGCGCGGCAGCGGCGGCATACTGACAGCCCCCGGCCCCAGGTCCCGATCAGCGTCACGGCCATCGGGATCGGCGCCGCCCGCCCCCCGCACAGCCGGCCCCGCAGCGACCACCTGGTCGGGATCCTCCAGCCAGTGGGTGTCCGTGGGAGCCCCGCAGTCGCGGATGAGCCCGATACCGGCCCCCGCGGCGGCGCGCGCCTGGGCCAGGGCGGTGGGGCGGTCGACGGCGCCGCCGGGCCCCAGCCCGATGTGGCAGTGGACATCGACCAGCCCGCCGGGGATGACGTAGCCCTCCCCGGCCCGCCGGGTCAGCGGCACCCCGGTCGCGGGGGACGCCCCGGCACCGGGCCCCGCAGCCCCCAGCCGGCTCACAGCCCCAGGTGGCGGCGCAGGTCCTCGGGCAGGGCGGACACGACCTCCTCGGCGCCGGCCTGCGAGGGCGCCTCGGGCGCCGGGGAGGACTCGGGCATGATCCCGTAGGAGCCAGCCGCCCCGCCCAGCCCGAAGGCCGAGCCGGCCACGGGCGCGGGCGCCTGGGCGGCCTCCTCGGCCCGGGCAGCCGACTCCTTGGCCTGGCGGGCCGCCTTGGCGGGGTTGCCCGAGCGGCCCTTCTTCGAGCCCCCCTTGCCCTTCTTCCTGGCCTTGGGGGCCTGGCGCCCCTTGGAGTGCTTGCCGGTGCCGGGCAGGGAGCCCATGCCCGGCATCCCTCCCCCGGCGCCCAGCCCGTCCATGCCGCCGGAGGCCATGGCCTCCATCATCCTCTTGGCCTGCTCAAAGCGCTCCACCAGCTCGTTGACGGCCTGGACGGTGGTGCCCGAGCCCTTGGCGATGCGCGAGCGGCGCGAGCCGTTGAGGATGGACAGGTCCTTGCGCTCGGCCGGGGTCATGGAGCACACGATGGCCTCGATGCGGTCGACCTCGCGCTCATCGAAGCTCTCCAGGGCCTCGCGCATCTGCCCCATGCCGGGCATCATGCCCAGCAGCTTCTTCATCGATCCCATCTTGCGGATCTGGCGCAGCTGGGACAGGAAGTCGTCGAGGGTGAAGGTGCCCTTGGCCAGCTTGGCGGCCGCGTCCTCGGCCTCCTGGCGGTCCATGGTGCGCTCGGCCTGCTCGATGAGGGTGAGCAGGTCCCCCATATCCAGGATGCGCGAGGCCATGCGGTCGGCGTGGAAGCGCTCGAAGTCCCCCAGCCCCTCACCGGTGGAGGAGAACAGGACGGGGGCACCGGTCACCCCGCGCACGGACAGGGCCGCACCGCCCCGGGCATCGCCGTCGAGCTTGGAGAGCACCACGCCGGTGAATCCCACGCCGTCGCGGAAGGCCACCGAGGTGTTGACGGCGTCCTGGCCCACCATGGCGTCCAGGACGAAGAGGATCTCGTGGGGGCTGACGGCGTCGCGGATGCGGATGGCCTGGTCCATCATCTCGGCGTCCACGCCCAGGCGCCCGGCGGTGTCCACCACGACGACGTCGTAGCCGTTCTCGCGGGCGCGCTCCACACCGGAGCGGGCCACGGCCACCGGGTCGCCCACCCCGTTGCCGGGCTCGGGGGCCCACACGTGCACCCCGGCGCGCTCGGCCACGACGCTCAGCTGGGTGACGGCATTGGGCCGCTGGAGGTCGGAGGCCACGAGCAGGACGCGCTTGCCCTGGTCTCGCAGCCAGCGCCCGAGCTTTCCGGCCAGGGTGGTCTTGCCGGCGCCCTGGAGGCCGGCGAGCATGATGATGGTGGGGCCGCGGTCGGCCCAGTTGATCTCGCGGCTGGCCCCGCCCAGGATCTCGACGAGCTCCTCGTTGACGATCTTGACGACCTGCTGGCCGGGGTTGAGGACCTGGGAGCGGGCCGCGTCGGTGGCCTTCTCGCGCACCGCCGCGGTGAAGGCGCGCACCACCGGGAGGGCGACGTCGGCCTCCAGCAGGGCGCGGCGGATCTCGCCGACGGTGGCATCGACGTCGGCCTCGGTCAGGCGGCCCTTGCCGCGCAGCTGGTTGAAGGAGGCGGTGAGCCGGTCGGAGAGGTTGCCGAACACGAGGGGTCCTTCTGGGTCGGGGCAGGATGGCCTAGGCGCAGCGCACGCCGGGGCCAGGATAGCGGGCCGGGCAAGCCGGCCCCTCACCGAGTGCTCCCCGCCTGCGACGGCCAGGCCGGCCCCCGCCCACGGGGCCGCCTCCCGGGTGAGGGGCCCAGCGGATCACCCCACGGCATAGCCAGCGCCTGTCCTGCGCCTCCAGATCATCCGCCGAGGGCGGCGTGCCGATAGGCGACGCCCGCCCATGACGGCCGAGCCGACGGCGCCGAGCCGGCGGTGAGGACTACTCCTGCCCCTCCTGGCGGCTCGCCCGCCAGTCGCGCACCGCCTCGGCCATGCGCTGCTCGACCAGCGGGAGGCGCTGCGCCCGGGCCAGGACCTCCGACATCTCGTCAACCGAGAGGCCGCCGGGCTGGAGCAGCCGCGCCCTGCCCGCCTTGAGCAGCTCGCCGTCGAAGGCCCTGCTCCCGGCGAGCCTCAGCGCGGCCGCACCCTGATAGAGGGCGGACAGGAGGGCGCCGACCTGCTCGGCGTCGAGATCATCATCGACGGCCTCGCCGCGCTCGCACCGCGCCGCACGCACCGCCTCGTCGAGCGCCGCATAGCCCAGGAGCTGAAGATCGATGCGCCGTGCCACCTCGACGCTCAGGACCTCGTCCCTGGCCGCCACAGCGACGAACTCCAGGGTGGCGAGCGCGAAGTTCCGCACGGCGCGGGCGGCATCACTGTCGTCGGACAGCTCCGCCGATGGAATCTCGAACAGGGTGCGCCCCCCCGCGGTCAGCGACTGCTCGATGTTCATGTCCATGATCGCCAGGAAGAGCTCGGCCTTGTTCGCGAAGTTGGAGTAGACCGCGCCCTTGGAGAAGCCCGCCGCGCGCGCGATCTCATCGAGCCGCGCGCCGTGGTAGCCGTCGCGCGCGAAGGAGGCGCGGGCGGCAAGGACGATGGCCTCGCGGGTCTGCCTCTGGCGGTCCCTACGGCTGATCGGGTCGGGAAGGTCGTGCACCTGCCGATCGTAGCGCCAGGGAGGGCTTGCACCCGAGCCCACCCCCAGATACTCTCGGTATGCACATACCGAGAGTATCTGAAAGGCGATCATGTCCTCCCCCAGTCTGAGCATCACCGGTCTGACGCGCCGCTTCGGCGCCGTCACCGCCAACGACTCCGTTGATCTGAGCGTCGAGCCCGGCACCGTCGTCGGCCTCCTGGGCCACAACGGTGCCGGCAAGACCACCCTGGTCTCCCAAGTGGTCGGCCTGCTGCGGCCCGACTCCGGGGACATCCGCATCGGGAGCCTCGACGCCGTCGCCCACCCGGCCGCGGCACGGCGCGCCGTCGCGATCCAGCCCCAGGCCCAGTCCCCCATCGACGGGCTGACCCCGCGCGAGGCCGTTGAGATCGCTGCACGGCTGCGGGGGCTGTCCGCCCGCGATGCCCGGGCCGCCTCCCTGGCGCTGGCCGAGGAGCTCGACTACGGGCCGTGGCTGACCCGCCGCGCCCTGCCCGAGGGCGGCGGCCTGTCGGGCGGGATCCGCAGGCTCGTCGGCTTCGCCATGGCCGCCGTCGCCCCCACGCCGCTGCTCATCCTCGATGAGCCGACCAACGACGTCGACGCCTCGCGCCGCCGCCTCCTGTGGGACGCCGTGCGACGGCGCGCCGACGCCGGGGCGGGGGTCCTCCTGGTCACCCACAACGTCATCGAGGCCGATCAGGTGCTCGACGAGGTCATCGTCCTGGACCGCGGCCGGGTGGTGGCCAGTGGAACGCCCGCGAGCCTGCGCGGCGGCGAGGGCGCCCTGCGTCTCGAGCTGCACCTGGCGACGGGCGCGCAGAGCCCCCTGGACGCCGCCTCCCCGCAGGCGCGCACCCAGGGGCCCCAGACCCGCCCCGCCCTGCCCTCACAGCCGCTGCAGGCGGTGCGCACCGGGCGCCGGCTCCTGCTGACGATCCCCGCCGCCGACGCCGCGGCCTGCGTGGAGTGGGCCACCGGCCAGCGCGAGAGCGGGGCCATCGAGACCTACGCCCTGAGCCCCAGCACCCTGGAGGACGCCTACCTGGGCCTGACCCAGGCCCCCGATTCCGAGCAGGACGACCAGACCGAGGAGATCGCCGCATGACCACCGCCACCCCAGCCACCACTCCGACCACCACCGCCCCAGAGCCCGCCGGGACGGGCCGCCCGCTGTCGGCCCGCGCCCCGGGCGCCCGGTCCCTCTACCTCACCATCCTGCGGTGGAAGCTGCTCTCCGTGGGGCCGATGCTCCCCGTGGTCATCGTGCTGCAGATCTTCATGGCCGCCGGGATCATCCTCGGGTTCGCCCTGCTCATCCCCGGCATCGATGACCTGCCGGGGATCGCCCTGCACATGTCGACCGGAGCGCCCACCGTCCAGCTCCTGACTGTCGGGCTGGTCATGGTCCCCCAGGCCGTGGCCACGGAGCGCAACAACGGAACCTTCGCCTATATGCGCAGCCTGCCGGTGCCTCGCCCGATCCTCCTGATCGCCGACCTCACCATGTGGGCGGTGATAGCCCTGCCCGGACTCGCCGCCTCCCTGACGGTGGCGCTGCTGCGCTTCGACCTGTCCCTGGACCCGCACTGGCCGCTGCTCGTCAGCGCAGCGCTGCTGGTGAGCAGCGTGTCCGCCACCGTCGGCTATGCGATCGCCGTGGCACTGCGCCCCATGGTGGCCCAAGCGGCCACCCAGGCGCTCATCTTCTTCATCCTCCTGTTCTCGCCCGTGACCTTCCCCGCATCCCACCTGCCCCGATGGCTGGAGGTGCTCCACGACTGGCTGCCCATCCGCCCGGCAGCCGACCTGCTGCGCGCGGGGCTGGCCTCGGGCGACTACACCTGGCAGGTCAGGGATCTCATCGTCCTGCTGGTGTGGGCGGCCGTGAGCCTGGTGATCTGCCTGCGAGCACTGTCACGGCGGTGAGACGTCCCCTGCCCCGTCCGCGCCGTCAGCGCGGGCGGGGTCGCCGGGGGTGGGGGCCGGGAGCCCGGAAGCCCTCCAGGACGCGGGCGACCACCACGGCCGGATCGGAGGCCTCCATGAGGGCGCGCACCAGCGCCACCCCGGCCACGCCGCTGCGGGCCAGGGCGGCGGCGTCGTCGGGGCGCACATCCCCGATGGCCACCACCGGCACCCTGCTGGCGGCCACCAGGGGCCGGTAGCCCTCCACGCCGAGGGGCCGGCGTCCTGAGCGCTTGGTGGGGGTGGGGCGGAAGGGCCCGGCCCCCACGTAGTCGATGGCCCCGGCCACCTCATTGGCCGCCTCCACCAGCTCCAGGGTGCCGGTGGTCAGGCCGATGATCGCCTCGGGCCCGAGCATCTGGCGCGCCGCGCGCACCGGCAGGTCCTGGGCCCCCAGGTGGACCCCGTGGACATGCGCCCCGGCCTGCATCGCCGCCAGGGCCACGTCGCTGCGGTCATCGACCAGGACGCGGGTGGCGGACCGGGCCCGCTGGACCGCCTCGGCCACCGCCCGCACCAGCTCCAGCAGCGCGGCGGCCTCCAGATCCTTGGCGCGCACCTGGACCACGCCGGCCCCGGCCCCCGCAGCGGCGGCCGCCACCTCCACGGTGCGGGGCCCGCTGCCGGAGGTCACCAGGTAGCAGCGCAGGTCGAGGGGCTCTCCCCTCCGGGCGGTCGAGCGGGCGGGGGCCGGGACGGTCTCCGCGCCCTCGCACTGCCTGCCCACCTCGTCCAGGGCATCGAGCAGGGCGGTGGCGAAGCCTCCCGGTCCCCGCGAGCGCGCGGCGGCCCGTTCCCCGGCCAGGGCGAGCCAGAGGCTGGCGCCGGCGGCCGCGGCCAGCGGGTCGGGCTGGACGGCCAGGCAGGCCGCGCTCAGGGCCCCCAGCAGGCAGCCGGTTCCGGTGAGGCGGGTGAGCATGGCGCTGCCCCGCTCGACGACGACGGCGCGCTGCTCATCGACGATGAGGTCGCGCTCCCCCGAGACCGCCACCGCTCCCCCGGTGCACCGGGCCACCTCCACGGCGGCGGTGCGGGCGGCCTCGGGCGCATCCACGGAGTCCGCGCCGCGCCCGCCGGTGGAGGCCCCGGCCAGGACCCTGACCTCGCTGGCATTGGCGCGCACGATCCGTGGGCGGCTGGCCAGCAGGTGGCGGGCCAGGGCGGTGCGCACCGGGGCGGCCCCCACGGCGGCGGGGTCGAGCACCCAGGGCCGGCCGGGGTCGACGGCGACGGTGGCGGGGATCCCGACGGCGCCGTCGGTGCTCAGGGTGCCCAGGTTGATCAGGAGGGCGTCGGCCAGGGCGGTGATGGCGGGTGCCTCCTGGAGGGTCTCGGTCATCATGGGGCGCCCGCCGGCGGCCAGCAGGCCGTTGGCCACGATCCCCATGGAGACCGTGGCGCTCAGGCAGTGCACGAGGGGCTGGGTGCGGCGTACAGCGGCGATGGTGGGCGCGGCCTGCTCGATATCCCAGCTCGGGGGCGAGGGCGCCTCCTGCAGGGCGGGGTGGTTATCGCCGGGGCCCGTCCCGGCGGCCTCGGTCCTGCTGGTCTGCTCTCCTGCCGTGCTCATAGAGGCTCTGCCCGTCCTGTTCGCCCGCTCTCCACCGGTCCTCCCCCGGCCCGCCGGTCCTGCGGCGCCTGTGGCGCATCCTCAGTGCGTTCACGGCACCCGGCCGTGGCGAGTGCGGCGCCATCACGCCATTGACTGATCCCGCCCCGGTCCGAGGATGCGCAACGGGGGCCGGCGCGGTCCTCCCCCAGGGCCGCGCGGTCCAGATCGTCCCGGATCTGCTCCCCGCTGAGGGCGGGGCCGAGGCGGGCCCCCAGGATGACGAGCGCTCCGCCCAGGGCCATGAGGCCGGTGATGGTCACGCCCTCCCCGGCCCGGGCCTCCAGGGCCGGCAGGTAGAAGGGGTAGAGGGAGGGGCCGATGAGCGAGAGGCTGTAGGCCGATCCGTATCCGGTCGAGCGCACCGGGGTGGGAAAGCGCTCGGAGAGGTAGGCCGCCACCGGGCCGTAGGCGCTGACGGTCGCCACCTGGGTGAGGCCGGCGGCCACGGCGGCCTGGGCCGGGGTGGTGGCCCCTGCCGCCCACCACCATGCCGCCGGCCCGACCGCCCCTGCCACCGCGCCCCAGGCCATGAGCAGGCAGCGCCGCCCCACCAGGGTGGACAGGTGCCCGGCCCAGGCCATGGCGGCCGCCTGGGCCACGGAGGCGATGCCCATGGCCACTGAGACCTCCGCGGCGCTCAGGCCGGTCAGTGCCGGCAGGCGGGCACTGAGCAGGAGGACGGCGGCCACGGTCAGGCACCACAGGCCGGTCATGAGGACCATGCACTGCCAGAACCGGGGCGCCCAGGGCCCGTGGAGGAGGGCGCGCAGCCGGCCCCGGTCGGACGGGCCCGGCCGCGCCGACCTGCCGCGCCCCCGTCCCGGCTGCGCCGGCTCGCCCGACCACTCCGGCCCCGGCTGCGATCCGGGGCCGGCCTGGGCGCGCTGGCGGTGGAAGATGGGGGCGTCGACCACCCGGTGGGAGTAGTAGGCGAGCATGGACAGGGAGGCCAGGCCACCGGCGGCGAAGACCAGGCGCCACCCCCAGGCCGCATAGGCCTGGGGGCCCAGGAGGCTGAGCAGGCCGGCGGTGGCGAAGGCGATGGTGGCCTGGGCCAGGGGCGCCATGGACAGGATCGCCCCGCTCATGAGGCCCCTGCGCCCACCGGGGCTCCACTCCATGGCCAGGGGGATCGCCGCGGAGTACTCCCCGGCCACGAAGACCCCGCCGGCCAGGCGCAGCACGAGGATCGCCGCCATGGTGCCCGCTCCGAGCACCTGGTGGCCGGGCAGGACGGCGATGAGCAGGGAGCAGGCGGCGGTGCCGGCGATGGCCAGGCGCGTGGTGCGGGTGCGCCCCAGGCGGTCCGAGACCCTCCCCAGCAGCACCCCGCCCACGGGGCGCCCCAGCAGCATGGCCACGACGATGAGCGCGCCGGCTCCCAGCTCCCGGCCGGGCCCCGCCAGCTCGGGCAGGGCCGGGGCCAGGGCCATGAGCGGGGCGAAGACGTGGAGGTTGTCCACCCAGTTGCCCACGACGCCGGCGCGCAGCGCCGCCCGGCCCTGCGGGGGCAGCTGCTCGGCTGCTGGCCCCGGCGCGCCGTCAGCGGGGGCAGGTCGGGGGCCCGGCCCCGGGTCGGGGGCCGGCTGGGCCCGTCTCATGCCGGTGCCCCGCCGTCCTGCATCTGGCCCACCGCAGCCCCGCCCGCCTGCATGTCGCCCAGGCGCCGGGCCTGCTCGAAGAACTCCAGCTCGTGGCGGCAGGCGATGAGGAAGGCCCGGGCGGCCCGGGAGCGCTCGGTGGGCGTGGCCTGGGCCATGGCCTGCTCGGTCAGGGCGGCCGCCTGGTTGGACATCCGGGCGAAGACGGGGTCGTGGTAGGTCGACAGCCAGGCGGCGTAGGGGTGGTCGGGGCCGGGGTGGGGCATGCCCGCCCCGATGTGGGCGTAGAGCCAGGGGCAGGGCAGCAGGGCCGCCGCGGCCACGGCGTAGGGCTCGACCGAGGCGGTGGCCTGGAGGAAGTCGGTGTAGGCCAGGCACACGGGGCTCTCGGCGGGCAGCTCGCGCCCGGCCAGCCAGGTGCGGTGGAGCTCGGCCTCGTCGTCGATGACGGCGGCGGCGGTCCGCGCCCACTGGGCGGTCTGGGCGGCGCTGGGGGCCCGGGTGGAGACGGTGGCCAGGGCCTTGGCGTAGCGGGCCAGGTAGTGGGTGTCCTGGGCCAGGTAGAAGTCGAACTCCGGGGCGGCCAGGGTGCCCTCGACCAGGGCGCGCACGAAGCCGCTGTCCTGGATCTGGGCGATGAGGGGGCCGGCCGATCGCCACAGCGCCCGGGTCCAGGGCCCCTGGGGCGGTACGGCCCGGTCGGGATGGGCGGCGGGTGGGGAGGGCAGGCCGGGCACGCCCGCCACGGCCCGGAGCTCATCGGGGTGCTCCAGGGCCGGGGGCACGGCATCGCGCGGCACCCAGGGGGCGGTGTCGGCGGCCAGGGCCAGGCGCCGGGAGCGGTGGGAGTGGTCGACCGGGCCATGGCCCTGGCCCACGCCCAGCTCGGCGCCGTGGGCGATGGCCTCATGGAGCCAGTGGCAGCTCCAGGCCAGGGCCTGGGCGGGCTCCTGCCCGGCGGCCAGGCGGGCGGCCAGGGCACTGGACAGCGAGCAGCCGGTGCCGTGGGTGGAGGTGGTGGCCAGGCGCCGGGTGGGGACCTGCGCCAGGACGCCGTCCGGGCCCACCCAGAAGGTGGTGGCCATCTCGCCGCTGAGGTGCCCGGTCTTGACCAGGACGTCGGTGCCGGTTCGCTGGCTCCAGGCGCGCGCCTGGTCCAGGGCCTCCTCGGCGGTGGTGGCGGGCTCCTGCCCGGTGATGACCGCCAGCTCGGCGATATTGGGGGTGATGACGGTGGCCCGCTGGCACAGGGCGGTCATGGCGGCCTCGGCTTGGGGCTCCAGGAGGCGGTCGCCGCTGGTGGCCACCATGACCGGGTCGACCACCAGGAGGGGCGGCCTGCCGCCGGGGCCTGCCACCTGGGCGCGGCGAGCAGCGTGCTGGGCGGGCTGGGACCCGAGCTCCTCCAGCCAGGCCCAGACGGTCTCGATGATCTCGGTGGTGCCGAGCATGCCGGTCTTGACGGCGTCGATGGCCACGTCCTGGCCCACGGCGTCGAGCTGGGCGCGCAGGAAGGCGGTGGGCGGGGTGTGGACCTCGCGCACCCCCCGGGTGCTCTGCGCCACCAGGCAGGTGACCACGGCCATGGCGTAGCCGCCGGCGGCGGTGATCGACTTGGTGTCTGCGGCGGTTCCGGCGCCACCGGAGGGATCGGTGCCGGCGATGGACAGCACGCGGGGGACGAGGGCGGGTACGGGTGTCATGCGGACATTCCCTTCGCTAGTACGAGCTAGATCAGGTTCCACGGGTGTGATCTCAGCGCGACTGCGACGCCCGCATGGCGTCGGGGCGCGCACCCCGTGTCCGCCGTCTATGCTAGCGCAGGCTCCTGCGCCCGGCAGCACATCGCCGGCCCCGCGGTGCTCGCGGGGCCGGCGATCGGGTGGGGGTCTCAGCCCAGGAGGGCGTCGACGAAGCCCTCGGGGTCGAAGGGCGCCAGGTCGTCGGCGCCCTCGCCCAGGCCGACGAGCTTGACGGGCACGCCCAGCTCCTTCTGCACGGTGACGACGATGCCGCCCTTGGCGGTGCCGTCGAGCTTGGTCAGCACGATGCCGGTAATGCCCACCGCCTCGGAGAAGACCTGGGCCTGGCGCATGCCGTTCTGCCCGGTGGTGGCATCCAGGACCAGGAGGACCTCGCCGACGGGGGCGACCTTCTCCATGACGCGCTTGATCTTGCCCAGCTCGTCCATGAGGCCTGCCTTGTTCTGCAACCGCCCGGCGGTGTCGACCACGACGACGTCGGCCCCCTGGTCGGCGGCCTGGCGCACGGCGTCGAAGGCCACCGAGGCGGGGTCGGCGCCCTCGCGCTCGGAGCGCACGACCTCCACGCCCACGCGCTCCCCCCAGGTGGCCAGCTGCTCGGCGGCGGCGGCCCGGAAGGTGTCGGCGGCACCCAGGACGACGGTCTTGTCCTGGGCCACCAGGACGCGGGCGAGCTTGCCGCAGGTGGTGGTCTTGCCGGTGCCGTTGACCCCGACCATGAGGATGGCGGCGGCCGGGCCGCCCTGGGCCCCGGGGGCCGCGGCGCCCTCGGACCGGTCCGCCGCGCGGGCATCATCGGCACCGGCATCCTTAACCGCCCCTGCCTCACCGTCCTGCGCTGGCTCCTCCGCCTCAGCGGGGGCCTGAACATCCTCGGCGGCCTGGTCATCGGCGTCATCGGCGCCGGCATCGAGGGCCTCGGCCTCAGAGGGGTCACCGGCCTGCGCCGCCGGGGCACCGGGGCGCTCCAGGTTCAAGGAGCGGTCCAGGGAGGGGTCGACCAGGGCCAGCAGCTCGGCGCGCAGGACCTCGCGCACCGCCTGCGGATCGGAGGTGTCGAGCACCTTGGCCTGGGTGCGCAACTGGTCCATGAGCGCGGTGGTGACCTCGATGCCCAGGTCGGAGGTCAGCAGGGTGTCCTCGATCTCCTCCCAGTCGGTCTCGGACAGGTCACCGCGCGAGAGCACTGAGAGGATCGCCTTGCCGAAGCCGCCGGAGCCGGCCAGGCGGGCGCGCAGGCGCTGCATGCGCCCGGGGATGGACTCGGGCCGCTCCAGGGTGGCGGCGGGCGCCTGCGCAGCGCCCTCGGCCGTCTCCCCGGCAGCCTCCTCGCCCGCGGCGGGCTCACCCTCGGGCGGGAAGAGGTCGTCGAGCCTGGTGGGCTTGTGGGCGCTGATCTCCTCGGGGACCCGGCCTCCACGCCTGCGGCCCACGAAGAGCCACAGACCTCCTACCAGGGCGAGGACGGCCAGGACAACGGCAACGATGAGGATGGGCTCCATGGCCTCATCATGCACGATCCCCGCGGGGGCGGGCAGGGTGTTGGCAGAGGTTGCGCCCGATGTTCACTGATAGGGGTTCACTGGCCGGACGTCACCGACTGGCGCGCGGCGCCCCTTGCGGCGGGATGCTCGCCCGGGGCGCCATGGATGCCTCATATGGATGCCTCATGCCGCGCCAGCCGGGCGGACGCGCCGCCGCAGGGCAGGGGGCTCAGCCCTTGACCGGCCTGGAGTGCTGGGGGACCTGGGCCTTGGCGCGCCGGGCGGCCTGGCGGCGCGCCTCCAGTTCCTGGGCCTTGGTGCCGGCGGTCTCCTTGGCCCTCTCGGCGGTGTCCAGGGCGCGGTCGACCACGGAGACCAGGCCCTCGAAGGAGTCGGTGCGCGTGTAGGCCGAGGGGCCCTCGCGGGTCATGAGGTCGGACAGGCGCACCTCCTGGGGCACGACCTCCACGGGCTCCTCCTCCTGGCGGGCATCCTCAACGAGGCGGCGGATGCGCGCAGGCCAGGTGGAGATCGGATATCGGTCGGCGACGACGAGACCCAGAACAATGAGCCCCGCCACCAGGACAACGGCGAGCGGAATGATCATGGCACCCATAGGTAGGATTGTGCCCTGGCTTCACCCAAAACCCAAGCCTTACCCGCAGATGTCGAGCAACAAACAGCCTCTCCTGATAAATACCTGAGTCCCACTCATGATTGCCCTGGGAGCACTTGGTCATCTTTCAGCATTCCAATGCCACAATCCCAGGGTTCGCTCAGTTTGTGCTGTGGCAGGATCAACGCCCCGCCGCAGCGGGCCGGTCTCGCACCCCGCCACGCACTGCCACCCGCTGCCCACTGGCTCACCAGCGCCGCTGCTCACTGCCGGGCCAGGCGCTGGGAGACGGCCTTGGTGATGCCCTCGCGCATGGTGATGCCGTAGAGGGCATCGGCCACCTCCATGGTGCGCTTCTGGTGGGTGATGATGATGAGCTGGCTGGAGGCGCGCAGCTCGGTGAAGATCTCCAGCAGCCGGCCCAGGTTCGTGTCATCCAGGGCCGCCTCGACCTCATCCATGACGTAGAAGGGCGAGGGGCGGGCCTTGAAGATCGCCACCAGCAGGGCCACCGCCGCCAGTGACCGCTCCCCGCCGCTGAGCAGGGAGAGGCGCTTGACCTTCTTGCCGGCGGGGCGGGCCTCGATCTCGATGCCGGTGGTGAGCATGTCCTGGGGGTCGGTGAGCACCAGGCGCCCCTGCCCCCCGGGGAAGAGCCGGTCGAAGACGCCGGCGAACTCCCGGGCGGTGTCCTGGTATGCCAGGGCGAAGGCCTCCTGGACGCGGGCATCGACCTCCTCGACGATGCTCAGCAGGTCATCGCGGGAGCGCTTGAGGTCGGCCAGCTGCTCGGCGAGGAACTGGTGGCGCTGCTCCAGGGCGGCATGCTCCTCCAGGGCCAGGGGGTTGACCCGGCCCAGCCGGGCCAGGTCGCGCGTGGCCCTGGCCAGGCGCTTCTCCTGCTCGGCGCGCACATAGGGCCTGCCGGCGCCGCGGGCCGACTCCCTGCCCGCCTGCCGCTGCTCGGCCAGGCCCCCGTGCTGGTCATCCGGCCGGCCACTGCGCTGGCGCTCGGTCTCCTGCGCCCCGGCACCACCCGGATCCTCATCCGGGGCGTCGACGACGTCGGGCACCGGCATATGCGGCCCGTACTCCTCCACCAGGGCCTCGATCTCCACGCCGAGCTCGCTCATGGCCCGCTCGGCCAGTGCCTCCAGGCGCATGCGCTGCTCGGCACGGGCCACCTCCTCGCGGTGGGCGGCGTCGGTGAGCATGGCCAGCTCCTTGACCAGGGCGTCGATCTCCTCGCGGGCCCCGCTGGTCTCGGCCGCCACCCGGGTGCGCTCGTCCTGGGCGGCGCGGCGCTCCTCGGCGGCCTGGCGGGCGCTGTCATCAGCCACCTGCGCGGCGGCGCGGGCCCGGTCGCGCACCTGCGCGGCCACCTCCAGCTGGGCTGAGCGCTGGGCGGCGGCCCGCTCGGCAGCCAGGCGCGCCTCGCGCTCGCGGCGGGCCGCGGCGCGCAGCGAGTCGGCCCGGCCCCGGTGGGAGCGCTCGCGCTCCTCGGCCGTGCGCAGGGCCAGACGCGCCTCGGTCTCCTGGGACCTGGCCTGCCTGGCGGCCGCGGCGGCCTCCTGGCGGGCCCGGCCCGCCTCCTCCAGGGCCCCATCGGCCTGCTGGCCCTGCCCGTCCTGCCGGTCCTCGATCTCGGCCAGGGCGGTGGTGGCCGCGGCCAGCTCGGCGGTGCGTGTGGCGGCCTCATCCCGGGCCCGCTCCAGGACGCGCTGGGCGCGCTCGGTCTCCTGTCCTGCGGCGTGGGCGGCGGAGGTCAGGCGGGCGATGGTTTCGGCGGCGCGAGCGGCCTCGGCGTCAGCCCGGCGCAGGGCTGTCAGCGCCTCGCCCAGGTACTGGCGGGCGGCCTCCTCGGCCTGCCGGGCCCGCACCAGCTCCTCATCGGCCTGGGCCTCGGCGTGGGCCGCGGCCTGAGCCTGGGCCTGGGCCTCCTCATGGGCGGCGGCCAGCTCCAGGATGGAGGAGGCCCCCCGGCCGGCGCCCACCACCCAGCCGGGGGCCAGCACGTCCCCGGCGCGGGTGGCCACCACGGCGCTCGGCACGCGCTCGCGCAGCGCCCGGGCGGCCTCCATGTCCTCCACCACCCAGGCGCCAGCCAGGAGGTGGGCGAGCACCTGGGCCAGCCCCCGGTCAGCGGCACTGACCAGTCCAGCGGCCGGGCGGCTCCCCGGCACCGGGGGCTCGCCGGCGGGCGCCGGGGGTCCTGGTGGCAGGTCATCGGCGGCCAGGACCAGGCTCACTGCCCCCATGTCCTCCTCCCGCGAGCGCTCCAGGGCGGCGTAGGCGGTGGCGGCGTCCCGGGCCAGCCCCGCCCCGGCCAGGTCGCGCAGGAGCGCGGCCACGGCGTTCTCCCAGCCGCGCTCGACCTCGATGTGCTCGGCCAGGGGCCCCAGCACTCCGCCGATGCCGGCCTCCAGGAGCGCCTCGGTGCCGTCCTGGCTGCGCAGGGACAGGGCCAGGGTGTCGCGCCGGGCGGTCCAGGTGGCCCGCTCCGAGGCGGCCTCCCGGCGCGCGTCGGTGGCCTGGGAGACGGCCTGGCGGGCGCGGGCCACCTCCGCGGTGGCCTGCTCGTGGGCGGCGGCGGCCTGGGCTGCGGCCAGGCCGGCCCCGGCGACGCCCTCCCCGGGGGAGCCTGCCCCACTGTCGGTGCCACTGTCAGGGCCGCCTCGGCTCCCGGGGCCCGGCCCGCTGGCGTCCTCGGCGCCGTCCTCGGCGGCGCCGCCGCTCTGGTCGTGCCGGGTCTGGGCGAGCTCGGCCTCGGCGCGGGCCTGGCGCTCCTGGGCGGCTTCCAGGGAGGCGCGGGCATGGTCCAGGGCGGCTTGGGAGGCCTCGTGGCGGCTGCGGGCCGAGGCCAGGCGGCCCCCGGCGCGGGCCAGGGTCTCGCGGTGCTCGGCGGCCTGGCGCTGAAGGGCGACCAGCCGCTGCTCGGTGTGGGCCTCGGCGGCCTCGGCCTCGCTGCGCCGGCGCTCGGCCTGCTCCAGTGCGGCGCCGGCCTCCTGGACGGCCTGGGCCAGGTCGTCCTCCTCCTGTGCGGCCTCCTGGGCTCGGCGCTCGAGCTCGGCGGGGTCGGTTCCCCGCGGCGGGGCGGTGGCCGAGGCCAGCAGCCGCACCCGCTCGGCGGCGACCTGCTCCAGTGCCGCCAGGGACTGGGCGGCACCGGTGAGGTCCTGCCACACCTCGGCGGCCCGGGACAGCCGCTGGGCGCAGGCGGCCTCGTCCTGGGCCAGGGCGGCCAGGCGGGCGCGGGCGCCGGTCTCGGCCTCCTGGGCCTCGGCGCGGCGGCGGTCCAGGACGGCGGAGTCCTCCTGTCCGGCCTCCAGGAGGGACTGGGCCTGGACGACGTCGTCGGCCAGCAGGCGGGCCGAGGCGTCGCGGACCTCGACCTGGATGGTGCGGGCGCGGCGGGCCACGGCCGCCTGGCGGGCCAGGGGGCCCAGCTGGCGGCGCAGCTCCTGGGCCAGATCGGCCACGCGGGACAGGTCCGCGCTCATGGACTCCAGCTTGCGCAGGGCCCGCTCCTTGCGCTTGCGGTGCTTGAGGACCCCGGCGGCCTCCTCGATGAAGCCGCGCCGGTCCTCGGGCGTGGCGCTCAGGACGGCGTCGAGCTGGCCCTGGCCGACGATGGAGTGCATCTGGCGGCCCAGGCCGGTGTCGGACAGGAGCTCCTGGACGTCCAGGAGGCGGCACTGGGTACCGTTGATGTGGTATTCGCTGCCTCCGCCGCGGAAGAGGGTGCGCGAGATGGTGACCTCGGTGTAGTCGATGGGCAGGGCGCCGTCGGAGTTGTCGATGGTCAGGGACACCTCGGCGCGCCCCAGGGCGGGCCGGGATCCGGCGCCGGCGAAGATGACGTCGGCCATGGAGCCCCCGCGCAGGTTCTTGGCCCCCTGCTCCCCCATCACCCAGGTCAGGGCGTCCACGACATTGGACTTGCCCGAGCCGTTGGGGCCCACCACCGCGGTGATACCCGGCTCCAGGCGGAGGGTGGTTGACGAGGCGAAGGACTTGAATCCCTTGATCGTCAACGTCTTGAGATGCACGGGGCCACCATAGCGGGCGGGCCGGGGCCGGGCGGGCAGCCACGGCGCCGGCCCGGCCCGGCCCCGCCGGGGCCCCATCAGGGATCAGCTGTCGAGCTCGGGGAACCAGATGGCGATCTCGCGGGCGGCGGAGTCCTCGGAGTCCGAGCCGTGGACGAGGTTCTTGATGGCGCTGGTGCCCCAGTCGCGCCCCAGGTCGCCGCGGATGGTGCCGGGGGCGGCGGTGGTGGGGTCGGTGGGGCCCATGAGGGAGCGCACGCCCTCCACGACGCGGTGGCCCTCGGCCACGGCCGCCACGACGGGCCCGGAGGTCATGTACTCCACGATGCCGGGGTAGAAGGGGCGCTCCACGTGCTCGGCGTAGTGCTCGGCCAGGATCTGGGGGGTGGGGGTGACGACCTTGAGCGCGGTCAGGTCGTAGCCCTTGGCCTCGATGCGGCGCAGGATCTCACCGGTGAGTCGGCGCTCGACGGCGTCGGGCTTGATGAGGATGAGGATGCGGCCGGTGGGCTGGGGCATGGGGCTGTCCTTTCGGGGTCCGCTCGGTGGCCGTGGCCCGCCGAGCCTGGGGGCGGCCTGCCCAGGCGTGGGGCAGGGCAGTGGCGTCATGGTGCGCACGGGCCCGCCACCAGCGCAAGTGCATGCCATCGGGGCGGCCGCCAGAGCCGGCACGGGACCGGTACCGGGCGGCGCAGGGCCGGCTGGGCGGTGCGGGCCACCGGCGGTCCGCAGACGGGTCGCCCAAGGGTCAGGTCACGTGCTGGGAACGCGGGGGTCACAGACCTGTATGCGCTCTTCGTGCGGGTCGTGTCGGTGCCGCCGGGCAGCGCCCGGAGCACCATACTTGTGCGCACAACCCCAGTGCCGATCCGGCACGTCCGCCGCATGCAGCAGGAGGAGCCCTCGGTGGCCCAGGCCAAGTACGATCAGATCTTCCAGGACCTCCATGAGCGCATCACCTCGGGCTACTACGGCTTCCTGGAGTACCTGCCCTCGGAGAACGCGCTGGCCCAGGAGTTCGACTGCACGCGCAACACCGTGCGCAAGGCCATCGCCCTGCTGGTGGCCCAGGGCCTGGTCCAGACCATGCAGGGCCGGGGGGTGCAGGTCATCCACCGCTCCCGCCCGGCCTCGACCTTCACCATCGGTGGCATCGAGTCCATGAGCGAGGCCGCCTCCCGCCTGGACATCACACTCGCCACCCACATGATCTCCCTGGAGCGCACCACAGTGGACCCCGACCTCGCCGCCGCCAGCGGCCTGGCCCAGGGGGCGCCGATCACCGTCGTCGAGCGCTTGCGGCTCATCGACAACGTCCCCCTCATCCGCGACCGCAGCTGCTTCCTGGCCGAGATGGTGCCGGGCCTGTCCCAGCAGATCGTGGAGGCCTCGGTCTACCGCTACATCGAGGGCGAGCTGGGGATCCGGGTGGCCACGGCCAGCCGCGAGGTCAGAGTGGACCACGCCAGCCCCCAGGACCGCCAATTCCTCCACCTGGGAGGCATGGACTGCGTGGTGGTGGTGGCCTCCACCGTCTTCGACTCGGCCGGCAGGCCCTTTGAGTACACCCGCTCGCGCCACTCCCCCGTGGACTTCACCTTCCAGGCCACCGCCCACCGCCTGCCCCTCCACCACGGCCAGTAGGCCGCCCGGCGCCCCCGAGGCACCCACGGGGCACAGCACCGGCAACAACGCGGTCGCGGGCCGCAGCCGATGTGGCTGCGGCCCGCGATCCCAGGACACGGCAGGCGCGGCGGGTAGTACCGCGGGTGCTACTTGGCGACCGGCTCGCGGTTGCCCAGGCGGACCTTCTTGACCTCCCTGGCCGTCTCGAAGTCGGCCTCCTTGAAGCCGAAGAAGTAGGTGGCCAGGAAGGAGACCAGCAGGGCGGCGGCCGAGGCGATCCAGTAACCGGTGAAGCCGGCGTCGATGCCCTCGGGGTTGACGAAGGACGGGAATCCGACGAAGCCGCCGGTGAAGCCGTACATGTTGACCCCCAGCAGGCCGGTGAGCAGGCCTCCGGCGGCACCGCCCAGGGAGGCGGTGATGAAGATCCGGCCGTACTTGAGGTTGAGGCCGTACATGGCCGGCTCGGTGACCCCGCAGAAGGCGGAGATCGTGGCCGTGCCCGCCATGCCGCGGATCTTGGCCTTCCTGATCTTGGCCCACACGGCCAGGGCGCCGCCACCCTGGGCGATCATCGTGGCCGAGACGATGGCGTTGAGGTGGGAGCTGCCGGTGGCGGCCAGCTCCGAGGAGATCAGCGGGATGACCGCCCAGTGCAGGCCGAAGATGACCAGGCACTGGTAGAAGCCCCCGATGAGCAGGCCAGCCAGGGCGTAGTTGAAGGACAGCACCGCGTTGATCAGGGCCGCGATCCCACCGGAGATGAACATGACGATGGGTCCGAAGACCAGCAGGACGAGGGAGGAGACCACGAAGATCTCGATCAGCGGCATGAAGATGGAGCGCACGACGGCGGGGATCATCCGCTTGAGCACCGGCTCGATCTTGGAGGCCAGCCAGGCGGCCACGATGATGGGGAAGATCGAGAAGGCGTAGGCGTTGCCCTCGGGCAGGGACACCGGGATGCCGAAGAACTCGGCATTGAAGACCGTCTGACCGACCTGCGCGATCACGTGGTAGGTCTCCTCGTATGTCACCGAGCCGTCCTCACCGACGACCTTCGTGACATTGTCCGGATTAGACATGCCCACCACCGAGGGGTAGCACAGCACGCCACCGATGATGGCCACCACGATGGGGTCGGCGCCCAGGCGCCGGGCGGCGGTGAAGCCCACGATGATGGGCAGGAAGAAGAACATCGAGGAGCTCATGGCATCGATGAGCCGGTAGGTGTCGGAGTCGGAGACAACGAGCTCGAACTGGGTGAGCAGCGCCAGGATCCCCTTGAGGATGCCGGAGGCCGCCAGCATGCCGACCACCGGGATCATGGAGCCGGTGATGACCCCGATGAGGGAGGAGAAGCCGAGCTTGACCCAGCCCCACGGCGTCGAGGGGCGCTCGACGACCTCCACATCCTCCTCGGCTGCCGCGCCCATGCCTGGCAGCTGGGCGACGACCGCCTCGTAGACGTCGACCACCTCGGGGCCGATGACCACCTGGTACTGGCCGCCGGACTTGACCACGTCGATAACGTCGTCGAGGCCGGAGACAGCGGCATCGTCGGCGATGGACTCGTCCTTAAGGTAGAAGCGCACGCGGGTGATGCAGTGGATGACGTTGCGGACGTTCTCAGCCCCGCCGATGCCGGCGATGATGTCGGCCGCGGTGGCGTCGAAGCCGGTCAGCCCATCGGTGCGCTCGCCGCTGGCGGCCACTGCCGCGCCGGAGGCCTCGGGGGCATCCTCGGCTTCCTCGCCCTTGAGCGTGGCGGTGGCCACGGCGTCACCGGCCTTGGCAGCGCCGGTGCTCACCTCCAGGGAGCCCAGGTGGGTCATGGTGTTGGTCAGCACCACGATGGCGGTGGTGGCCTTGCCGGCCTCGCGCACGGCGGCCAGGTCCATGGTGCCCAGGCGCTGGCCGGCCTCGAGCGTGTCGCCCACGCTGACGCTGAGGTTGAAGGGCTTGCCCTCCAGCTCGACGGTGTCCACTCCCAGGTGGAGGAGGACTTCCAGGCCGGAGTCGGTCTTCATGCCGACGGCGTGGCCGGTGCCCGCCACCATGGTGACGGTGGCCTGCACCGGGGAGAGGATCTCCACGCTGGCGGCGGCGGGGTCGGGCTCGACGCCGAGCCCATCGCCCACGGCCTTGGAGGAGAACACCGGGTCGGGGACATCGCCCAGGTCCAGGACCGTTCCCTCCACGGGGGAGACGATCCGGACCTGGCGGTCCGTTGCGGGGTGGGACATGACAGGTTCCTTTCGCTGGCACGGGGGCACCGCGGCACAGGCGGTGGGTCTGGGTGGGGTGGGAGGAGGCGCCAGGCCTCCGATGCGGCGCCGATCCCGGTCGTGCGCCGTCGGTCGTCGTCAGCCGTTGTCAGCTGATCAGCGCCAGGGCCTCGTAGGGGCCCAGGGTCAGGCTCCCCGCGGCGGGAGCCCGGTCGAGGCGCTCGCGGTCCTCGGTGTTGGTCAGGAGCACCTGTGCTCCGGCGAGGTCCCGGGGGACCTCGACACTGGTCTCATGTCCGCGGAAGTTGCACAGCACCAGCAGGCGCGTGCCGTCCAGCTCGCGGGTGTAGGCCAGGACGTCGGGGTGCTCGGCGGCCCAGGGCTCGTAGCGGCCGTGGGCGATCACGGGGTACTGCTTGCGCAGGGCCACCAGGCGGCGGTAGTAGGGCAGGATCACCCCCTCGCGCTCCTGGTCGGCGACGTTGATGCGCTCCTGGTTAGTGGGTCGCAGCCAGGGGGTGCCCTGGGTGAAGCCCGCGCCCGGGGAGGAGTCCCACTGCATGGGGGTGCGGGCATTGTCCCGGGCCTTGGCGTGGACGGTGGCGAAGGCCTCGCCCGGCTCCATCCCCCCGGCGATGAGCTCGTCGTAGGCGTTGCGGGCCTCGACGTCGACATAGTCCTCGATGGTGAGGTAGTCGGGGTCGGTCATGCCGATCTCCTCGCCCATGTAGATGTAGGGCGTGCCGCGCAGCAGGTGGATGGCGGTGGCCAGCATGGTGGCCGATCGGGCGTGGTAGTGGTGGGGGTCGGCGAAGCGGTCGATGGCGCGGGGCTGGTCGTGGTTGTTCCAGAACAGGGCGTTCCACCCCCCGCCGTCCTGCATGCCGGTGGCCCACTGGTCGATGATGCGCTTGAGGGCGGCCAGGTCGTAGGGCATGCGCGTCCACTTGGCGCCGCCCGCGTAGTCGACCTTGAGGTGGTGGAAGCTGAAGACCATGTCCAGCTCCCGGTTGTCCGGGTTGGAGTAGCCCACGCAGGCCTCGACGCTGGTGGAGGACATCTCCCCCACGGTCACGGCCTCGGGGTCCTGACCGAAGCTGGCGGCGGCCAGCTCGCGCAGGTAGTCGTGGACGAGGGGGCCGTCGGTGTACATGGCGCGGTCGTCGGTTCCGGCCGGGGCATCGCGCAGCACCTCGTCCTTGCCGATGAGGTTGATGACGTCGAAGCGGAAGCCGCGCACGCCCCGGGCGCGCCAGAAGTTGACCACACGGGCGGCCTCGGCGCGCACAGCGGGGTTGCGCCAGTTGAGGTCGGCCTGCGTGGTGTCGAACAGGTGCAGGTAGTACAGCCCGGTCTGCCCGAAGGGGGCCCAGGCCGGGCCGCCGAACTTCGAGACCCAATTGGTCGGGGCCGAGCCGTCCTCCTTGGCCGGGCGCAGGATGTAGTAGTCCTGGTAGTGCGGGTCGCCGGCCAGGGCGCGCTGGAACCACTCATGCTCGGTGGAGGTGTGGTTGAGGACCATGTCGAGCATGACGCCGACGCCGCGCTGGGCCAGCGCGGCGACCATCTCATCGAAGTCCTCCATGGTGCCCATGGCCGGGTCGATGGCGCAGTAGTCGGACACGTCGTAGCCGTTGTCGTTGCCCGGGGAGGGGAAGAAAGGGTTGAGCCAGACCATGTCCACGCCCAGGGAGGCGATGTAGTCGGCCTTGTCAATGATGCCGCGCAGGTCGCCGACGCCATTGCCGGTGGTGTCCTTGAAGGACTTGGGATAGATCTGGTACACGACCTTGTCGTGGAAGGACATGGGGCTGCTCTCCTGGGGGAAGGCTGGAGGCCCGGGGCGGACACCCACCCGAACCGCTTGTGCACACAAGTATGCACTTGTGTGCACAAGCGGGGAAGGGTTGCGTCCTATGACCCGCGACACATCCACTCAGGGGCGCAGCCCGCTCCTGGAATCACCACCGGGCCGTGTACCCGGTGGGCCCTCTGGGCGCACCGGTTGCACGGCCCGGCACAGGGGCCGACCCGCGCCTGCGACACCAGCGCCTCAGGCGCAGCCGAACAGGGCCCTGGCCTGCGCCGCCAGGATCACCGAGCCCACGATGAGCACGCCCGAGGCCGTCATCGGGGCATCGAAGCCCTCGGACAGCGAGACCGCCTGCTCCACCCCCTCCCCCAGGGTCTCAGCGACCACGACGCGCTCAGCGCCATAGACCTCCCGGGCGATCTCGGCCAGATCGGCGACCTCCATGGCCCGCGGCGTATCGATGGGCACGCACACGACGGCATCGGTCACCGGCTCCAGACCCGCCAGGATCCCCTCGACATCCTTATCGGCCATCGCGCCCACCACGGCCACCAGATGACGGAAGCCGAAGACCTCCTCCACCGCCGCCACCAGGGCCTCGACCCCATGCGGATTGTGGGCGGCGTCGACCAGCACCGAGGGCGAGGAGCGCAGCACCTCCAGGCGCCCGGGGCTGGTCACTGAGGACAGGCCCTCCTCCACCACCCGCGGCGCCAGCGCCGAGCCGCCGAAGACCGCCTCGGCGGCCGCCAGGGCCAGCAGGGCGTTGTGGGCCTGGTACTCCCCGTGCAGGGGCACGAAGACATCCTGGTAGACCGCCGCGGGCGTGCGCAGCGTGACCAGCTGGCCGCCGACCGCCACCTGACGCTCCCCCACCTCCATGGTGCCCGGCCCCGCCTCAGCGGGATCCTCCTGGGGGTCGAGCTCGCGCCACTCCACCGCGCGGTGCGCAGCCAGCGCCGCCTCGATCTCGGCGCGCACCTCCGGGACCTGGTGGGCGGTGACGAGCCAGCCGCCCTCCTTGATGACACCCGCCTTCTCCGCGGCAATCCGGCTCAGGGAGGCGCCCAGCCAGCGCTCATGGTCTCGCCCCACCGGCGTGATGACGGCGATATCGGCGGGGATGACATTGGTGGCGTCCCAGCGCCCGCCCATGCCCACCTCGATGATGGCCACATCCACGGGATGGTCGGCGAAGGCCGCCAGGGCCATGACCGTGAGCACCTCGAAGAAGGACAGGCGCGGCCCGCCGGCGGCCTGGGAGCGCTCATCGACCATCTCGATATAGGGGGCCACGTCCTCCCAGGCGGCGATGAAGCCCTCGGGGCTGATCGGCTCGCCGTCCAGGGCGATGCGCTCGCGGATGGAGGCCAGGTGGGGGGAGGTGAAGCGGCCGGTGCGCATACCGGTGGCCGCCAGGAGGCGCTCGGCCATGCGGGCCGTCGAGGTCTTGCCGTTGGTGCCGGTGATATGGACGGTGCGGTAGCCGCGCTCGGGATTGCCCAGGATGTCCAGGACCATCTCGACCCGCTCCAGGGAGGGCTGGACCTGGTGCTCGGGGGCGCGGGCCAGGATCTGGGCCTCGACCTGGCGCATGCGCTCGGCGACCTCGATGGAGCGCGCGGCCTCCTGGAGCTCGCGGCGGTGGACCTCCTCCTCGCTGAGCCCGGGGGCGGGGGCCTCGGGCAGCTGGGGCTCCCAGGACTCCCAGTCGTCGCTGTCATCGGCGTCGGCCTGGGCCAGGAGCTCCTCGAGGCGGTCCATGTCCCCTCCGGGGATGAGGTTGGCCGCCACCAGGGCGCGCAGCGCCTCGCGGTCCTCCTGCTCCTGGGCCTCGGCGGCGGCCTGGGCCTCCAGCGCCTCCTGCTCGGCCTCGGTCAGGGACATCCTGGCGCCCTCGGTGCCCGCAGCCTCCAGGTAGGGCAGGAGCTCGGGGTCGATGCCCTCCGCCCCCCCGGCTCCCGGCGCTCCGACGCCCTGCCCGAAGACGGCGTCGACGACCTCCTCACCGGTGGCCCCCCTGGGGATGCCGAAGGCCGCTCCCGGGTGGTCGGCCCCGTCCTCGGGCCGGTTCTTCTCTTGACTCATCGCGGCATCCTCCCTCTGCACGCCTGCCTGGGCCCGTGCACACTACCGCACCCCGGCACCCCGCCCCTGGAGCACACCGGCGCCCGCTCGGAAGCAGCCCTGCCAGCGCCGAGACCTCATCCCTGCTCGGGCCCTCCTCAGCAGGGCGATGGGGACGACGGGCTGCACGGGATCGCAGGACCCGCCCCACCCAGGCCGCCCCGGTTGCTGCACATCTTCAGCCCGGCCCGATGGAGCAGATCCGCGGAATCCTGCGGGCCAGCCGAGACTGGCAGGTGGATCGGCGCCTGAAGATGTGCAGCGGCGCTCCGGCGCCGTCCGCCCTGGGGTGACAGGCTTGCGCAGCGGCCACCGACCTGGGAGCGTCGGAGGGCCGGGCACCTCACCGGGCTCGCCGCAGTGCCGCGCACAGGGGGTCACATGCACTACTACAGCCACTACCACTCGCCTCTGGGGCCCATGACGATGGCCAGCGACGGCGAGCACCTGACCGGCCTGTGGTTCGACGGGCAGAAGCACGATCGCGCCACCCTCGACGATCACTCCGTGCAGGACGAGGACCTGCCGATCCTCCAGGAGACCCGGCGGTGGCTGGACGCCTACTTCAGCGGGTCGGCCGGAGACCCGCAGCCCTCCTCACAGCTCCCCACTGCCCCGGCCCTGGCCGTGGACGGGTCGCCCTTCAGGAGGATGGTCCTGGAGATCCTGCGATCCATCCCTCCGGGCCGGACGATGACCTACGCCCAGATCGCCGCGCAGGTGGCCCAGCGCACCGGGCGGGAGCGGGTCTCGGCCCAGGCCGTGGGCGGCGCCGTGGGGCGCAACCCGATCTCTCTCATCATCCCCTGCCACCGGGTGGTGGGCTCCAGCGGGAGCCTGACCGGCTACGCCTCGGGCATCGGCAACAAGCGGCGCCTGCTGGAGATGGAGGGGGCGGACACGAGCAGGCTGTTCGGCCCCTGATCCCCTCATCGCCTGGTCGTCGTGAGGCCTCCCACCGCCATCGGCTCAGTGCCTCGGCCCGGCTGCACGTGATTCCGCGTTCACCGGGACGACGGACCAACCGCACAAGGCCGGAGCCCTGGCGAGGCCTGCGGCCCGGGCGGAGCCGGAACCATGACCGGCGGGCCCCTGCCGCGCCGCGCACGCCACGGCCCAGGGCTTCTTGCCTACAGTGGGAGCCACAGGCCTTCCAGATCGATCCGGCCGTCCAGGAGCCCCTGGCCTGCCACCCGTCCGTGAGGAGAATCCCGTGCTCGACTCGCCCCTGCCCCTCAACGAGCTCCCACCCGTGACCGCCTGGCTCTCCGACATGGACGGCGTCCTGGTCAAGGAGAACCGGGCCCTGCCCGGCGCCCAGCAGTTCCTCGACGCCCTCAAGCGCAAGGACATGCCCTTCCTGGTGCTGACGAACAACTCGATCTTCACCAACCGCGACCTCTCGGCCCGCCTGGCCCGCTCGGGTCTCAACGTGCCCGAGGAGCGCATCTGGACCTCGGCCAACGCCACGGCGGCCTTCCTGGCCCAGCAGTCCCCGCAGTCCACGGCCTTCGTCATCGGGGAGGCGGGCCTGACCACCGCCCTGCACGGGGCGGGCTACATCATGACCGATCAGGACCCCGAGTACGTCGTGCTGGGCGAGACCCGCTCCTACGACTTCTCCACCCTGGCCAAGGCGATCCGACTCATCGAGGCGGGCGCGAAGTTCGTGGCCACCAACCCCGATGTCACCGGCCCCTCCGATGAGGGAGCGCTGCCGGCCACCGGCTCGATCGCGGCGATGATCCAGGCGGCCACCGGCCGGGCCCCCTACTTCATCGGCAAGCCCAATCCGGTGATGATCCGCGCCGGGCTCAACCGGATCGGGGCGCACTCCGAGGCCGCCGCCATGGTGGGCGACCGCATGGACACCGACATCCAGGCCGGCATCGAGGCGGGCCTGCGCACCCACCTGGTGCTCTCGGGCTCCACGCGCCTGGAGCAGATCGAGACCTTCCCCTTCCGGCCCTTCGGCATCCACGAGGGGGTCGGCGAGCTCATCGAGCTGGTCGAGGCCGAGCGCTGAGGCCCGGTCGTCGTCGGCCACCGGTAGGCAGGCCGACGACGACCGCGGCGGGGCGCCGGGAGCCTCAGCCCTCGGCCTCCACCCTGGTCACGCTCACCACGGGCTCGCTCAGGCCGGGCTCGGCGACAATGGCGGCCTGGGCGCAGCCCACCTCGCCCTTGATGAACTCGATGTGGGCGCCGGTCCACGCGTCCTTGTCCGCCGGGACCCGCAGCTCCATGCGGATGCGGTCGCCCACGTGCAGTCCGGCCGCCTTGCGCTCGTCCTGGACCAGGCGCACCAGGTCGCGAGCCCAACCCTCGGCCTCCAGGGCCTCATCCAGGGCCGTGTCCAGGATGACGAAGGCGCCCGAGGGCAGCATCGTGGCCGCCAGGGCGTCGTCGTCGACCTCGATACGGCTGGTCACGGTGAAGGCCGACTCCTCGGCCTCCAGGACCACCGGGACGCCGTCGAGCAGGACCCCCTCGAAGCGCACATCGCCGTCCTCGGTCAGCTCCCACTCCCCGGCCTTGACGGCGGCGAAGAGCCTGGAGGTGAGCTTGCGGACCTCGGGGCTGAAGGCGCGCGGGTTGAGGGCCAGGTCCGTGGTGGCCTCGTAACCGGCCGACTGCGCGTCCAGGACGCGCACCTCCTTGACGTTGACCTCCTCGGCCACCAGCTCCTTGAAGGGCGCCAGGCCCGCGGGGTCGGCGGTGGCGATGGTCAGGGAGCGCAGCGGCTGGCGCACTCGCAGCTTCTCGGCCTTGCGCAGGCCCAGGGCCGCCGAGACCGCGGCGCGCGCCTCATCCATGGCCGCCACCAGGGGGGCGTTGGAGACGTGCGCGGGCAGCACCGGCCAGTCGGCCAGGTGCACCGAGCGCCCACCGGTCAGGCCCCGCCAGATCTCCTCGGCGGCCAGCGGCGCCAGCGGGGCCATCACCTCGGTCAGGGTGCGCAGCACCGTGTGCAGCGTATCGAAGGCGGGGGTCTCCCCCTCGGTGAAGCGCTGGCGCGAGGTGCGCAGGTACCAGTTGGTCAGCACATCCATGAAGTCGCGGATCGTGGCGCAGGCCCCGGTGATGTCGTAGGAGTCCATCTGGGCGCCCACGGTCTCGGCCAGGTCCCGGGTGCGGGCCAGGATGTAGCGGTCCATGACATGCAGCCCGCCGCGGTTGGCGAACAGGGAGGGGTCCTGGAGGTCCACGCCCCGGGAGACGTAGCCGCCCTGCCCCACCTCGCCGGCATAGAGGGCGAAGAAGTACCAGGTGTTCCACAGCGGCAGCATCACCTGGCGCACCGTGTCGCGGATGGCCTTGTCGGTGACCACCAGGTTGCCCCCGCGCATCACCGGCGCCGAGAGCAGGAACCAGCGCATGGCATCGGCCCCATCGCGGTCGAAGACCATGGAGACATCCGGGTAGTTGCGCAGCGACTTGCTCATCTTGGCCCCGTCGTTGCCCAGGAGGATCCCGTGGGAGACGCAGGAGGTGAAGGCGGGCCGGTCGAACAGGGCCGTGGCCAGGACGTGGAGGGTGTAGAACCAGCCGCGGGTCTGGCCGATGTACTCCACGATGAAGTCCCCCGGGTTGTGGGACTCGAACCACTCGACATTCTCGAAGGGGTAGTGCACCTGGGCGAAGGGCATCGCCCCCGACTCGAACCAGCAGTCCAGCACATCGGGGATGCGGCGCATCATCGAGCGCCCCGTGGGGTCATCGGGGTTGGGGCGCACGAGGGTGTCGATGAAGGGGCGGTGCAGGTCGGTGACCTCCACCCCGAAGTCGCGCTCGAGCTCGGCGTAGGAGCCGTAGACGTCGGTGCGCGGGTAGTCCGGGTTGTCCGAGACCCACACGGGGATGGGCGCGCCCCAGAAGCGGTTGCGGGAGATCGACCAGTCGCGCGCCCCGGCCAGCCACTTGCCGAAGATGCCGTCCTTGATGTGCCCGGGGAACCAGTCGATCTCCTGGTTGAGCTCGACCATCCGGTCGCGGATCGCGGTGACCCGCACGAACCAGGAGGACACGGCCTTGTAGATGAGCGGCTTGCGGCAGCGCCAGCAGTGCGGGTAGGAGTGGACGTAGGAGGCCTGGCGCACCAGGACGGCGCGCTGATCCTCACTGCGGCGGGCCAGGGGGCCGGTGGCGTCGCGCAGGTCGGCCACGATCGGCTTGTTGGCCTCGAAGACCTGGAGCCCGGCGTAGTCGGAGACCTCGGGGGTGAAGCAGCCCCCGTCGTCGACGGGCACGACCGTCTCGATCCCGGCCTGGGTGCAGGCGATCATGTCGTCCTCACCGAAGGCCGAGGCCATGTGGACCAGGCCGGTGCCGTCGGAGGTGGTCACGAAGTCGGCGGCGATGATCGTCCAGGCCCGGGGCCCGGGGGCGGCGCCCTGTGCCCGGTGCTCCTCGTCGTCGAAGTAGTCGAAGATCGGGTGGTAGCGCAGGCCCACCAGCTCGGCGCCCGTGCGGGTGTCGACCACCTGGGGCGCCTCCCCCAGCTCGCGGGCGTAGGAGCCCAGCAGGTCCTTGGCGATGATGACGTCCTGGCCGGCCACCGGGGAGTCCAGCTCCTCCTCGACGTGGACGGTGACGTACTCGACCTCGGGGCCCACGGCCACGGCGAGGTTGGAGGGCAGGGTCCAGGGCGTGGTGGTCCAGATGAGGAGCAGCTCGGGGCGCTGGGCCCCCTCGCGCAGGGCCGCCTCCAGGCGCAGGCCCACCGTGACGGTGTTGTCCTGGCGGTCCTGGTAGACGTCGTCGTCCATCTTGAGCTCGTGGTTGGACAGGGGCGTGCGGTCGTTCCAGCAGTAGGGCAGCACCCGGTAGCCCTGGTAGGCCAGGCCCTTGTCCCACAGCTGCTTGAAGGCCCACAGGACGGACTCCATGTAGGAGGGGTCCAGGGTCTTGTAGTCGTTGTCGAAGTCCACCCAGCGGGCCTGGCGGGTGACGTAGTCCTCCCACTCGCGGGTGTAGCGCAGCACCGAGGAGCGGCACTCGGCGTTGAAGCGCTCGATGCCCATGCCGCCGGGGCGGGTGATCTCGGAGATGTCGTCGATGCCCAGCAGGCGCTGGGCCTCCAGCTCGGCGGGCAGGCCGTGGGTGTCCCAGCCGAAGCGGCGCTCGACCCGCTTGCCGCGCATGGTCTGGTATCGGCCCACGGCGTCCTTGACATAGCCGGTGAGCAGGTGGCCGTAGTGGGGCAGGCCGTTGGCGAAGGGCGGGCCGTCGTAGAAGACGAACTCGTCGCACGGCTCGTTGCGGCCCTCGATGGAGGCCTGGAAGGTGCCGTCCTCCTTCCAGTAGGCCAGGACGTCCTGCTCGATGGCCGGGAAGGAGGGCGAGGGGGCGACATGCTCGCCCGGGCGGTGCAGGGGGTAGAAGGCGGCGCCGGTGTGCTCAGTGCGCTGCGCGGTGGTCTGCTCGGTGTGCTCGGCCATCTGGTGTGCCTCGTCTTGCTCGTTGCTCCACGCCCCTGGCGGGTGCCAGGAGCCGGACGAGGACGACGCCGCCCCGGTGGGCCTGGGTGCGACCCGGCCCGCCGGGGGCACCGCGCCGCGGTACCACCTCGCTTGCCGCTTCCCCGGCCCAGCAGGGCGGGTGCGACCGCTTCGTTGCCAGCTGTCACGGGCTGTCCCGTCCGGTTCTACTGGGGGCCGACGGCGCTGGCGCCAGCGGCCCTGTTCTTCCGGAGGCTCACCGGTGATAGCCGGGTCAATGCCTTGTGCCGGGGATTGTAGTGGCGCTGCGACGGCGGGACCAGCCGCGGGGCCCCGCCGTCGGCGTTGTCCTGCCCACACCGCGCTGCTCCCACACCCGCCGCGGTCCTGCCCTTGACGACGCGGATCGCCGGGGGCGGAGGGGGAGGTCTGCGCCGTCAAGGGCGGGAGTGCGTCAGCCCCCTGATGGCCCCCCTGAGCGTTGCCCGGAGCGCTCCGATCCCTGGGGGTCAGCGGGGCCGCCCGGGCCGGGGGCACGCATACCGTCCTCCGCCGGGGCATCGCCGCCCTGGGACCGCGTGCCGGCCTCCCGGGACCAGCCCTCATGGGAGTCGTGGAGTCCGTGGGCCGCCCAGCCGAGCCCGAAGACACCCACTGCGAGGATCCCGGCAACGGCGGCACCGACCACCCGGCGCCCCAGGCTGGGCCACTTGGGCCCCCTCCTCCCGGATCCCCGGCCAGCCGCCCGATCGGCCGCCCCGAGAGGGTGCGCGGAATGGCCATCGCCCCCGGGGGCGGACTCCGCATCGGCGGCGGGGTGGGTCCATGCCGGGGCTTGATGCCCGCCTGCGGCGCCGACGGCGTCGGAGCGGGCCGGGCCTAAGGGCCCTGCTGCGGCGCTCATCGCCGGGCCCGCCGCGAAGGCGCCGGCCTGCGGGCCGGCCTGGTCGGCCGACTGGGGCGGGGCGGCCCGGGCGGCGATCACCTCGGTGTCCGGGGAGCCCTGGCCCACGAGGACCTCGGTGTCCTTCGCGGCAGTGGTCTGGGCCGGGATCACCTCGGGGGCCTGGGCGGCCATGGCGGCGTCGCCGGGAGCGCTGCGGGGGCTGTCCGCAGGGGTGGGCGTGGTGGGCTCGTTCATGTCGGTCCTCTCATGCTCTAGGCTCCCGGGCTGACCGGGCGCTGCCCCGAGGCTATGAAGGACCCCTATGGCCCAGGCAGGCACCGACTGTGCCCCACCTGTGATGATGGGGAGCCTCGGCAGCCCCCGGCGCCGCCTCGCCGGCCCCCTCGGGCCTCTCAAGCCCTCGGCCCGCCCGGCGCCCCGTCCCTCCCCCGCGCCTGCCGCGCCCTCGACGACGCGGATCGCCGGGGGTAGAGGGGGAGGTCTGCCTCGTCAAGGGCAGGAGTGCGGCCAGAGAGCAAGGCCTGTGGAGCCAGTGACCTCCCCGAGGCCTGCGGCATCACGGCGCCGGGCGCAGCACTCAGGAGTCGCGTGCGATGAGCGTGTTGGAGGCCTGGGCGCGGGGGCGCACGATCATGGAGTCGATGTTGACGTGGGCGGGCCGCTCCAGCGCCCAGGCGATGCACTCGGCCACATCCTCCGCGCTCAGCGGCTCGGCGACGCCGTCGTAGACCCTCTTGGCGGCCTGGGCATCGCCATGGAAGCGGTTGAGGGCGAACTCCTCGGTGGCGACCATGCCCGGGGCGATCTCGATGACCCGCACCGGCTCGCCCACGAGCTCCAGGCGCAGCGTGCCGGCGATGATGCGCTCGGCGTGCTTGGCGGCCACGTACCCGCCCCCTCCGGGGTAGGCGGCATGGGCGGCCGTCGAGGTGAGGAAGACCAGGTCGCCCCCGCGCTCGCGCATCTGGGGCAGGAAAGCCTGGCTGACGCGCAGCGCCGCCAGGACGTTGCGCTCGTACATGGTGGCCCACTCCTCGACCCGGCCCTGGGCCACCGGATCGGCACCCAGGGCGCCGCCGGCGTTATTGACCACCGCATCCACGGGCCCCTCCGCCAGGACCTCCTCAGCGAGCCGGGCGACGTCGTCGTCCCTCTGCAGGTCGGCGACCACCCAGGTGCACCCGGTCTCCTCGGCCAGGGCCTCCAGCCGCTCCTGGCGACGGGCCGTGGCCACGACCCGCCAGCCGTGGGTGCGCAGGAGTCTGACGGTGGCGGCGCCGATCCCGGTGGAGGCACCGGTGACCAGGGCGCGAGGAGGATTGGTGGATGCAGAAAGGCTCATTGCTCAATCCTCCCACCGCACCGGTGCGGCCGCGAGCACCCGCCCGGGCGCGCCTCACTCGGGCGCGCCCGGGCCGGGGGCGGGCTCAGGCGGAGCGGACGAGGCCGACGAGGTCCTCGGCGATCCGGGGCTCGTGCATGACCGAGCCGCCCCGCAGCATGCCGAAGAGGTCCTTGGGGTCGGCCGGGTCGGCCAGCAGGTCGATCCCGGTGAAGAAGCGCTCGCCGCCGGGGGCGGTCAGGCAGCGGTCGAGGTAGGTCAGGGCGGAGAAGTCCTCGACGGCGAAGCCCACGGAGTCGAAGATCGTCGTCTGGTCCTGGCTGGTGCGGCCGGGCCGGGCCCCGGTAATGACCTCCCACAGCTCGGTGACCGGGAAGTAGGGGGGCTTGGCCTGGATCTCGCCCTCGATCCGGGTCTGGCGGCTGTACTCCACGAAGACCGGCCCCATGTCCAGGATGGCGGGGTCGAGCTCGGTCTTGCCCGGGCAGTCCCCTCCGATGGCATTGATGTGCACGCCCTCGCGCACGTCCTCACGGCGCAGGACGGTGGCATTGCGCTTGTCCGCGGTGCAGGTGGTGATGATGTCGGCGTCGGCCACGGCCTGGGCGACGCTGGAGGCGATGCGCACCTCGATGCCCAGGGGAGCCAGGTTGGCGGCGAGCTTCTCGCTGGCGGCGGGGTCGACGTCGAAGACACGGACCTGCTCGATGGGGCGGACCGCCATGTTGGCCAGCACCTGGAACTCGGACTGCGAGCCGGCGCCGATCATCCCCAGGCACCGGGCGTCGGCGGGGGCGAGCAGGCGGGTGACCATGCCCGAGGCGGCGGCGGTGCGCAGGGCGGTCAGGAGGGTCATCTCGGTCAGCAGCCTGGGGTAGCCGTTGTCGACGTCGGAGAGCACGCCGAAGGCGACGACGGTCTGGTAGCCGCGGGTCGGGTTGGAGGGGTGGCCGTTGACGTACTTGACGCTGTAGGTGCGCCCGTCGGAGGTGGGCATGAGCTCGATGACGCCGAGCTCGGAGTGGGAGGGCACGCGGGGGGCGAGCTCGAAGGAGTGCCAGCGGGCGAAGTCCAGCTCCATGGCGTCGATCATGCCGGAGATGATGGCCTGAGGGCCGGTGTGCTCGATCCACCGGACCATGTGGGGGACATCGACGAAACGCATGGCTGCCTCCTTAAGAGATCTAGGCCCATGCAGGGCCTTAACGGGTGAGGATGAGGGATTCCAGGGCACAAGGACCCAGATTCCACACCTTCAAGGTACGCCCCGGGCCTGTACGCCTTCAAGAGACATGCTGCGCATTTTGCACACGACTTCATGACAGTCAGGGTACATATCGTGCACAATGTGCCCATGTCCCCCACAGATGTGCTTGATGATCTGGACCGTGGGCTCATCGCAGCCCTGCGCAAGAACGCCCGCAAACCAGTGGCTGAACTGGCGCGAGACCTGGGCACCACCCGGGCCACCATCACCAAGCGCATCGAGCGCCTGGAGGCCCGCGGCATCATCCAGGGCTTCACCATCATCGTGGCCCAGGACGCCGACGACTCCGCCATCCGCGCCATCTGCCACCTGGCGATCGAGGGGCACAACACCGACGCCGCCATCGTGGCGCTGCGCGGACTGCCGGCGATCACGGGCCTGCACGCCACCAACGGCGAGTGGGACCTCATCGCCGAGATCACAGTGGCCACCCTGGCCGAGGTCGACCACGTCCTGACCCGGATCCGCGCCCTGGACGGGGTCTACCGCTCCGAGACCTCCCTGCTGCTGCGCAGCGTGCTCGTCTGAGGCGGCGCCCAGACCCACTGGCCGCAGGCGCCCCCGCGGCCGAGGCCCCCGCGCCTCCTGCCCCCGCGGTGCGGCAGGCCGGTTGAGCGGCGGCAGAGACGGCTTGACGCCGCTTCCGTGCATGCCTCTAGGGTTGTCGCGCCCACCCCGGCTCCTGCCGAGCCTCCCCCAGCGGAAGAAGGCCACCGATGAACGCCGTTCTCCTCGCCGTCCTGGTCATGCTCCTCCTGGCGACACTGCGCGTGCACGTCGTCCTCGCCCTGTTCGTGGGGGCGCTCGTGGGCGGGCTGAGCGCCGGCCTGGGGATCGAGGGCACCATGGTCGCCTTCCAGGAGGGGCTGGCCAACGGCGCCAAGATCGCCCTGTCCTACGCGCTGCTGGGGGCCTTCGCCATGTCCGTGGCGCACTCGGGCCTGCCCCAGCTGCTGGCCAACCGGCTCATCACCCGCCTGGACGCCGGGGATGCCAGCACCTCGGAGAGGATCGTGCGCACCACCTCCTGGACACTGCTGGGCGGGGTGGTCGCCATGGCGATCATGAGCCAGAATCTCATCCCGGTGCATATCGCCTTCATCCCCCTGGTGATCCCGCCCCTGCTGGTGGTCATGAGCCGCCTGGGCATGGACCGCCGGGCAGTGGCCTGCGCCATCACCTTCGGCCTGGTGACCACCTACATGTTCCTGCCCCTGGGCTTCGGACGGGTCTTCCTGCACGACATCCTCTACGCCAATATCGAGAGCGCCGGCCTGGACGTCTCGCGCATCTCGCCCATCGGGGCCATGTGGCTGCCGGCCCTGGGCATGGCGGTCGGCCTGCTCATCGCCCTGCTGGTGACCTACCGGCGCCCCCGGGCCTACGACGTCGAGGCTCGGATCGATACCGCAGCCCCCGCGCAGATCGATCGGCGCAGGATCGCCGTGGCGCTGGTGGCCGTGGTGGCCTGCTTCGCCATCCAGACCGCCCTGACGATGCTGGACTCCAAGGCCGACCCGCTGCTCATCGGCACCCTGGCGGGCCTGCTCCTGTTCATGGCCACCCGGGTGGTGGGCTGGAGGGAGGCCGACGACGTCTTCACCGGCGGCATGCGAATGATGGCCCTCATCGGCCTCATCATGATCACCGCCCAGGGATTCGCCCAGGTGCTCCAGACCACCGGCCAGATCCCATCCCTGGTGGAGTCCGCCGCCGGGCTGTTCTCCGGCAACCGCGCGGCGGCCGCCGTCATCATGCTGCTGGTGGGGCTGGTCATCACCATGGGCATCGGCTCGTCCTTCTCCACCCTGCCGATCATCTCGGCGATCTACGTGCCCCTGTGCATGGCCCTGGGCTTCTCCCCCACCGCGACGGTGGCGCTCATCGGCACGGCCGGGGCCCTGGGCGACGCCGGCTCGCCGGCCTCGGACTCCACGCTCGGCCCCACGGCGGGCCTCAATGCCGACGGCCAGCACGACCACATGCGCGACTCGGTCATCCCGACCTTCCTGCACTTCAACATCCCCCTGCTCATCGCCGGGTGGATCGCCGCCATGGTGCTCTAGCACGATCCTCGGGGCGCTTCACTTCCTCGGGGCCCAGTACGGCGGCAGCTCCGCGGGCAGGGGCCGGCAGTGGGCGGCGATGCGATGGGACGTCGCTTCGCGACGCAGGCGTCACTTCGCGACCAAGGCGACGCCTGCAAGGTACGTCCATTCCGCGAAGTGACGCCTCTTCCGCGAAACGACATCGGACCGCCCCGGGTCAGAAGGGGCGCCACCCACCGGCCCCGGCCACCACCCTCGACGAAGGACACCCGCCAGAGCCGGAATCGGGGCCGCGCCCGAGGATCGCCTGGGCGGCGACCGGGTCGACGGGTAGATTGGCCAGGGCCGGTGGCACCTGGCCGCCGGGGCCGAGTGCTTCAGCGAGTGCTTCAGGAGGAGAGATGCCGGGACTGCGCATCGGGTTCATCGGGGCGGGATCGATGGTGGGGGCCATCGTCCGGGGTGCGGCCGCAGCCGGGCGGGAGACCTCCGGCTTCCTACTGACCAGCGCTGGCGGGGCCAGCGCACGCGCCCTGGCCCAGGAGGTCGGGGCGGCCTCCTGCCAGAGCAATGACGAGCTCGTCGCCAATGCGGACATGGTGGTCCTGGGGGTCAAGCCCTACACGCTCCCCGGCCTTCTGGATGAGCTGGCCGTCCCCCTGGCCGAGCACTCCCCCCTGGTGGTGTCCCTGGCCGCGGGCCTGTCGCTGGCCCGGTTGGAGGGCCTGGCCCCCTCCGGCACCCGGATCGTGCGGGCGATGCCGAATATCGCCGCCGGCGTCGGGCAGTCCATGACGGCGCTGGCCGCCGGCGCCCCGGTGAGCCCCGAGGATCTGGCGGCGGTCGAGGACCTCATGGGGGCGGTGGGGCGCACGGTGGTCCTGGCCGACAAGGACTTCCCCGCCTTCGTGGGCCTGGCGGGCTCCTCCCCCGCCTTCGTGCTGACCTTCATCGACGCCCTGGCCCGCGCCGGCGTCCTGGGGGGCATCCCCCGGGCCCAGGCGGTGGAGATCGTCACCCAGGCGGTGCTGGGCACGGCACGCCTCCTCCAGGCCGAGGCCGATTCCAATGCGGCCCAGGGCCGCCCCCGCACGCCCGCCGATCTCATCGACGCCGTCTGCTCACCGGGCGGCACGACCGTGGCCGGGGTGGTGGCCCTGCAGCGGGCGGGCTTCTCCGACGCCGTCGTGCGCGCCTTCGAGGCGACTGTGGCCCGGGACCGCGAGCTGGGCTCCTGAGCCCTACCCCACCAGGCTCCCGCCGGGCCCGACGGCATGACCGCGGGACTACCAGCCTCGGTCAGGAGTACCGGGCCTGTTGCGAGGAGACAGGAAGTATCGAAGTATCACAGGCCTAACAGATGCCATCAGGAGGAGCCCGTCAAGGCCTCGATGACGTTGCGGAAGGATCCCTCCACCTGAGCCAGGGCCTCGGGCCTGCCGCGCTGGGCGGCCCGGGCGATGGCCACGCGCGAGAGCAGCCAGGGCAGGCCGGCCTCGCGCACATCCACGCCGCTGACCCCCACCGCGCCCTCATCGACGTCGTAGAAGCGCATGATGAGGCGGGCCAGGGTGGACTTGCCTCTCCCGGAGGGCCCCACCAGGGCGGTGACGGTCCCGGGCCGGGCCACCAGGGACACGTCCCGCAGCACGGGGCAGCCCGGGCGCCAGCAGGAGGTTAGGGCAGGGTGGCCGACAGCTGCGTCCAGCCCTGGGAGGTGAAGAGCACCGCCAGGGGCGCCACGCAGGCGAGGACGGTGGAGGGGCGCAGTAGGGCGCCCAGCAGGCTCATGGCCCACCCCGACCCGAGGCCCACCGGTAGGACAGGCGCGAGAACTCGGTGCGGGCGGCGGTGAAACCGCTGTCCCCCAGCCGGATGGCGGCCATGGCGTGCAGGGGCCTGGCGCCCACCCGGTGGGCCGTGCGGCGCCCGCCCGGCGGGGGCACCGGCCGGCCCGTCGACGACGCCGTGGGCGCTGCGTCTCATGGCACCGCCCTCCACACGGCGGCCAGGACCGCCCAGGTCAGGCCCACCACCAGCCAGTCGCGCAGGCACCAGGCCTCCTGGACCATCTCGGTGCGGCGGCGGTGGGCGCCGAAGGCGCGCGAGTCCATGGACAGCGAGACGCGCTCGGCGTGCTGGATCGCCAGGATCATCAGGGGCACGATGGAGCCGGCCCAGCGCACCAGGGGCGCCAGTGGCCCCCAGCGCCGTCCCACCCCGCGCAGGGCGCGTGCGGTGCGCAGCAGGCGGAGGTCCTCGTGGAAGCGGGTGATGAAGGCGACGGCCGCGGTGCCGGCAGCGCCCAGCCGGTAGGGCATGCGCAGGGTACCGGTCAGGGCGCGGATGAGGGCCTCGGGCGCGGTGGCGATGCCGCTGGCCAGGGCGATGCCCACCAGTGCCCCGATCGCGGTACCGGTGGCGCTGGCCGATCCCAGGTCGATCACCCGTTCGGCGGAGGCCATGGCGTTGGTCCGCGAGAGCAGCTGCACCAGGAGGGCGCTCAGAGCCCAGGGGCCGATCAGGGCCGCCAGGGTGCGGCGACGCTCGGCCCGCGCCCCCACGATGAGCACACTGGTGGCCACCAGGAGGGCGAGGTTGACGCCGGTGCTCTTGAGCGCCAGGACCAGGCCCATGGCGGGCAGGAGCGCGATGAGGGGCGTCAGGGGGTTGAGTCCGGTGAGCAGGCCGCGACGCCCGGTGGGGCGCGGCCCCGGGTCCGGGGCGGTGCGCCGCGCGGCCTCGGCGCCGGGGGTTCTCGTGGTGGGCCCGTGGCCGTGGGGCAGGGCCACGATGGCGCTGCAGTGCTCCATGGCGAGCTCGAGGTCGTGGGTGGCCATGATGACGGTACGGCCCTGGGAGCGCAGGTGCGCGATGAAGGCCATGAGCTCGCGCGTGCAGGCCCAGTCCTGGCCATAGGTGGGCTCGTCCAGGACGATCACCTCGCGCTCCTCGCTGACCATGGTGGCCACGGACAGGCGCCGGGCCTGGCCCCCTGAGAGGGTCATGGGGTGCTGGTCGCGGTGCCCGGCGAGGTGGAACTGCTCCATGAGCCGCTCGACCCGCTGCGCCCCGGTGCCACCCAGCGCGAGCTCCTTGCTAACGCTGGAGGTGACGAACTGGTGCTCGGGGTTCTGGAAGACGTAGCCCACCTCGTGGCGCCCGCGCCGCACCGGCCTGCCGCGCACGGCCGCCCGCGCCGAGCGCGAGGGGATCAGGCCGGCCAGTGCTGAGAGGAGGGAGGACTTGCCCGCCCCGTTGGGGCCGACGACGGCCACGAGCTCGCCGCCTCCCAGGCGCATGGATACAGGTGGGCAGCGCCCCTCGACCTCCAGGGCCTCCAGGTCCACCAGGGCCGGGCCCGGCTCCGGGCTCTGGGCGGCGGCGGGCTCCTCCTGGTCCTCCGCCGTCCCGGGGCCGGCCCTCCGATCCGTGGCCGTAGCGGCAGTAGGGCTCTGACCGGGGGCGGCACCGCCGTCGGGCCCAGTGGTGCCGGCCGGGGCAGCGGCGCCCTCGCGGTCCGTCGGCGCCGGGGTGGGGCCCCGCCCCGCCAGGGTGTCGAGGCGGGGGACCCGCTCCCAGCCTCGCGGGCCGCGCCGGTAGTAGGCGACCTGGTCGGACTCGCAGAAGCGCTCGAGGCCCGGCATGGTGATGCCCGCCTCCTGGCAGGTCAGCGCTGTGGCACCCGCATCCTGTGCCTGAGGGTCTGGGGCCCCTGGGCGCGCCTGGCCGGGGCAGCGGCCGCTCTCGGAACCGCGCAGGGCCCGGGGCATCCACACCCCGACTTCCTGGAGCTCGCGGCGATGGGTCAGGAACGCCTCGCGCGGCGGGCCCAGGGCGATGGTGCGGCCCTGGGCGTCCAGAACCAGGACCTGGTCGACCACCGGCAGGATGGGGTCGAGGTCGTGGTCGATGACGACCACGCCGGTGCCCCGCCCCACCACGGCGGCGATGAGGGTGTAGAGATCCCGGCGGCCGTCGGGGTCGATGGTGCTGGTGGGCTCATCGAGGATGAGCAGCTCGGGGCGCATCGCCAGTGCCACGGCCAGGGCCAGGCGCTGGCGCTGGCCGCCCGACAGGCGCCAGGGGCTGTCCCAGGCGCGCGCGCTCAGCCCCACCAGCGCCAGCGCCTCGCGCACGCGCCGGTCGATCTCCTCGCGCTCCAGGCAGAGGTTCTGCAGGGGGAAGGCGACGTCGTCGTAGACGGTGCGGGTGACGACAGCGGCATCCGGGCTCTGCCCCACGTAGCCCACGTGCTCGGACAGGAAGTCGATGCCCGCCTGGGCCATCTCGGTGCCGGCCAGGCGCAGGCTGCCGGCGTACTGGGAGGGCAGGCTGTGGGGGATGAGCCCGCACAGGGCGCGCACCAGGGTGGTCTTGCCGCATCCGGAGGGCCCGACGACCGCCGTCACCCCGCCGCTGAGGTGCTCCATGGTCACCGCGTCCAGCACCCACCTGCCGGTGCCCAGGTAGTGCACCGAGAGGGCCTCGGCCTGGACCAGGACGCGCGGTCCCGGGGCCTGCGGGGCAGGGAGGGCCGGTCCCCCCTGCGCGGCGGGGGCGGTATCGAGGAGTGCCGGCGCCGCGGGGGCGGGTGCCTCAGGCACGGTGGTCGATGGCGACGCCGGCCTGGTGGAGCAGGCGGGTCAGCAGGATCGTCAGCCCGCCTCCGGCCAGGGCCGAGCCGACGGCGACGGCCACCAGGAGTGCCGGGGTCCCGACGCCTCCGATGGCACCGAGCACCGAGACGTAGAGCAGGCCGTTGAGGAGGCCGAAGCAGGCGGCGCCGATGAGGTAGGACCACCAGGTCCAGGCGCGGTAGAGCATGAGGGCCAGGGGGATCTCGATGAAGGCGCCGCCCAGGAGGTTGCCGATGATGGCGCTGGGCCCTGCCGGAGTGGTGAACACGGAGATGATGCCCATGATGAGGGCCGCGATCATGACCGCCCCGGGGCGACGCACGACGGTTGCGGGAAGGAGGTAGGGCACCACCCACAGCCCCATGATGGAGCAGCCGATGAGCAGGGCCCTGGGGTCGGCCACGGCGGTGGGCGCCAGGTAGTTCAGGGGGAGCAGGAGGATCATGCCCACCACGGCCAGGGCCGCGATCCTCATGAGATTGCGGGTGCCCAGGGCGGAGTCCGCCAGGCCCCCGCGGGCCGAGGAGTGCACCGCCCTGCCCTCGCCGGGTGCGGGAACGGCACCGATGGAGTCCTGTGAGGTCATGAGTCCTTCTTCCTTGCACTTCCTTGCATGGTCCGTGAGCGGCGGTGCTGAGCGGGCAGGATCCGTGGCGACCCCAATTAGTTAGGGCAGCCTAAGCATACTCCTCTTCGCCGGGAATCCGCCAGGGCGGGAGGGCTCTTGCGGGCACCACAGCACCACAAGGGACCGCCGCACCCACTGGCGCTCACCGAACCCCGGCACCTCGTCGGCGGGGCGACGATCCCTCAGCACACTTACTAGTACTGATGATCGTTATCGTCAAGATCGTCAAGCGCGCCACGACCAAACCACGCCGAGCCCGAGCATTCCTCACCGAGGCAGACGGCGCTACCGCCTGGTCCGGTGAGGAATGCTCGGGCTCGGCGCAGGGAGGGGCAGTGCCGCCCTCAGCCCGGTGCGCCCAGGCCGCCTCGGCCCACCAGGTCGATCTGGCGCATCTGCTCGGGCCGCAGGGACCGGACCTTCCCGATGAGGCTCTCGGCCCCCGGATCCTGGACCCTCAGGGGATCGGGCAGGTCCACGGGGGTGGTCGGCGGGGAGTCCAGCCGCAGGCCCTCCCAGGTCACGGAGAAGTCGGCGCCCCTGTCCAGGCAGGCCTGGATGAAGGCGCCCCGCAGCTGGGCGCGGGTGGCGGGGGGCTCGGTCTGGGCGCGCTGACGCTCCTGGGGGGAGCACAGCCGGGCCATGGCGCCCTGCGCCTCCAGGCGCCCGGCCAGGCCCGTCTGCGGGTGCAGGTCGTGGTAGGCCAGGTCGATCCGGGAGCGCAGGACCGCCAGGGCCTCACCGCCCAGCCCACCGTGGCGCTCGCGCTGGGCCCGCAGCAGGCGGCGCTTGATGGCCCAGTCGATCTCGGTGTCAATGCCACTGATGTCACGGCGGCGCAGGGCGGTGATGACCCGCGGAGCCAGGTCGCTCAGGAGGTGCCCGGCGCCCTCCAGGGCCGCGGGCGGGTCGTGGCGCTGCACGAAGGCCAGGATGCGCTCGAGGAAGGACTCCTGGATATCAACGGCGCTCAGGAGGCGCCCATCACGGGTGCGCACGGGCTCCTGCCCCCAGGAGCTGGCGCCCAGGGCCGCCAGCACCTCCAGGGGGTCGGCGAGGACGAGGTCGGAGAAGTCCTGGCCGGCCTCCAGGGCGTCGAGGAGGGCCAGGGTCAGGGCGGAGCGCAGTCCGGTGGTGGGCTCGGCGATGGTGGTGTCAGCGCAGGTGACGTGGAGCCGGCGCAGGCGGGCGGGGTCGGCGTGGGGCTCGTCGCGGGTATTGATGAGGGCCCGCTGGCCGGTGGTGTCGGCGGAGGTCAGGGCGCGCAGGTGGGGGGCGCGCGGGGACAGCGCCCAGGCCAGGTCCTCATCCTCCTGATCCGCATGATCCGCACCGGCCCGGTCCTGCTGGCCGCCCTCGGCGGGGCCCGCCAGGGGGGTGCCCGAGCCCACCAGGAGGGGGCGGGTGGCCAGGAAGGCGGCCAGGACCGGCAGGACCGCCCCCTCATCGAGGTCGCGGGGAACGGAGTAGCTCTCGTGGCAGCCGTAGGTGTGACCGGCCGAGTCGGTGTTGTTGGCCAGGAGGTGGAGACGGGCGCTCAGGCCGCGGGAGCGCAGGTCCTCCTCGGCGCTGGTGGCCATGGTCGCCAGGATCGCCTTGCCCGCCTGGTCCTGGGCCACGAGGTCGCGCACGGCCAGGCACTCGGCGGTGGCGTACTCGGGGTGTGAGCCGACGTCGAGGTAGAGGCGCCCGCCGTTGGGCAGGAAGAGGTTGTTGCTGCGGTAGCCCGCCGGCCGGTGGCGGAAGAGCAGGGCGGCGGCGGCCTCGATATCAGGAGGCGGGGGCGCATCGCAGGACTGGCGGCCCGTGGGCGCGCAGAGGATGGCGAACTCGGTCTCCAGGCCGGTGACGCGGGGCGCCGGGGTCCTCACTGGCCGCCCTTCTGCACGAATCCGCGCACGAACTCCTGGGCGTCGACGGCCAGGACGTCGTCGATCATGTCCAGCACGGATTCCAGGCCCTGGCCGCGGGCCGGGCCGGCCGGACCGGGCTCGGGGGCGTCGTCGGGGGCGGGGTCCTCGTGGCGGCTGCGGGATGGCTGGGCGAACTCACTCATGCGTGCTCTCCTGGGATGAGATGGTTCCTGCGTGCTCGTGCGCAGGGCGGTCGGGGCGGTCAGGATCGCCGAGGCCCGGCTCGCCGGTGAGGGCGGCCAGGACCTGGCGGACGTCCTGAGCCCCCTCCAGGGCGGGGCCGGCCTGGAGGCGGGTGAAGGCCAGCGGGTCGGTCAGGGGCAGGCGGCGGTGGTGCCGCTCACCGGTTTCCAGGACCATGGAGTGCCAGCCGGCGGCCACCACCTGCGCCCCGAAGGATCCCACGAGACGCCCGCGCAGCCAGGCCCGGGTGGTGGCGGGCGGCTCGCCCAGGGCGGCGGCCACGCGCTCGCGGCCCAGGCGGGAGCGGGCGAGCGCGCCCGCCGGGACGCGCTCGGCCAGGGCGCGGCCCAGCTCGGACCAGGACAGGTCCACGGCGTGCAGGACGGCGTGGCCCTGCGCGCCGGGGTGGCGGGCGGCGGTGGCGGTGATGAGCTGCTCCTTGGCCACCCACTCCAGGTGGCCCGCGGCGCCGGCATCGCCCCGGCGCCGGGCGCGCAGAGTCTCCAGGCTCGCCTCCCAGAAGGCCATGATCGCCCCGGTCTCCCGGCCCTGGGTGTCCAGGCCGTCGGCCAGGGCGGCCAGGTCGGGGCTCAGGGGGTCGCCGGTGGGCGGGGGTGCGGCGATCCCGCCCCGCTCCAGGTGGGAGCGGACCCGGTCGAGGTAGGCCTCCAGGATCTCCAGGGGGCTGATGCGCCCGCCGTCGGCCAGCTCCAGGGTGGTGGCCAGGGCGGTGTCGCGGGAGACCTGCCTGACGGCCGCCACGGGGTCGGCCAGCTCCAGGGCGCGCCAGGCCTCGGGCAGGCCCTCGCCCAGGACCTGGAGCACCAGGGAGGTCATGCCGAGCTTGAGCCAGGTGATGGTCTCGAAGGTGTTGGCGTCCCCGACGATGACGTGCAGGCGCCGCCAGCGCTGGGGGTCGGCGTGGGGCTCGTCGCGGGTGTTGATCAGGGGCCGGTCCACGGTGGTGCCCAGGCCCACGACGCGCTCGATGTAGTCGGCGCGCTGGCAGATCTGGAAGTCGGCGCCGTCGCTGATGGCGCCGGTGCCCACGCGGCCCGAGCCGGTGAGCAGGGGGCGCACCACGAGGTAGGGCACCAGGGCGGCCACCAGGTCCTCGAAGGCGATGGCGCGGGGCACGAGGTAGTTCTCATGGGTGCCGTAGGTGGCGCCCTTGCCGTCGATGTTGTTCTTGAACAGGCGGGCCGCCGTACCCCGCGATCCCAGCAGTGCGGCGGCGCGGGTGAGCAGCAGCTCCCCGGCGCGGTCGGCCAGCACGGCCTGGGCCGGGCCGGTGCACTCGGGGGTGGCGTACTCGGGGTGGCCGTGATCGACGTAGAGCCGCCCGCCGTCGGGCAGGCAGGTGGCGGTGCCGCGCTGCCAGGCCTCCTCCTGGGCGGTCAGGCGCACGACGGCGCTGGTGCGGGTGCGCCCGGGCACGGGCCCCTCCACGGAGGCGCCGGTGTCGGTGAGCAGGGAGGGGTCGACGGCGGAGCGGTCGACCTCGAAGCCGCGCGCGTCGCGCAGCGGGTACTCCCCGGAGTAGTCCCAGCGCACGCCCTCGGCCCGGCCCTCGCCGCGCGCGACCTCCAGGCAGGCCGAGACGACCTCCTCGCTGCTGGCCCCCAGGATGCCGTACTCGGTCTCCAGGCCCATGACGCCCATGACGCCTCTGCCCCCCGTGGCCCCGACGGGGCCCGCGGCCCCACCCGCCCGCTCCGCGTCGGTGTCCTCCACGTGCACGTGCTCCATGGCGGCTCACTCCTGGCGGGCGCGGTGCAGGACCCGCATGGAGACCACGGGGGCCCCGCGCCGCCCGGAGACGCGCGCCCAGTCATCGGGGTGGACGGTGGCGGGAAGGCCCTCGTTCTCGGCGATCTCCTCGCCCACGGCCCGCTCCAGGTGCTCGGGGCGCAGGCCGCGCCGCCCGTGGGCCACCAGGTCCTTGACCGCGGCCTTCTTGGCCCGGTCCACGATGTTGGCGAGCATGGCGCCCGAGACCAGGTCGGCGACGTGGAGGATCTCGACCTGCCCGTCGGCGTGGGTGAGCTCGACCATCTCGGTGCGCTCGCTGCGGGTGAAGAGGCGCCGCACCACCTGGTCGATGAGGGCCTCCACGGCCTCCCGGCGCCCGCCGTGCTCCTGGACCAGGGCCTCGTCCAGGGGCAGGTCGGCGGTGAGGTAGGCGCCCAGGATCTCGGCGGCCCCGCCGGCGTCGGGGCGCCCGATGTGGATCTTGACGTCCAGGCGGCCGGGCCGCAGGATCGCGGGGTCGATCATGTCCTCCCGGTTGGTGGCGCCGATGACCACCACATTGTCGAGCTCGTCGACGCCGTCGATCTCGGCGAGCATCTGGGGCACCACGGTGGTCTCCACATCCGAGGAGCGGCCCGATCCGCGGGTGCGGAACAGGGAGTCCATCTCATCGAAGAAGACGACGACGGGCACACCGGTGGCGGCCTTCTCCCGGGCACGGGCGAAGATGACGCGGATGCGCCGCTCGGTCTCCCCCACGTACTTGTCCAGCAGCTGGGGGCCCTTGATGTTGAGGAAGTAGGCCTCCTCGCGCTGCCCACCGCCCAGGGAGGCGGCCACGGCCTTGGCGATGAGGGTCTTGCCGCAGCCGGGCGGCCCGTAGAGGAGCACTCCGCGCGGGGGCGCGAGCCGGTGCTCGCGGTAGAGGTCGGGGTGGAGGAAGGGCAGCTCGACGGCGTCGCGAATGAGCTCGATCTGGGAGCCCAGTCCCCCGATGTCGCTGTAGTCGACGTCGGGCACCTCCTCCAGGACGAGCTCCTCGACCTCGGAGCGCACCACGGGGCGCAGGGCCATGCGCACGGCCAGGTCGGCCACCAGGGCGTCGCCCACCCGGGGGCGGCGGGCGGCCAGGGCGCCGGAGAGGGCCAGGACCTGCTCCTCGTCATGGCGGGCCAGGACGAGGACGGTGCCGTCGTCGTAGGTCTCCTTGACGGTGACGACCTCCCCGAAGCGGGGGGAGTCGGCGCGGGTGGTGATGACCAGGTGCTCGTTGAGGACGACGTCGGTGCCCGGCTCCAGGGTGGAGGCCACGACGGACGGGCCGATGCCCACGCGGTGGCGGCGCCCGGCGATGGAGACGTCGGCGGTGCGCTCGGCGGCATCGACGGCCAGGACGGTGGCGTGGGCCAGGGGCGGGCGCTGGAGGGCCTCGATGTCCTCGTGGAGGGCGGCCAGCTCGGTGCGCGCGGCGCGCAGGGCGTTGGCCAGGTGGGTGTTCTTGCGGGTGAGGACCCCCGCGTGCTCGGTCAGCTCGCGCAGGCGCCGGGAGCCCTCGTCACCGGGCAGGGCGGGGCCGGGCTCATCGGGGCGGTCGGCGGGCTCCGCGGGCGAGTGCCCCGACGGATTCTCGGATGGGTTCGGAATCGTGCCTGCCATGGTCTCCGCTCGTCTCCTGCCCGCGGGGCTCCTCCTCGATCCCGCTGTGGTACGAGTGTACCAACAGCCCCGGCCGGGACGCCTGCGCAGGAGGCCGGTGCCCACGACTCCGTGCGCGAATCCGCACAGGCGGGATCAAGGCGCCAGCACAGGCGCGGATGCCACCGGCGGGTGCCGCGGGCGCCCGCCGGTGGCATCACAGCCGACCTCACAGCCGACCTCACAGCGGGCCGTGTCGAGGCCCTCGCGTCAGACGTGACAGAATCACGCCCATGTCTGAGACTTCCTCCTCCGAGCGGCCCTCCCGCCTCCTGCCCTCCGAGCTCCACAGCCCGCGCGTGCCGGACAGGGTCAGCGCCGACGGCCTGGAGGCCGCCTGGGGCGAGCGCTGGGAGGAGGCCGGCATCTACGCCTTCGACCGCAGCGCCCAGCGCTGCGAGGTCTTCTCCATCGACACCCCTCCCCCCACCGTCTCGGGCTCCCTGCACGTGGGGCACGTCTTCTCCTACACCCACACCGACACCGTGGCACGCTTCCAGCGCATGCGCGGCAAGGCGGTGTTCTACCCCATGGGCTGGGACGACAACGGCCTGCCCACCGAGCGCCGGGTCCAGAACTACTTCGGGGTGCGCTGCGACCCGTCCCTGCCCTACGACCCCGACTTCGCCCCGCCCCATGAGGGCGGCGAGGGCAAGTCCATCAAGGCCAGGGACCAGGTGCCGGTCTCGCGCAGGAACTTCGTCGAGCTGTGCGAGCGCCTGACCCTGGAGGACGAGAAGCTCTTCGAGGCCCTGTGGCGGCGCCTGGGCCTGAGCGTGGACTGGTCGCACACCTACCAGACCATCGGCAGGCGCGCCCGCCAGGTGGCCCAGGCCGCCTTCCTGCGCAACCTGGCCCGTGGCGAGGCCTACCAGGCCGCCGCCCCCGGCCTGTGGGACGTGACCTTCCAGACCGCCGTGGCCCAGGCCGAGCTGGAGTCCCGCGAGTACCCCGGCTTCTACCACCGCCTGGCCTTCCACCTCGTCGACGCCGAGGCCGCCCAGCGCGCCAGTGCTGCCGGCGCCCCGGTGGAGCAGGGCCCAGGCGGCACCCAGGACGTGTGCATCGAGACCACCCGCCCCGAGCTACTGGCCGCCTGCGTGGCCCTGGTGGCCCACCCCGACGACGAGCGCTACCAGCCACTGTTCGGCACGACGGTGGCCTCCCCCGTCTTCGGCGTGGAGGTCCCGGTCCTGCCCCATCCCGCCGCGGAGAGGGACAAGGGCGCGGGCATCGCCATGTGCTGCACCTTCGGTGACACCACGGACATCGACTGGTGGCGGGACCTGGGCCTGCCGCTGCGGGCCATCCTGCGCAAGGACGGGCGCATCGAGACCGAGACCCCCGAGTGGATCACCTCCCAGAGCGGGCGCGCCGCCTACGCGGCCATGGCCGGCAAAACCGCCTTCTCCGCCCGGGAGGCCCTGGTGGCCGAGCTGGCCGCGAGCGGGGAGCTGCGCGGGGAGCCGGTGAGGACCGTGCGCCAGACGAACTTCTTCGAGAAGGGCGACAAGCCCCTGGAGATCGTCACCTCCCGCCAGTGGTACATCCGCAACGGCGGCAAGGAGTGGGCCAACCCGGCCTCCGGCAAGGACCTGGCCGACGAGCTGCTGGAGCGCGGGCAGGAGCTGGACTTCCACCCCGACTTCATGCGGGTGCGCTACGAGAACTGGGTCAAGGGCCTGAACAACGACTGGCTCATCTCCCGCCAGCGCTTCTTCGGCGTGCCCTTCCCCGTGTGGTACCGCGTGGGAGCCGACGGCGAGGTGGACTACGACGAGCTCATCGTGCCCGAGGAGTCGGCGCTGCCCGTCGACCCCTCCTCCGACGTGCCCGCGGGCTACACCGAGGACCAGCGCGGCAGGCCCGGCGGCTTCGTCGGCGAGCTCGACATCATGGACACCTGGGCCACCTCCTCCCTCACCCCGGAGCTGGCCACGGGCTGGCTGAGCGACGACGAGCTGTTCGCCGCCACCTACCCCATGGACCTGCGGCCCCAGGGCCAGGACATCATCCGCACCTGGCTGTTCTCCTCGGTGGTGCGCGCCACCCTGGAGTTCGGCGCCCTGCCGTGGCGGCACGCGGGCATCTCCGGGTGGATCCTGGACCCCGACCGCAAGAAGATGAGCAAGTCCAAGGGCAATGTGGTCACCCCCATGGGCCTGCTGGAGAAGTACGGCTCCGATGCGGTGCGCTACTGGGCGGCCTCGGCCCGCCTGGGCATGGACGCCGCCTTCGAGGAGACCCAGATCAAGATCGGCCGCCGCCTGGCCATCAAGCTCCTCAATGCCTCGAAGTTCGCCCTGTCCATGGGCATCCCCTGGGACGCCGATGAGGCGGCCCTGGCGGCGGCGCCCGCCCCGAGCCTGGAGGCCTCCCAGGTGACCGAGCCGATCGACCGGGCGGTGCTGGCGGCCCTGGCGGACGTGGTCGAGGCGGCCACTGCCGCCTTCGAGGACTTCGGCCACGCCCGCGCCCTGGAGGTCACCGAGGCCTTCTTCTGGACCTTCTGCGATGACTACATCGAGCTGGTCAAGGACCGTGCCAACGATCTGGAGGGCGCCCATGGAGCGGGGGCGGTGCGCAGTGCCCGCACCACCCTGGCCATCGCGGTGGACACCTTCGTGCGGCTCTTCGCCCCCTTCCTGCCCTTCGCCACCGAGGAGGTGTGGTCCTGGTACCGCACCGGCTCGGTGCACCGTGCGGCCTGGCCCGACGCCGAGGCGCTGCACCGGGCCGCGGCCGGCGCCGACCCGGCCCTGGTGGCCCAGGCGGGCGCGGCCCTGGCGGCGCTGCGCAAGGTGAAGTCGGAGGCCAAGACCAGCCAGAGGACGCCGATCCTCTCGGTGAGCCTGGCGGCGGCGCCCGAGTACGCCCAGGCCATCGAGGCCGTGCGCACCGACCTGATCGAGGCCGCCAAGGTCACGGGGCTGCTCACCCTGGATGTCGTGGAGGCGCTCCCGGAGGAAGGGACCGAGGGCGGCGCCGAGGCCGACGGGGCCTCCCCGGTGGCCGTCACCGCCGTCGAGCTGGGCCAGGCCCCGGCCAAGAAGTAGGCCAGGCGCCCGCCGCTGGTGCTGGAGCGAAAGGACCTCAGGCCGGCGGCGCCGTCGAGCCCCGGTCGATGAAGCGCGAGGGCATGAGGACCCGTGGGGCCACCGGCTCGCCGCGCGCATGGCGCAGCAGCATCTCGCCAGCGGTGCGCCCCATCGCCTCACGATCCACGCTGCACTCGCTGAAGGCGGCATCCGAGCGCCCCCGGTACTCGGTGACCCCCAGGGCGATGACCGACAGGTCCTCGGGGATGCGCAGCCCATAGGCCCGCGTCGCGCAGGCCACCCCGATGACGGCGACCGGGTTGTTGGTGACCACCGCGGTACACCCCTCCACCAGCCCCCGGCGCTCCACGAGGTCCACCCCCACCGGGGCACTGTCCGGCTCACTGCGGATGACCGCCTCCATGCCCAGCCGGGCGGCTGCCCGCTTCACCCCACGGGTGGCCGCATGGTAGGCGTTGGCGTCCCGACCGCCCACGCGGCGCATGAGCCCCAGGATCCTCCGGTGGCCCAGGGCCCTCAGGTGCTCCAGGGCGCACAGCGCCATATGGTCGAAGTCCGCGTCGATGGAGGGCGCCCCGCCGGCCAGGCCGGAGGTCCCGATCATCACCGTGGGCAGGCCGGCCTCCTGCAGCAGGCTCTCACGCAGGTCGCGTCGCACCACATCCATGAGGATGGCCCCATCCACCGACTGAGAGCGCACCATCGTGTCCAGCTCGGTGGCCACCGCCCCCGAGCTGAGCACCGGCAGGACCACCTGGATCCCCCGGCTCTCCAACGCCGCGCGCACCCCATCGACATAGTCCAGGTCATTGGCGTCGATGGTCGTGCGCTGCCTGCGGAACAGGACGCCCACCGAGCGCAGCCCCCGGGAGGCCAGGGACCGGGCCGCGGTGTTGGGCAGGTAGCCCAGCTCCTCAACAGCCCGCAGCACCCGCGCGCGAGTGGCGGGAGTGGTGGAGCGCTGCCCGGTGAGCACGTAGGTGACAGTGGATGGGGAGACTCCGGCCAGCCGGGCAACCTCAGCGCGCGTCGCGGCCATCGCCATCCTCCTGTCCTGTGCCCGCCTGCACTGCTGCGCCGGCCCTCAGCGGGTGGGCCCGTCCGCCTCGCGGCGCTCGCCGCAACCGCCGGCGCCCTGGTCCTTCCCTGCGGCCCGCCCCGCGAGCGCGGGGGCCTCCGCCTGCCACCAGCAGCAGCCGTTGGCGGGCACGACGACGCCGTCGCTCCGCAGCCGGGCCGGGCCGCCCCGGCCCTCCTCGCCCGCCGCCCAGGAGGCCAGGAGAAGACTGCCGGGCTCGCGGTGGTGGTAGTCGGTGCCGGTGGTGTTGAGCACGATGGTCGTCCCCTGGTTGCGCAGCGCCAGCACTCCCGGCGGGGTGCTCAGCCACCGGAGGTCCCCCCGCCCCAGGCCCAACTCGCGCCGCAGCGCCAGGCATCGGCGGTACAGGCTCAGAGTGGAGTCTGGATCCGGCTCCTGGGCCGGCGGGCTGTAGGCGCCCCACCCCTGCGGCTGGGGCAGCCAGCTGCGGCCGGTGCTGCTGAAGCCGCAGGAGTCCCCCTCCCGGCTCCAGGGCAGGGGCACGCGGCAGCCGTCCCTCCCCCGCACGGCGCCCCCGGTGCGCGCCCAGGTGGGGTCCTGGCGGGCCTGATCCTCAATGGCGGTGTGCTCGGGCAGACCCAGCTCCTCGCCCTGGTAGAGGTAGGCCCCGCCGGGCAGGCCCAGCATGAAGACGGTGGCGGCCCGTGCCCGGGCCAGGCCCAGGGCGGTATCGGGCTGGGGGTCGCCCGGGCCGATACCGGGATCGGTGGGCGTCCCGGGCGGGTAGCCGAAGCGGGTAGTGTGGCGCACGACGTCGTGGTTGGACAGCACCCAGGTGGTCGGGGCGCCCACGGCGCCGTTGGCCGCCAGGGAGGCGTCGATGACCCGGCGGATCTCGGCCGCCCGCCACCCGGCCCGCAGGAAGGCGAAGTTGAAGGCCTGGCCCATCTCGTCGGGGCGCACGTAGAGGGCGGACTCCTCCTCCGGCTCGACCCAGGCCTCGGCCACGAGCAGCAGGTCGGGACCCAGCTCGTCCAGGACGCGGCGCCATTCGCGGTAGATGTCGTGGACGCCGGGCTGGTTGAAGGCGGGCCCGGAGTCGGGGCGCTTCTCGACGGCGCCGCCCTGCGCCGCCCCGGCCACATTCCATCGGTCCGGGCCCAGATCGTCGTCGGGCAGGCCCGGGGCCTTGGCCAGGCCGTGGGCCACGTCCACGCGGAAGCCGTCCACCCCGCGCGCCACCCAGAAGCGCAGGATGTCGCGGAAGGAGGCGCGCACCTCCTCGTTGGCCCAGTTGAGGTCGGGCTGCTCGGCGGCGAAGAGGTGGAGGTACCACCAGCCGCGGTCCTCCGCCCGCCCGGTCAGGGGCTCGACCTCCTGCCAGGCGGGACCGCCGAACAGGGAGCCCCAGTTGTTGGGCTCGGCCCCCGGGCTGTGGCGGAAGAGGTAGCGCTCCCGCTCGGGCGAGCCCGGCCCCGCGGCCAGGGCCTGGCGGAACCAGGGGTGGTCCCAGGAGCTGTGGTTGGGGACCAGGTCGATGATCACCCTCATGCCCGCGGCGTGCAGGTCGCCCACGAGGGCGTCGAAGTCCTCCAGGGTGCCGTACTCCGGTGCGACGCCGCAGTAGTCCGAGACGTCGTATCCCGCATCGACCTGCGGGGAGGGGTAGAACGGGGAGAGCCACACGGCGTCCACGCCCAGGGCCGCCAGGTGCCCCACATGCTGGCGGATGCCGGGCAGGTCGCCCACGCCGTCGCCGTCGGAGTCGGCGAAGGAGCGCGGGTAGACCTGGTAGATGACGGCGTCGCGCCACCAGGCGCCGGCATCGGCGCGATCGGGGGCATCGAAGTGGGGCATGGGGACTCCAGGAGGAAGGGGCGGCGGGCGCCAGTGGGCGACTGGTGGCGCCGGCCGAAGACCGGCGTGGATGGATCGGGCGCGCGTCGGCCTGAGCCGCCCGCAGCGAGGCGGGCCGCGGGCGGCTCAGGCCGACGAGCCGGTCGTGACTGTGAGAGTGAGAGAACGGGCCGGGGCTACTTCACGCCCCCGGCGGCCAGTCCGGCCACGATGCGGCGCTGGAAGAACAGCACCATGAGGACCAGTGGCAGGGTCATCACCACTCCGGCGGCCATCTGCGAGCCGAAGGGGGTGTTGAACTGCGTGGCCCCGGTGAACTTGGCCAGCAGCACCGTGGCGGGCTGCATCGCGGGGTTCTTGATCATCGTGACGGCCACGAGGAACTCGTTCCAGGCGCCGATGAAGATGATGATCGCGGTGGTGAAGATGCCGGGGGCGGCCAGCGGCAGGATGACCTTGCGGAAGGCCTGGCCCGGGGTGCACCCGTCGACCATAGCGGCCTGCTCCAGCTCCTGGGGCATCTGGCGGAAGAAGGTCGTCAGGTTCCACACCGCCAGGGGCAGGGAGAAGGACAGGTCCGGGATGATCATCGCCTGGTAGGTATCCACCCAGCCCCAGTTGGAGAAGTTCTTCAGCAGCGGCACGATGATGGCCACCAGGGGGAACATCGAGGTCGCGATGATGAGCATGAGCAGCATGCCCTTGCCCCGGAAGTCCAGGCGGGCCAGCGCGTAGGAGGTGAAGGTCGCCACCGCCAGGGCGATGATCGTCACCGCCACCGAGACGATGAGTGAGTTGACCAGGCCCGAGACGAAGTTGTTCTTGGCCGAGAAGACCGCCTCGTAGTTCTCCAGGGACGGGTTGGCCGGCCACCAGCTGTTGTCGAAGATCTCAGCGTCGGGGCGCAGGGAGGAGACCAGCATCCAGTAGAAGGGCGCCAGGCAGTAGATGACGATGAGCCCGATGCCCAGGGTGGAGAAGACCTGTCCCCAGATGTGGCGCTTGACGCGGTACTCCTTGCCGTTGTCCGCCGTCGAGGACGTCGGGGCTGCTGCGACTGAGGTGCTCATGACTGACTCCTGTTCGCTCCCTGGGCAGCGGATCCGTCGGCGGGACGACGGCGCTTGGGCAGGAAGGCGGTGACGGGGAGCTTGGCGCCCTTGCGCGGCTTGCGCTCAGTGGAGGCGCCCAGGTCGGCTCCCAGGATCTTGACGAAGGCGAAGGCGATGATGAAGACGTAGAGGAAGAGGATGAGCGCATAGGCCGCCGCACTGCCGTAGCGCGTATTGGAGGCCTCATCCTGAACCAGCATGGACATCGTCTCCACCGAGGCCTTGCGCGGCCCGATGAGGATGTAGGGCAGGTCGAACATGCGCAGGGCGTCCAGGGCGCGGAAGAGGACCGCGACCACCAGGGCCGGCTTGACCAGGGGCAGGGTGATGGCCGTGAAGCGCTTCCAGGCGTTGGCGCCATCGATCTTGGCGGCCTCGTAGACCTCGTCGGGGATGACCTGGAGCCCCGCCAGGGTCAGCAGGCCGATATACGGCGCTGTCTTCCACACGTCGGCGATGATGATCGCCCACTTGGCGCCCCAGTTCCCCGAGGCCCACATGATGTGCTGGCCCAGGATCGCATTGGCCACGCCGTTCTGGTTGAAGATCCAGCCCCACAGGATGGCTGAGACGGCGGTGGGGATGGCCCAGGGCACCAGGATGGAGGCGCGCACGATCCCGCGGCCCCTCATGGCGCGGTGCATGATGAGGGCCATGGCCACGCCCAGGATCGTCTCCAGGACGACGGTGACCACGCCGAAGAGCGTGGTGTTGAGCATGGCCGTCCAGAAGCGGCTGCCCGCAGCGGTGAAGATGTTGGTGTAGTTCTCCAGCCCGATGAAGGGCTCGCCCTCGGTGTAGAAGCCGGTCTCGGGGTCCAGCCCGGGCTTGCCGTACAGGGACTGGATGAGGGACTGGATGATGGGGATGACGATGACGATGGTGAGGACCAGGACGGTGGGGGCGATGAGGATCATCGCCAGCCGCGACTGGGCCTTCGCCCCTTTGGAGCGGTGATGCGGATCGGCCGCCTGGGCCGGCGTATGGGTGGTCATGGGTGTCCTTCGCGTGCCGTCCCCGCTTGCGCGGGCCGGGGGCGGCGTCCTGGCGCCTCACGGGCCGCTGGTGCCGGTCCTCTGGCCGGCACCAGCGGCATGCGCGTGGTGGGCGCGGGCCCGCCGCCCGCACTATCTGGGTCTGCTGACAGCTCGACTCGGGGTCAGCTCTCGATGCCCTGGAGGGTGGTCTCCATGGACTTGATGGCCTCCTCGGCGGTGGTCTCCCCCTTGATGGCCGGGTAGGTGGCGTCCTGGATGGCGGCGGTCACGTCCCCGTACTGCACGGCGTGGGGGCGGCCCTTGGCCTTGTCCAGGGAGTCCTTGAGGATCGGCAGGTAGGGGAACTTCTCCAGCATCTCGGCGTCCTCGTAGAGGGAGCCCAGGATGGGGGCCAGGGTCTGGGTGTCCAGGGCGTAGCGCTCGGACTCCTCATTGGTGAACCACTTGACGAACTTCAGGGCGGTGGCCTTGTTCTTGCAGTTCGTGGTGATGCCGCAGTTGTGGCCGCCCAGGGTGGGCACGAAGTCCTTGCCGTCGATGCTGGGCAGGGCGGCCACGCCGAACTTCTCCGTGCCCAGGTTCTCCAGGTTGTTGGCGTACTGGTAGGGCCACTGGCGGTAGAAGAGGACCTTGCCGGACTCGAAGGCGTTGCGCCCGTCCTCCTCCTTCCACTCCAGGGCCTCCTTGGGGATGTAGCCGTCCTTGAAGCCGTTGACGGCGTTGGTCATCCCGGCGATGCTCTCGGGGGAGTTGAGCATGAGCTTGCCCTGCTCGTCGTAGAAGGCGCCGCCGGCGGTGTGGATGAACTCCGAGATGTTGCAGGTCAGGCCCTCGTACTTGGCCCACTGCCCGCCGAAGCCGCCGATGGACTCATAGCCCTCCAGCTTGCGCACGGCGTCGACGGCGGCCTTGACCTCGTCCCAGGTGGTGGGCACCTTCGCACCGGCCTGATCCAGCAGGTCCTTGCGGTAGAACATGATGGGGGCGTCGGTGGCGAAGGGCATGGCGTAGAACTTCTCGCGGTACACGCCCGTGTCCCACACCGCCTGGATGATGTCGTCGTTCTTCAGCTCATCGGCCGGCAGCTCGACGATCCACTGGTTGGCGGCGAACTCCGAGACCCAGATGTTGTCCACGGAGATGACGTCGTAGCTGCTGGAGCCGGTCTGGGCGTTGTTGATGAACTCACTGCGCTGCTGGTCGGCCTCGGCCGACAGCTCGATGAGCTTGACCTCCTCGTCGGGGTAGAGCTTGTTCCACTCATCGATGCGCTCCTGGACCTTGCCCCCGGAGTTGTCCTTGCCCTGCACCCAGGTGATCGGCCCGGTCCCCTCGAAGGCGACCGGCCCTCCGGACGAGGATCCGGAGCCCTTGTTGGAGCAGGCGGCCGCGCATGCCAGCGCGATCGCTAGCGTCGATCCCTGCATGAAACGGCGGCGGGGAAAGGTAGCCATAGTGTTTCCTCCTTGAAACTCCCGTGAGAGGGAGCGGCAGATCCGCGCTCCCCATCCGCAGTCGACGCGCGTCGACTGTGTGTCAGAGGACACGTTACCGTGGAGTGACAGACGCGGTCAATTCCGCGCGCCGCCGCAGAACCGGCAGCCACGGGCGGCCAGCCGCCCCTGCCAGCCGCCCCACCCGCCGGGGCCGGGTACCGGCATCGCGACCGACCCGCACCGCCTCCTCTCCCCCGCCCCTCACAGCGGCTCAGGACTCCCGCCCCAGGGACCCGAGGAGCCCGGCCCGGGCCGCCGGGGTGGACGGGCAGGGCCGGCCGATCCTGTGAAATCCTCCACAGCGCCGCTGCACTTCTGTGCCCCTGGGCGGCCTGACGGCCTCTCCGCCCCTGCGACAATGGCGGGGTGAGCACCCGCAACGACTCCTCCTCCCAGACCATCGCGCGACCGTCGCAGTACCCGGCCGCCGTCGTCGACGGAGTCTCGGCCACCGAGATCCCCTTCGCCCCCGAGCCGCACTGGACCGTGCCCTGGATGCTGGCCCAGCGCATCGCCCGCAGCGGCGATGCCCCCCTGGTGGCGCGCAAGTCGGCGGTGACCGGGACCTGGCAGGAGGTCTCGGCCCGCACCTTCGGCCAGGAGGTGGCGCGCGTGGCCGCCGGCCTCATCGGGCGGGGCCTCCAGGCGGGCCAGACCGTGGGCATCATGGCCCACACCTCCTACGACTGGTTCCTGCTGGACATGGCCGTTGCCCGGGCGGGCCTGGTCTCGGTGCCCATCTACGAGACCAGCTCGGCCGAGCAGATCGAATGGATCCTCACCGACGCGCAGGTGCGCATGGTCATCACCGAGAGCGGGGCCCTGGCCGAGCTCGTGCGCGGCGCCGCGCAGCGCACGAGCCAGGAGGTCGACGTCCTGGCCCTGGACGCCGACGCCATCACCGCGCTCATCGAGGCCGGCCGGGACATCACCGCGGCGCAGGTCGATGAGCGCACCGAGGCCCTCAGGGTCGACGACCTGTACTCGATCATCTACACCTCCGGGACCACCGGGCGCCCCAAGGGCGTGGAGCTCACCCACCGCAACGCCGTGGGCATCCCCTACCACGGGGTGCGCTACCTGCCCGGCGTCCTGGAGGGCCCCCACGTGCGCCTGCTGCTCTTCCTGCCACTGGCCCACGTCTACGCGCGCTGCCTCCAGCTGCTGTCCCTGGCCGGCGACGGCGTCCTGGGGCACACCCCGGATGTCAAGACCCTCCTGGCCGACCTCTCCTTCTTCGGCCCCACCTATGTGCTGGCCGTCCCCCGGGTGCTGGAGAAGATCTACAACGCCGCCGACGCCAAGGCCGGCAGCGGTGCCAGGCTCAAGCTCTTCCGGTGGGCCGCGAAGGTGGCCATCGAGTACTCCCGGGCCCTGGAGGCCCCCGAGGGCCCCTCGCGCTCCCTGCGCAGCGCCCACCGCCTTGCCGACCGCCTCGTCTTCCGCAAGATCCGGGCCCTGCTGGGCCCCCACGCGCGCTGCATCATCTCCGGCGGCGGCCCCCTGGGCCTGCGCCTGGGGCACTTCTACCGCGGCATGGGACTGATGATCCTGGAGAGCTACGGCCTGACCGAGACCATCGGCCCGGTCTCGGTCAATCCCGACTGGCTCAACAAGATCGGCACCGTGGGCCCGCCCGTGTGCGGCAACGAGATCCGCATCGGCGAGGACGGCGAGATCCAGGTCCGCGGCCTGGGCGTCTTCTCCGGCTATCACAACAACCCCCAGGCCAATGAAGAGTCCTTCACCCCCGACGGGTGGTTCCGCACCGGCGACATCGGCTCCCTGGACGCCGACGGGTACGTGAGCATCACCGGGCGCAAGAAGGAGCTCATCATCACTGCCGGCGGCAAGAACGTGGCGCCCAGCATCCTGGAGGACCGCCTGCGCGGCCACCCGCTGGTCAGCCAGGTCGTGGCCCTGGGTGACGGCGAGCCCTTCATCTCAGCCCTCATCACCCTGGACCGCGAGATGCTGCCCCAGTGGCTGCGCAACCACGGGCTGCCCGAGATGGGCGTGGTCGAGGCCTCCACCCACCCCCAGGTCCTGGCGGCCCTGGACCGGGCGGTGGCGCGCACCAACCGGGCCGTCTCGCGCGCGGAGTCCATCCGCTCCTACCGGGTGCTGACCACCGATTTCACCGAGGCCAACGGCCTGCTGACCCCCTCCCTCAAGGTCAAGCGGGCCGAGGTCATGAGGGCCCACGCCCAGACCATTGCCGAGATCTACAGCGGCTCCCGCAAGGGCCCCGACGCCTCCTGAGGCCCGACGCCGTCGGCCTACCTCCATGGGGCGCCGAAGGAGGCGGCATACTTGGCCCATGCCGCACCGCACCGCCCCCCAGCCCCATGAGCCCGGCGCATCCCAGTCCACCCAGGCCCGGGAGTTCTCCACCCGCCTCTGCCTGCCCGTGCACTCGGGGATGACCGCCCCCTGGGCGCTGGCCGAGCGTGAGCGCCGCAACCCGAGCGGGACCCTCATCGCCCGCAAGGCCTCATTGGGGCGCAGCTGGCGCCAGGTCAGTGCCAGGACCTTCCGCGCCCAGGTGCGCGAGGTCGCGGCAGGCCTGGTGGCCAAGGGCCTCCAGCCGGGCCAGGCCGTGGGCATCATGGCCCACACCTCCTACGAGTGGACCCTCATGGACTTCGCCGCCTGGGAGGCGGGCCTCGTCGTCGTTCCCATCTACGAGACCTCCTCAGCCGATCAGGCCCAGTGGATCCTCACCAACTCGGATGTGCGCCTGGTGCTGGTGGAGAACGAGGCCATGGAGACCATGGTGGCCTCCCTGCGCGGCAGCGTCCCCGAGCTCGCCGACCTCCAGGTGCTGTGCCTGGAGCGGGAGGCGGTCCTGGAGCTGACCAAGGCCGGCAAGGGCGTCGACACCGCAGAGCTGGACCGTCGCACCGCAGCCTTGACCTCCTCGACCACCGCCACGATCGTCTACACCTCGGGCACCACCGGCCGCCCCAAGGGCGCCGAGCTCAGCCACGGCAACCTGGTCCAGCTGTGCGCCAATGTGTGCGAGCACGTCCCGGAGGTGATGAAGGCGCCGGAGGTGCGCATCCTGCTCTTCCTGCCCCTGGCCCACGTGCTGGGGCGCTTCATCGAGATCGCGATCGTGTGCTCGGCCGCCGGCGTGCTGGGTCATGTGCCCGATGTGCGCAACCTCGTCACCGACCTGGAGTCCTTCCGCCCCACCGCCGTCCTGGCGGTGCCCCGGGTCTTCGAGAAGATCTACAACGCCGCCGATGTCCGGGCCACCGGCACCCGCCAGAAGGTCTTCCGCATGGCCGCCAAGACGGCCATCGCCTACTCCCGCGCCCTGGACACCCCCGCGGGGCCCTCGCGGGGCCTTCGCGCCCAGCGCGCCGCCTTCGACCGCCTGGTCTTCAGCAAGCTGCGCGCGATCCTGGGTGGGCGCGTCTCCTACGTCATCTCCGGTGGAGGGCCCCTGGGCGAGCGCCTGGGGCACTTCTACCGGGGAGCGGGGGTCAGCGTCCTAGAGGGCTACGGCCTGACCGAGACGATGGGCCCGTGCACCGTCAACCTGCCCAGCGCCACCCGCATCGGCACCGTCGGCCTGCCCCTGCCGGGCTGCTCGGTGCGCCTCGCCGACGACGGGGAGGTCCTGGTCAAGGGCATCGGCACCTTCACCGGCTACCACGAGGCGCCCGAGGAGACCCGGGAGGCCTTCACCGAGGACGGGTGGCTGCGCACCGGGGACCTGGGCTCCTTCGAGGCCGGCGGCTTCCTGCGGATCACCGGGCGCAAGAAGGAGATCATCGTCACCGCGGGTGGCAAGAACGTGGCGCCGGCCCCCTTGGAGGACCGTCTGCGGGGACACCCGCTGGTCAGCCAGGTGCTCGTCGTGGGGGACAACCGCCCCTGCGTGGGTGCGCTGCTGACCCTGGACGCCGAGATGCTTCCCCTGTGGCTGAGCTCTCATGGGCTGGCGGAGATGGACGTCGTCGACGCCACACGGGATCCGCGGGTGCGCGCGGCCCTGGAGCGGGCGGTGACCCGCACGAACGAGTCCGTCTCAAGGGCGGAGTCCATCCGCACCTTCACCATCCTGCCCACCGACTTCACGGTGGCCAATGGCCTGCTCACGCCCTCGCTCAAGGTCAAGCGCGAGGAGGTGCTCACTCGCTTCGCCGAGGAGATCGACGAGCTCTACACGCGGCTGCCCGACCGCGGGGCGCGGGCCTGAGGACAGGTGGGCCGGTCCGCCCGGCGGCCCTCAGTGCTCCTGCCCGCCCCCGGCGCGGATCTTCTCGTGGTGATGGATCACCTCGGCGACGACGAAGGAGAAGAACTTCTCGGCGAAGACCGGGTCCAGGCCCGACTCGCGCGCCAGCTCCCGCAGCCGGGCGATCTGGCGGGCCTCGCGCTCGGGGTCGGCCGGCGGCAGGTCCAGCTCGGCCTTGAGGTGGCCGACCTGCTGGGTGCAGCGGAAGCGCTCGGCCAGCAGGTGCACCAGGGCGGCGTCGAGGTTGTCGATGGTGGCGCGGTAGCGGGCCAGCTGCGGGGGGACCTCGCGGAGGACCGCGGGCTCGCCACCGACGGCGGGCACGGCATCCCAGCCGTGACCCGCGACCTGCTGGCCACTCATGCGGTGCGAGTCCTCTCCCCCGCCTTCGAGGCGGCCCGCAGGGTGCCCGATCCCGCCTCGTAGCGGGGGCGGCCCTGCCCGCGCACGGCGTCGGCATCGACCACCACGCGCCCCACCTCTGGCATGGAGGGCACCTCGAACATGGCCTGGCCCAGGACCTCCTCGACGATCGAGGTCAGCCCCCGAGCCCCGGTCTGGCGCTCCAGCGCCAGGGAGGCGACGGCCTCGATGGCCTCCTCGGTCAGCTCCAACTCGACGCCGTCGAGGCTGAAGAGGTACTGGTACTGGGAGACCAGGGCGTTCTTGGGCTCGGTCATCACCCGCACGAGCTCGGGGACGCCCAGGTTCTGCACCGTGGCGATGACCGGCAGACGGCCGATGAACTCCGGGATGAGGCCGAACTTGTGGAGGTCCTCGGGCCGGACCGGGGAGGAGAAGACATCCTCGTCCCGCGAGGCCGACAGGTCCGCGCCGAAGCCCACGAACTGGGAGCCGGACTCCTTGCGCTGGCGCTGGCGCACGATGTCCTCGATACCCGCGAAGGCGCCGGCGGCGATGAACAGGACGTTGGTGGTGTCGATCTCCAGGAACTCCTGGTGGGGGTGCTTGCGCCCACCGCCGGGCGGCACGGAGGCGGTGGTGCCCTCGATGATCTTCAGCAGGGCCTGCTGGACGCCCTCACCGGAGACATCCCGGGTGATCGACGGGTTCTCCGCCTTGCGGCCGATCTTGTCGATCTCGTCGATGTAGATGATGCCCTTCTCCGCCCGCTTGACGTCCCCGTCGGCGGCCTGGATGAGCTTGAGCAGGATGTTCTCCACGTCCTCGCCCACATACCCGGCCTCGGTCAGGGCGGTGGCGTCGACGATGGCGAAGGGGACGTCCAGGAGGCGGGCCAGGGTGCGGGCCAGGTGGGTCTTCCCGGTTCCGGTGGGTCCCAGCAGGAGGATGTTGGACTTGCCCAGCTCCAGGCCATCGCCCTCGGCCACCGAGCGCTCGCGCACCTGGACCCGCTTGTAGTGGTTGTAGACGGCCACGCTCATGGCGCGCTTGGCGGCCTCCTGGCCGATGACGTACTGGTTGAGGAAGTCGAAGATCTCCTGGGGCTTGGGCAGCTCCAGGGGGACGCCCGCACCGGAGTCGCTGAGCTCCTCATCGACGATCTCATTGCACAGCTCGATGCACTCATCGCAGATATAGACCCCCGGACCGGCGATGAGCTTCTTGACCTGCTTCTGGCTCTTGCCGCAGAAGGAGCACTTGAGCAGATCGACGCTCTCAGCGTTGCGTGCCACGGTTCATCTCCTCCGGATCGGGGTAACCTCCAGGACCCTGGGGCCCGGGCCTCAGCCTACGGGTGCCATGGGAGGGCGCGCCCTGGGCGTCTCGGCGTGTCCGTCCGCAATATGCCATGTTCCTCACCTCGGTACCACCCCAATGGGGGGAATGGGCAAGTCGTCCTTGCTCCTCCCCGGCACCGACTCCGTTCCACGACCTCGCCACCTTGCTGGGGCCGATCCACCGCCGTCGGCCGGCCACGCAGAGCGGCGCCCGGCTCGGTGGGGCGCGCCGCGGGGGCGGGCACCGTGGAGCCGGGCGCCGGTGACGTCGTCGAGCACGTGAGTGCCCGACTCCGGAGCACTCAGCAGTGCTCAGCAGCACTCAGGAGGAGTGCGGGGAGGCCGGGGCCTTGCGGGAGGTGAGCACCTGATCCACGATGCCGTAGTCCAGGGCCGCCTGGGCGCTGAGGAACTTGTCGCGCTCCAGGTCCTTGTGGATGAGCTCGCGGTCCCGCCCGGTGTGGAAGGCCAGGGTGTCCTCCAGCCAGGCGCGCATGCGGTCGATCTCGTCGGCGATGATCTCGATGTCGCTGGCCTGGCCGTGTACGCTGTCCTGGGCCGGCTGGTGGATGAGGACGCGGGCGTTGGGCAGGGCCAGGCGCTTGCCCGGACTGCCGGCGGCCAGCAGCACCGCGGCGGCGGAGGCCGCCTGGCCCAGGCACACCGTCTGCACCTGGGGCTTGATGTACTGCATGGTGTCGTAGATGGCGGTCAGCGCGGTGACGGAGCCGCCGGGACTGTTGATGTACATGGTGATGAGCCCGTCGGGGTCCTGGGACTCCAGGACGAGCAACTGGGCCATGATGTCGTCGGCGCTGGCGTCGTCGACCTGCACTCCCATGAAGACGATGCGGTCCTCGAAGAGCTTGGCGTAGGGGTCCTGGCGCTTGAAGCCGTAGGCGGTGCGCTCCTCGAACTGGGGCAGCACGTAGCGGGAGGAGGGCAGGGGGCCGGCCTGGCCGCTGTGCGCGGCGCGCTCGGCCTGGCGGGCGATGGCCTCGAAGTAGGGGCGAGTGGTCATGGGTCAGTTCCCCCCGTTCTGCTGGCCGATCTCCCGGCTGGAGCGCACGATGTGGTCGACGAAGCCGTACTCCAGTGCCTCCTGGGCGGAGAACCAGTGATCGCGGTCGGAGTCGGCGATGATCTGCTCCACCGTGTGGCCGGTGTTGGCCGCGGTGATCTCGGCCAGCTCCTGCTTCATCTTGATGATGAGGTCGGCGTTGATGCGGATGTCGGTGGCCGAGCCGCCGGCCCCGCCGGAGGGCTGGTGCATGAGCACCCGGGCGTGGGGGGTGAGGTAGCGCTTGCCCTTGGCGCCCGCGGAGAGCAGGAACTGCCCCATGGAGGCGGCCAGGCCGGTGGCGACCGTGACGACGTCGGGCTGGACGTACTGCATGGTGTCGTAGATGGCCATGCCGGCGGTCACCGAGCCGCCGGGGCTGTTGATGTAGAGGTAGATGTCCCGCTCAGGGTCCTCCGCGGCCAGCAGCAGCATCTGGGCGCAGATGGCGTTGGCGTTGGCGTCGCGCACCTCGGAGCCGAGCCAGACGATGCGCTCCTTGAGCAGGCGGTTGTAGATGGAGTCGGTCAGGCCCAGGCCCGCACCGTTGCCGTCAGCCGCTCGGGGTGCGGCAGGCGTGTAGAGCTCGCTCACGTCAGTCCTTCCATAATCGATGTCGCCAACGCTAACCCTCCGGCAGGGGCCTTCATGCCCGCGCTGACGGCCTTTTCGCCCACGGCGCAGGTGCTCATCGAACCGGTATCCGCCGGCCCTGAGGGCCCTGGCGATCCTGCCCGCCCTGCCATCCCGCCGGCTCACACGCTCCCCGCTGGCCCACACGCATCACGCTGGCCCAGAACGCCCGATCTGGCCGGGCGAAATGGGAGTGACCCAGCAGAATGCGACTGACCCGTCAGTGCCCGGGCAGCAGCCCGACGGAGGCCAGGATCCTCAGGAGCGGCTCGGTCTCGAAGGCGTCCCTCCATATCCAGCGCACCACCCTCATCCCGGTGGCGCGCTCCAGGCGGTTCTCCCGGAGCCGCTCCGCCTGGGCCGTCTGCCACGGGTCTGCGACGGCGAGCTGGCGGGAGTACTTCACCGCCCCGTCGAACTCGCCGATGACCCCGTGCTCGGGCCACACGAAGTCCACCCGACCCAGGAGTGATCCGTCCTGCGCGCGATAGGTCTCCTGCAGCCGCGGCAGGGGGAGGCGGTGCTCGATCATCACCGCCCGGCTCAGCGACTCGCCGACCGACTCCGAGGCGGGGTCGGCGTAGCGCAGGCACAGCGCCGCCCGGGCATTGCCGTGCCGCCTGGAGCCGGAGGCGATGACCCCGGTGAGCTCCTCGACGGTGGCCATGCCCTCGCGCAGAACGTGGTCGGCGGTGACCAGGCCGGAGCGGAAGGGCCGGCGGCGCATGAGCTCGGCGGCGGTGTGCACGGCGTCAACCACCACCAGTCCGTCCACCACCTCCACCGGGGTTGCCTCCGGGGCGGGCAGGAGGCGGGAGACGGCATTGACCTCTCCCCCACTGGCGCCCGGTGAGGCGTACTGCAGGCGATCGGGCAGGGGGCCGATCATGGGCAGTCCGTGGATGATGGCCGCGGACTCCCGGGCGAGCGCCGCCCCGGAGCCCCGTGACCGTCCGCAGGCTCGGCTGGCGCAGATGCGGGCCAGGTGCTGGAGCTCGGGGCGCAGACCCTTCCACTGGTCCCTGCGCGCATAGACGCCTCGGCGCAGGCGGATGAGGTCGGCCTGGGACCCGCGGCTGCGCCGGCTCAGGGAGTCGGCCGGCGCTCCTCGCATGACGGCGTCCTGGCGGGTGATGAGATCGAGGGGGCTGGCGATCCTGCGGTTCATGGCTCCCACGGTGCACCCGGTCATGGGTCGGCTGCAGGCGACCCATCCATCCCTGTGGATCGGCCCCGTCAAAACCTCGATTGTGGAGATCGGCATCCCGCGTGATCATGCGATTCCCGCTGGCTCACACGCTCACCGCCGGCTCAGAACGCCCGATCTGACCGGGCGGGATGCGGCTGAGCCAGCGAAACGCGGCACATAGGGCGGAGCCGGCTACGGCCCTCTAGAGTGGGGGCGTCATCGTGCACCACCGCGAGCAAGGAGCCCCATGCCCACCACCGGCGTCAGCGAGTCCCTCTTCAGCCTGGGCCTGAGCCAGGCCCTGCCCATCAGCCAGGACGCCACCACCTCGCGCGTCGTGGTCAACAACGATGTCCTGCGCACGGTCATGTTCACCTTCGACGCCGGTCAGGAGCTGACCGAGCACGCCTCCCCCAGGGCCGTGGTCGTCACCATCCTGGAGGGCGAGATGGACTTCTCCGTCGGTGGCCGCACCGAGCGCATGAGCGCCGGCGACGTCCTCTACCTGGCGCCCGACGACCGCCACGCCCTGACGGCGGTGACCGCCTGCCGCATGCAGCTGGTCATGGTGGCGGTCGGGGATCGGAGCCACGAGGGCTGAGGGATCACGCCGGCCGGGGACGCGCGGGAGGGCGCCGGCCCGCGCGTCCCCTCGCGCCCGCAGCGCGCGGCCCGCCCATCGGCGCACTCCTATCGGCGCCCCGAGCCCCGCTGCGCGGAGCCTCCGCGCCCGCCCGGGCGCGCCTAGACCATGAGGTGGGCGGTGTCGCCCAGGGCGCGCAGGACCCGGTCCTGCTCCCCGTCCTCCTCCAGCACGGTGATGCTGCCGTGCTGGGCGTGGAAGAGCATCTGGCAGCACGCCTCGATCGGGATCCTCAGCCAGGCCGCCACCACCGCGCTGAAGGCGCCCCCATGGGTGACGACGATCCGCTGGTCGACAGGGTCAGACTCGATCGTCGCCATGGCCCGGTAGGCCTGCTCCACCCACTCGCGCCGGGAGGCCACGACCTCGGCAGGCGGACCCTCCTGGCGACACGCCCGATCACCGTGATGAGCCCGGCCCAGGCCGTCCTGCCCGAGCTCCAGGGGAAGGCTTTCCGGCCGCGTCGCAGGGCCCACCGCCTCGACAGCATCTGACTCCAGAGCACCAGCGCCGCCCTGCGCCGCGATCCGCGGGGGCAGGGGCCCCATGGCGCGCAGGTCGCTGAGATAGGTGGGGCAGGCGCCGAAAGCCTCGGCGATGAGGCCCATCGTCTGAGAGTCGCGGGAGCGGTCCGAGGTGTAGAGGGCAGGGGTGACATCGAAGGGGATGAGCATCTGCAAGCGGTCGGCGACGAGCTGGGCGTCGCGGACCGCCTGGGGCGACAGGGAGGAGTCCTCGTCCTCCACCGGGGCGCCGAGGGTCTGGACCTGCTGCACGTCCTGGGGAGGTGTCACAACAAACACACGTGCCATAGAGGCATTCTTCCAAGGAGCGCGAGTACCGTCCTGGGCTGTCCGTCAGCGCCGCCAGCGCCGTCGAGTGGCTCCTATCCCCGTCATGCCGCCGATGACCGCCGCCTCAGGGCCTTGCCATCCCGGTGAAGGTGGACAATGCCATAGTCGGCGTCCGCCCCGGGTGAAGCCCTAAGTCCCAGATTCGGGCCCACCCGTCTCGGGTGCTAGGACCGCCCCAACCGCATTCCGGGAGGGTTGGGCCACCGGACGCCGTCGGGCCCCCGCACCGGAGGCGGTGCAGGGGCCCGACGGGATCGAGCGGCGGGACTCAGCCGGCGGAGGCCGCGCTGGCGGCACTGGCCGAGGAGGCGGAGGATGCCGAGGATCCCGAGCCGGCGGCCTCGACGTCGGTGGGCGAGGCGACCTCGGAGACGACCTCGGCGGCGTCGGCCTCATCGGAGCCGATGAAGGCGCTCAGGTCGACCTCCTTGCCCTCGGAGTCCTTGACGCTGACCCGGCGCAGGGCGATGGCCAGGGACTTGTTGCGGGCGATCTCGGAGACGAAGGCGGGAATCTGGCCGGCCTGCTGGGCGCCCTGGATGAACTGGGCGGGCTCGATGCCGTACTGCTGGGAGGTCTGGAACAGGAAGTCCCACAGCTCCTCCTGGCTCACGCCCACCTCGGTCTGCTCGGCCAGGACGTCGAGGATGATCTGCTCGCGCACACCATTGGCGACATCCTCACGGATCTCCTTGCCGTGCTCGTCGTCGCCCTCCTTGCCCTCGGCTTGGAGGTGCTGGGCGACCTCGTGCTCGACCACGGCCTCGGGGACCTCGAAGTCGATCTTCTCGCGCAGGCGCTCCAGGAGCGCGTCGCGGGCGGCCACGGCCTGCTCGCTGGTCTTGCGCTCGGTGATCTGGCGGCGCTGGTCCTCGCGCAGCTCCTCAACGGTGTCGAACTCCGAGGCCATCTCGGCGAACTCGTCGTCGACCTCGGGCAGCTCGCGCTGCTTGACGGCGGTGGCGGTGACCGTGACCTCGGCCTGCTCCCCCGCGTGCTCGCCGCCGGCCAGCTCGGTGGTGAAGGTGGCGGACTCATCGGTCTTCAGGCCCCGCAGGGCGGTGTCCAGGCCCTTGAGCATGTTGCCCTTGCCGATCTCGTAGGAGACGCCGGAGACCGAGTCGACCTCCTCGCCGTCGATAACGGCCTTGAGGTCGATGGTGACGAAGTCGCCGGTCTTGGCCTTGCGGCCCACCGACTTCAGAGAGCCGAAACGGGCGCGCAGATTGTCCATCTCCTCGGTCAGCTCCTCGTCGCTGACCTCGATGGCGTCCACGGACAGCTCGATGTCCTCCAGCGCGGGGATCTCGATCTCGGGGCGGACGGTGACCTCGGCGGTGAAGACCAGCTCACCGCCCGGGGCGCCCTCGACATTGGGCAGCTCGGTGATCTCGACCTCGGGCTGGAGCATAGGGATGCGCTCGGCCTCGGTGATCGCATCGCGGTAGAGGTCGGACAGCGAGTTGTTGACGGCCTCCTGGATAACGACGCCGCGGCCCACCCGCTGGTCGATGATCCGGGTGGGCACGTGCCCGGGGCGGAAGCCGGGGACCTGGATCTGGGAGCCGATCTCCTTGTAGGCGGCGTTGATGCTGGGCTGGAGCTCCTCGTAGGGGACCTCAACGGTCAGCTTGATACGGCTGGGATCGAGGTTCTCGACAGTGGTCTTCACGGGGGCTGCTCCCATAGGTTCTGAGTCGGTGGAAACGCCGGGCACCGGCGGACGCCCGTTGCCGGCGTCGATCCGTGCCATCTTAGGGCACCAGCACCGTGACAGCGACAGCGCTTTCATGAGCCTAGACACAGGTTCCGCAGGCGGCCCCGCACTCATGGCCCGGCGCCCGGCCCGGGCGGATCGGGGAACTGAGCGGGCGAACTGATCGGTGACAGCCCGAGGCCGGCCTGCGCCTCTGGTCCGCCGCTCCGGGGCGGGTCGGGCTCGCGGGCACGCAGCGGGGCGCCACCGCAGCGCCCCGGGCCCAGGGCTACGGGACGGTGGGCACCGGCACGCTGCGCCCGCCGCTGACCCGGGCCAGGACGGCCTGCGGGACGGTGGCGTCCTGGCGCACCGCGGCCAGGACGCGCTCGTGGACCTCGCGCGCCTCGGCATCATCGACGCCGGTGAAGCGGACGGTGACGCGCGGCCGCCCGGCCACGATGCCGACGTCGAAGGACTCCAGGACGGTGGTGGCCTTAACGGCACTGCGGGCCGCGGTCTCGACATCGCGCGGGTCGCGACCGGGGCGCAGGGCCGTCACGGTGAGGATCGAGCGGTAGGAGGGCATGCTTGCGAGGATAGCCTCGGGGGCGGTCGGCCATCCTCTCCCCCTGGTCCTGCCCTGGTCAGCGCAGGCCTTCCCGGCCGCAGCGCCGGTCCAGCCACCTCGGAGGCAGGGGCATCACATGGCGCAGCGGACCAGGCCTGGGAGGCGTGTCCATGCGCGACCCCATCAACGAGGCCTCCGCACGGCCTTAGGCATCGTGACACTGTGACCCCTGCGGGGCACCGACCGTGCGGTGGGCCAGCATGGTGGCAATCGCCGCAAGCGTGCCGATCGCGCCGGCGATGAGCACGGCGGGCCGCGCCCCTCCCCAGATCGCCGGGGTGCCCAGCACATTGCCGATCGCGGAGAAGGCGGAGAATCCGGCCCCCACCATCGCCCAGGCCTGCCCGAGGTGCCGCGCATCCACAGTGCTGTAGACCATGTCGCGCACACCGATGTTGTGAATCGCGTTGGCGAAGCCGCCGGCGAGGAAGACCACGGCGATGACCGCGGGCACGGCGACCGCCCCTTCGATGAGGATCGCCACCGAAACGCCCAGCCCTCCGTAGACCACGCAGGCGGCACGACTGGGCGTCAACTCATACCGCGCCCCCAGCGCGGCGCCCGCCAGCGTCCCCGCAGCCCAGCACACGAGCATGAGGGAATAGCCCACATACCCCTGGGCCACGTCCTGGAGGTAGTAGACCCCGGCGACGCCCTCGATGGAGGTCGCGGTGACCACGATGAGCACGAAGGGCAGCAGGCGCCGCACGGGGGCCGACCGCGCCACGGCCCCCAGTCCTGCCCGCACATCCGGCAGGGTGCTCCTGTCCACCTCCAACCGGCCCATGCCCGGCCCGTGCCAGGCGATGGCCAGTGCCGCGATGAGGAAGGCGAGCGCCACGGCCCCGAAGGCGACTATCCGTCCACCTCCGAAGAGCAGTGCGGCCACCGGCGGGCCCACGATGGAGGCGACCGCCCCCATCCCGACAATCCAGGAGCTCGCCCGCGACTGGGTCATGCCCTGGAGCCTGGGCAGGAAGGCGAAGGAGCCGGCGGCCACGACAACGGCGCACAGCGACTGCAGGGCGCCGCAGGCCACCACCAGCCAGGCACGGGTCGACACCGCCATCCCCAGCACGCACAGCGCGGAGGCCGCGATGGCCGAGATCCAGGCGGTTCTCCCCGTCGCGCGATCCACCAGTGAGCCGAGAATCGGGGCGAGCAGCACGGGCGGGAGCAGATTCGCCAGGACAACGCCCGTGACCCACCATGAGACGGCCAGGCGCGAGGCCGACAGCAGGAGCAGGACGTAGACCACCGAATCGCCGATGACGCTCAAAGCGATGGCGGACAGCACGAAAGCGGAGCGGCGGCTCATCATGTCCACATATCCACGAAGCAGGTGTGGAGGCCAGGCACTCGTGACCGCGGCACACTGTCAACAGCGTCGTCACGTCGAGCCGGGGCCCGAAGGAGGTGGGTCGGGCTGGCGGGATTTGAACCCGCGGCCCCCTGCTCCCAAAGCAGGTGCGCTACCAAACTGCGCCACAGCCCGGAAGAGCCGTCGGGGCCGCCGTGATCGACGACCCCGAGTAACTCTCAGAGCGGGTGACGGGAATCGAACCCGCGCAATCTGCTTGGAAGGCAGAGGCTCTACCATTGAGCTACACCCGCAAGGAGTGGGGACTGGTTGCCAGCCCCACCACCGGCCTCAGTGCTCGATGAGACCGGCCTTGTAGGCCCGCACCAGACGGCGGGGCACAGTGATCTTGCGGCCACCGATACGAATGGTGTCGAGCGTGGTGAGCTCGGCCTTCCACTGCGAACGGCGGTTGCGGGTGTTGCTGCGGGACATCTTCCGCTTGGGCACTGCCATGGAGCCGCTCCTCTCAAAGATTCTGGGGATCATCCGATCCGGCGAAAACTGGACCGAGGGACACCATAACGACTCCGGGGCTGGGGCATCCAGCCCGAAACCACTGTCGACCATGTGACATCGGTCCCGTCACCCGGCCCCGACGAGCCACCCACCGCTGGCCGCCTCCGACCCCCGCCTACCGGCCCGCCCGCCGCGACACCTCACCGGTCGGGCTCTCCCCCATGGGAGGATGAGCGAATGAGCCCGTCCCAGGCCAGCGAGCCGTTCTCCTCAGCCCGGGCACCCCTGGCCCCGGCGCGCACCGACCACCCGCAGGTCGACCTGGAGGTCAAGCGCTCCCACTTCCTGGGGCGCGCCGCCCGCGCGGACACCGAGGAGGAGGCCAGGGCCTTCATCTCCCGCATCCGCTCGACCTACCCCGACGCCCGCCACCACTGCTCGGCCTTCCTCCTGGCCCCGCAGGGCGCCCAGCCCGTGGAGCGCTCCAGCGACGACGGTGAGCCCTCGGGCACCGCGGGCCAGCCCATGCTGGAGGTCCTGCGCGGCAGTGGGGCCGTCAACGCCGTCGTGGTGGTGACCAGGTACTTCGGCGGCACCCTGCTGGGCACGGGCGGCCTGGTGCGCGCCTACTCCGAGGCCACCTCCCGAGCCCTGGCCGCGGCGTCGTGGGTAGCGCTGGGCAGTGTCCACCTGTGGGAGGTCCGGATTCCCATCGCGCAGGCCGGCCGGCTGGAGGCCGAGCTGCGGGCACTGCCCGCGCAGATGGGGATCGGCACGCAGGAGACCATCTGGGGGCCGACCCACGCCGTCCTGACCCTGACCACCACCTCCCCCGACGCCGTCACCCTGACCGAGGTCCTGGCCTCGCGCACCCAGGGGCAGGCGGTGCCCGAGCCCGCGGGCAGCCGCCTCATCGAGACCCCGACGGCGCCCCCGCCACCGTGGCCCCATAGCTGAACGCCTTCTGCTGGTTCACACGCATGCCGCCCGGTCAGAACGGACGAACCGGCCCAGCGTGATGCGAGTGACCCAGCAGAACATGCGGCGGCCGTCAAGCCGACGGCGAAACAGTGCCCACGATGCGATCCTGCAGGTCACCACACCCCAGGACGACGGTAGGGTGCCGCCAAGCGCCGTCACTCGAAGGCCGCCACGCCGGTGGCCGATGGGCGTCGTAGAGGGGCTCCATGCCCGAGCTGCACATACCGACCGAACCCCACGCCCCGTCCGGGCGGCCCTCCGGGCACCCGGAGCACGGGAGCCGGGACCGGGATGATTCGAAAGGAGGACATCATGAGGGCTGTTCCCGCCATGCCCGTCATGCGTCGCATGTCCTCCTGCTGTCGGTGTCGGTAGGGCGCCAGGCCACGATATCCAGTGCGCGCGTCGCTGCGCGCATGCCCGGCGCTCCCCGTGCAGCCCCTATCCTGCTGCCACCCCATGCGGCCGCGAACCGCACCCGGGCCCGCCTCGAACAGGTCTGGTGCCGCCGGCGCTCTCACGCCGACTCCGGGACCCCGGAGCCCCGGTGGGCACAGCCACCGATCAGACCCCGATCGGCACTGCCCTCAGGCGCTGCAACCGGCCCCGCACCGGCCCAGGCCCTGCCAGCCCGCCCACGCACGCAGAAGCAGAAGTAAAGGAATCACCATGGCCTACGCAAGCGACGTCACCGGCCTCGTCGGCAACACCCCCCTGGTCCGCATCAACCGCATCACCGACGGCGCTCCAGCCACCGTCCTGGCCAAGGTGGAGGCCTTCGAGCCGGCCTCCAGCGTCAAGGACCGCATCGCCCTGTCCATCGTGCGCGCCGCCGAGGCCTCCGGCGAGCTCAAGCCCGGGGGCACCATCATCGAGGCCACCTCCGGCAACACCGGCGTGGGCCTGGCCATGGTGGGGGCCGCCCTGGGTTACCGGGTGGTCATCACCATGCCCGAGACCTTCTCCAAGGAGCGCCGCGCCATCATGCGCGCCTTCGGCGCCGAGCTGGTGCTGACCACCGAGGGCGGCGTGGCCGGAGCGGTCAAGCGCGCCGAGGAGATCCAGGCCGCCACCCCCAACTCGATCCTGGCCTCCCAGTTCACCAATCCCGCCAACCCTAAGGTCCACCGCGAGACCACGGCCCGGGAGATCCTGGAGCAGACCGGCGGCGAGCTCGACGTCTTCGTGGCGGGCATCGGCACGGGCGGCACCCTCACCGGTGTGGGCCAGGTGCTGCGCCGGGAGAAGCCTGAGGTCAAGATCTACGGCGTCGAGCCCGCCGAGTCCCCGCTGCTGAGCGAGGGCTCCTGGTCCCCGCACAAGATCCAGGGCATGGGCCCCAACATCATTCCCGAGGTCCTGGACCAGCAGGTCTGGGACGAGCTGCTCCACATCAGCTCGGAGCAGTCCATCGCCTACGCCCGCCGCGCCGCCGCCGAGGAGGGGCTGCTGGTGGGCATCTCCTCCGGCGCCGCACTGGCGGCGGCCGCCGAGCTGGCCAAGCGCCCCGAGTTCGAGGGCAAGACGATCGTCACGGTCCTGCCCGACACCGGGGAGCGCTACCTGTCCACGGTGCTGTTCCAGGACCTGCTCAACTAAAGCCACGGGCCCGTGGTGCCCGCCCTCACGCTCAGGGCGGGCACCACGGGCGTGCCGCACCGGTCGGCCTCGTCCCACCATCGAGGAGAACACCATGCCCAAGCCGCCCAGACCGGCCACGCCGATACGCCGCCTGCTGGAGCAGGCCCGCGGCGACCTGGCCGCCGCACGCAGGCGCGACCCCGCGGCGCGCTCCAGCCTGGAGGTCGCCCTGCTCTACCCCGGGGTGCATGCCCTGTGGGCCTACCGCGCCGCCCACCAGCTGTGGAACCGCGGACACCACTTCTCGGCGCGCGCACTGGCCCAGATCGCCCGGGGCGCCACCGGTATCGAGATCCACCCGGCCGCCAGGATCGGCGAGCGCTTCTTCATCGACCACGGCATGGGCGTGGTCATCGGTGAGACCGCGGAGGTGGGCGACGACGTCCTCATGTTCCACGGCGTCACCCTGGGCGGAGTCTCGATGAACCCGGGCAAGCGCCACCCCACCATCGGCAATAACGTGCAGATCGGGGCCGGGGCCAAGGTCCTGGGGCCGGTGACGGTGGAGGACGGCGCCAAGATCGGTGCCAATGCCGTGCTGGTCAAGAACCTTCCCCAGGGGCATGTGGCCGTGGGCGTGCCCAGTCGGGCCCGCGATCCGCGCACGGATCCCGAGCTCATGCTCGACCCCACCATCTACATCTGAGCGTCTCTGATGAAGGAGGGCTCCGGGCGGCTCAGCGCAGGACCACGCCGGTGGCCAGGTCGCGCAGGCGGCGGAAGACCGCGCCGCCCGAGGCCCGCGATCCGTTGTGCTCGTACTCGCTGGTGATCCAGGTGCGCAGGCCCGGGATCAGGGAGGCGGTCTCCAGGGACAGCGCCATGGGCACGAAGACGTCCCGGGCGTAGACGGCGGCCGCGCTGGGAACCTGCGCGGCTCTCAGGGAGTCCTCCTCATAGAGGCGCGGCCACTCCTGCTCGGCCAGGAGGTCGGCGACCTCCAGCCAGGGGGCGAGCAGGGGGTCCTCGGCCAGATGGGGGTGGCTGAGGTGCTCGCCGGTGAGCAGGGTGGGGTCCTGGGCGAAGGCCGCCGGCAGGCCGCGCTCAGCGGCCCAGGCGGTCACCCCGCCATCGGCCCAGCAGGACTCGTGAACGACGGCGTAGAGCGGGTTGCGGGCGCCGAAGGGCAGCATCCCGGCCAGGTCGTGGCGGAAGCGCGCGGAGGCCGGGTCGGCCTCCAGGAGGTGGTGGAGGGCGTCGATGCCGCCGCTGGCGCCCAGGGCGATGCCGATGCCGCGCAGGCGGGCCGGGCCCACCGGGTGGCCCTCGGGGGTGAGGATCTCGCCGCGGGCGGCGGCCTCCATGAGGGCGGCCATCCGGTCGCGGTCGGCGGGGTGACGGGCGTAGTAGTCCTCACTGGCCGCCCGCATCGCCTCGAAGGTCAGGGCGTAGACCTCCTCGATGCCGTGGCCCACGGCGGGCAGGCCGCCGGTGAGGTAGGCGTGCTCCAGGCTGCCGGCATGGGCCGAGAGGTAGCGGGTGACGCAGAAGCCCCCGAAGGACTGGCCCGCCACGCTCCAGCGCTCCAGGCCCAGGCCGCGACGCAGGTCCTCGCAGTCCTCCACGATCTCATCGGCGCGCATATGGGTGAGCAGGCGGGCCGTGCCGGCGGCCTCCCCTCCGGCGTCGGGGCGGTCGATGGGGGTGGAGGCGCCGGTGCCGCGCTGGTCGACCAGGATGAGGCGGTGGTGCTCCAGGACGGCGCCCAGCCATCCCAGGCCGGCATCGGCGCTGGGGCGCGGTGCCTCGAATCCCGGTCCGCCCTGGAGGAAGACCAGTGGCGGTTTGGCGGTCGGGTCCTCGCCGGCCAGTGCGACCTCCCGGGCGTAGAGGGTCAGGGTCAGCCCGCCGTCGGGCATGCGGTCCCCCTGGCCGCTGCGGTCCAGGGGGACGGCCAGGCGGTGCTCGCGGGTGAGGAGCCCGGCGGTGGCCGTGGACCAGGCGGTGGAGTGCAGGAGCGAGGCGGGCGAGGTCGTCATGGACGCACTCTAGGTCGACAGCGCTCAGCGGGCCTGGCAGCGCGGGCACCAGAAGAGACGGCGCCCGGCCACCTCCTTCTCGGCGATGGGCGTCCCGCAGCGCAGGCAGGGCCGGCCGGTGCGGTGGTAGACGTACCAGCGCCCGGCCTCCTGGTCGCCCGAGGGCAGAGGCTCGGGCACATCCTGCTCATCGACGGTGGTGATGAAGCCGGTGTCCACCCCGTACTCCATGAGCGGCCTGAGGTCCTCCCAGATGGCGCGCAGGCGCTGCTCGCTGACCCGGTTGCCGGGGCGGAAGGGGCTGGTCCCGGTGCGGAAGAGCGTCTCGGCGCGGTAGATGTTGCCGGCTCCTGCCAGGACCGACTGGTCCATGAGCAGCTCGCCCACGGCCTTGCGCCGGCGCCGCGCCGCGGAGACGAAGGCCTGCGCATCCCCGTCGGGGCGCAGCGGGTCGGGGCCCAGGCGTCGCCGCACGGCTGCCACCCCCTCGGCGTCGAGCAGCTCGCAGGCGGCGGGCCCGGTGAGGTCGGCGACGCCGTGCTCGCCCTGGAGCCGCAGGCGCACCGCCCCGCGCGGCTCGGGCGGCTGCCATGGCAGCGGCGCCGGGGCGGCAGGATCCCCCGGCACAGCGACGCCCTCAGGCCCGGCCTGGGGATCCTCGCCCCTGAGACCGGACAGGGCCGAGCCCCCACCGCGGGCCAGCGCGTACTCGCCCCGCTCCCCCACCCGCCGCCGGGGCGCGCCGATGGCGTGGGGCGCGGTGAACTGGCTGTCCCCGTCGAAGGTCCAGGAGCCGTAGAGGCCCAGGTGGATGCGCAGCCAGGTGACGGCCTCATCATCCACGGCGAGGTCGGCCTGCGGGCCGAAGGGGACGAAGAGGTGCTTGCCGTGGGCCTGGGCCCCGAGCATGACCTGCCCGTCGAGGCGCTCGGCGCCTGCGGCGAAGCGGCCCTGCGGGGAGGAGGCTCGCAGCGGCTGCCCGCCGTAGAGCTCGCTCAGGGCAGCGGCGAGGCGGTGGATGGTATGGCCCTCGGGCATCGGCCGGGGCCCTCAGTCCTGGGAGTCGGCAGGGTCCTGCGGTGCGGCCGGCGCGGGGGCCTGGGCGGCCCCCAGCCCGTCATGGGCGCGCAGTTCGTAGTCGGCCAGCTGGGCGATGCGGCGCGTGTGCCGCTCATCACCGCTGAAGGGCTCGGCGATGAAGGCATCGATGATCTCCAGGCCGCGGTCCAGGGAGTGCATGCGCCCTCCCAGGGCCACCACATTGGCGTTGTTGTGCTGGCGGGCGAGCTGGGCGGTCTCCACCGACCACGCCAGGGCGGCGCGCACGCCGTCGACCTTGTTGGCGGCGATCTGCTCACCGTTGCCGCTGCCGCCCAGGACAACGCCCAAGCTCCCGGCGTCGGCCACCACGGCCTCGCCGCAGGCCAGGCAGAAGGCGGGGTAGTCGTCCTGGGGGTCGTAGACGAAGGCGCCGTGGTCGATGACCTCGTGCCCGCGCCCCGTCAGGTGCTCGCTGAGGGCGGCCTTGAACTCGAAGCCCGCATGGTCGGAGGCGATGTGGATACGCATGTCAGGGATTGTGCCTCACGCGAACACCTGCGCGCAGCAGCGGGGCCGTGAGGTCCGTCCTGCTCGCAGGGCGCTAGCGTGGCGCCATGACTGACGCCCCCGCCTCCCCCGCCTCGTCCTCCTCCCACCGAACCGGCAACCCGACGGCGCCGGCCGGGGCCGCCGAGTCCTCAGGAGAGTCGCGGGCGATCGCCGGGGTGCTGGAGACCAGTGCCGTCGACGACGCCGTACGCCCCCAGGACGACCTGTACCGCTACGTCAACGGATCCTGGCTGGCCACGGCCGAGATCCCCGCCGACCGGCCCGGCACCGGCGCCTTCATCGCCCTGCGCGACGCCTCGGAGGAGGCCTGCCGCGAGATCGTCGAGGAGGCGGCCCGCCAGGTGCAGGACTCCGGCGCGCAGGCTCCGGCCGCATCGAATAGCGAGCGGATCGGCGCCCTGTATGCCTCCTTCATGGATGAGGAGCGCATCGAGTCCCTGGGCACCGCCCCCCTGGAGGCCGATCTCGCCCCGGTGCTGGAGGCCTCGACCAAGGAGGAGCTGGCCCGGGCCCTGGGGGCCATGATCGCCACCGGCTTCACCGGTGTCATCGACGCCGCCGTGGAGGTGGACCTCAACGACCCGCAGCGCTACACCACCTGGATCGGGCAGTCGGGGCTCGGCCTTCCCGACGAGTCCTACTACCGCGAGGAGGCCCAGGCCGAGCTGAGGCGGGCCTACACGGCGCATGTGGCCAGGATGCTGGGGCTGGCGGGCCTGCCCCAGCGCCTGGGCGCCCCGGCCGAGGATCTGGCCGGTCGGATCATGGCCCTGGAGACGGCGCTGGCCAAGGGGCACTGGGACCGGGTGGCCTGCCGTGACATCGAGAGGATGAACAACCCGATGTCCTGGCAGGAGGCGGCGGACTCGGCCCCGGGCCTTCCCTGGCGGGAGTGGCGCGCGGGGGTGGAGCAGGCAGCCGCCGCGGCCGGCGTGGAGCACACGCGCCTGCTCGATGAGGCCATCGTCACCCAGCCCGACTACCTGCCGCATGCCGCGGGCGTGTGGGAGTCCACCGACCTGGAGGACCTCAGGGCCTGGGCGGCGTGGCACGTGGTCCACGGCCGGGCCTCCCTGCTGCCGGCGGCCTTCGTGGAGGAGAGCTTCGAGTTCTACGGGCGCACCCTCCAGGGCACCGATGAGCTGCGGCCGCGCTGGAAGCGGGGGGTGGGCCTGGTGGAGTCCTGCCTGGGCGAGGCCCTGGGGGAGCTGTACGTCGAGCGCCACTTCCCCGCCCCGCACAAGGAGGCCATGGAGGAGCTGGTGGCCCGCCTCATCGAGGCCTACCGCGAGTCCATCTCCTCCCTGGAGTGGATGAGCCGGACCACCCGCGAGCGGGCCCTGGAGAAGCTGGCCCTGTTCACCCCCAAGATCGGCTACCCGGTCAAGTGGCGGGACTACTCCGCCGTGGTGGTGACCCCGGGCGATGTCATGTCCTCGGTGCGCAGTGTGGAGGCCGCGGACCTGGCCCGGGCCCTGGACAAGCTCACCGGCCCGGTGGACCGCGATGAGTGGCATATGACGCCCCAGACGGTCAACGCCTACTACAACCCGACGATGAATGAGATCGTCTTCCCCGCCGCGATCCTCCAGCCGCCCTTCTTCGACCCGCAGGCCGACGACGCCGTCAACTACGCGGGCATCGGCGCGGTCATCGGCCACGAGATCGGGCACGGCTTCGATGACCAGGGCTCGACCTTCGATGGGACCGGGAAGGTCAGCGACTGGTGGACCCCCGAGGACCGGGAGGCCTTCACCGAGCGCACCCGGGCCCTCATCGCTCAGTACGACGCCTACCGCCCCGCCCAGCTGGTGGAGCGCGCCGAGGCCGCCGGTACCCCCGCCCAGGAGGTGCCCCATGTCAATGGCGCCCTGACCATCGGGGAGAACATCGGCGACCTGGGCGGCCTGGGCATCGCCCTGAAGGCCTACCGCCTGGCACTGGCCGCGAAGGGCATCGAGTCGGTGGACCAGGCCCCGGTCATCGAGGGGCTGACCGCCATGGAGCGCTTCTTCTACTCCTGGGCGCGCATCTGGCGCTCGAAGAACCGCGAGGACTATGCCGAGCTGCTGCTGACCATCGACCCGCACTCCCCCGCGGAGTTCCGCTGCAACGGGATCGTGCGCAATATGGACGCCTTCTACGAGGCCTTCGACCTGGGCCCCGACGACGCCCTGTGGCTGGACCCCGACAAGCGGGTCTCCATCTGGTGAGCCGGCCGGCCCGGTGAACGGGCCGGCCCGCGACGCGCCCGGGAGGCACTCGGGCCGGTGCCGGCTCCCAGGGGGAGCCGCGTGTGCCGTCCCAGGGCCCGCGCATGCCTCCACCGCACCCCGGAGGCAAGGCATTCATCCCCTGACCAGCGCCGTTCCCATTCGAAGGCGCTCCCGGCCGAGCCTTACCGGACCGCGCCACGACGCCGCAAGCCGCAGGCATCCGAGGAAGATCACATTTTCATCACCGTCAAAGATGGCGCGCCCCGGGGGTTTCGCGCTAGCCTCGTCGTGATCACAGCAACGTCACGATCCCGTTCGAGGCGTAGCCCGCACTAGAACCCAACAGAACCCAATCCCACCCTTGGAGGTCTCAATGCGTCCCGGACGCCCCCTCATCGCCGTCAGCGTCGGCGCCACCATCCTCGGCGCCTCCCTTGTCGCTGCGCCGGCCCTGGCCGACGAGTCCACATCCACTGACAGCCAGTTCGACATCACGAGTGTCAACAATGTCCTCAACCCCGCGGACACCGCGCTGGCCGTCTCCGGCGTCGGCTGCACCGGGGAGAACGCCACCGTCGGCGTGGCCCTGCTGCCCCCTGGCAGCAATGACGTCTCCGGCGGCGTGACCGTGACGCCCGCCGCGGACGGCTCCTGGAGCACCACCCTGGACGTTGCCGCAGCCATCAAGGCCAGCGGCGGCGACCCGAACCAGGACGGCTGGCACATCGCCGCCGCCTGCGGTACCTACAGCGGTCTGACCGGCACCGACGCCGAGGGCGTCGTCTTCGACACCACCGAGGTCACCGGCAGCTACACCATCGAGGGCGAGGCCGGAGCCCAGACCATCAGCGTGAAGGTCGGCGGCTTCTCCAACGGCGAGACCGCCACCGTCACCCTCAACACGGTTGAGGACGGCGCCGTCGTGGCCACCCTGGGCAGCATCACCATCGACGAGAACGGCGATGGCAGCGGCTCCTTCTCCGCCCCCACGGACGTGCCCGACGGCACCTACCGCCTGGTCATCACCGGCAGCCGCTACGGCGAGTCGGCCAACTCGATCAAGCTCATCCAGGTCTCCGGTGGCACCTACAGCGCCGTGGAGGACGGCACCGGCACCGGCTCCCAGGGCAATGACGGCACCGTGGGCTCCACCGGTACCGCCGCCGCCCAGCAGCCCGCCTCCGCCCAGGGCAACGGCGCCACCGTCTCGGTGACCGCCGGCGCCACCCAGGCCGCCGCCCCCGCCCGGGGCGACTCGGCCCTGGCCCGCACCGGTGCCAACGGCATGCTCTTCGGCGGCATCGCCCTGGCCCTGGTGGCCATCGGTGGCGGCGTGCTCTACGTCCGTCGTCGCAAGGCCTGAGAAGCCTGCATGATGCTGGGATGACCCAGACGTCCACTTCCTCCGCCGGGGAGGGCACGCCCACCGTGCCCTCCCCGGCGGAGTTCTCATCCCGTTCCTCCTCCCCCAGCGCACAGGGAACGCCCCGCCGCCACTGGTCGCCGCCCCCTGGCTGGTCCCGACGACGGCGCCTGGGGCTCATCGTCGTCGGCCTCGTCCTGGCCCTGGTGGTCGCGGTCTGCACCGACCTCGCGGTCCTCTCGCGCCGGCCCCAGCGGGTGGAGGTGGCCCTGCCCCGGCCCACCGCCCAGGCCTCCGCCTCCCCCCAGACCTGGCTCATCCTGGGCCTGGACTCCCGCGAGACAGTGCCCGCGGGCCCCAACCACTACGGCACCACCGCCGAGGTGGAGGGCTCCCGGGCCGATATCATCGCCCTGGTCCGGCCCGGCGAGCAGGGACTGTCCGTGCTCACCCTCCCCCGCGAGCTGACCGCCGGCGCCCCCGGCGGTCAGCTGGAGCGACTGGCCACCAGCTACCTGCACGGCCCCCAGTACACCGTCGACCTCCTGTGCAGCGCCCTGGGGGTGACCACCACCCACCTGGTGACCATCGACATGGCCCAGTTCGCCGCGATCATCGACTCCCTGGGCGGCGTGGAGGTCGAGATCCCCGAGCCCGTGCGGGACGGCTACTCCGGTCTGGACCTGCCCCAGGCGGGGCGCCAGCGACTGGACGGTATCCAGGCCCTGGCCCTGGTCCGCTCCCGCCACCCCGAGGTCCTGCGCGGAGGCTCCTGGACGCCCCTGGACGAGGCCGAGGGGAACCAGCGTCGCAGCGAGTCGACCTCCACCGTCATGACGGCGATGCTCAGCGCCCTGAGTGACGGCTCGGCCAACCCGTGGACGATGCGCACACGGATCCACCAGATCGCCTCCCACCTCTCCCTCGATGAGGGCACCGGCACCCTGGACCTGCTCTCCCTGGCTCGCTCGGCCTCCCGCGCCCACCGCGCCGGCACCCTCACGGTGGAGGGCCTGCCCCTGCCCATCCAGGCCGGCAGCGTGATGGCCTTCCCCGATGAGCGCAGCCACGAGGTCCTCGCCCAGCACGGCTACACCCGCGGGGCCTGCACCCCGGCCACGCCTTAGCCGCGCTTGCCCGGGGGTTGTCAACGCGGTCGGCCGGTACTGGGCCGTCGAGACCGGTGAGGCCGGGCCCGCCGGGGCGGGACGGGCGCAGTGCGACGCGACGCCCCGGGGTGGCGGGCCGGGGCCGGCGGTGTTTCACCCCGGGCGGGAGCGGTGAGACAATCGGCGACGGCTCCGGCCCCGACTCCCGCGCCGGTGCGGCAGACCCGGCCGAGCCATCCCATCGACCCCTATCGAGGAGCACACATGCCCGGTCAGAACCTGACCCGCGACGAGGCCGTCGCACGCGCCGCCACCGTCACCACCACCAGCTACGACGTCGTCCTGGACCTCACGCGCGGCGAGCAGACCTTCAGCTCCACCACCACCGCGCGCTTCAGCGCCACCCCCGGCGGCTCCACCTTCATCGACCTCATCGCCGAGGAGGTCCACCGCATCGTCCTCAACGGCCGCGTCCTGGACCCCCAGGAGGTCTACGCCGACTCGCGCATCGCCCTGGAGGACTTGGCGCAGGACAACGTGCTCGTCGTGGAGGCCGACTGCTCCTACATGCACACCGGTGAGGGGCTCCACCGCTTCACCGACCCCGCCGACGGCCAGACCTACCTCTACACCCAGTTCGAGGTGCCCGACTCCCGCCGCGTCTACGCCGTCTTCGAGCAGCCCGACCTCAAAGCCTCCTTCACCTTCACCGTCACCGTCCCGCGCCCCTGGACCGTCCTGTCCAACTCCCCCACGCCCGAGCCCACCGACGCCGGGCCGGAGGCCCACACCTTCGCCTTCGCCCCCACCGAGCGCATGAGCTCCTACATCACCGCGATCGTGGCCGGGCCGTACGAGGGGGTCAGGGACGAGTACGTGGCCGACGACGGCCGCGTCATCCCCCTGGGCGTCTACTGCCGCGCCAGCCTGACCCAGCACATGGATTCGGCCGAGATCCTGGAGATCACCAAGAAGGGCTTCGCCTACTACGAGGAGCTGTTCGGCACCCCCTACGCCTTCACCAAGTACGACCAGATCTTCGTGCCCGAGTTCAATGCCGGGGCCATGGAGAACGCCGGCTGCGTGACCCACCGCGATGACTACATCTTCCGCTCCCGGCCGGTTGAGGCCCGCGTGGAGCGGCGCGCCGTGACGATCCTCCACGAGCTGGCCCACATGTGGTTCGGCGACATGGTGACGATGAAGTGGTGGAACGACCTGTGGCTCAACGAGTCCTTCGCCGAGTACACCTCCACCCTGGCCACCGCCGAGACCACGCGCTGGTCGGATGCCTGGACCACCTTCCAGACCATTGAGAAGGGCTGGGCCTACAACCAGGACCAGCTCTCCTCCACCCACCCCGTGGCCGCCGAGATCAACGACCTGCACGACGTCGAGGTCAACTTCGACGGCATCACCTATGCCAAGGGCGCCTCGGTGCTGGCCGCCCTCGTGGGCTACGTGGGCCGGGAGAACTTCTTCACCGGGATCAAGAACTACCTGGCCGCCCACGCCTACGCCAACGCCGAGCTGACCGACCTGCTGGCCGAGCTCGAGGCCGTCTCGGGACGCGACCTGTCGGCCTGGACCCGGGTCTGGCTCCAGGAGGCGGGGGTGACCACGCTGCGCACCGAGCTCGCGCTCACCGACGGGCTGGTCTCCCAGGCCGCCATCCGCCAGGAGATCCCCGAGGGCTCCCCGGCCTCGCTGCGCCCCCACCGCGTGGTCCTGGGCCTCTACAGCCTCACCGGCCAGGGCGAGCAGGCCCGCCTGGAGCGCACCGGGCGCGTGGAGCTCGACGTCGACGGCGAACTGACACCGGTGCCCCAGCTGGTCGGCTCGCCCCGCCCTGACGTCGTCGTCCTCAACGACGAGGACCTCACCTACGCCAAGGCCCGCCTCGATGAGGACTCCCTGCGCCTGGGCCTGGAGCACATCGAGGCCTTCACCGACTCCCTGCCGCGCTCGGTGGTGCTGGCCTCGGCCTGGGACATGGTCCGCGACGGCGAGCTGGCCTCCTCGCGGTTCATCCAGGCGGCCCTGCGCGCCCTGGAGGTCGAGGAGCACTCCTCGGTGCTCCAGGGGCTGCTCAGCCGGATCGCCACCTGCCTGTCGGCCTACCTGCCCCCGCAGCGGCGCCGCGAGCTGGCCGCCCCCACCGCCCAGGGCCTGCTGGACCTGGCCCGTGCGGCCCGGCCCGGCAGCGACAAGCAGCTCCAGCTCGTGCGCGCCGTGGCCGCCCACGCCACGACCCCCGACCAGCTCGAGGCGGTGGCCGGCATCCTGGAGGGCACGGCGGTGCTGGAGGGCCTGGCCGTGGACCAGGACCTGCGCTGGGAGCTGCTCATCGGCCTGGTGGCCGCCGGGCGCTACGGCCAGGAGCAGATCGAGGCCGAGGCCGAGCGGGATGTGACCACCACGGGTCGCGAGCGCGCCGCCGAGGCCCGGGCCTCCATCCCCACCCCCCAGGCCAAGGAGGCCACGTGGCGCGAGCTGGTGGACAACGCCTCCATGCCCAATGAGACGCAGGTGCGCGTCCTGCGGGGCCTGACCAATGTGGGGCGCAGCCCCGAGCTGCTCGTCCCCTACATCGCCGAGTACGTGCGCGAGGCCGAGGGGATCTGGGAGTCGCGGACCTTCCACATGGCCGAGAACCTGCTCAGCGGTCTGTGGTCCTCGGCCACGGTGGGCCTGGAGGGGGCCGACCCCATCGGCGCGCTGCGCGCCTGGCTGTCCGAGCACGAGCAGGCGCCGGCCGCGCTGCGTCGCACCGTGCGCGAGAATCTGGATGCGGCTGAGCGCACGGCCAGGGCCCAGCAGGCGGAGACGGAGCTGCGGTGAGCCTGAGCATCCTGGCGCCCGTGAGCGGCGTGGTGGTGGGCATCGCCGAGGTCCCCGATCCGGTCTTCTCCGGCCGTCTCCTGGGACCGGGCCTGGCCATCGCGCCCGAGCGGGCGCCGGGATGCTCCCCGGCCCTGGCACCAGTGGGAGGCGCCGTCTCCTCCCTCCACCCCCATGCCTTCGTCATCACCGCTCCCGATGGGCGCGAGGTCCTGGTCCACCTGGGCCTGGAGACGGTGGGGCTGGAGGGCCGGCACTTCGAGGTCCTGGCCCACCGCGGTCAGGAGGTCGAGGCGGGCCGACCGGTGGTCTCCTGGTCCCCGGCGGCGGTGGAGGCCGCGGGTCTTAACCCGATCGTGCCCCTGGTGGCCTTGGGTGGTCGGGAGCGCGACCTGAGCCTGCCCGGACCGGGAACGCGGGTCCGGGCGGGCCAGGCCCTGCTGCGCTGGGGCTAGGAGCCGGGAGCCCGGCGCTAGGAGCGCAGGTCGATCTCCTCGCGCACGGCGGCCAGCAGGCTGCCCAGGCGGACATTGCCGGGCAGGTCCTCGACCAGGACCACCTCGCCGGCACCGTCGGCCAGCGGGATCTTCCAGTTGGGGTACTCCTCATCGGTGCCGGGCTGGTTCTGGGTGCGGCGCTCGCCGACGCCGTCGACCAGGGCCACACCCACCAGGGCCGAGGGGGTGCGCACCACGTAGCGGTGGAGGGCCTCGACGATCTCGCGCTCGGTGGGGCTCTCCCCCAGCAGGCCGTGCTCGCGCAGCCGCACGATCATGCGATCGCGCTCCAGGCGGGCCTCGGCGCGCACCTGGTCCACGGGCTCGCTCAACAGGCCCAGGCGCTCGCGCAGCTCGACGTGCTCGTCGGCCAGGTAACCGGCGGTGGGGGGCAGGTCGTGGGTGTTGACGGTGGACAGGGCCAGGTGGCGGTAGACCTCGGGCTGGAGGGGCCAGCCGTCGTGCTGCTTCTCGAACCACAGGACACTGGTGCCCAGCACCCCCCGGCTGGCCAGGTACTCCCGGGCCCACGGCTCAACGGTGCCCAGGTCCTCGCCGATGATGGTGGCGCCGGCCCGGTAGGCCTCCAGGAGCACGACGCCGACCATGGCCTCGTGGTCGTAGCGCACGTAGGCCCCGGCGTCGGCGCCCAGGCCCTCGGGGATCCACCACAGGCGGAACAGGCCGATGATGTGGTCCACCCGCAGCGCCCCGGCGTGGCGCAGCACGTAGCGCACGACCTCGCGCAGGGGCGCATAGGCGGACTCGGCCAGGTGCTCGGGGCTCCACGGCGGCTGGGACCAGTTCTGCCCCTGCTGGTTGTACATGTCCGGCGGGGCGCCCACCGTGACTCCCGGGGCGAAGGCCTGCGGGTCGGACCACACGTCGGCCCCCCGCGGGTGGACGCCCACGGCCAGGTCCCCCATGATGCCCAGGGCCATCCCCGACTCCAGGGCGGTGGCCTGGGCGCGGGCGAGCTGCTCGTCGACGATCCACTGCAGCCAGGCGTAGAAGTCGATGCGCTCGGCCAGGCTGTGGGCCTCATTGGCCACGTAGGCGGAGTCGGCGTCGTGCAGCGTGGAGGGCCACTCCTCCAGGGGGCCGTACTTCTCGGTCAGGGCACTCCACAGGGCGAAGCGCTCCAGGCCCTCGCCCTGCTCGGCCCTGAAGCGCTCGAAGTCGCGCTGGCGCGAGTAGGAGCGGCCCACGGCGAAGATGACCTCCAGGGCCTCCCGCTTGGCCTTCCACACCGCGTCGCGGTCGATGGGCTCGGTATCCAGGTTGGTCTCCTGGACCTCCTCGACCGCCCACTGCACCAGGGAGCGGCGCGGCCCGGACAGGCGCGAGACCTCCAGGATGTTCTCGGGGCGGATGTAGATGGGGTTGATGAAGCGGCGGGTGACCGGCAGGTAGGGCGAGGGGGTCATGGCCCCCGCCGGCTCGGCGGCGTGCAGGGGGTTGATGAGCAGGAAGTCGGCACCCTCATCGCCCAGGAAGCTGACCAGCTCGGTGAGGTCGTCGGCGTCGCCCACTCCCCAGGACTGGCGCGAGCGCACGGAGTAGAGCTGGGCCATGGCGCCCCAGCCGCGGCCGCCCAGGGACTCGGGCAGCTCCAGGCGCTCGGGGGTCACGGCCAGCGCGGCGGTGGCGGTGGTGGCGGCCTGGCCGCGGGCGGGGCCGACCTGGGCGACCAGCGTGTGCCAGCCCAGGGGCAGGTCGCCGGGGAGGTTGAAGGAGGCCCGGCCGCGCAGGACCCCATCGACCTGTCGGGGCACGGTGAAGTCCTCGGTCTGGAGCAGCGTTCTCTCGCCCCCGCCCTCCAGGCGCACGCGCAGGCTCACCGAGGCACCGTCGGGCAGGTGGACGACGACGCCGGAGGGCGTCCCGGCCCGCATGACCACCGTGGGGGGCAGGGTGCGCCGCCAGGGGGCGATGTCGTGCTCCTTGAGGGCCTCCTCGATCTCCTCCTCGTCGCGGGCCTTGACGCCCAGGGCGGCCAGGACTGCCACGAGGGTGGCGCGCCTGGGCGAGGCGAGCCTGCCGTGGTAGTCCCAGTACTCGGTGGAGACTCCGTGGACCTCCGCCAGGTGCTTGAGGCTTTCAGAAGCCGGGATGTGGTCGTCGTTGATCTCAGTCATGTGCTTGGGCCAGCCTTGCCGTTTGCAGTTGTGCGCGGGAGGCCGGGGCCAGCCCGCAGGGATGGGGCGCGTGGTGCCGTGCCCACGTGTGCCTCGCCGTCCGGGGGCGACGCTGCCGAGCGCTGGGCGATCCATGCGTTGCAGCAAAGTTTGCACAACGGGTGGGGTCCTGGTCCACTCCGCCGCGCCCCGGGGCGCCATCCGTGGTGGGCCCGGCCCGGAGCGCCTCAGGTCCGCGCCACACGGGCCCGCCCGGCGCCGGGCCCCTGGCCTCAGAGCTTGGCGATCTGCGAGGCCAGGTCATCGGCCGTCGGGCCGACGACGACCTGGACGACGCTGCCCGAGCGCACGACCCCGAAGGCGCCGGCGGCGCGCAGGGCCTCCTCCTCGACCTTGTCCTGGTCCGCCACCTCCACGCGCAGGCGGGTGATGCAGGGCTCCAGGTCGACGATGTTCTCCTGACCGCCCAGTCCGGCGATGATCTGTGCTGCCTTACTCATGAAAACTCCTCGTGCTCATGTCCTCCGGCCGCCCTCCGGCGCCGGCGGTGCCGGGAGGCGGGAGCGGGGACGGTTCGGGACCAGTCGTGCTCGTCATCACTTTATCTCAGGTCCCGACCCGGGAGGCTTCGCTGTGAGTGCAGCGTCAACCACCGTGCAAGATTTATTCCCCTGGCGGAATGCCCTCGGATGGGGTGCAGGCAGGGCACAATGAGCGCTGATCCCGTATCGCCTCCGATGAGGAGCACGCAATGAGCGCGTCAGACGTCACCCCTACCACCCTCGCAGGCATCGGCGTGAGCCCCGGCCTGGTCGCCGGGCCTGTCGCCCGCATGGCGCCGTCGATTCCCGAGCCCGAGATCGCGACTCTGCCCTCCGATACCGACCTGGAGAAGGAGTGCGAGCGCATCGCCGAGGCGGCGCAGCGGGTCAAGAAGGGCCTGGAGCTGTCCGCGGCCGAGGCCAAGGCCGAGGCCCGCACCCTGCTGGAGACCACCGCTCAGATGGCCGCCGACCCCACGTTGACCTCCTCGGCCCAGGCGATGGTGCGCGAGCGCCGCCTGGTCCCGGCGCGCGCCGTGTGGGAGGCGGCCGGCACCCTGGCCTCCATGCTGGAGTCCCTGGGCGGCTACATGGCCGAGCGCACCCGCGACGTCGCCGATGTGCGCGACCGCATCGTGGCGGTGCTCACCGACTCCCCCATGCCGGGCATCCCCCGCCTGCCCGAGCCCTTCGTGCTGGTGGCCGAGGACCTGGCGCCCGCCGACACCGCCCTGCTGGATCCCGAGAAGGTCGTGGCCTTCATCACCTCCGAGGGCGGGCCCACCTCCCACACCGCGATCCTCGCCCGCGCCCTGGGCATGCCCGCGATCGTGGGCACCGGTGAGGAGGTCACCGACGCCCTGTCCGACGGCGACATCGTCCTGGTGGACGGCACCAAGGGAACCATCACCCTCAACCCCTCCGAGGACGCCCTGCGCCGTGCCAAGGAGCTGGCGGCCCGGGTGCGCGTGTTCAACGGCGACGGCGCCACCAAGGACGGCCGCGAGGTCCAGCTGCTGGCCAATGTCGGGGACGCCGCCGGTGCGCGCAGCGCCGCCGAGGCCGGCGCCATGGGCATCGGCCTGTTCCGCACCGAGTTCTGCTTCCTGGACCAGCCCGAGGAGCCCACGGTCGAGGCGCAGGTGGAGGCCTACACCGGGGTACTGGCCGCCTTCCCGGGCAAGAAGGTCGTGGTGCGGACCCTGGACGCCGGGGCCGACAAGCCCCTGCCCTTCCTCACTGACGCCACGGAGGCCAACCCGGCCCTGGGCGTGCGCGCCTACCGCACTACCCGCCGTGACCCCGATGTGCTGGACCACCAGCTCGAGGCCCTGGCCAAGGCCGAGGCCGCCACGGAGGCCAAGGTGTGGGTGATGGCCCCCATGATCTCCACCACCGAGGAGGCCCGGGCCTTCACCGAGAAGGCCCGCTCCTACGGCCTGCAGACCGCCGGCATGATGATCGAGGTGCCCTCGGCCGCGCTCATGGCCGACAAGCTCTTCGAGCACGCCGACTTCGCCTCCATCGGCACCAATGACCTCACCCAGTACGTCATGGCCGCCGACCGCCTGCTGTCCTCCCTGGCCGACCTGTCCACGGCCTGGCAGCCCGCCGTGCTGCGGCTCATCGCCGCCGCCTGTGAGGGCTCGACGCACCGCAGCCGCCCGGTGGGCGTGTGCGGTGAGGCCGCCGCCGATCCTGCCCTGGCCACGGTGCTCGTGGGCCTGGGCGTGGCCTCCCTGTCGATGACGGCGCGCGCCCTGCCCGATGTCGACGCCGTGCTGAAGTCGGTGACCTTCGCCGAGTGCCAGGAGCTGGCGCGCCTCGCCGTGGACTCCCCCACCGCCGAGGACGCCCGCGAGGCCGTCCGCTCCAGGCTGGCGATCCTGGAGGAGCTCGGCCTGTGACGATTCCCTATCCCGTCCCCAGCATCGCTCAGGAGCCACTCGGCTCAGTCGCCAGGATCCTGAACCTCGATGCCGGGGGCGGGAGGGATGAGTTCACCGCCTCCTCCCTGCCCCAGCTCTCAGGCCGCGTCTACGGCGGGCAGGTGGTGGCCCAGGGCCTGCTGGCGGCCGCTGCCACGGTGCCCGACGACGGTGACGGCGAGCGCCTGCCGCACTCGGTGCACGCCTACTTCATGCGGGGCGGGCGCCTGGAGGAGCCCATCACCTTCCGGGTCGAGCGCCTGCACGATGGGCGCTCCTTCTCCCAGCGCCGCACCACGGCCTCCCAGGCGGGGGTGGAGATCCTGAGCATGATCTCCTCCTACCAGGAGGAGCAGGAGGGCAGCGATGTACAGCTGGAGGCGCCCGAGGTGCCGGGTCCCGAGGAGCTGACCAGCGCCCTGGAGATCTTCCGGACCATCGATCACCCGGTGGCCAAGTTCCTGGGGCGCACCGCGGCCTTCGACATCAAGCATGTGGAGGGCAACCTCTACCTGCGGCCCGCTCCTGAGCCCTCCAGTACCCAGCACCTGTGGATGCGTGCCCGCGGCCCCGTGCCCGCGGAGGCCTCCCAGACGGTGCACCGGGCCCTGCTGACCTACGTGTGCGACCAGGTGATGCTGGAGCCGGTGCTGCGCAGCCAGGGGCTGTGCTGGCGCAGCCAGGGCCTGAGCCTGGCCAGCCTGGATCACGCCCAGTGGTTCCACCGGGATGTCAATGTGGGCGAGTGGCTGCTCTTCGCCCAGGACTCCCCCAGCTCCCAGGGCGGGCGCGGGCTGGGCCGGGCCCGGGTCTACGACGCCCAGGGCCGCCTGGTGTGCACCATCGCCCAGGAGGGCATGGTGCGCATGCCCCGGGACGATGGCGGCGCGGACCACGGCTCGGGCCGCTGGCAGGTGCGCCTCGACGGCGAGGCCGGCTGAGAGCACGCTCCTCTGCACCGGGCCCGGACCGGTCGATGGCGGGCGGGGAGGCGGAAGGCAGTCCCCCACCGGTACTCCGACCTCAGGTCACCACAGGGTTCTGAGCCCTGGAAGCGCATCAAAGGCCGAATCGGCTGTGATGAGGACCAGTGACTCCCTGATCGCCTGTGCTGCCAGCATCCGGTCGAACGGGTCGCGGTGGTCCCACTCGAGCTGGCAGCCGAGACGGGCATCGCCCCAGCCGATCGGCAGCACCTGTGCTCCGAGCCGGGCCACGTGGTCCTCAAGAGCATCGAGCCACGGCCCCGCACCGGGCAGCTTGCCTATACGGTGCTTCGTGAACAGCTCCCAAGCGCTCGCCGTGGAGACCACCAGGAGGCTCTCCCGCTCCCGCAGCACCTCAAAGGCGCGCTCACCGAGGCGAGAGGGCTCATGGATGGCCCATAGGAGGGCGTGGGTATCGAGCAGGTAGCCGCTCACTCCCCCTCCCAGGCGCTGAGCTCCTCCGGGGGCAGTTCATCGAAGAACGAGTCGGGCAATCGGTAGCCGCCGAAGCCGAGCTCCCGCTCGCCAGTGCGAGCGGGAACGAGTCGCGCAATGGTCTGCGGCCCTCGGGCAATACTGATCGTGGCGCCGCGCTCGACCTCCGCCAGCAGCGAGGACAGGTGGGTCTTGGCCTCCTGCACCTTCACCGTTCTCATGAAGCCATTCTCCCCACCTGGCTACCCTTGGTCAACCAGCCTGACCAGCATCAGGCCCGCAGGGCCTCCGCGGAGGGCTCGTAGCGCCGAGCCCGGCACTCCTGACCGAGGCGGGCGGTGGCGCCGTCTGTCGGTAGGAGTGCCGGGCTCGGCAAAGGGTGCGGGGCTCAGTCGCGTGTGCTCCCCTGCGGGTCCGACACACTCCATCGCCTCGCAAACTCGAGCAAGCTCGGCTTGACTCGGCTCAGTCGCGTGTGCTCCCCTGCGGGTCCGACACACTCCATCGCCTCGCAAACTCGAGCAAGCTCGGCTTGACTCGGCTCAGTCGCGTGTGCTCCCCTGCGGGTCCGACACACTCCATCGCCTCGCAAGCTCGAGCAAGCTCGGCTTGACTCGGCTCAGTCGCGTGTGAGCTTCCTGTAGGTGACGCGGTGGGGGCGGGCGGCCTCGGGGCCGAGGCGCTCGACCTTGTTCTCCTCGTAGGAGGCGAAGTTCCCCTCGAACCAGTACCAGTGGGCGGGGTCCTCATCGGTGCCCTCCCAGGCCAGGATGTGAGTGGCCACGCGGTCGAGGAACCAGCGGTCGTGGGTGATGACCACGGCGCAGCCGGGGAACTCCAGCAGGGCGTTCTCCAGGGAGGACAGGGTCTCCACGTCCAGGTCGTTGGTGGGCTCGTCGAGCAGGATGAGGTTGCCGCCCTGCTTGAGGGTCAGGGCCAGGTTGAGGCGGTTGCGCTCACCGCCGGAGAGCACGCCGGCGGGCTTCTGCTGGTCGGCGCCCTTGAAGCCGAAGGAGGCCACATAGGCGCGCGAGGGCATCTCGACGTTGCCGACCTTGATGTAGTCCAGGCCGTCGGAGACGACCTCCCACAGGGTCTTCTTGGGGTCGATGCCGGCGCGGGACTGGTCCACGTAGGACAACTTGACCGTCTGGCCGATCTTGAGGTCCCCGCCGTCGAGGGGCTCCAGGCCCACGATGGTCTTGAACAGGGTGGACTTGCCCACGCCGTTGGGGCCCACGACGCCGACGATGCCGTTGCGCGGCAGGGTGAAGGACAGCCCGTCGATGAGGGTGCGCCCGTCGAAGCCCTTGTTGAGGTCGGTGGCCTCCAGGACCTGGTTACCCAGGCGGGGGCCCGGCGGGATCTGGATCTCCTCGAAGTCGAGCTTGCGGGTGCGCTCGGCCTCGGCGGCCATCTCCTCGTAGCGGGCCAGGCGGGCCTTGGACTTGGCCTGGCGGCCCTTGGCCGAGGAGCGCACCCACTCCAGCTCCTCCTTGAGGCGCTTGGCGAGCTTGGCGTCCTTCTTGCCCTGGACCTCCAGGCGCTTCTCCTTGGTCTCCAGGTACGTGGAGTAGTTGCCCTCGTAGGGGTAGAGGTGGCCGCGGTCGACCTCGGCGATCCACTGGGCCACGTGGTCCAGGAAGTAGCGGTCGTGGGTGACGGCGATGACGGCGCCCTTGTAGGCGGCCAGGTGCTGCTCCAGCCACAGGACGGACTCGGCGTCGAGGTGGTTGGTGGGCTCATCGAGCAGGAGCAGGTCGGGGGCCTCCAGGAGGAGTTTGCACAGCGCGACGCGGCGGCGCTCACCACCGGAGAGGTGCTTGACCTCGGCGTCGGGCGGCGGGCAGCGCAGTGCGTCCATGGCCTGCTCCAGCTGGGAGTCCAGGTCCCAGGCGTTGGCAGCGTCCAGGGCGTCCTGGAGGGTGCCCATCTCGGCCAGGAGGGCGTCGTAGTCGGCGTCGGGGTCGGCCATGAGGGCGCTGATCTCGTTGAAGCGGTCCAGCTTGGCCTTGATGCCGGCCACGCCCTCCTCGACATTGCCCAGGACGGTCTTGTCCTCGTTGAGCGGGGGCTCCTGGAGCAGGATGCCCACGGAGTAGCCGGGGGTCAGGCGGGCCTCGCCGTTGGAGGGCTGGTCGATGCCGGCCATGATCTTGAGGATGGAGGACTTGCCCGCCCCGTTGGGGCCGACCATGCCGATCTTGGCCCCGGGGAAGAAGGCCATGGTGACGTCGTCGAGGATGACCTTGTCGCCGTGGGCCTTGCGCGCCTTGATCATCTGGTAGATGTACTCAGCCACTGCTTCGCTGCGCCTTTCGTCAGGGTGTGAGTGGTGATCGCCTGCGCGCCGCGGCCCGAGGGCGTCCCGGGGCCGTGCGCGCACCGCGCCCCAGCCTACGGGAGCCCCGTGGCCCTGGCGACGGCGCAGCGCCGTGAGGCAGTGCACGCGCCGGGCTCCCCGTCCACCTGATCCTCACCGGGCACGACGACGGCGGCCCGCACGTCCGCTCTCACCTGGAAGTGCGGAGGCGGATCGTCCCGACAGTCGCGAACTGGCGGGGACCACGGCACGAAACGGCGTCGCGCTGGCCGGGGAGCTCAGGCTGCTGTGCTTGTGCTGGAACTGCACATCTTCAGCGCTTACCAGGCGCGGCCGACCTCCGGGATCCTCATGATTCCAAGGTTCGGGTAGGCGCCAGCAGTTTGAAGATGTGCAACGCGGACGGCTCTGCACATCTTCAGTTCCCCGGTGTAGATATGAGCCGCACGATCATGCCGATAGTCATTTCGTGCACCCGGCCGCCAAGGGCCGAAGATGTGCAACAGATTGGGACCGGGAGCCCCCAAGCCCGCCCCAGCCCCCACCTTCGCAGCAGCACCTCGCGGCTCAGTGGTGGTACTGTACCGCGTCATCAGCACGCGCGGCCCTGCGGGAGCACCGCAGGTGGACGACGCCGATGCCCACCTCCACCACCAGCCACAGAGCCCGGCACGGCATCGTCCCAGCCTGGCACACCTACTGCGCCTACTGTGCCGCCTCGATCTCCCGAAGCTCCCGACGTGCCTCGACCATATAAGGCTCCTCCTTCATCTCGTCCTCAGGGACATGCATAACGGTCGCCAGGAGGTCAGCGATGTGTTCCGCGGCCTTACTATAGCCGCCACTGAATGACAGGTGGAGATCATTGTCACGGCCCACGGTAAGAATGTCGACCTTCGAGACGACGCCTTCGGTCACGAACCGCACGTAGCGCACATCATCGAGCGGGATCCGGCGTTCAAGAACACCTTTGTTCTCCAGGTCACGTCGCCGCCCCCAGCGAACGCATTCAGAAGTCACCGTCACAATAAAAGGACTCTCCGTGACTGCGGTACGGGCATTCTTATCTGTACCTGACTTAACCCACTCAGCCGCCTTCTTCCCTTTATCTCCGAGCTTCTCCCGCACCCTTCTTCCCACATCCGCACCACAACCCGCAACGAGCTCCTTGACCAAGGATACCTCAAACGGCCTCTCGCCCCGCTCCAGAACCCACCGCACCGCCTTGAGGGTGCCGTCTCCCGCCTTTTCGACCCTGTCCTTGACATCATAGTCAGGGAAGTCCGGAAATCCTACGCCGACCCTGCCGGCCATCTCGGCAACCTCCCCTAACAGCCCCTTAAGGCGGTCGCCGTCACCGCCGTCTTCCTTGCCGTCAGAAGCGTTCTTGGCCGACAGGTCAGTCATGAGGCCAATCCGGCAGCCCAGCCCCCACAGGAGGTTCTGCACACCTTCCAGCGCCCGGCCGTTCTCCTCTTCCGCGTTCCTGATTCTCACCGCAAGGCGCTTCCTGTCACCCTCGGTCTCCCCTTCCCTCCTCAGATGCATGCAGCACAAAGCGTCGGCCATGTACTTCGCCTCCCGCATGGCAACCATAAGACAGATGTCCTCGCACACCACGTCCCATTCCTCGCCTGCAGAATCCTTGGGTGACCCCAGCCCCCCTGCCCGCACCTTCTCCCAGTGACCATTAACCGCCTGGATGCACGAGTCCAGGCCGACTCTAAGGCCCTCCAGCATCCCGTCGACTTTGGAGTACATATCACGGTTAACGAAACCTAGAGCGATCGCCTCGTCAACGGTGTTGAGGACCTCCTGGTACTTGCTGAGCAGGCCCGTGCGGCGATTCTTACGATTCTCCTCCTTCAACTCCTCGATCCCGTTGGCGAGCCCCTTCACCCGCCTTGAGAGCGACATGAGCTGGCACTGCGCCGCCACCAGTGCCAACGCAGGAGCAACGGATGACAGCGCCAGCACCGCCTGAGTGCCTGCCGCGGGCAGCCAACGCACCTGGGCAGCTATGCTCCCGTTGACGGAGAGCGACCCGAGGTTCCATCCGCCCGACGTGAGGGGAACCATACCGCTCTTCATGCTGGCCAATGTCTCCGGCGCGAGCTTGACCAACCCCTGCACATCGACGGCGGCTGCCGCTGCCTGAGCGGCCACGTTCGCACCACCCGTGGCGGCCGCGAGCGCGTCCCCCAACCCGGGCCACCTGTCCAGGTCCTTCTCCTCCACGGGACAGATCCAGGGGAAAGCAAGGTCCACCGTCGGATACCTGCTCAGGAGAACCGCGTAGCCTGAGCCTGGTTCTATCTCAACCAGCTCCACCGACATCTCCTCGCCCTCTGGCAGTCCGTCAACGTCCTTGTCCTGGGTCTCTGACACCGGACCTCCCTGAGTATTAACCGGCCACCCGACACCCCGACGTCAGGTGGGCCTACGGTGGCCCACCCATATTACTCCGCCGGCCCCCTACGCATCCCCTGATCCCGCCGTCGGAGCCAGCGTCCTGGCGCCCCATGACAGGGGTCCGCAGACGGACCCCCTGCTTGGTCCCCTCCTCAGCCCTCGGCGCCGTCCTGCTGCTTGCGCCAGCGGATGCCGGCGTCGATGAAGCCGTCGATATCGCCGTCGAAGACCGAGTCGGGGTTGCCGACCTCGTGGCCGGTGCGCAGGTCCTTGACCATCTGGTAGGGGTTGAGCACGTAGGAGCGCATCTGATCCCCCCAGGAGGCCTTGACGTCCCCGGCCAGCTCCTTCTTCTTGGCATCCTCCTCCTGCTGCTTGAGCAGCAGGAGGCGGGACTGGAGCACGCGCATGGCCGCGGCGCGGTTCTGGATCTGGGACTTCTCATCCTGCATGGAGACCACCAGGCCGGTGGGCAGGTGGGTGATGCGCACCGCCGAGTCGGTGGTGTTGACACTCTGGCCGCCGGGGCCCGAGGAGCGGAAGACATCGATGCGGATGTCGGACTCGGGGATGTCGATGTGGTCGGTGGACTCGATGAGCGGGATGACCTCGACGGCGGCGAAGGAGGTCTGGCGCCGGCCCTGGTTGTCGAAGGGGCTGATGCGCACCAGGCGGTGGGTGCCGCCCTCCACGCTCAGCGTCCCGTAGGCGTAGGGGGCGTGGACCTCGAAGGTCACCGACTTCAGGCCCGCCTCCTCGGCGTAGGAGGTGTTGAGGACCTTGACGGGGTAGTCGTGGCGCTCGGCCCAGCGGGTATACATGCGCAGCAGCATCTCGGCGAAGTCGGCGGCGTCCACGCCCCCGGCCCCGGAGCGGATGGTCACCACCGCGTCGCGCTGGTCGTACTCCCCCGACAGCAGCGTGCGGATCTCCAGGTCGGCCAGGTCCCGCCCGATGGCCACCAGATCGGCGTCGGCCTCGGCCAGCAGCTCGGCGGCGTCCTCGCCGGACTCCTCGCCGGCCATCTCCACCATGGCCTCCAGGTCGTCGATGCGCTCGGCCAGGGACTCGACGCGCTTGAGGTCGGCCTGGGCGTGGGACAGGGCGGAGGTGACCACCTGGGCGGCCTCCGGGTCGTCCCAGAGGTTGGGGGCCGAGGCCTGCTCGGAGAGCTCGGCGATACGCCCGCGCAGGACCTCGGGGTCGGTCACCGCGGCGATGGAGGCGTAGGTGTGTCGGAGTCGTTCGATCTCGGCGGGGAAGTCAGTGGCCACGGACCCGAGTCTACGGCAGCCCCGGCCCGCGCATCCTCAGCCCAGCTCCAGGCTCTGGGCCTGGGTGAGCAGCGCCTCGAGAACCGCGCGCGTGGCCGGGCCCGGCTCGGTGCGCGTGGCGCGGTGCCGGACCACCAGCTGCCGGGTTCCCAGGCCCGGCAGGCGCACCACCCCCACCCCCTCGGGCACCCCTCCGGAGTAGACGGCCAGCTCGGGCAGGAGCGCGCAGCCCAGGCCCTGGTTGACCATGGCCAGGACGACGTCGTAGTCGTCGGCCACGTGCCGGGTGGTCAGGGGCGTGCCGAGCTGGCGCTCCAGGCGATCCAGGGCGAAGGCGCCGGCGGTGGAGGGGGCCAGGTCGATCCAGGTGGCGCGCACCAGGTCGGCCAGGGTGGCGGGCAGGGCCTGCCCCGGGGAGACGACGACCAGCCAGGACTCATCGAGCAGGGGCACGTCCGCCATGCCTCGCGGCGCGCTGGGCAGGGTGTGCTCATCGCGCTCGATGAGCACCATGTCCAACTCCCCGCGGCGCAGACGGGCCAGGCCGCCGCGCTCCTCGACCTCCTCGATGATGAGCTCCAGGCCGGGCTGGACCTGCTCCAGGGTGGAGAGCACGGGCAGGAGCACGGCGCGCACCGCCGAGGCGAAGGTGCCCACGCGCACCACCCCGGAGGGCACCGAGTCGTCCAGTCCCGCCAGTTCGCGGCGGGCAGTGACCAGCTCCTCCTCGATGCGCTCGGCGGTCTCGGCCAGGATACGGCCGGCCTCGGTCAGGGTGGCGCCGGTGGGCATGCGGTGGAGCAGGCGGCTGCCGCACTCCCGCTCCAGCTGGCGCACCTGCTGGGAGACGGCCGAGGGGCTGATGTGCAGGGTATCGGCGGCTGCCACCACTCCCCCGGCGCGGTGGACCGCCAAGAGGACGGCGAGGCGGTTGGTGGAGATCTCCATGAAGAAAAACTACATGCCCCATGCAGATAGATGCGATTGACCTTCACCGCTCGAGGCAGCACGATCGTCGTCGTGAACGACCTCCTCCCCCTTCTCATCGCCGCCGGCGCCTGGATCGGCGCCGCCGAGCTCCTCATCGCCTACGTCCTGGTCTCCAAGGGCTCCATGGCCGGCGATTCCCTGAGGTACCAGGCGCTCAACATCTCCGGCTCCCTGCTGCTGATGACCAACTGCGCCTACACGGGGGCCTGGCCCAGCGTCATCGCCAACTTCTTCTACCTGGTGGTGGGCATCAACATCCTGCTGACGGTCAAGCGCGCCTACATCGCCCAGCTCTCGCGCCGCCAGGGCGCCGAGCTCATGGCCCGTCTGCGCCGCTCCTCCACCTCCCTGCCGAGCATGGCGGCGCCCCTGGAGCGCGCCTGAACCCGACGAGGCCGCGCCCGCCCGCCGGGCCGCGCTGATCCGATCCGGGATCAAGGGCCCCGGTGCTCAGGGCACCGTGGTGATCGCAGCAGTGCCCGTGGCCGTGAGGGTGAAGCCCTGGGCCGGGATGATCCCCCAGGGCAGGAAGGGCGGCTGGCAGTGAGCACGCAGGGTGACCACGGCGGTGTTCCCCTCCTGCGCCTGGGCACTGACGAGCTCGACGCCGCTCAGCCCCACGCCGTCGACGACCCCGGCCTGGGCGGCGAGGTCCTCCAGGGCCGCGGCGCGCACCGCCTGCGAGGTCAATGCCCCTGAGGCGGCATCCGGCACCCCGCCGCCGTAATAGGGCTGCCCGCCCACCCCTGCCGCTCCGGCGGCGGCCGCCGAATCGGCCATCGAGGTCAGGGCCTTGAGGTCCAGGTAGACGGCGGTAGCCGAGGCCGTCACCAGGAGCAGGGCCAGGATCAGGGTGACCATCCCGATGCCCAGCAGCAGGATCTGGCCCTCCTCGCCACCGCGCAGCCGCCGCATCAGGCGCGGCCACGCCCGCCGTCGCCGCCGCATCGCGAGCCGCGGCACCGCACTCCCGAGGGCCTCAGGCCGGGGGCGCGGTGGCCGCTGCGCGCGGTTCGACTGCTTGCCCGGGCGGGTGCTGCCTGTGCTTCTTCTCACGACTCCTCCTTGGCGGACAGATCGACGGCGCGCTGGGCCTCCAGGACGACGACGTCGCGGCCCAGCCCGATCGCCGCCAGTCCCGGCAGGTCCACGGCGGCCTCGACCCGCAGCACCACCGTCCCTGTGCACCGACCCTCGCAGGACACCGAGACCGCCGTGGCGGGATCGGCCTCCACCCCCTGATCCGACAGGGCCAGGCCGGCGGCGGTGCGCGCATGGGACAGCGCCTGCGGGGAGTGGTCCACCTCCAGGATGCGGCTGGCGATATCGGCCGCCGAGGCCACGGCGAAGGACGCCGCCTGGATCTGGGACAGGGTGACCAGCAGGTAGAGGGTGGGGATGAGGAGGATGACGCTCCAGCCGATGAACTCCACCGAGGCGTTGCCCCGCTCCTGGTCCACCGCGCGGCCCGGCCGCCTCAGTGACTCCAGGGCTCTCGTCCACGCCGGAGACCTCCAGGGGTCGGGCGGCCATGCCCGTCTCGCGCGCGGTCTGCCGGCCCCGGCGCCACGGGGCGCGGCGGGGGCCTCACCGCCCTGCCCCGTGCTCGCCCGCACCGTCGTCGGGATTCTCATCGGCCTCTACCTCCTCATCGCCGTCGGGTGCGGCCGCCGGAGGGCCTGCGTCCGGCGGCTCCACGGCCGGCGGCCCCACTGCCCGGGCCGCCTCCTCCAGATCGGCGGGCCCGGCGGGTTCGGGCCGGCCGGCGCGATCCCCGCCATTGCCGGCAATACCCGGCGGTGCGGCGTCCTGGCCGGCCTCCAGCAGCGCCATCTCGTCGACCGCACGGCCCTGGACCCGCAGGGCGCCTCCGGGGCCCAGGAGCCCCAGCACCGGCAGGGGCGCGGTCACGGTGACCACCACGACGCTGAGCCCATCAATGCGGGCACGGGAGACCTCCACGCTCTGGACGTAGCCGTCAGCCAGGGCGGCGTCGCTCAGGGCGCGCACGCGCGCCTGGGCCTCAGCGGGGGTGCCACCGGCCAGGGCCGCGCGCCGCGCCCCCTCCCCGGCGGCGTCGATGAGCACATTGCGCACGTGCAGCCCCAGCGCCAGCTGGAGCAGGGCCACCACCGCGGCCAGGACCAGCATGCTCACCAGCACGAAGTCGACGACAGCCGATCCCTCCTGCCCCCGCGACCGGCCCGGCAGGAGGGACGGCCTCAGCAGTCGGCCGGCCAGGCCCCGCAAGCGGGCAGACAACCGTGGGGCCCAGTACCCCCACGCCCGACGGCGCAGCGGCGGCACAGACCAGCGGCGCGGCGGGCGCCGCGGTGAGGGCGGGCAGCCGGCCGGCTGCCGCTCAGATCGCACCGGTGACCTTGGCGATGGCGTCGAGGAACACCTGGGTGAGCGTGCTTCCGGCCACGGTCCACAGGGCCACGACGAGCCCCGCCGTCATGAGGGTCACCAGGACCCAGCCGGGAACATCCCCGCGCTCATCACCTCGCAGGCCGCGCCACCAGCGGTGGGCAAGCCCCCGGCAGCGCGGGCGGCGCTGGACCAGGTGTCGATGGCGGGGCAGCGGGCGGGCAGCGGTGCGGTGCGACCGGCGGAGCATGGGCTTCATCTGCTTTCTCCTTGCTGGCTGGGCTCTATCTGGGCCCTGGATCGGCTCTGTGTGGGCTCTCTGGTGCCGCTCAGCGACGGGGATCCGGCGGGGATCGGTGGGGACTGGGATCTGGCGGGCCCTCAGGGACCGGGCCGGTGCGGGACGCATGCGCCTCACAGCCCCAGTCGCAGGACGAACAGCCCCGGGAAGAGGGCGAAGACCACGGTGATGGGAAGGACGATGAAGACCACGGGCACCATCTGGGCGATCTCCCTGCGGCCTCCCTCCTCCATGAGGTCGCGGCGCGCCGCCTCGCGCACGTCGGCGGCCTGGGAGCGCAGCACCTCGGCCAGGGGCGTGCCGCGCTCCAGCGCCACGGAGATCGCCTCGCACAGTCGGGTCACGTGCAGGGAGCCCACCCGGGACTCCAGGTGGTCCAGGGCCGTGGTCAGGACCGTGCCCGAGCGGATATCGGTCAGGGTGGCGGCCAGCTCGGCCACCAGCTCGCCGCGGCCCAGCGCCACCACCCGCTCCATGGCCGCCACGGGCCCCTGCCCGGCGCCCACCGCCAGGGCCAGCAGCTCGACGACGTCGGGCAGCTGGGCCTCGATCCGCTCGCGCCGGGCACGCACGGCCTGGGACAGGCGCCAATCGCGCAGTGCCGCCCCGCACACCGAGGCCACCAGGGCCAGGAGGAGGAAGGCGGGCACGCGGGTCGAGCCTGTCAGCGCCGCCAGGGCTCCCAGACCCACGGCGACCAGGAAGCCGGCGGCCGCCCACTCCAGCTGCTGGAGGCGGAACTGCTCCAGGGTCAGGGGCGACCCGCTGCGGGCCAGGCGCGTGCGCACCGAGGAGGCCGAGGATCCCAAGGACTCCAGCAGCCCGCCCAGGCCGGTGACGGTGGCCAGGAGCAGGTCGGTCATGCTGCGCCCCTCGGCGTCGGCGGCGGCCAGGAGGCCCGAGCCGGGCGGGCGCTGGTGGACGTAGGGCGATAGGCGGGCCATGAGGGTGGGGCGGCGCCGGTGGAGCGCGGAGACGATGAGCAGCAGGCCCGAGGCGCCCAGGAGCCCGGACAGGCCGCCGATGAGGGTGGGGTTCATCGCAGGGTCCTGCCCTCCTCGGGAAGACGGCCCAGGCGCAGCATGAGCCGGTAGGCCAGGATCGAGGCCAGGCCCCCGACGGCCAGCACGGCGGCGCCCGCGGAGGTGGCGTAGGCCGAGGCCGCCTGGGGGCGGGTGGACAGCAGAGCCAGGACCAGCCAGGGGGCCGCCACCGCGACCTTGGCGCCGTTGACGGTCCAGGACTGGCGGGCCTCCAACTCACCGCGGGTGCGCATGTCCTCGCGCAGCATGCGCGACAGGGAGCGCAGCAGGTTGCCCAGGTCGGTGCCTCCCACCTCATGGGCCAGGCGCAGCGCCTCGACGATGCGGTCCGCCACGGGATCGGCGAAGCGGGCCTTGAGCCGGTCCAGGCAGTGCTCGAAGCGGGCGGTGGCGGCGTAGTCCACGGCGAAGGCCCGGAATTGGGGGCGCACCGCCTCGGGCCCGCGCTCAGCCAGGTTGGACAGCGCCTCGGGCAGGCTCATGCCCGCCCGCACCCCGGACAGGAGCGTGTCGACCGCCTCGGGCCACACCTCGCGCAGGCGGGAGCGGCGTGCCCGGGCGCGAGAGGAGACCAGGAGGAAGGGCGCGCCCGAGGCGATGACGGCGAAGGCCACGGCAATGGGCCAGGCCCCGGAGAGTCCCAGGAAGACCAGACCGGTGACCAGCCCCAGGGCGGCGCTGCCCGCCACGAAGACCGCGGGGCTGGTGCGCCCCGCCCCGGCCTGGATGAGCAGGTCGGCCAGGCGCCGTGAGCGCTCGGAGTGCCAGCGGGGCGGCTCACTGGTGCAGGCCATCCACAGCGACAGCAGGCCCAGGCCCGCCAGCAGCCCGGCGATGGCGCCCATCAGTGCCACTCCCCCGGTCCCGGCCCGCGGGGCAGGTCGGGGTCGGCCAGGAGGGCGGCCAGGTCGTGCCCGACGCGGGTGTAGCGCTCCGAGCCGTAGGGGAATCCGGGGCCGCGCACGAGGGCGCCGGAGATGTCGCGGTGGTAGATGTCGGCCAGCTCGATGATCCCGTTCTCCACCCTGCCGGACAGGGCGGAGATCTCCCGGACGGTGCGCCGTCCGCGGACGTCGATGTCGAGGTGGATGACCAGGTCGATCGCGGAGGCCACCGTGGGGACCACGAAATCGCTGGAGACGTTCTCACCCGCCAGCAGGGGCAGGGTGCAGATCTTGACGATCGCCTCGCGGGCGGAGTTGGCGTGGATGGTGCACATCGAGGGCAGCCCCGAGTTCATGGCGATGAGCAGGTCGAGGGCCTCGGCCTCGCGGACCTCGCCGATGATGAGCCGGTCGGGGCGCATGCGCAGCGCCTCCTTGACCAGGCGGCGCAGGGTGATCTCGCCGACGCCCTCGAGGTTGGCGGGCCGGGTCTGCATGGCCACGCAGTCGCGGTTGCGCAGGGCGAGCTCGAAGACCTCCTCGCAGCTGATGACCCGCTGGGCGGCGGGGATGGCCCCGGCCAGCGCGCGCACCAGAGTGGTCTTGCCGGCCTGGGTGGCCCCGGAGACCAGGATGTTGAGGCCGGCCTGGACCGAGGCGTCCAGGAAGGCGGCGGCACCGGCGGGCAGGGAGCCCATGCGCACCAGGTCGGCGGTGCGCGAGGCCCGCGAGGAGTGCTTGCGGATGTTGACCGCCCAGTTCTGGGAGGTGATGGGCGGGATGACGACGTGGAGGCGCTCCCCACCGGGGAGCTGGGAGTCCACGAAGGGGCTGGACAGATCCAGCCGGCGCCCCGAGACGCGCAGCATCCGCTCGACCAGGACCCGCAGGTCCTCGGCCTCCAGGATGGTGGTGGTCAGCTCGGGGCGCCCTGAGCGGGCCACGAAGACCCGGCCGGGGGCGTTGATCCAGATCTCCTCGATGCCCTCGTCGTCGAGGTAGGCCTGGAGGGGGCCCAGGCCGGCCAGGGAGTCCAGGGCCCGGGCCCGGGCGGCGTCGGGGTCGACCAGGGCAGGCACGAGTCCGGCGTCGGCCCGCTGGAGGTAGTCGGCACTGGCCTCGGCCACGAGGCCCTCCAGGGTGGAGGTGTCCTTGAGCGGGTCGATGCCGCGGTCGCGGACGAGTTGTTGGATCTCGGTCAGCAGGATGTCGGCGGCGTCCATGGGCTTCCAGGGTGGTGGGACGGAGCGCGGATGCGCGAGAGTCTGGGCAGATCAACGCTGATCTGGGACGGCGACCGGTTCGTGAGCGCCGTCACCGCCGACTGTAGGTCACGGATGGGTCACAGCGCCACTGGAGGAGCCCGGCCTGTGGATAACTCCTGTTCTCAGCCCCCGGGCGCACCGTTCGACGGCGGGGTTCACCGCGGGCCCCGCGGCGGTGGTGCGGGGGCTCTGCCCTGAGCGGACTGGCGCGGCAGGCTGTGCGCGGGCTCCGCGTCACCTACGGTTGGATCATGTCACAGCCGCCGCAGTCCCCGGACGCCCCCGACGCCGCCGAGCACCCCGCTCCGTCCGCCGATCCTGCGGGGCCGGCTGAGCCGGCAGGGTCGGCCGCCTCGGCGGGCTCCGCCGCACCGGCGCCTTCCCCCGGCTCCCCCGACTCGGCGTCGCCGCCATCCGCGGTCGTCGGTGACTCGGCAGGGGCAGGGGGCGCGGCGGACGGGGCGGGCGCCTCGATGGGGCGCCGCGGCCACCGCTCGGCCCTGGCGCTGGCGGCCATGGCCACGGTGGCGGTCCCGGGGCTCAATCCCGCCCGGCTGGCCCTGCCCCAGTCCCGCACCGAGGAGCTGCACGTCGTCGGCGTCGTCGACACCCAGGGCCGCCACTGGGAGGTCTTCGAGGCCTCCACAGATGCGACGGGAGCCAGCCTGGAGGCCGAGGCCGAGGTTCTGCGCCGCGTGGGGCGCGTGGCCGATGCGGGACGGATCTCCTTCGACGTCTCGCGCGCGGGCGGGTCGCTGCGCAGCCAGGGGGCCCACATCCAGGTGCGCAGCCATATCGAGGGCCGGCCCATCGCGGTGGACTCCCTGCGCCCGGGCCCGGGGCTGTCGGCCGGGCTGGGCAAGGTGCTGGGAGAGATCCATGAGATGCCCACCGCCGTCATCTCCGAGTCCGGGATGCCGGTCTATACCGCTGAGGAGGTGCGCCAGCGGTGGCTGAGCCTGCTCGACGACGCCGCGGCCACTGGCAAGGTGCCCCCGGTCCTGCTGAACCGGTGGGAGGAGGCCCTGGAGGACACGGCGCTGTGGCGCTTCAGGCCCGTGGTGGTCCATGGGGACCTGGCTGAGGACAATGTGCTGACCGCGGGCGGGGCGGTGGTCTCGGTGCGGGGCTGGACCCAGGCGCATGTGGGCGACCCGGCCGAGGACATGGCCTGGATCTACTCCTCGGTGCCGGTGGACTGCCTGGACTCCATCGAGGACGCCTATGACGTGGCCCGCGCCGAGGGCGTGGACAAGCACCTGCGGGACCGCGCCGAGCTCGTCAGCGAGCTGAGCCTGGCGCGCTGGCTGCTGCACGGGGTCCGCAGCGGTGAGCAGGCGGTGGTCTCCGACGCCGTGTCCATGCTGGAGGACCTGGCCGCCCAGGTGGGTGAGACCCCGCTGGTGGCGCCTGCCACTCCCCGTCTGGCGCCGGTGCCCGGGGAGCGGGTCCCCGCCGACCAGGACGCCTCGACCAGCCCGGTGGCCATGGTCAGCGTGGAGCCGGAGGACCCTGACGGGGCCTGAGGCCGCCCGTGGGCCCGGGCGGCCTCGGCGATCCCCGGGCCTGGTCGGCTCAGCCGAGGGGCGCGCGGGCGCCCAGGAGCAGCAGGGCGATGGCCCACACGAGGTTGAGGATGTTGAACAGTGCCCCGTCCAGCAGGGGCTTGCCCGGGTAGGGCAGGCGGGTGAGCAGGATCCAGGGGCCGGCCTGTAGCAGCGGGGTCAGCAGCACCGCCCACTGCGGCAGGGGCGTGTGGCCCAGGAGGATGGCCAGGCCCACGAGGAGCCAGCCCATGGCGGTGATGGCGATGGCGGGGACCCAGGCGGCGATGAGGAAGCGGCGCAGCCGGCGGGCGTGCCTGAGCACCTCCCGATCGGGCTCGCCGGTGAGGTAGGCGGCATAGGCCCGCTCCGAGGCCAGGGCCAGGGGGTAGAAGGAGGCGTGGGCCAGGGGCGCCAAGGAGAAGCCGATGCCCAGGAGGACGACCGCTACCACCCCGATGGTGCTGTGGTGCAGCAGCGCCCAGTGGGCGTAGAGGCCCGCGAGCATGAGGGGCGCCGAGTAGTTGGCCACCAGCGCGCCCCAGCGCAGGCGCGGCTCGTTGACGCGGGCGTAGAAGGCGTAGGCGTCATCGCCCATGAGCTCGATGAACTCGCCGTACCGGCGCCGGTCGGGCTTGTGGAAGCCGACGATGAGGGCGTCGCCCAGGATCCACGCGAGCGCGCTGAGGAGGAAGGCGAGTGCGGACCAGGTCAGGGATGTCATCGGTGCGGGATACCTCCTCGGCCGAGGCGCCAGGATCAAGGGCGCTTCGCTTAGGCTACCCTCATCAACCCGGCTCAGTGGCGGGCGGGCAGCCGCGAGGTGCCCTCATGCGCCGCCGGGGCACTGGGTTTGACGCGGTGGAGGCGCAGCTGAACGAGGCAATGAGGGAGCTGATGGCGATGACGGGGGCACCAGAAGTGCCGAGCAGGCCCGTGGCGGTGTTCGTCTACGACGATGGGTGCGGGCCATGCTCACGCTTCGTGACCTTCATGCGGTCTCGTATCGACGGCGATCGGGTGCGCTTCATGGGTGGTCGCGCCTACCGGGGGCCCGGCGCGGAGCTGACCGATCGCACGGCGCTGCTCGTGACCGACCAGGGGGTGAGGATCGAGCAGGACGCCATTGGCGGCCTGCTCAGGCGTGCCCGGTGGCCCTGGTGCTGGCTGGGCCGCATCATCGTGTGGCGGCCGCTGCGCACTCCGGCCCGCAAGGTCTACCGGTGGGTGGCCGGGGCGCGCCATCGCCTGCCCGTGAGCGCCTGCGCCCTCGACCTGCCCGAGGCCCCCTCCCCCGCACCACAGGCGGACCAGCCCCCGAGCAGGCACGGCTAAGGCACACGGGATCGTGCGCGGCGGTGCTGCTCTGCGGCTTCGCCCTTGACAGCACGGATCAGCCCCTCATCACGGGGCGCATCCGCGTCTTGATGGTCGATTCCGCATCCGTCCCACACCTGTTCGCAGCCGTTCAGAGGCGACTCAGTGGATCGTCAGTGCCAGCCCACTGGCCTTTGGGCTCCTGTAGCTCGGCGGCGATCTGCTCCAGGGGCAGCAGGTCGGCCTGCCCCAGCTGCTCGACGGCGCCACCGGGCTCATTGACGTAGATGTAGGCGGCGCTCACCCGCCCCGCCTCCACCCCCTGGGAGGCGGCCCAGGCGTGGACGTAGACGCTGAGCTGGTCCACCGGTACCCGGCGTCCCCCGGTCTTCCAGTCCACGATGAGCCACCGCCCGCCCCGGGCGTGCTCGAAGACGGCGTCCATGCGACAGCGCAGCGTCGTTCCGCCCACGCTCAGCTCGCGCTCCACCTCGGTGTCCACCAGGACGTAGTCGGCCAGGAGCGGGATGCTCTGGGCGGTCTCCAGCCAGCGCTCGATCCTGCTCCGATCCGGCTCGCTGAGGGTCTCGGGGATGCCCGCCTCCAGGAGGCTGAGCAGGGTCCCGCGGGCAGAGAGACGCTGGGCGATGGCCTCGTGGAAGACGGTGCCGAGCCTGCCTGCGGCGCGGGGCTGCGGTGGCAGTGGGCGGCGCAGGTCCAGGGCGAAGGCGGCGGGATCCTGGCGCAGGTCGTCCAGGCGGGTGGCGGCCAGGTGGGAGGGGATGCGCACGGTGCACGGCCGACTGGCGACCTGCTCGCGCTCGGCCAGGAGGAGGGCCGCCTCGCAGCGCCAGCGCGCCACCAGGGGGTCCTCCTCGGCCTCCCCCGACCGCCCCGGATCCCGCTCCCCCGCATCGGCCTGCCCCGCATCGCGGGCGCCGCCGGCCGGGAGCGCTCCCGCCTCCCCGGCGGGGGCGGATGCTGCAGGGGCGGCCGCAGTGGGAGAAGGCGCCGGGCCGGGCGGGCGGGACGCGCCGCCCTCCAGGCCCGGGAGCCCGGAGCGACCGGCCTGCGCCGCCTCCTCCATGGCGGCGCGCACGGACCGGGCCGCGGTGATCCTGGCCTGGGAGAGCCGGCGCTCCGGCCCCAGCAGTCGCTCCGGCTCCGGGGCCGCGCCCGGCCCCGGCTCTGGCAGTGGCGCCGTGCGCTTGGAGTCGGCGCCCGATGCGCCCGACCCCGCATCCGCTCCTGCGCCTGGCTCTCCAGCGGGCCCCGGGACGGGCCACCACCCGGTGCGCACCTCGTTGGCCAGGGGGTTGGTGGCCTGGGGGTCGGGCTCGAGCCACCCGGGCCCGTAGGCGGTGAGCATGCCGCGCCGGCGCAGCTCGTCGAGGAATCGGGAGGGCGGCTTGGGACTCTGGGAGGTCTTGGCCAGGTGGGAGCCGGTGAGCAGCACGTGGTGGCGGGCGCGGGTGATGGCCACGTAGGCCAGGCGCCGCTCCTCGGCGATGGTGTGGCGGCCCAGGGCCCGGGTGTACTGCCCCCACAGGTCCTTGACGGTGTCCTTGTCGGTGGCACCGGGCTCGAGGGCCCCCAGCTCGAAGGGGGGCAGGGTCTGGGCGTCGGCGCGCAGCGGGTGGGGGAAGCTCTCCTGGGAGGTCATCCACCCGCTCTCGGTCAGGACGAGGTCCTTGGGCGGGGTCCTGCGGTAGGAGGGGAAGCCGCCCTCGGTCATGCCGGCCACCACCACGGTGTCCCACTCCAGTCCCTTGGCGGCGTGGATGGTCAGCAGTTGGACGGCCCCGGGCTCGGGCTCGACCTGCGGGGCCTCCATGCCGTTCTCCCGCTCCTCGGCGGTCTCCAGCCAGGTGAGGAATCCTGCGAGGGTGGGGGCCTCGATGTCGGCGGCGTACTGCTGGGCGGTGGCGTGGAAGGCGTCCAGGGCGCGACGCCCCATGGGGTCGCCGAGGCGCGCCGCCAGCTCGATGTCCAGGCCCAGGGCCTGCTCGGCCAGGGCGAGCAGGTCGGGCAGGGGCAGGTGGAGCCCGGAGCGCACAGCGCGCAGCTGGCGCCCCAGTCGCAGGGCGATACTCCTGCCGGTGGGGCTCAGGCCCGGCACCGGTGCGGCCTCCTCCCCCTCACGCACGATCACCTCGAGGGCCTCGGAGAGCAGCGGGGCCTCGGCGGAGTGCTCCCCCGGGGCGGCGCGCGGGCCGGTGAGGAGCCCCCGCGCCAGGTGGTGGAGCGCAGCCAGATCAGCAGCCCCGATCCCGGCGCCGGTGAGCAGGCGCATGAGGCGGTCGCCGCGCTCGGGGTCGGCGGCCACGCCCAGCAGCGCGCGCAGGTCGGCGACCTCGGGGACGGCGAGCATGCCGCCCAGGCCCACGATGCTCACCGGCAGGCCCGCCTCCTGGAGGGCCTGGGCGATGGGTGGGAAGAGGCTGCGGGCGCGGCACAGCACCGCCATCTGCGCCTGGGGGCTCCAGCGCTCGTGGAGGAAGTCGGCGATGGTGCGGGCCTCCTGACGAGGGTCCTGGAGGTAGGCGGCGGCCATGAGCCCGGCCTGCGGAGCCTCGGCCCCTGCCTGCCCGGTTCCCGGCGCACCGGCCCCCGCGGCGTGCCCTGCCGCCTGGCTCCGTGCCGGCTCACTCCTCTCTGCCCGACTCTGCGCTGCCTGGCTTGTGACTGCTCCTGTGGCGCCCTCGTCCTGAGGACGGGGGCGCAGGGGCTCGACGGGGATGTGGGCGATAGGGCTGTCGCCCGGCTCGGGGGTGTGGTGGCGCAGGGGCGAGGACACGGCGTTGGCCGCCTGGAGGATCGCGGGGTCATTGCGCCAGGCGGTGGACAGGGGCAGGACCGGCGTCGTGCCACTGGTGGCGCCGGGGGCGCTGGCCGCGGGGTTGAAGCGGGCGTGGAAGGTGTCCAGGGCCCCGGCGCTGGCACCGCGCCACCCGTAGATGGCCTGGTGCGGGTCGCCGACGGCGGTGACCCCCGAGCCGGCGAAGAGCGCAGAGAGCAGGCGCAGCTGGGCCACAGAGGTGTCCTGGAACTCATCGAGCAGAACGGCCGGGTACTGGGCGCGCAGCTGGGCGCGGACCTCCTGGCTGCTCTCGGCGATGCGGCAGGCCAGGGAGATCTGGTCGCCGAAGTCGAGCAGGCCGTGGGAGCGCTTGTAGTCCCGATAGTCGATGGCGGCCTCCAGGGTGCCGTGCCACTGGCGCATGGTCTCAGGGGCCCTGCCCACCAGGGACTTGCATCCCCGGATGGCGGCGAGGCCCTCGAAGAGCCCGGCCAGGTCCTCCAGGTCGCGGGCGGCCTCCCCGGGCTCCAGGAGGTTCTCCGACAGTGCCGCGTCCAGTCGCAGGACGGCCTGGGTGGCGGCGCCCAGGGTCTCCAGGGGCAGTGGCTCGGTGCGGGCCTCGATGAGGGAGGAGGCGATCTGCCAGGCGCGGGCCTCGGTGATGAGGGTGGCGTCGGGATCGACGCCGATGCGCAGGCCGTGCTCGCGCACGATGGTCCCCGCGAAGGAGTTGTAGGTGGCGATGGTGGGCATCGCCGCCTCATCGGCCTGCGCGGGGGCGGCCATGAGGCCGGACTCGGCGAGCTGGGCCAGGCGGGTGGCCACGCGCTGGGCGAGCTCGGCGGTGGCCTTGCGGGTGAAGGTCAGGCCCAGCACCTGGTCGGGCCGCACGGCGCCGGTGGCCACGAGGTGGACGACGCGCTGGCTCATGGTGGCGGTCTTGCCCGATCCCGCGCCGGCGACGACGAGCAGGGGGGTCAGGGGGTGGGCGATGACGCGGGACTGCTCGGGGGTGGGGGACGGCAGGCCCAGGGCCGCAGCGATCCCCTCGGGACTCAGGGCGCCGTGGGACGCGGTGGCGGGCGCGGCGGACTCGGGGCTCATGCGACCACCCGCCTCCCCTCGGGCTGGAGCGGGCAGGAGTCCTTGAGGCGGCAGGTGCGGCAGTGGGGCCCGGTGCGGGCCTGCAGGAGGGGGCCGACGGCGTCCAGGGCGGCGCGCCCCACCAGGTCGCGCGCCCAGTCCTGACCGGAGTCCGGGTCGGGGCTGGGCGCCAGGGCGGCGCCCGGTGGGCTGATGACGGTCAGCCCATCGCGCTTGCCCGGCTCCTTGCCCAGCAGGACCAGGGCCCCTCCGACGACCTCGTAGCCGTGGGCCTCCAGGGCGAGGCGGTAGGTGGCCAGCTGGGGGTGGTGCGCGGCGTCGGGATGGGGCCTCTGACCGGTCTTGATATCGACCACGCGCACCGCTGCGGGGCGGCGCCCCTCATCGTCGACGGGGTCACGGGCGTCGAGGGCACCGCCGGGAGAGCCCTCGCCGACACCGTTGACGCCACCGTGCCGCGGCACGCCCATCGCGCTCTGAAGGCGCGTGGGGTCCTCGTTCTCGGCGCCCGTGCCCGCTGCGGCCTCCAGCCGGTCGATGCGGCCGGTGATGGTGACCGGGACCGTGGGCCCGGTGGCCTGCCACTGCCCGATCCCCCCAGCACCTCCCGGACCCGCAGGGCTCTGGGGGCCCTGGGAGCCCTCAGGCAGGGCGGCGCCCCGGGGCTCCTCGGGGCTGGACGCGCTGCCTGCGGGTATGGGCAGGTCCAGCTCGGCCCGGATGGGCACCTCGACCTCGGCGCCCCCGGGCACGCCCTGGAGGTAGGCCTCCAGGCGCTCGACCATGGCGCGGGCCCGCTGCGCGGCCTGGTCCCCCAGCCAGGTGCTGGGGTAGCCCAGGGTGGGCAGCTGGGCCTCGAAGGCCGCCATGAGGTCGGGGCCGCGCAGGTGCTCGCGCTCGGCGCGCTCGGCCAGCTGGTGGATGAGGCTGCCCAGGGCCTGGGCGCCGGTGGCGGGGCTGGAGCCGCCGTGGCGCTGGAGGAACCACCGCAGGGGGCAGTCGGTGATGGCCTCCACATCCGAGGGACTGATGCGGATCCTCTGGCCGGGGGCCACCAGGGGCTCCCGGCTGGAGGCACTGATGGCCCCGGCCCAGGTGTCGGGCGCGGCCCCGGGCGCCCCCCGCGCGGCCAGCGCGGCCAGCAGTCGGCCGGCCTCCTGGCCGCGGTGGCGCTCCTGGGCGCTGGCCCCGGGCAGGCTCGCCTGCACGGCGGCGCGCCGCAGCTCGCCGACCAGGCCGCGCAGGGTCAGGTCCCCCACGTCCTGGGCGGGCAGGATGGCGCCGTCCTCATCGAGGCCGAGGGTGCCGGTGGCCTGGGCGATCTGGGTGTGGAAGGAGGAGGGGACGTGGTCGGCGTCGGAGGTGGCGGTGACCAGGAGCCTCCGAGTGGCGCGGGTCAGGGAGGCCAGGAGCATGCGGCGCTCATCGGCGCGCACCTGGGCGCGGGCCAGGGCCGGATCGACCTGGCCCGCGCCGTCATGGGGCAGGCGCCCGGTGACGGCGTCGACGAGCAGGCCGGCGCGGGTCATGGAGTCGCGCAGCCGCAGGTCGGGCCAGGACTCGGCGTTGAGCCCCATGACGGCTACGACCTGCCACTGGCGGCCTGCGGCGGCGGCCGGGGTCATGACGCTCACGCCCACGGATCGGATGCCCTGAGGTGCGACGGAGTCGGAGGGCAGGATCTCGGCGGCCATCTCGGTGAGGAACCGAGAGGCGGGCGCACCGGGGTGGCGCTCGGCCCAGACCTCGGCGCGCTTGAACAGGGCGGTGACGACGTCGAGGTCGTGCTCGGCTGCCTCGGCCAGGGCGGGGGCGGCGACGTCGTCATCGGCGTGCAGGGCCAGGGCCCGCCAGGCCTCGGCCCGCCCGGAGGCCTCCCAGGCGGCCCACAGGAGCGATTCGATGTCGGCCTCGCCCCCGACCGCCTGTCTCAGGGCTGCCACGACGCGGGAGGCGCGCAGGACCAGGCCGGCCTGGAGCGCGATCGGCTCGCCGGCAACGGCCTCGCAGAAGGACTGGGCTCGGCGCGGGTCGGCCACCAGCCCCAGGAGCAGCTCCTCGGCGCCCGGCTCGCGGGCGGGCTCGCAGGTGTGCGGGCTGTGCTGGCCGGCGCGCAGGCGCCTGCGCAGGCGGCGCAGGTCCAGGGTGCTCAGGCCGATGAGGGGGCTGGTGAGCAGGTCCATGACCGGGCCGCGGTCGGGCAGCGGGCCGCCCTGGTCATCGAGCAGCACCGGCGAGCCGTGAACCGGCGCCCGGGCCGGCTCGGGCGGATCCGGCTGCGGCTCCGCCTGCGACTCGCCCGGGGGCACTGGCGGGGGCGCGATCGGACCAGCCGGCGGTTCGACCTGCCCGAGGCGGCCCGACAGCCCCGCCCCGACGACGTCGAGCAGGGCGGCCGCCGCGGGCTCGGCGCGCAGCAGCACCGCGGGGGTGTCCAGGGTGACCGGCACGCCGCGGCGTCGCAGCTCGCGGGCCACGGCGCCGGCCTGGGCCGCCGAGCGCACGATGACGGCCATCTGGCTCCAGGGCGTGGTGTGGTGGATGTGCTCCTCGCGCAGCATCCGGGCCACGTGCGCCACCTCCTGGGACGGGGAGCCGGCGACGACGGCACCCGCCCCCGAGGGCAGTGGGGGGCGATCCGGTCCCGCCCCGATGCCCTCGCCCAACGGCGCCGCACCGGCCGCGGCGCTGGAGGCGGGGGTAGTGGACCCGGCGGAGTCCGCGGATCCACTGGGGGTGGGCAGCGGGGCGTCGAGGGCGGCGTCGAGCTCGGGACGGCGGTGGGAGCCGGTCCCGGTGATCGGAAGCCGGGAGCTCTGGTCCTCCCAGAGGCGGGCCAGGGCCGGGTTGCCCCGGTGGCGGGTGGCCAGCACCAGGCGCTCGGCGTCCAGGCCCGAGCGGTCCTCGGCCTCGATGAGCAGGCTGGGCGTACCGCCGCGGAAGGTCTCGACCGCCACGTCGGGGTCGCCCAGCACCACCACCTGGGCGCGGTGCCCATCGGCGTCGGGGCGCGTGAGGGCCGCCAGGAGTCGCGCGGTGGCGGCCGTGCAGTCCTGGTAGTCATCGGCGATGACCAGGTCGGGGACCGGGCGCGGTGCCTCGACGGCGTCGACCTCCCAGGTGCCCAGGGCCTCGGCGGCCCGGTCCTGGAGGCGGGCGGTGTCCACCTTGCGCACCTGGGAGCGCCGATCGGCGGTGGGGCGCCCCTGGGCGTCCCAGCTGCGCAGGAGCTGGGAGGCGGGACCCCAGATGGGGACCTGGAGCCGGTCTCCCAGCTCGGCCAGCTCCTGGGCCCCCACCCCCAGCTCTCCGGCGCGGGCCAGCAGGTTGCGCAGCTCGGAGCGGAAGGCCCGCGAGGCCACCGTCTCGGGCGCCAGCCCCGGCCATGCCATGGGGTCGAGCACGGCGGCCAGGGCGGCGTCCTCCTCCGCGCCGGCCAGCAGCACCGGGGCGGGCAGGGGATCGGGGCGCCGGGTCAGGGAGGTGGTGAGGATGGTCAGGGCCAGGGCCGCGGGGGTGCGCACCCGCACGGTACCGTCCCCGTGGCCCTGTCCCAGCAGGTGGGCGGCCTGGGCGCGCAAGTGGTCGGCGCGCAGCCGGGTGGGGGCCAGCAGAACGGCATCACGGCCCGCGGCCACCGCCCGGGACAGCAGGCGCAGGGCCAGGGTGGTCTTACCCGTGCCCGAGGCCCCCAGGACCACGACATTGCCGTGCCCGGCCACCCGGTCCATGACGGCGCGGGCCCAGTGGTCCGGCGCGGGCAGGGCGGGCGGCGCCTGCGGTGCCAGGAGGCGGATCGGGGTGGTGTCCTGCGGCATGGGACCATCTCACCACGGCCCTGAGACATGAATGCGGCGCTGTTAGCGGATCGTCACCGGGCAGGGCCGGCTCAGCACCGGCTCAGCACCGCCGGCCCCGCAGGTGTCCGCGTGAGGCGAAAAGACCCGGCTGCGGCCCCCGCCCTCGGCCCCGGGCACCCGGGCCGGCCCTAGGATGTGGCCCAGCAGCAGTCGGCGGGCCCGTCCCCAGGCCCATGATGAAGGAGCACCATGCAGGTCACCATCGGAATCAAGCACTCCGCCCGTGAGCTCACCGTGGAGACCTCCTCCTCCCAGCAGGAGGTGCTGGAGGCGGTGAGGAACGCCGCCACCGAGTCGGTCGTCCTGGAGGATGACAAGGGCCGCAAGGTCTTCGTCCCCGCCGGCGCCTTGGCCTACATCGAGCTCGGCCAGGCCGAGCCGCGCCGCGTCGGCTTCGGCATCTGAGTTCCAGCGCGCTGTCCGCCACGACCTGACGCTGGGGGAGCTGCGCCTGCCGGGCCGCGCGCTCCTTCCCGCCGGCGCCGCCATCGGCGGACTCGTCGTCCCCGTGTGCCTCTTCCTGCTGGTGGCCGGTGGCGGTCCGAGCGCGCACGCATGGGGCACGGTCATCTCCACCGATACGGCCTTCGCCATCGGGATGCTCGCCCTCATCGGCCCCAAGGAGGCCCCGCGCCTCAAGCTCTTCCTCCTGGCCTTCGCCGTCATCGACGATATCAGCGCCCTGGTGGTCATCGCCGTGTTCTACGCCGAGTCGCTCAACCTGGTCGCCCTGGCCGTGGCGGGCCTGGGCCTCCTGGGCGTGTGGTACCTGCAGCGGGCCGGGGTCTGGCGGGTGCTGCCCTACCTGCTCCTGGGCATCGCGACCTGGTACGCCGTCTACCGCTCCGGGGTGCACGCCACCATCGCCGGGGTGCTCATCGCCCTGCTCATGCCCATCCATACGGTGCGCAGCCGCGACCTGGAGCGCACCAACGAGATCTTCCGGCTCTTCCGCCAGACCCCAGCCCCCGGGACCGCCATGGTGGCCCGGGAGGCGCTGGCCTTCTCCATCCCCCTCAACCGGCGCCCTGTCCGGCATGGGCTTCACCATCTCCCTGCTGGTGGCCGGTCTCGCCCTGGACGACGAAGCCCTGGCCGACCAGGCCCGGATCGGCGTCCTGTGCGCCTCCCTCATGGCCCTCGTCCTGGCCGCCGCGATCTTCCGCCTGGGCGACCGCTTCTGGCCCCTGCCCCGCCCGAGGGCGAGACGCTGCGGCGCCCCATCGACAGCCACTGCGACCACATCGTCGGCGATATCCACGCCCCGGTCACCCTCATCAACTACGCGGACATGACCTACGAGGGCCGCTGGCGGCTCATGGAGGCCCTCAAGGGGATGGCGCCCCTGGTGGAGAAGGGCAAGGTGCGCCTCGTGCTGCGCCATATGGCCTACACCCCCGAGGCCATCAACGCGGCCCTGGCCCTGGAGGCCGCCAACGAGCAGGGCAGGATCTGGCCGATGCACGACGCCCTGGCCGAGCTGCGCTGCGACGTCGACGACCACACCATCAGCCAGGCCGCCGCCAAGGCGGGGCTCGACGTCGACGAGCTGTGGTCGCGCATCACCAGCGAGACCGACGGGGCCAAGGTGACCGACGACGGCCTGGATGTCGAGGGGCTCCAGGAGGACGGCAGCCCCGTCGTCTACGTCAACGGCAGGCGCCTCCACGGGCTGCTCAACCGGTGGACCCTGACCGAGGCCGCCAACGAGGCCCTCGCCGAGGTGGACAGGACGACGGCCGACGGCGGCCCGCCCGCACCGCAGGCGGTCCACTGATCCGGCGAGCCGACGGCCAGGCGCCCCCTGCCCTGGCCCAGGAGCACAGACGGAGGGACGCTCACGGAGGGCCGTGACGCAGGTCTGTGAAAAGGTCTGTGAAGAAGTGGCATGGCAGACCCGACCCGGAGACGAAGCGGCCCGCTGAGCAGATCCACTGCTCGGCGGGCCGCCGCTGTGGGGAGCGAGCGCCTACTTCTCCGTGATGAGGACCGGGCCCAGCACGCTCTCCTGGGCGGCGGGATCTGCCTGGCCCCAGGAGTTGTTGCCCCACACCCAGGTGCCCTCGGCGGTCAGGGCCCACGTGTCATAGCCCGACGTGCCCAGTTCGATGGCGCCCTGGACCTCGGAGACCTGGGTGAGGCCGGAGGGCTCCTCGGCGACCGAGCCGGTGACCTGGCCGTAGCGGTTCGAGCCGAAGCAGAACACCGAGGAGTCCACCAGGGCGCAGGTGTGCTCATTGCCGGAGACGACCTGGTCGGGGGCAGCGGGCAGGCGCCCCACCTCAGTCGCCTCGGTCACGGCGTCACCGGGAGTGGTACCGAGCTGGCCGAGGTCATTGGCGCCCCAGCTGTACACGACTCCCCCCTCATCGACGGCGACGGCGAAGCCCCGCCCCACGCTCAGGGCCGAGACCTTGACCGTCTCCAGTCCGGCGACGGCGGCGGGGGCCACCGTCTTGCCCTCCAGGTCGGCGCCCCAGCAGGTCACGCCCACCCCGGGCGAGGAGCACACGTAGGAGCCGTCACCCGAGCGCAGGCCTGCGCTCGACGCGGGCTCGGAGATCGCCTCGGCCTCGGGGCTGGAGGTGGCGGGCTGCACGCCGGGGGCGAAGACCCGGCCGAGGATCACTCCCCCACCCACGAGCGCGCACACGGCCGCCACGGAGAGCAGGACCCGCCCCATCACCCGCCTGCGCGGCGGCTGGGGACTCCACAGGAAGTCTCCCGAGCCACCCGGACTCGCGGGGGCCGCGAATCCGGCACCGCCGCCCCCGGCGGGGGCGTGCGGAGCCGAGGCGGGGCCTGCCGCAGGCGCGGATGGCCAGCCCTGCGGTGCGCCCCCACCAGGGGGATGGTTGCCCACCGTCATACCGGTGCCGTCGTTACTGTCCATCGATGACGTGACTTCTTCTCGGCGCGCTGCGCGGATCCGCGAGTCAGCCCTTGCGGCGGCGCGTCATGAGCACGGCGCCTCCGAAGCCGACCAGGCTCATGGCCGCCACGGCCGCTCCGGTCGTCGCGGGACCGGTCTCCGCCAGCGCCGTGGTACGCCCCTGCGAGGCAGCCTGCTGCGATCCTGCGGCCTGCTGGCCACCGGGAGCACCGGCCTCCGACTGCTGGGAGGGCGCGGAACCCATCTGGCTCCGGGAGCCACTGACGGCAGCGGAGTCCGGGTTCTCAGGCAGCTGCTGGGCGGACTGCCCGGCGCTCCCACCGGCACTGCTACGACCGGCGCCCTCGGAGGCGGGGCCGGGCTCAGCCGGTGCGGGGGACTCGGGCTGCCCCCCTGCCTGCCCGCCGTCGGCGGGGTGCTGGTTCTGGTCGCCACCGTCAGCGGGGGGCTGGTTCTGGTCGCCACCGTCAGCGGGGGGCTGGTTCTGGTCACCGCCGTCAGCGGGGGGCTGGTTCTGGTCACCGCCGTCAGCGGGGGGCTGGTTCTGGTCACCGCCGTCAGCGGGGGGCTGGTTCTGGTCACCGCCGTCGGCCGGGGGCTGGTTCTGGTCACCGCCGTCGGCCGGGGGCTGGTTCTGGTCACCGCCGTCAGCGGGGGGCTGGTTCTGGTCACCGCCGTCGGCCGGGGGCTGGTTCTGGTCACCGCCGTCAGCGGGGGGCTGGTTCTGGTCACCGCCGTCGGCCGGGGGCTGCTGGCCAGGGTCGGGCTGGCCGGGATCGGGCTGGGCGGGATCGGGCTGGGCGGGGCCCGGAGCGGGCTTATTGTCCCCAGGCGCGGGCTCCTTGGGCGCGGGCTCGGCAGGGGCCGGCTCGGCAGGAGCGGGCTCAGCTGCCGGCTGCACAGCGGCGTCGGCGGCGACAACGGGCGGCTGGTCGTCCGCCGGTGCGCCGGCCTCGTCAGCCATGGACACGGCGGCAGGCGCCACCGTGAGCGCCACCGCCGCGGACGCGGTCATCCACAAGCGTCGCTTCATGGGCCTCATAGTCTTCCTCTCAGAGGGGTGGGGACGGAGACTCATCGCTCTCCGCGGCAGGACGGGAAGCCCGCCGCCGTCACAATACCGATACCCGGGCCGCCAGGGCCACCATTCGGGGATGTGTCCCCGCCTCAGGCCCCGATGTGCGCCACGCCTCATGAGGCTATGACCATCTCACGTCGGAGGCACCACCGCCGGCCCCGGCCCGCCGCTCGGCCCACTGCCGCAGCCATGCGAGCGATCATGCAAGAGGACCCGATCCCTCATGGGGATCGGGTCCTCTCACTCTCGTAGCGGGGACAGGATTCGAACCTGCGACCTCCGGGTTATGAGCCCGGCGAGCTACCGAACTGCTCCACCCCGCGTCGGCCTGAGCAACACTACTCCCCGTCCGCCCGCAGAGCAAACGGCCGGGACGTGCCCTTGCTCACCTGCTGCTCTGCCGTCCCCTACCGCCGCCCATCGAGCATCCCCGGACCAGTGCCGAGGACGACGCGGGGCGCCGCAGCGCTCCACGCGCCCCGGCGCCCCGCGCCAGCCGGATCCCCTCAGGGGCATCACCCCCGAGGAGCCTGCCCGCTCAGCCCTGGCCGTCGAGCCTCTTCTTGGCCTCGACCGCGCGCGAGACCGCATCACTGAGCCGGTTCTGAGCCTCGCCGTAGGCGGCCCAGTCCCCCTTGTCCAGCGCCGCATCGGCGTCGGTCATCGCCGTCTGGGCATCGCTGAGCGCTTGATCCAGCTCGGCCTGCGGATCGCCGGTGGCCGGGGCCTGCGGGCTCGGCGAGGCGCTGGGGGCCTGCGTGGCCGGGGCACTGGGAGTGGCCGACGGCGCCGCCTCCTGCCCGCCGCCGGCGGTCGGATCGGATCCGTCAGTGGCCTCATTGGTGTCATTGGCCGCAGCCGCATCACCATCGACCGCCTCCTCACCGGTGGTCGCCCCGGAGTCGCCCCCGAAGACCTGGTCCAGCGCCCCCGACAGGGTGTCGGCGAAGCCGACCTTGTCACCGAAGGACACCAGGACCTTGCGCAGCAGCGGGTACTGCGTGCCCGCGGAGGACTGGACGTAGACGGGCTGGACGTAGAGCAGCCCCCCGCCCACGGGGAGGGTGAGCAGATTGCCCTTGATCACCTCCGAGCCCTGCTGGGAGAGCAGGTTGAGGGTCTGGGAGACCTCCGGGTCGGAGTCGAAGATGTTCTGCACCTGCCCGGGTCCCGAGACGTTGGAGGAGCGCGGCAGCTCCAGGAGCCTGAGCTTCCCGTAGCCGGGATTGCGCTCGCCCGGCTTGCCCGTGGCCGTCTCGGAGTCCACCGCGAGGAACCCGGTGAGCACGTTGCGGTCCGTGTTGCCCCCGATGATGTAGACGCTGGACAGGGAGAAGCTCGCCTGGTCCTGCCCCGGCATCTTCAGGGTCAGGTAGTAGGGCGCCTGCTGATCCGCCTCCTGGGTGGTCGGGTCGTCGGGCACCTTCCAGAAGTCGCCTCCGGAGTAGAACTCAGCGGCGTCGTTGACGTGGTAGCTGGCCATGATGGTGCGCTGGACCTTGAACAGGTCCTCCGGGTAGCGCATGTGGGCCATGAGATCGGCGCTCATCTGGGTCATCGGGGTGACCGACCCGGGGAACACCGAGCTCCAGGCCTTGAGGATCGGGTCCTTGTCGTCCCACTCGTAGAGCTTGACCGACCCGTCGTAGGCGTCCACGACGGCCTTGACCGAGTTGCGCACGTAGTTGGACTCCTCGGGCGCGCTGAGCAGGGAGGAGTCCGAGCCGGCGGCCGCGGTGGTCTCCTCCAGCGACTCGTGCTGGGAGTAGGGGTAGTTGTTGGTGGTGGTGTACCCGTCCAGGATCCACACCACGCGCTTGGGGGTGGAGGGATCGTCGTCGTCGTCGACGACGGCCGGGTAGGGGCTGCCGTCCAGGGTCAGCCAGGGCGCCACCTTGGCCACGCGCTGGGCGGGGTCGCGGTCGTAGAGGATCTGGGAGCCCTCGCGCACCTCCTGGGAGAACAGGATGTTGGCCTCCTGGAACTTCACCGCGTACAGGAGGCGGTTGAAGGGGTTGGAGACGCTGGGCCCGCCACTGCCCGAGAAGGTGGTGTTGACCTGGCCGGTGGAGGACTCGTCATCGGGGTAGTCCAGCTCGCGGGGCTTGCCGCCGTCGTCACCGCCCACGATGGAGTAGGAGGGCGAGGCCTGGCCGAAGTAGATCCTCGGCTCGTAGTCGCCCAGGTCGCCGCTGGAGGGGATCCCTCCCTCCCAGAAGGAGGGGTAGCCGCCGCTGGCCACGGTGTTGCCGTAGGCGGTGACCACGCCGTAGCCGTGGGTGTAGACGGTGTGCTCGTTGACCCAGGTGCGCTGCCCCTGGCCCAGCCCATTGACGTTGAGCTCGCGCACGGCGATGACCGTGTCGCGGCTGGCGGAGTCCACCGTGTAGCGGTCGACATTGAGGGACTCGGGGAAGGAGTAGTACTGCTTGTTCTGCTGGAGCTGCTGGAAGGTCGGGGAGACCAGTCCCGGGTCCAGCAGGCGGATGGAGGCCGTGGACTCCGCGTCGGACTGGAGCTGGCCGGCCTCGGCGGTGGTGGCGGCGTCGTAGGCGGTGGTCTCGATGCCGTCCAGCCCGTAGGCGGCCAGGGTGGCGTCGATATTGCGCTGGATGTACTGGGCCTCCTCGCGCTGGGCATTGGGGTCGACGACGAACTTCTGGATGACCGCCGGGTAGGCGGTGCCCACCAGCAGGGCCGAGACCACCATGACGGCCACGCCGGTGACCGGCAGGCGCCAGGAGGTCGAGCGCACCGAGGCCACGAAGAGCACCGCCACCGCCACGGTGATGGCCGCCAGGATCGCATTGGCGGGGATGGATGCGTTGACGTCGGTGTAGCCGGCCCCGTCGAACTTGGAGTTGGAGGCGTGCAGGGCGGTATAGCGCTCCAGCCAATAGCGCACGGCCCGCAGCAGCGCGTAGAGGGTGAGGAAGACCGTCAGGTGGATGCGGGCGGCCCGGGTGAAATGCGGTGTGCGGGTCACCGAGATGCCCCCATAGAGGTAGTGGACCGCCACGGAGACCAGCCCGGAGAAGACCACCACATTGGACAGGTAGCTCAGCGCGATGGTCAGGGCGGGCAGGATGAAGACGTAGAAGGACACGTCGATGCCGAACTGCGGGTCCTTGACCCCGAAGGGCTCGGAGTTGAGCGCCAGCACCATCTGCTGCCAGTTGGGCGCCAACTCCCAGGCGGCGCTGGTCAGGCCCAGCACCGCGGGCAGTCCCCAGGTCAGGGGGCGGCGCAGCGGCTCGATCGCCGTGCGGTAGGCCTCCAGGTTCCGGGAGGCCTCATCGCCGGGCACGTGGATCTCCCGGGCCTGGTAGGCCCGCGAGATCGCGGTGAACACCGCGCCGAACATGAGCGCGAAGCCCACGACGAACAGCACGCCGGCCGCGATCCACCGCGTCCACACGATGCGCGCGAAGCCCAGCTGGCCGTACCACAGCACCTCCGTCCAGGTCTGGGAGGCGAACAGGGCCAGGCCTCCCAGCACGGCCAGGATGAGGACCGTCAGGGCCAGCGGGCTGGGACGGCGGCCCTCGCCGGCCCCGGGCCGGCCGGCCCCGCGGGGTCGGCGCGGGGGTCGTCCTCCCCCACGGCCGCCGGGCCCGCCGCGACCGGCCGTGGCGCCCGGTACCCGCATCCCGAAGCTCCTCCTGCCCTGCCTCGCCCCGGAGGAGGCCTTCTCCGCGGAGGCGTCCTCGGGCTTGTCTGTGGACTCGTCGTCGGGCCGGTTGCTCACGATCACGCTCCGTCGCTGGCTGGGTCATGACTCATACCGGCCCGGGAGGCCGGTCGGGCCCATCGTCCCACAGTCACCCACCGCACTGGCAATCCTCGCACGACCCCACCCGTCCGACGGCGAGGCCCCGCCCCGCAGGCGCCCCGCGCCGGCTCGGCCGGGCCGTACGGCCATACGGCCCGGCCACGCCCGGCCGGGCTGCGCTCTTGGCCCACGGCGGCGGACTTGGGACGATGGGGGCATGAGCGATGACATCGATCAGCAGCAGGTGGCGGACGCGCAGGCGGGCGGCCCGACGGCGGTGCCCCTCCCCCCTCGGGCCCAGGCCCTCATCCGGGCGGTGGTGGAGACCGAGGCTCATGTGGCCCTTGAGGGCTGGGACGCCCCGGCCAGGGTCTTCGCCCTGGTGCGCACTGCGGCGGCGCTGGCCATCGATCCGGACCTGGCCGAGCTGCTCGACCAGGAGACCCTGGACCTGGCGCGCACCGACCCCGAGCTGCTGACGGTGGTGGAGCAGGAGGACCTTCCCGCGGCCGGCGACCTGGAGGAGCTGCTGGACCAGATCGCCTGGCCCGACAGCGTCGACGGCGCCGTCATCAGTGCCGAGCGCGTCATGCTGCCCCCGCAGGCCCAGCAGGAGGCCGAGGCCATCGACGACCCCCACGAGCTCCAGGCGTTCCTGGCCTCCCGCAGCGACCGGGAGGACATCCGCATCGTGGTGGGGGTGCTGCGCAGTGGGGAGTCCTGGTGCGCCCTGCGCTCGCGCAGCCATGACTCCCCCGGCGAGGTCTACCAGGGCACCCTGCTGGTTCCCGGCCTCGTCGAGGCCCTCGGCGCGACCTTCCTCTAGAGGCACCTCCCGGGGAGGTGGTGATGCCGAGCCGCCGGCGCAACCGCGGTTCAGCGGTGGGGCGCCTCGGGTGAGCCGGTGCCGCTGTCCTCGCCGCCGCCCTCATCACCGCCGCCGTCACGGCCCTCACCGCCGTCCTGCTCCCCCTCGGCGGACGGGCCGCCGGCACTGCGGGCGCCCTCGGTGTACCCCAGGGTCCCGTCCAGCAGGGAGGCCAGGTCGGCGTCCATCTCGGCGTCCATGTCCTGGGCCATGCGGCGCATGGTCAGGAAGTCCTCGGGGTTGACCAGCTCGGCGGGGCTGGGCATGACGTCGGGGTGCTGCCACAGGGCGTCGCGCTCGGCGATGCCGGCGCTGGCGCCCAGGTGGGTCCACAGCTGGGCCGCCTCCCGCGCCCGGCGCGGCCGGAAGGTCAGGCCGATGAGGCGGGCGAAGACCTGCTCGGCGGGCCCCCCGTGGGCGCGGCGCCGTCGGATCATCTCGGCCAGGGCCATGGCGTGGGGCAGGTGGGGGGCGACGGCCTGGGCGGTGACCACCTCGACCCAGCCCTCCACCAGGGCGAGAAGGGTCTCCAGCCGCTCCAGGGCCTCACGCTGCTGGCGGGTCTCCTGAGGGGCGAACATGCCGCCCTCCAGGGCTGCGCGCAGTGCCTCGGGGTCGTGCGGGTCGACCTGGGCGACGGCGGATTCCAGGGCCTCGGTGTCGATGCGGATCTCCCGGGCGTAGGCCTCCACCGCCCCCATCACCTGGCCGCGCAGCCAGGGGACGTGGGCGTAGAGGCGCGCGGTGGCGGCCTCGCGCACCGCCAGGAACATGCGGATCTCGGAGGCCTCGATCTCCAGGCCCTCGGCGAAGGCGGTGACATTGGCCGGAAGCAGGGCGGTGCCCGGCTCGCGCGTCAGGGGCAGCCCGGTGTCGGTGGCGCCCAGGGCCTCGGTGGCCAGGGTGCCCACCGCCTGGCCCACCTGGAGCCCGAAGGCGGTGCCCGACATGGTGCGCATGATCGAGCCCAGGGCGCCCATCTGCTGGGCCGCCTGCCCCATCTCCTCGGGCAGCTCGCGGATCTGCTTCTCCAGGGTGGCGGACAGGGCCGCGGTGACCGCCTCGGCCACGGGGGCGCAGACCTCCTTCCACACCGGCAGGGTCCGCTCCACCCAGCCGCTGCGCGTCCAGGCCTCGCGCGCCCCGGGGGCGGGCATGAGCTCGGTGGCGGTGTCCAGCCACAGGTCGGCGACCTGGAGTGCCTGGCGGAAGGCCTCGGCCTGCGAGGCGCTGACCACCGGGTCGCCGTCCCGGCGCGCCTGCTGGAGGGCCAGGTCCTGGCCCATGCCCCAGTTGATCGGCTCAGCCGGGGAGGCGTGGAACATCTGCTGGAACTGGGCGCGGATGGCGAGCAGCTGGCCGGGGCTGAGCTGGGAGACATCGGCCATCCCCGGCATCTGGGCCAGGGACTCGGCATCGACGCCGGAGGAGCGCAGGGCCGCCACGGCGTCGGCCGCCATCTGCTCGCCGAACAGGGAGGAGAGCATCTGCTCCAGCTCATCGAAGGGGTCGGCGCTCATGGATCTCCTCTTGTCATCCTCTGGATCATCCTCTCAGCTGCCTGCAACACCGGTATCGTCCCACACATTCCTGGGCCGCCCCGGTGAGCTCCGTGAGGAGCCCCAGTGCGCCACGCCTCGCGCAGCGCCGCGCATCTCCCAGGAAGATGCACCATGATGTGGCTGTGACCCAGCCGGATCAGCCACCCTCGCACCAGTCCCCCGCCCAGGAGCAGGCCGGGGCGCCGCCGCACCCCGGGGGTGCGGGGCGCCCACCCGTGGCCCGGATACGGCGCCGCGCCCTCCAGGCCACGACCCTGGTCGTGATCCTGGGGCTCATCATCGCGGCCTTCACCGTTCCGGTGGACAAGGTCATCGAGGCCCCCGGCCCCACCTGGAACGTCCTGGCCGCCGGCTCCTCGGACTCCGCCGGCGCCGCCGGCGCCACCGGCGCCTCCCAGGAGGACCTGCTGACCGTCCAGGGCGTGCCGACCTACCCCACCGAGGGCGAGCTGCGGATGACCACGATCTCGCTCAACGGCTGCCCCGGCTACCCGGTGACCACGGTCGATGTCCTGGTGGCCCTGCTGTCCCGCGACCGTGCGGTGCTGGACCGCGACGAGATCTGTCCCAAGGAGGTCACTGAGGAGGAGATCCGCGCCACCAACCAGGCGGCCATGACCAGCTCGCAGGACTCCGCCGTGGTCGCCGCCCTCAACGAGGTCGGGATGGCCGACCACCTGAGCCTGCAGGTCGGTGGTATCGCGCCGGAGCAGACCTCCTCCGATCTCCAGCAGGGCGACACCCTCAGGGCCCTGACCCCCCAGGGCGGGCAGCGCACGGCGATCACCTCCTACAACCAGCTGCGCGAGCTCATGACCACGATCCCCACCGGCACCGCGGTCACCCTGGAGATCGAGCGCGACGGGCAGGAGACCACCGCGGCCCTGACCACCATCGAGAGCCCCGAGGGCAAGGGCTCGCTGCTGGGCGTCATGATCCACTTCGAGGTCAGCCCCCAAGTCGATGTGTCCTTCGCGCTGTCCGATGTGGGAGGGCCCAGCGCCGGCCTCATGTTCGCCCTGGGGATCGTCGATGAGATCACCCCCGGATCGCTCACCGGCGGCCGGAGCATCGCCGGGACCGGCACGATCGCCCTGGACGGAACGGTGGGGCCCATCGGCGGCATCCGGCAGAAGATGGCCGGCGCCTCCCAGGCCGGCTCCGACTACTTCCTGGCGCCGATGGACAACTGCGGCGAGGTGGTGGGCCACGAGCCCGAGGGCATGACGGTCTATGCCGTGGGCTCCCTCCACGAGGGCGTCGAGGTGGTCCAGGCCATTGCCGCAGGGAATGCCTCCGGCCTGGCCACCTGCCAGAACCCGAACCCGGCCGGACAGTAGGCGACCCCGGTTATCCACAGCTTTTACCACAGGGTGAGCGCCGCCTGATCATCGCGGTGGCAGCCCGACGGCGCGCATGCCACGGTGATGCGCAGGCGCCCGCAGGACCGCGGGTGCCGGGGCCCGCCGTCGTGCCGGCCCCTGGGGGCGCGCACCAGGAGCGTGGTCGCGCCGGCGAGGCCTGGGAGGGCGCGGGCATGAGGAGGCAGCGGCCATGAGGATCCGTGGATACAGGGCCGTGCTGTGGCGTGAGCCGGGAGTCAGCCAGGTGGGCACCGAGACGGCGCACGCCACCATCGTCAGGGGGCTGAGCACCGCCGAGCAGCACTTCCTCGACCAGTTCCCCACCGCGATGAGCAGGGGCAGCGTCTACCACCTGGCACGGCGCACCCAGGTGCCGGTCTCTCGCGCCCGGCGCATCGTGGAGGACCTGGAGGCCCACGGCGCCGTGGAGCGCCGGCCCGGGGCCGAGCCGAGCACGCCCGACGAGGTCTACTGGGACCGCCTCGGAGGTGACGCCCGGGGCCGCGGCCGTGTCCTGGACTCGGCCACCGTGGCCCTCTACGGCTCGGGCGCCCTGCCCCAGGAGATCGCGCTGCTGCTGGCCGAGGCCGGAGTGGGCACGATCCTGTCCCCCACCGCGGAGGAGGACGGCCTGGAGGCGCTCCTGGCCCACCACGCCCCCACCGTGCGCACCCGCGCCGGCCTGGGCGCGCACCCCGATCTGGTGATCACCGTCGAGCCCCATGTCATCGACCCGCTGCGGGCCCGCCGCCTGGCCCAGGAGGGGCTGGCCCACCTGCCGGTGCTCGTGCGCGAGGTCAGCGTGCGGGTGGGGCCGGTCCTGGGCGAGGAGGTGTGCGCCACCTGCCTGGACCTGTGGGAGCGGGACGCCGACCCCTGCTGGCCCGCCCTGGCCACCCAGATGCGCACCCTGGCGGAGCCTGAGGTCGAGCGGCTCCTGGCCCATCAGGCCGCGGCCCTGGCGGCCCGGGCAGCCATCGACGCGCTGATGGACTCTGCCAGCCCCTCCCCCGGTGCCGGGGCCGCGGCGCCCCAGGACCGGTCGGGCGAGCACCTGCCCTGGGGCCGCCACAGTATCGAGCTGAGCGGCACCGACCCGCTGGGCCTGCGGCGCCGCTGGCCGCCCCACCCCGAGTGCCTGTGCGCCGCCCTGCCGTAAGACCCGCGCCCCACGGGCCCGTGCCTGCGCCCCAGTGCAGAGCCTCCCGGGGCGCGGTCCTGCGCCGGCGCGAGGGGCGCCGGTGCTCAGAGCTCGGCGCCGGTGCCTGAGCGCACCACGGCCAGCACATCGGCGCCGTAGTCCTGGAGCTTGGTGGCCCCCACGCCGCGGATGAGGGAGAGCTGGGGCAGGGTGGTGGGCTTGACCTCGGCGATATCGCGCAGGGTGGCATCGGCGAAGACCGTGTAGGCGGGCCGCGAGCGCTCCTTGGCCGCCGTGGCCCTCCAGGCCCGCAGCATCTCGAACAGGGCCAGGGTCTGCTCATCAGCGGTGGCCTCGAAGTCGGCGGCGGCCTGCTTGGCACGGGCCCGGTGGGAGGCGGCCGACTCGCCGCGCCCGGCGGGGCGGCGCCCGGCGGGGCGCTCCTGGGGCCAGATGCCCTCCAGGAAGCGGGAGGGCTTGCGCGAGGCCCGGCCCCCGGCGCTGCGGACCCGCGCGTAGGAGATGACCAGGTGCTCGCGGGCGCGGGTGACCCCCACGTAGAGCAGGCGCCGCTCCTCCTCGATCGCGGCCTGCCCCTCGGCCAGGGAGATGGGCAGCAGGCCCTCGCAGGCGCCCACCAGCAGGACCGCATCCCACTCCAGGCCCTTGGCGGCGTGCAGGGAGGACAGGGTGACGCCGTCGACCACGGGGGCGTTCTGGGCCTCGGCGCGCTCGCGCAGCTCGGCATGGAGGGCATCGAGGTCGGCGCCGCGGGCCGAGGCCAGCTCGTCGGCCAGGACCACCAGGGCGTTGAGGGAGTCCCAGCGCTCGCGCACGGCCCCGCGGGCGGCGGGGGGCTCGGCGCTCCACCCCTCGCGGGCCAGGACCATGCGCACGTCCTGGCCCAGGTCCCCGGTGAGGGAGGCCTTCTCGGTGCGGGCGGCCCCCAGGATGACGGCCATGGCCCGCTTGACCTCCTCGCGCTCGAAGAAGCGCTCCCCACCGCGCACCAGGTAGCCGATCTGGGCTTCGGCCAGGGCCTGCTCGATGACCTCGGACTGGGAGTTGGTGCGGTAGAGCACGGCGATCTGGCTCAGGGGCACGCCCTCGGATCGCAGTCGCTGGACCTGGGCGACCACGCCCTGGGCCTCGCGGACGTCGTCGTCGTGGATCTCGTAGCGCACGGCGGGGCCCGAGGGGCGCTGGGCGACCAGCTCGACGGCGCCGGTGGGCAGGCGCAGGTGCCCGCCGGAGCGCCGGGTGCCGGCCAGGACCCGGTTGGCCAGGGAGACGACCTGGGGGGTGGAGCGGTAGTCGCGGCTGAGCCGCACGGTGCGGGCGCCCTCGTAGCGCTGGGCGAAGCCGGTGAGGAAGGCGGGGGTGGCGCCGGTGAAGGAGTAGATGGTCTGGGAGACGTCCCCCACGACGCACAGCTGGCGGCGCCGCCCCAGCCACAGGTCGAGCAGGCGCTGCTGGAGGGGTGAGACGTCCTGGTACTCGTCGACGACGAAGTGCTTGTACTGGCTGCGCACCTGGGAGGCGATGTCGTCGCGGTCCAGCAGGATGCCGATCTGCAGGAGCAGGACGTCCTCGAAGTCGATGACGCCGCGCTCGGTCTTGGCCTCCTCGTAGAGGCGCAGGACCTGGGCGATGGTCTCCGGCTCCATGCCGCCGGCCGCGTCGGTGCGCCCGGCGGCGGTGGCCTTGATGGCGTAGTCCTCGGGCAGGGTCATGGTGACCTTGGCCCATTCGACCTCGGCGGCCAGGTCGCGCACGGTGGCGCGGTCGGTGGGCAGGCCCAGGCGCCGGGCGGCGGCCCCCACGAGGGGGGCCTTGTAGGACTGGATCTCGGGTCGGCGCCCGCCGATGGCGGTGGGCCAGAAGTAGGTGAGCTGGCGCAGGGCCGCGGAGTGGAAGGTGCGGGCCTGGACCCCGGGGATGCCCAGGTCGGCCAGGCGCGAGCGCATCTCCCCCGCGGCGCGGGCGGTGAAGGTCACGGCCAGGACCTGGGTGGGCTGGTAGGCGCCGGTGGCCACGCCGTGGGCGATGCGGTAGGTGATGGCGCGGGTCTTGCCGGTGCCCGCGCCGGCCAGGACGCACAGGGGCCCCTCGAGGTGCTCGGCGACCTCGCGCTGGTCGGGGTCCAGGGCGTCCAGGAGGCTGGAGGCCTGCGCGGGCCCGGGCGGTGGGGTGGAGGTGCGCGGCGCGGGGCGGGGGGCGGAGGGGGTCATCGGGCACAGCCTGCCACAGCGTGAAAACTCCATGCACACAGACGACCAACTTCTCAACCACCTCAACAATACAGGATTTCATTTATCTTTCGATAATGCATCCAAATCCAAAATCGCCCTCCTGATCGCCCTGAGATCTTGCATTGGAACATCAATCTCCGCCTCTAGATCACCCTCATCACCGCCAGGCAAAAAAGATCGTGGTTCATTCTGAGTTCTTATTAAATCTACATAAGCTCCGTAATCAATTGTCCAGACATCAAACCTCTCTCCCGGCACATCCTGAGCCGAATAACCTCGTCGAACAATATGGAGAACTCTAGCGTCGAACAACTTTAGTAAGACTGGATTATTCGAGTCCCTCTGATTAACAAGGAATCCCCTTGATTTCTTCTCTCTAATTACGTCATCGACGATCCTATGAAGCATTCTAGTTGCATCAGAATCGGATTGAAGCGCATTCTCCTTGTCGGCTTGATACCAACTTCTCGCAGCACTTCTCACATCCTTCATAGAGATTTTTTTACCTCCTGCCGATAGGGCTGCTTTTCCTGCGATATTGAGTGCATCTCGAGGTACACCCTCAGACGCGCGAACCAACTCTTCGAAAGCTCTCCTATCCGAAAATAACTGGCTAATCATTTCCTCTTCACGAAGAACTCGATCACTGAGAAGACCGCCACCCCTGCCAGACATCAGATGCTTATGGAAAAGGCCTTTAAAGAAACTTGTCGACCTCTCCTCATGTTGTTCATACACCATATAGTCGTCTAGGTTCAGATTCGCCGCAAAATCAGCACCTAACTCTATACCCACAAGTTGATCACCACAGTAGTCTCGAAAATTGCTCTGCTGTTCAATAGCGGCAATTTTAACGGTAATTGCTGAGACTGGAGATAAGCCCCGAACAATAAACTCCCCCAGCAGCGGCTGAAGATCAGACGGTACGCTACTCCATTCGTCCAGCAATATCCAAAGCCTTCTTTTCCCTAGATTACCGGCGAACGACCGTAGAGCATTGACTATGGGAGAGAACTCCAGGAATACTTCCTCATCTCCTTCTCTTGCCATTGTTGATCGACCAGAACTTCCGACCTCGTGCTGGCTAGCCGAAGAATACGATAGGGCGGGATTTGAAGAAGCGCCAAGAGATAGATTTTCATTAGAAACTATCGAATTCGTCCGAGACGACTCCACCCCGACGTTTACTGGGCCAACAATGCGAACTTTAGAAATTGCGTCGACGAGACGATCGAGATTATCTACAATTGACGGATTATTAACTAGATCTTCATCGTTTACGACGATCTCAAATATATGATCTCTCACGTTCCCGAGAAGGTCTACCAGCAATCTAGCTGCCCGCTCCGTAGTCTTTACTTCGTTTCCATTAAAGAGCCCATTGGCGGACCCGATCTGCCTCAGATCAACATATACAGGAATATCTCCCAACTCTAGGACTTGGGTTTCGAGGTATCTAAATGCATGAGTCTTGCCCGTACCACGCCGCCCGTACATGACCTGATTATCGATTGTCTCAAGCGCCACGGTAACACCAGAGTCTTCGAATGTTCGGCGTAACTCTTCAACCTGCTGCTGATCCGCCCTTTTCGGGATCGCATTCAGAGCTCGATTAAATATCGAAATCAAATCAACTTCTCCTATCTGGACAATGAATAAACAATTCATCGCGACATTGATGTGACGGTCAGTATCGAAAATGCAGTGACGCAGATCTCATTGCTTCCTTTTTGGTGGCGATAAAGCACAAACGAACACTCTCGCCCGTTTTGCTCATTCCACTGAATCTTACTACCTTAATAGGGATGCCAATAATATTGGCTACCATGAATCTCGGGTACGAGAATATTGAAAGTAGATTCATCTGGAGGTTAGTTCACTTAAACATCTATCAATCTATATAATTCACCTGCCCCTACTCCCTTAAAATAGCGCGCTTTAAACACATCTTACCATAGGGTGGCCCGTCCCATTGTGATCCAACCTGACATCATTCTAGGACACCGATGCCCGTTACCTTGTTGGTGGCCCTCCTCTCGTCATGGGATGGGGCCGCCGTACCAGTCCTCGATGAGGGCCCGCCCGATGGAGGTGGCCCCCGGCAGGATGATGCTCCCCCGGGCCACGGCCGCGGCCAGCTCGCTGCGGGAGACGAGCAGGACCTCGGTGACCTCCTCGCCGTCGGGTCGGGGGCGCCGGCTGCCCGGGGCGAGCCGCGCCCGGTAGCCGACCATGAGGGAGCGGGGGAAGGGCCAGGGCTGGGAGCCCGCGTACTCCACCCGGGACACCTCCAGCCCCGTCTCCTCGGCCACCTCGCGCACGACGGCGGCCTCCAGGGGCTCGCCCGCCTCCACATAGCCGGCGACCACCGAGTAGCGCCCCTGGGGCCAGGTGGCGCCGTGGACCATGACGAGGCGGTCGTCCTCATCGGTGGCCGCGACGATGACGGCCGGATCAGTGCGCGGGAAGTGGGTGGTGGAGCACACTGCGCAGCGCCGCGCCCACCCCGCCTCCACCGGGCGGGTCGCCCCCGCGCAGCCCGGGCAGTAGGTCGAGGAGGCGTGCCAGGCGGCCAGGGCGGCGGCCGCGGTGGCCAGGCCCGCGTCGCGCGCGCTCATCCGCGCCCCCACCGAGCGCAAGGGGATGAGCGGGTAGCGCTCCAGCAGGCGGCGCAGGCCCGGGCGCTGCGTGCCCGCGCCCTCGGCGTCACGGCCACCCGCGGGCGCGGCGGGGGCCTCGGGCACCTCCAGCTCGGTGGGCACGACGACGGCCAGCCAGCTGGTCCCCGCAGGCCCCTGCGCCCGGCCCGCCTCCATGACGGCCTGAGGGGCGGCGCCCTGAGCGGTGCCCTCCGATGGTGCGCCGCCCCGGGGGCGGCCCTCCTGCTCAGCCCGCCCGGTGCGGCCCAGGTAGATGGTCGTCAGGCCCTCCAGCTCCTGCGGATCCAGGTCGGCGGCAGTGATCCGCGGCAGGCGGTCCTCCTGCGGCGTCGGCGCGCTGCGCCCCTCGGGCCCGCCGGAGGAGGCGCGGGCGGCGGGCGGCTCCCAGCCCGGCGAGCCCTCCTGCCTCGAGTGGTGGGGCCCGGAGGCGTCGTCGAGGGCGCCGCCGGCAGCCGCCGGAGGCATGGGCCGGGTCGCCGAGCCTGAGGAGGCGCCCACCGGCGCCGGGCCCACCGGGCCGGGGCGGCGCAGCGCCACCCTGCCGCGGGCGTCGATGAGCACCAGCCGCGTGGAGGGGTCCCGGGACAGCTCGGCGACCAGCCCGGGCCGGCTGCGGCGCTCGGCGTCGCGGGCGTGACGGGAGCGGGACAGGGGCAGCCAGTCGGTCATCATGGCCCAACCCTCCACCGTCGTGGCCCCGGCGCCCTCCAGGCTCGCCGGGATGGCGACGCCGCGGGCCGCAGCGCCCGCTGCCTCCCGGCCGGGCCCAGTGCCCAGCCCCGGCCGGCCGGGCCCAGTGCCCAGCCCCGCCCGGCCGGGCCCAGTGCCCAGCCCCGCCCGGCCGGCCGCGGCGCCCGAGGGCCGGCGCGGATATCCGGCGCCGGCCCTCGGGCGCAGGAGCATCGTGGCGGGCCTACCCGCGCAGGATCTGCTCGAACTCCTCCTTGGAGGCGTAGGAGGACTGGGTGCCCCGCTTGGTCACCGAGTCCGCCGAGTAGCGGTTGGCCATCTCCAGGGAGGCGGCCGTATCGCCGGTGGAGACCAGGAAGTGGCCGAAGCAGCCGATGAAGGCGTCCCCCGCGCCGGTGGTGTCGCGCGCCTCGACCGCTACACCGGGGATGAGCCGGTCCTCGGTGCGGGTCATCCACAGGGCGCCACGCGAGCCCAGGGTGACGATGACATTGGCGATCCCCACCTCCAGCAGGACCGCCGCCGCGTTGCGCACGTCGTCGAGGCTGTCCACGGGCATGCCGGTCAGCAGGGACAGCTCGCTCTCGTTGGGCACGATGTACTGGCAGTCGCGCACCTTCTCCAGCTCCAGGTCGGGCTGGGCCGGGGCCGGGTTGAGCAGCACCGGGATGGAGTGGCGCTTACCCAGGGCCACCGCCTCGTAGACCGTCTCCAGGGGGATCTCGAGCTGCAGGACGATGAGCCGGCAGGAGGCGATGTCCTCTTCGGCGCGCAGCACGTCCTCGGGGGTGAGCAGGGCGTTGGCGCCCTTGACGATGAGGATGGAGTTGCGCGACTCCTCATCGACGAAGATGGGCGCCACGCCGCTGGCGGCCTGGGTGGGCAGGACGAGGTCGGTGTCGATGCCGTTGCGCCGGTAGTTCTCGATGGTGCTCTGGGCGAAGAGGTCGTTGCCGACCCGGGTGAGCATGAGCACCCGGGAGCCGAGCCGGGAGGCGCTGACCGCCTGGTTGGCCCCCTTGCCGCCGAAGCCCATGGCGAAGTCGGGCGCCTCGACGGTCTCGCCCTCGCTGGGCATGCGGGTGATGTAGGTGATGAGGTCCATGTTGCTGGACCCGATGACGGCGATGTCCTTGCCGCCCCCGCCGGCGCTGCTCGCAGTGCCTGGCAGGTTGGTGCGATCGGCTGCCATGTCAGTCCTCCTTGAGTCCCGTGGTCACAGTGAAGGACCGGCTCTCGCCCGCCCCGAGGCTGATGAGGGTGCCGGCCTCCCGGGCGGCGATGAGGCCCTCGGGCCGGGAGGTGCCCGGCAGGACGAAGGAGGCCACCTTCTGGTCGGGATTGTGCAGGATCCAGCGTGTGGCCACCGGGAACTCCCTGCCCGAGAAGCGGGTCTGGAAGACATGCCCCTGGGGGGAGGCGATCTCGAAGACGAGCTCGTCGTCGTAGCGCTCCAGGCTGTCGGCGAAGTAGACGATCTCGGGGTCGAAGGCGGTGGCCCCCTCCAGGGAGTCGGCGTCCATCCTCCCGGCCAGGATCTCCTCGTTGATCCGCTCCCACGCGGGGTTGGGGGTCACATGCGCCGGCACGGTGCGCCGCAGCTGGAAGGAGCCCTCGGGCAGGGACTGGCTCATGACGCCGTCGGGCACGAAGGCGTAGTTCATGTGGCACATGTACTGCAGTGGCATCGGGGCGTAGGCCGAGAGGTTGGTGACCTCCATGCCGATGGTCATCATGGACGAGCCCGCGCGCATCTCCACATGGGGCCGGGCCCGGTAGTGGCTGCCGAAGCCCATGACGTACTCGTAGGAGGAGACGATCCGCACGGCGTCGGCCTCGACCTCCAGCCAGGCCTCGTCCATGGGCGCGCAGGGGAACTCCCCGTGCAGGGGGTGGTCGTCCTCGGGGGCGGGGCAGCCGGCGGCCAGCAGGCCCGCGTGGAAGGCGAAGCAGCCGTAGGTGCCGATGATCTCCCGGGCGGGCTGGGGCTGGGAGAACATGTTGTCCATCCGCAGGCTCACGCCGTCCATCTGGGCGTCCCAGATGATCTGGCCCATGAAGGGCAGGACCTCGATCAGGCCCCGGGAGTTGGTCAGCCTCAGCGAGGCCACCCCGGAGGGGTAGCGCAGGGCCCGGGCCTCGAAGTCCTGGGAGCGCAGGATGGTGCGCGCCTCGGTGTTGAACAGTTCCGGATGCAGGGGGATGGTGGTGCTCATGTGCTCACTCGGCTTTCTCGCGGCGCGCTGAGGCGCGGTACTCGGACATGAAGTAGATCAGGACGGCGGCGAAGCACAGCAGGGAGACCAGGAAGGAGACCTGCAGGGAGCCGATGGTGTCGGAGACCAGGCCCTGGATGACCGGGATGACCGCACCGCCGATGATGGACATGACGATGACGGCGCCTCCGGTCTCGGTGTGGCGCTTGTCCTCGATGCTGTCCAGGGTGCGGGCGTAGATGGTGGCCCAGCAGGGGCCGAACAGGCCCGAGGTGATCACTGCGGCATAGACCGAGGACATATTGGGCGCCAGGACCACCCACAGGAGGGTGATGACCCCCAGGATCGAGTAGGCCACCAGGACCAGGTCCTCGTTGAAGCGGGTCATGAGGACATTGGCGATGAACTTGCCCACGAAGAAGGCCACGAAGGCGGCGATGACGAAGTTGGCGGCGGTGCGCTCATTGAGCGAGTCATCCAGGTTCAGGGCCAGGCGGATGGTGAAGGACCACACGGCCGTCTGCATGCCCACGTAGAGGAACTGGGTGAGGATGCCCATGCGGAAGCGCCCATTGCGCGCCAGGTAGGACAGGGTCTCCCCGATGGTGGCCTTGGCCTCCTCGTGGCGGTGGTTGAGGGGCTTGCAGTGCGGGAACTGGGTGATGGCCACCATGATGGCCAGGATGACCAGCACCACGATGATGACCCGGTAGGGGGCCAGGGTGCGCTGCAGGGCGGCCTCGGCCACCTGCTGGCGCTCCAGCCCGGTCAGGGAGGCCAGGCGGCTGTGCAGGGCCTCGCCGTCGGTGAAGATGAGGTACTTGCCCAGCACCGCGCCGGCCAGGAACCCCAGGGGCGTGAAGGTCTGGGAGATGTTGAGCCGCAGGGTCGAGGAGCGCTTGGGCCCGATCATCGAGGAGTAGGTGTTGGCGGATGTCTCCAGGAAGGACAGGCCCACGGCGATGGCGAACAGGGCCGCCAGGAACACCGAGTAGGTGGCCACATGCGAGGCCGGGAAGAACAGCGTGCAGCCCACGATGTAGACGACCAGGCCGATGAGCAGCCCCGTCTTGTAGCTGGTGCGCCGGATGATCCGCGAGGAGGGGATGGCGATGAGGAAGTAGCCGCCGTAGAAGGCCGACTGGACGAAGGCCGAGGCGAAGTCCGACAGGGTGAAGACGGACTTGAACTGGGTGATGAGGATGTCGTTGAGGCTCGCGGCGGCGCCCCACATGGGGAAGCAGATCGACAGCAGGATGTACTGGAACATCGGGGTGCGGTCGAGGTAGCCGTCGGGCAGCTGGGTGGTGGGGTCCTTGATGAGCCCCCAGGACGGCGCGGCGGGGTGGGCGGTGTCGCTGGGCGCGGTCGTGGTGCTGGTCATGACCGGCCTCCCGTCAGTGCCGGCCGGGTGCGGCCGGCGTGCCGGGCGGCAGTGGTCGTCTGCGACCGCGGCTGGGCGTGGTCGATGGTGCGCGACAGTGGTACCACGGGAACTCCTTTGTCCGAATGCGCGGCAGTGCCTCGATGTCCTCGATGACGCTGCCCCGGCGGCGCCTTCTGCGCTGCCGGGCGTGACCGGAACGTAGCAATCCACCAGGAGTCAGCACGAGCCCCCGCCGAACGAATGTTCCGCCACTGATTCGCTGCTATGGCAACGAAAAATCGGCATGGAGGCGCCGCCAGGGGCGGGATGTTGGCGCAGAGGTGCTCACTTGGAACATCTGTGCCTCACGGCCCCTGGCGCCCCGGCAGCGGCCTGGGCGGCGGCCCGGGCGGCTCACTGCCGGGGCGCCAGAGCGTCGTCGATCTCCAGGACGCCGCGGGCGGCCGAGACGTCGGTGATGAGCCGGTTGACGTAACCGTTGGCCAGGGCCGCCCGGATCACCGGCGCCTTGGCCTCGCCCCCGGCCACGAGGATCCTCTGCTCCTTGCGGCGCAGCTCGGCCAGGGTGATGCCGGTGGTGCGGTGGGTCAGGTCGGGCAGGCAGATCCTGCCGTGGACGTCGATGAAGTGCGAGCACAGGTCCCCGGCGCCGCGCTCGATGAGGGCTTCGCGCTCGGCGTCGCTGAGCACCTCGTGGCCCAGGTGCTGGAGGTCGGAGTGGATCTCCCCCACGGTGAACAGGGCGATGCGCACCTGGTCGACCATCTCCCTGAGGCGGCGCCCCTGGGGCGCGCGGTGCAGGTCGTTGCGCTCGGCGATGCTCCCCAGCACCAGTGGCATGCCCAGTGGGTGGAGGCGGGCGTCGAAGGCCTGCGCCATCCGCACGAGGCAGGCCTCCTCGTCGAGCCCCCGGTCGGCGGGCAGCAGGCCGCGGGCCATCTGGACGAGCTCGACGTGGTGGCGGGGCACGGGCTCCAGGGATCGGGCGAGCTCGACCAGGGTGCGTGAGCCCACGACCCCGATGCGGTCCCCGTCGCGGACCAGGGTGGACAGCAGACGGGCCCCCTCCCGGCCCAGGGCGGCGCGCAGCAGGTCCTCCCCCGGGCCGACGGGGCTGACGAGCCGAACGTCGAGCAGGTTGAAGCGCTCGCGCAGGGTCTCCAGGAGCATGGGGTCCTGCTCGCGGGGGTCGTGGATCTCGATGCGCACGAAGCCGCGCCGGTGGGCGTAGGCCAGCAGCTTGGAGACGGTAGGCCGCGAGACGTGCAGGCGCTGGGCGACCTCCTGCTGGGTGAGCCCGGCGTAGTAGAGCTTGGCGGCATCCAGGGCCTGGACCTCCTTGGCCGACAGTCTCGACGCGTATGCCGTCATGCCCGCCTCCCCGCGCTCCGCGGCGCTCCGTACCCTGGTCCGATTCCTGCTCCGATCCGCCCAGCCTAACGGCCCGCCCCCACCCCGCTGCACATCTTCAAGCCGGATTCGGGCCCTGGGCCCCGACTTTCCCGCATGATGCCGTTGCCGCCCGATCTGAAGATGTGCAGCACCCCTCCCGTTGCACATCTTCAAGTCCGATCCGGGCCCCGGACCCCGACTTTCCGGCATGATGCCGTCGGCGCTCGGTCTGAAGATGTGCAGCCGGGGCCGATAGGGTGGGGGCATGCCCGCGCGCGCCTACCTTGATCACGCCGCCTCCAGTCCCATCCGCCCCGAGGTGGCCGAGCAGGTGGCGCAGGATCTGTCCGAGGGGCTGGGAGGGTGGGCCAATCCCAGCTCCCAGCATGCCTCGGGCAGGCGGATGGCGGGGCTGCTGGCCCAGGCTCGTGCCAGGATCGCCCGGGCGCTGGGGGTCGATGCCCATGAGGTGGTCCTGACCTCCGGCGGTACTGAGGCAAGCGCGCTGATGATCGCCGGCCGGGCGCGCGCTGTGCCAGGTGGGCGCCTGGTGGTCTCCCCCATTGAGCATCCGGCGGTGCTGGACTCTGCCCGCGCGGCTGTCGAGCAGCTGGGGGCGGGCCTGAGCCTCCTGGAGGTCGATGGCGCCGGGCGGGTCGGGCTCGACAGCCTCACCGCGAGTCTGAGCGCCAGCAGCGGCGCGGGCCCCGCCGGCGATCCGGGCGGCGCGGGCTCCCGTGCGCGCCCGACTGGGGCCGACACCGGCCCGCCCCGGCGCGGCCGGGTCAGCCTGGTCTCGGTGATGGCCGCCAATAACGAGACCGGGGTGGTTCAGGACATGGCGGCGGTGGTCGGTCGGGTGCGGCGGGCCACGGGGGTCGAGCGTCCTGGGCAGCCGGGGTACGTGCCGGTGCACTGCGACGCCGTGGCGGCCCTGGGCAAGACGGTTGTGGATTTCCGTGGGTGGGGGCTGGATGCGATGAGCCTGAGCGGCCACAAGCTGGGCGCTCCGGTGGGGGTGGGGGCCCTGGTGGTCCGCCGTGAGGTGGATCTGCGGCCGGTAACGGGCGGGGGCGGCCAGGAGCGGGGGGTCCGCTCGGGCACGCAGGATGTCATCGGTGCACGGGCGCTGGCGCTGGCCGTGGAGCTGGCGGTGGGCGAGCGCGAGGCGGAGGCGGTGCGCCTGGGGGCGCTGCGCGACAGACTGCTGCGGGAGGCCACTGCCCTGGAGGGGGTGCATGCCACGCTTCCCGCCGATGCGGCCCACCTGCCCTCCACTGCCCACCTGTGGTTCGAGGGGGCTCAGGCCGAGGCGCTGCTCATGGCCCTGGACCTGGCGGGGATCGATGCCTCGGCGGGCTCGGCCTGCCATGCCGGGGTGCATGGCCCCAGCCATGTGCTGCTGGCAATGGGGTTGGGGCAAGATGCGGCCCGCTCGACGCTGCGGGTCAGCCTGGGGCCGGGCTCCACTGAACGGGATGTCGAGCGCCTGGTGACGGCGCTGCCCGGCGCCGTGGACGCGGCTCGTCGGATGCGTGCGGCTGCAGGCCCGGGGCACTCCCCCGCCCCACAGCGCCGGGAGATGTGAGGCCGGGCCCGGCATCGGTCTCCCCGCCCTTACAAGTCCCCGCAGGCATTCCCTCAATCGCCGAGGACTCGGTCACCAGGAGGGCCGCGCAGCGCCTCACGGATCCTGATCCCGCATTCCGGCGTCGTAGCCGGCGGCTGTAGTCTGCCCTGGTCCTTCCAGCCGCCGGACTGACCCGAACGATCAAGGAGCCCCCATGCGAGTCCTGGCCGCCCTGTCCGGCGGGGTCGACTCCGCCGTGGCCGCGGCGCGCGCCGTGGAGGCGGGCCACGAGGTGGTGGGTGTGCACATGGCCCTGTCCCGCCAGCGCGCCCAGAGCCGCGCGGGCTCGCGGGGCTGCTGCTCCATCGAGGACGCCTCCGATGCTCGCTGGGCGGCCCAGATCCTGGGCATCCCCTTCTATGTCTGGGACCTGTCCGAGGAGTTCGAGGACCTGGTGGTGGCCGACTTCCTGGCCGAGTACCGGGCCGGGCGCACCCCCAACCCGTGCGTGCGCTGCAATGAGCGGGTCAAGTTCGACGTCCTGCTCAGCCGCGCCCTGGCCATGGGCTTCGACGCCGTGGCCACCGGCCACTACGCCCGCCTTGAGGGGGGCGCGGCCGCCGGTCGGCCCGGTGAGGCCCGGGGCCTGAGTCTGCGCCGGGCGGCCGACGGCGCCAAGGACCAGTCCTATGTGCTGGCGGTCTCGGGCCGCCAGGGCCTGGCCCGGGCCCTGTTCCCCCTGGGGGACGCCCCCTCCAAGGCGGCCGTGCGCGCCGAGGCCGAGGCCCGGGGCCTGCCGGTGGCCGCCAAGCCCGACTCCTACGACATCTGCTTCGTGGCCGACGGCGACACCCGCGGCTTCCTGTCCCGCTCCCTGGGTACCCGCGAGGGCGCCATGGTCTCCCCCGACGGCGAGGTACTGGGCTCCCACGAGGGGTACTTCGGCTTCACCGTGGGCCAGCGCAAGGGGCTGGGGCTGGACCGCCCGGCCCCCGATGGCCGCCCCCGCTACGTCATCGAGACGCGCCCGGCCACCAACGAGGTCGTCGTCGGCCCCGCCGAGCTGCTCAGCCGGAGCCGGGTGGAGGGCACGGGCCTGGTGCTGCTGGCCGACCCCGAGCCGCTCACGGCAGGCCGGACCGGGCAGCCCGATCAGCACCAGCAGCCGGCCGAGGACCGGGGCCAGGGTGCTGGTCAGGGCGGGAGCCGGCACGAGGGCCCGGACACCCTCCCGGACCGGGGACTGCGGGGCTGGCGGGGCGCGGCGGTCCAGGTGCGGGCCCACGGCCGGGCCGTGCCCGCCGACGTCATCGTCGATGAGCGCGCCGCCACCCTGGTGGCCGAGTTGCACGAGCCGCTTCGGGGCCTGGCGGCCGGACAGTCCGTCGTCGTCTACGGCGGGCCGGGCGGCGAGCAGGTCCTGGCCCAGGCGACCGTGGCCTGAGCCCCCGGGCCGGCGCACACCCCCACGTACAGCCCCGGGCGCCGTCGCCCGAGCGGCGAGCCCGGCCTCCCCCGCCAGGGCCGGCGGCGGGGGCCGCCTGGCTGGCAGGGGGAGGCCGGGCTCGCCGGGCCGGCCGGTTGGCTCAACGCAGCGAGGTGTGCTTCTCGATGGCCCGCACCGCCCACCAGGCCAGCACGGCGGCCAGGATCCAGGTGGCGGGCAGGAAGCCCAGGCCCAGGATCTGGGGCTCGGAGTCGGTGCGCACCGACTCCAGGAAGGAGCCGAGCATGAACTCGGTGCCCAGCTCCCCCGTGGTCAGGTCCAGGCTGAGGGGCACCAGCATCATGGAGACCAGGGTCACCACCTGGCTGACCGCATAGAGGATGACGAAGCCGATGACGGGGGCGGCGAAGCCCAGGTGGTTCCACCTCCCCTGCGCCCCGATGCTCATCAGGGCGGTGTCCATGACCATCCAGGCCAGGCACATGAGCAGGGCGGTCAGGGCCAGGAGCAGGCACCGCCAAGCCCCCAGGGTCTCGATCGCCTCGCGCATGGGCTCCCAGGCCTGGGACAGGCCGACCCCCTGGATGTGCGCGTTGACAAGGAAGGTCACCACCACGCCCGCCAGGCTGACGACGGCCGCCACGGCCGAGGCCAGCACGCCATAGGCGACCTTGGCGGCGTAGATGAGGCGCCCCCGCACCGGGATGACCATGGTCAGGTAGCCGCGCTGGCCATACATGGACTGCCAGTACTCCACGAGGCAGTGGATGAACACGGCGTAGGCGGGCACCATGAAGGCCCCGGCGGCCAGGAGCATGGCGAAGGGGCTCAGCGTGGGGACATCGAGCAGGCCGACGCCGATGAGCCCGGCCCCCACCAGGAGGCAGACCCCCACGATGGTCAGGTGGGTGCGGACCAGGCAGCGGGCTTCGTGGGCGATCAGTGTGGTGAGCATCAGCGGTACTCCTTGCGGAACAGGGCGTCCAGGCTCATGACGCGGGCCTGGCGCAGGTCGTCGGCGTCGCCGGCCAGGAGCAGCCGGCCGTCCTTGAGGAAGACGGCCGAGTCGATGATGGGCTCGACGTCGGCGATGAGGTGGGTGGAGATGATCATGAGGGCCTGGGGATCGAAGTCGGTGAGGACCCCGTCCAGGATGATGTCGCGGGCGGCGGGGTCGACCCCGGAGATGGGCTCGTCCAGGAGGTAGACGCGGGCGCGCCGCGACATGGCCAGGGCGATGCGCAGCTTCTCGCCCATGCCCTTGCTCATCTCCTTCAGGCTCCGCTCGGCGGGCAGCTGGAAGAAGTCGATGAGGCGGCGGGCCCTGTCGGCGTCGAAGTCGGCGAAGAACCGGGAGAACACGGCCACAGACTGCTCGGGGGTCTGGGACGAGGCCAGGAAGGAGGCATCGGGCAGGAAGGAGACCAGGGCCTTGGAGGCCGGGCCCGGGGCGTGCCCGGCGATGCTCACGCTGCCCTGGTAGTCCGACAGGACGCCGGCCAGGATCTTCAGCAGCGTGGTCTTGCCGCAGCCGTTGGCCCCCATGAGGCCCACGATGCGCCCGGCGGGCAGCTCCAGGCTCAGGTCCTGCAGGGCCGGCCTGCCGCGGTAGGCCTTGGTCAGGCCGCTGACGGCGACGAGGGGCGGGGCGCCGTCGTAGGAGGCGATGAACGCCGAGGCCGCAGGCGCCGTCGGCGATGCGGCGGGAGGTGTGGTGGTCTGACTGGTGACCGGTGGCCGCTCATCGGCGGGCCTGGCGGCGGGTACCGCGCTCATGGTGCTTCTCCTTGGGTGGCGGTGCCGTGCGCCGCCCAGCGCTCGGCCAGGATGGCGCTGGCTTGGGCGAGGTCCATGCCCAGGGCGGCGACGGCGGCGATGTAGGTGTCGGTGGCGCTACCGGCCAGCTCGCGCCGGGCCGCGTCGAGGGCCGCGGGATCCGCGGTGACGAAGCGGCCGGCGGTGCGCTCGGCGGCACTCAGTCCGGAGCGGTCGAGCTCGGCCAGGGCGCGCTGGACGGTGTTGGGGTTGACGCCGGCCTGCGTGGCGAGCTCGCGCACGCTGGGGATCCGGCTTCCTGGAGGCCACTGGCCGGAGACGATGCGCACTCGGAAGTCGTCGACCAGCTGGATCCAGATCGGTCGGGCGTCGTCGATGCGCATCGCGCCTCCGTGGGTGGCGGGTGGACAGGGGCTCATGAGCGCAGCGGAAGGGGCTCGTCAGCCCCTTCTGTATGACTGCACTAATACAGTGACACAGCGAGGCGGCGCCGTCAAGCGCTCTGCGCCCCTTCCCCACAACCCTGCGCGGGATCACCACCCTGCGCTCAGGACCCTCCGGCTCCAACAAGGGCATCGTTCGGCGGCTCGACGTCGCCCAGGTGCCGCCTTGTGCGCCACGTGGCGCGCGTATCGCCCGCCTCATCGCCGTGGTCGGCACCGGTCCGCGGTCCGGGATGGTCTCAGGCGGGGCGGCTCAGGCGGAGGCCGGGTCGGCGCATGCGAGATAGTCGGCGTGGGCCTCGGCCAGCAGTACTGGCGGGATGTCCCCGAAGGGCACGGGCCGGTCGTGGCGGCCGCGCACGATGGTCATGTCATCCATGACCGCCGTCTGGTCCGGTCCTCCTCCGCCGTCGATGCGGATGACCACCCTGAGATCGGCGATGGGGAACTCCTTCTGGTATTCCTCGCCCCAGGCCAGGTGGTGGGAGGACTTGAGGTAACCGCGCGCCCGCAGCTCGCGGTGCAGCTCGCGCACGGACACCCTGCGCCCCCGGCGCTCCTCGAAGGAGATCTGCCCCGGCGCCGCCTGCGGCGCGGTGGCCGAGAACTGGTCGAACAGGGGGCTGACCTCGTAGTCGGCCAGGTGCTCGCGCCATGCCTGAGCCTCCTGGGCGTCCATGAGGCTGCCGTGCACCAGACTCATGCGGGCCCGGGGTGAGGGGGTCACGACGGCGTCGTTAAGTCCCAGCAGGGCGCCGTCCTCGCTGGGGCGCACGGTGCGGCGCTGCGAGGGCTCATCGAGGGCCCACACCAGGCGGGTGATCAGCTGGGAGGCGAGCGGGTGGCCGGCCAGGAGAGCCTGCCAGTCGGCCAAGGCCCAGTGGCGCTGGGTGCACATGGCCTCGTAGAGCCGGTCGGCCTGCGCGGCCAGGACCGCCCGGGCCTCCTTGCGCGCGGCGCTCAGGGCGCTCTTGGCCCGGGCGACAACCTCGGGGTCCTCCCCCTTGCGGGCGGGAGGCAGGCCCGCCCGGACCCTGCCGTCGGGGCCGGTGAGCACAATGCTCAGGTCGGGTGCCAGGCGGCCGAGGAACTCCCGATCCCCGTAGTCCACATGGAGCATGCCGTCAGCGGAGAAGCCGGCGGTAGGGATGCAGCGGTCGCCCAGCTCCTCGGGGCTCCAGCCGCGCTCCTGGGCCACCTGCTGGATCAGCTCGGTCGCCGTGGCGCGCACGCGCGGCAGGCGGTGGCGCTGGGAGGCGGCGATGATCACCTCCATGGCCTCTGTGCTGCCGTTGGCGCGCAGGCTCATCAGCACCGCCTCGGACTCGGCCCGCCAGGTGGCGGAGGCCCGCAGGCAGGAGCGGGCGACTCGGGCCAGGCCGGGGCCCTGGGCGGCGACGGCGAAGGCCAGCAGGCCCTTGGTGGGCAGGCTCTGGCCCTTGGAGGCCTCCCGGCTCCATGCGGCCCACGCCTCGACCACCGCCAGCCCCAGGCGGGCGGCGTCCTGGGCCATGAGCTGGGAGAGGTAGAGATCGATGAGGCCGCGCCCGTCGGGGGTCTTGAGCTTGTGGGCCAGGAGCACCCACCAGCGCACCACGGAGTCCTCCACCGGCTCGCCATCGGCCCAGCGCACCCGGGGCAGCAGCTCGAATCCCAGCCAGGACAGGGCCACGGGGGTGCGGCGCGGGGCGCTGGCGGCCTGATCGGTCAGGACCTGGGGCGAGAGGAGGTCGGTGATCTCCTCGCCGCTGGCACTCAGAGCGCGCAGGATTCCCGCGCGGGCCTGCCAGTCCTGCTCCTGGGCGTAGGCTCGGCGCAGGGCCTCCGCCGCTCTCGGCTCGGCCATGTCGACCAGCCAGAGTGCGCCCGCCCGGCGCACCGCGGGGCGCTCGGCCTCCAAAGTGGCGGTGGCCAGCTCCAGGGCTTCCGGCCGGCCAGCGAGGAGCTCCTGGGCCAGGAGACGGTTGCGCTCCGAGCGGCCCACGGCGATGTCCGCGAGCACGGGCAGGACCACCGGGGGCACACCCGGTGCGTGGAGCAGGGCGCGCAGCACCGCGGTGGCCCCATAGGAGGTGGTGGCGAGCCTGGCGGTCAGCTCCTCGGCGTGCTCGAGCATCCAGGGCCAGGCGGCCTCAGGCTCGGCCGTGGTCCACGCCCAGGGCGCGACGATCTCATCAATGGTCTCGCGCGCGATCCCGGCTCTGGTCAGGGCCTCCTCCACGGTGCGCGGGTCCACGCCCCAGCCGGCGCGCAGCTTGATGAGGTCCTCCAGGTCACGCCGCGGGCTGGTGCTCACGAGCCGGGCGAGGTGGACCAGGGTCAGGCTGGGCGCGTTGATGGCGACCCACCTGGGGCCGAAAGCGGCCAGGAGCTCATGCGGGCCGGCGCTCGCAGGGCTCCCGGGGTCCTGCGGGCCGTCTGGGCCGCCTGGATGGTCTGGGTCTGGGTCACCCGTACTGGCATGGCCATCGGCGATGGCCACGAGCTCCTCCAGGGAGCGATCGCTGATGCCCTGCGCGCACTGGGCCTGGCGGCGCGCCCAGGGCTCCTCGATGCTGCCGTTGGCGATGAGCCGGTCCAGGGCCTGGCGCAGCTCGCGCGCCGCAGGGGCGGCGCTGGTGTCAGCCACAAGCACCACCGGTGGGATCGCCGGGCCGTCTGCGGGCTGCGCCGAGGCGCCCTGACGATCAGGGTCGTCCTGGTGATCAATGCCGCCCTGGGCTCGGCTGGTGGATCGGGAATGACTGGCGGATCGCTCCATGGCTGTCATGGTCACGCATGGTGCCATGCGTCTCTGGGGTGGGACTGGGGGCGAGCGTGGTGGTTCTCAGCCGGCCAGGGCGCGCAGCCGGTCCAGGATGGCTGTGGCGCGCAGGAGTGCCGCCGCGCCCTGGGCGGCTGCGACCTCCTCCAGCGCGGCTGCCAGCGTCTCCAGGTTGAGGTCCCGTGCCTGGCGCGCCCACCGGCGGAGCGCGAGAGCACTCGGGCCGGCCGGGCCACCGGTACCTGCACCGGTGCCGATGGCGGCCACCACGGCCAGTGCCTGCTGAGCACACTCGAGCAGCGCCGCCAGCGGGTCGGCGACCGGCGGGGGCGGCACGACGGCGGCCTGCGAGCGCAGTCGCTCCAGATGCGCGCCCCACCGCGTGAGCAGGTGTGTGCGGCGCGCGTCATCGCCCCGGCCCAGGGTCATCATGGTTGGGGACACCACTCGCAGGGCGCCCTCGATGCGGGTGAGCACGGCCGTGAGTCGGGAGCCCTCGACGACGACGGCCACTACGGGCAGTTCGCCGGCCTCCAGGGCGGCGACGAGCTCGAGCTCGTCGCCGCCCAGGCGCAGGAGGTGAGGCGCGCCCGCCCGGTCTGTCACGGTCCACAGGAACTGCTGGTGCACCTCATCGAGGTCCATCCGGCCGTACCGGCCGCTACCGTCACTGCCGCCTGGCCCGGTGAGGGCGGTGAGGATGAGTCGCACGGGCGGGGCGCCCGGCCCGAACCCCGCCATCCCGGGGCCCTGGCGGGCCTCCTCCAACGCCGTGCTCAGAGCGGCCAGGTCCACCTCCTCCAAGCGGCCCGCGGGTGCCACGCGGGTGCTCGCCGCCGGCGAGAGCGTGCCGTCGGCCCGCCTGGTGGCGCCGGTCAGGCGGATCGGCCCGGCCAGGAGACCGCGCACCGGCGTCCCCCAGATCAGTGGCAGGTCGGAATCCTGGCGGAAGGCGGGGTCCGCGCCTGCGGCCCGCCCGGTGCTCACCGACTCCAGTCGCTCATGCTCGGTATCCCACAGGCGCATGGTCAGGCCCCGGGAGCCGGACAGGCCCTGCCACCAGGTGGCCGACAGGGCGATGAGCCTGCCGGTTCGCACCGTGCGGGGTCGGGCGGCCCCGACCAGTCCCTGCGGCGCGGGGCCCGGGGTACCGTCCAGGGCCAGGGCCAGCGACCATGCGGCGGCCAGGGCGGACAGGGCGCGGGATTCATCGACGGCGTCGTCGCGCCGGGTCAGAGCGCTCAGGGCGCCGGCCGCGGCGCTCAGCAGCCGGGCCAGGTAGGGCAGCTGCTCGAGGCGGGCGGTGTGGGCCAGGCGGGAGAGCTCCTCGCTGCTGGACCGGCCCACATGGCTCAGGCCGGCGCCGATCAGCGTCTCGGCACTGCGCAGGACCTGGCCGAGCAGCTCGCGCTGGGGTGGCGTCAGCTCCTGCGCCACGGAGGGCCAGGGCCAGGACCGCCCGGCGGTGGCGAAGAGGCGAACGACGGCCTCCAGCGCCAGGGCGGCCCGGGCGGTGCGGGAGTGGCGGCCCGAGACGATCGCTCCGCGGGGCCCGAGCTCGGGGGTGAGGATGACCCGCGGCCCCTGCGGCCAGCTGATGGTCAGGCTCCCGCTCTCCTGGGCCACCCGGGTGGAGGCCGCCAGCTCGCCGGTGGAGCAGGCCGATAGGGCCCTGGCCACTCGTCGCCTGGCAGCGGCGCCCGCAGCGGCCTCGATGTCCTGGATGCTCCAGGCCAGGACCCGCGCCAGGGCTGAGGACTCGGGCGGGGCGGCAGAGTCGGGAGCACCGGTGCTGCCCTCTTGGGCAGGCGATGACGCATGTGGGCCTGCGGCCTGCTGCAGCCACAGACAGGCGGTGATGATGTGCACGCACACCCCGGCCACGGGGCAGGGGCAGCGAGCATCCTGGGGCCCGCTGTCCGGGAGGACGACGCTCATGGGCCCCCGGCCCACCTCGACGGTGATCTCGCCCCGGCCCGTGGCGTCCTGAACCGCGGCACCCCCGCCCGCAGCGCCCTCATCTGCGGCGACCAGGCGCGCACCCGCGGCTGCCAGCTCGCCCCGCGCCCGACGCACCAGGCCCCTGCTGGCCAGGGCGGCCAGCGCCTGGTCGTCAAGGGCCGCATAGACCCGCGTCCAGAGAGGAAGCCGGCTCGCGTCCGCCTCGCTCATGACATCACCTGCGCCAGGTACTCGGCGAAGCGGTCGGGGGTCATGGCGGCCACCGACATCCCCGCCCCGGCCAGGTCCTCGGCGATCTCCCGGTCGAAGCAGGCCCTACCGTGCTCGTTGAGAGCGGCCAGGCCCAGCATGCGGACCCCGCCGCCGGCCAGGGTGTGCACCGTCTCCAGGAGGGCTGACAGCGACCCGCCCTCCCCGAAGTCGCTGACCAGCGCGATGAGCGTGCGCGTGGGCCAGCGCACCTGCTGGGCCGCGAAGGCCATGGCACCGGCGATGTCCGTGCCCCCTCCCAGCTGGCAGGTCATGAGCACCTCGACCGGGTCGCAGGCCATGTCGGTCAGGTCCACCACCGCGGTGTCGAAGGCCAGGAGTCGCAAGCTCAGCCCCGGCAGGCCGGCCAGGATGGAGGCGGTCACCGCGCTGTGGATGAGGGAGTCGGCCATGGAGCCCGACTGGTCCACCAGGATGATGATGTCCCAGGTCAGGTTGCGGCGCTGCTGGCGCGCCACGAAGCGCATGTCCTGGACGATCATCCGGGCGGTGGCCGGGTCCACATGGCCCAGATTGGCGCGGATGGTGCCCCGCCAATCCAGATCACGGGCGCAGGCGTGGGGGCTGCGGCGGTGGTTCTGGCGCGGCGCACTCAGAGCGGTGGTCAGCTGGGGGCGCAGGCGGGCGACGACGTCGCGCACGACCTTGGCGACAAGCGCGCGGATGCCCTCGCTCAGCTGCGGGGGCATGGTGCCCCGGTGGCGCAGGAGGGCCGCGGCCAGGTCGGGGTCGGCCTCGATGCTCTCGACGACGGCGGGGTCGGCGAGCAGGTCGGTCAGCCCGTAGCGGGTCAGGGCGTCGGCCTCCATGCGCTCCAGGGCGGAGGCGGGGAAGAGCTCGCGCGCGGTGGCCAGCCAGGTCACCGTTTGCAGCACGGAGGGGCCCAGGCCACCGGGCCGGGTGCTCTCCTCCTGCCGCGCCGACCCCGGGGCGGGGCACAACTGGTGTCCACGGGACCGGTACTCCCGGTCGTAGAGGTGACCCAGGGTCTCGTCGAGGCCCTGGTCCTGGGTGTGGCGGGCGAGGCGCGGCTCGGCGTAGCGGCCCAGGATCAGGCGCCACCTGCGGGTGGCCACGGCAGCGTCGAGGACGGGCTCGGCCCCCTCATCGGCGCTGCCCGGATCGGCACTGCTGTCGGGCTCGGGGCCGGGCGCTGCCCGGATCGGCCAGTGGGGACGATGGTGGCCGGCGCCCGCCGCCTCCGACGCCCCAGCACTCCCCGCCGCCGTCGTGCCGCCTGACCCCACCCACTGGCTCAGTGCGTCGCGCTCCAGGCCGGCAACCAGGTCGCGCTCCAGGAGCAGGCCGCGGCTGGCGAGTTCGGGGGAAACCATCCGCACGGCGTCGATGTCACTGGTGCGCACCCCCGTCAGCCGCGCCACCTGCGCGGCCAGGCGGTGGGTCTCCCTGGGGCGCAGGGCGGTGAAGGCGCGGCGCAGGTCGGGCAGGACAGTGAGGAAGGCGTCCTGGCTCATGGCCACAATCGCCCGGGTCATGGCCTCCAGGGTGCCGGGGGCGTGCAGGACCAGGTCGGGGCTGGTGCGCACCAGGCCGATGAGGAATCCCGCCGAGCGCTGCGGGTCAGCGCCGGCGCCCAGGTGGGCCGCCACCGCAGCGGCGACCTCCTCCTGGTCGAGCCTGCCGGCCAGGGCCGCGATGCCCGTGCACGAGCCGACCACCATCGGGGGCGCCCACCGGCTGCGGCTCAGCGCCTCGACCTGGCGCGCCACCGCCTCGCGCTCCTGCGGCGCCTGGTCCTGCGCGCCCAGGCGGGTGAGCAGGTCGCGCAGGGCGATGAGGGTCTCCACCGCATCCCGGGCGGTGTCCTCGGCCGTCTCGGGGATGGCGGCCAGGCCGGCCAGGAGGCGGGCGGCAGTGCGCACTCCCTCACCGAGCGCCGAGCGCAGCCAGGGCTCCAGGGCGCCGGTATCCAGGCGGCCCGTTCCTTCAGTGAGGGTGAGGACCCCGTGGAGGGCCCCCACCAGCTCATCGAGTCCGGCGCGGGCCAGCACCGATTCCAACCGCGCGCATAGTGCCGCGGCCTGGCCCCCCATGCCCATGACCACCATCTGGGTCAGCAGTTCGACCAGCTCGGGCACGGTGGGCCCCGCCTGGAGGCGCTCGGCGATCCTGGAGGCGATGAGCGCCTCCAGGCTGGGGGCCGTGCCACTGGCGCGGATGAGGGCCGTCTCCACCTGCGGCGTCCAGGCGTAGGCCCACTCCTCGGTGAGCCGGCCCATCCCGGTGCCGGCCACGATGTCGGCACCACCGACCTGCCGGGCGAAGCCGATGCCGGCGAAGCGCGTGCGGGCCAGGAACTCGCGCCGAGCGCGGTGGGCCGGCCTGCGCGCAGTGTCCAGTACGGTGCGCCGCTCCGCGGAGTCGCTGATCACCAGGCGCAAGGCCCTGGCCCGGGCGCGCACCTCCTCCAGCAGTGGAGGGCTGGTGGTCCCGGTGGGGATGCGCCCCAGCTGCGGATCGGCGAAGACGCGCGCCACGGCCCGGCCCAGCGGCCCGTTCAGGCCGCCCTCGCCCTTGACCAGGCAGCTGCTCAGGGCATCGAGCAGGTCGCTGCGCCCCGGCCAGGCGTGTCCGCGCAGCTCAGCCAGCCCCAGGGCGTGGGCGGCGGCCTCCTGCGCCTGGGCGGTGCCCACCGGCTCACCCGCCTCCCGCAGCGCCTCGATCACCTCCAGGGCCACCCCGGTGGCCAGGGCGCGCGGCCCGGATCGGCCATCCGCCTGACGGACCCGCCAGGCCCGCTGCCACAGGCTCGGGGAGGGCATGCCGGCACCGTATCCGCGCAATGCGTCCAGGCGGGCGTAGTCGTAGCGGATGAGCCAGCACGGGCCGGCCTCCCGCTGGGCGGGCGCCACCCGGCCCGGAACGGCCGCCTCGCCCGGAGCCTCAGCCGGGGCTGCGCCGTCGAGCGCCTCCAGGAGGGCAAGGGCGTGGAAGGCGCCGGTGACCACGACGAGGGGGCCGGGCCCGGCTCCACCACCGCCATCGCCGCCGGTGGCACCGGCCGTGCGAGCAGGGCTGACAGCGCATGCGGGCAGATGCTCGTCCAGGGCCCGCGACATGACGGCCTCGCGCTCCAGGGTTCCATCGCCCTCCAGGTCCTCACGCCGTGCATCGAGGCGCGCGGTGGCCGCCCAGGCCAGGGTCTGGGCGAAGAAGGGACTCCAGGATCGCAGGTCGCCGGTGGAGCGATTCTCGAACAGGTGCTCCCACAGCTCGTCGTGGTCGCGGCAGCCCAGGCGCCGGGCGAGCGCCTCCATGGCGGCGGAGTGGGCCAGATGGTGCTCGGCCTGGAGGGTGCGCGCCGCGGCCCGGCCCGCCCTATCCCCGGCGCCCCCGGCAGCCCCCTCCAGGAGTGCCTGCGCACTGCGGTCGATGAAGGCGGCCCTGGCACCGTGGCGCCCCGCCCAGCGCAGGGCCACCCACTCCGGGGAGAACTCGGCCAGCGGGTAGTAGGCGGCCAGGGCCCCTCCCGCCGGCGCACCGGCCGGGCCCGGCGCCGTCGGGCCCACCGCGGGGCCCGTCGCCGCGCCCAGGGAGAGCACGGCCACCGGCGGGCGGGTCTGCTCATCCTGGAGGGCGGGCAGCAGCGCGGTGTACTCGCTGGGGCCCTCGATGAGGACGGTGGTGGGGCGCACCTCCTCCAGCAGCGATTGGAGCGCCAGGGCACAGGCCGGGGAATGGTGGCGGATGGCCGCCAGGTGCACGCCCCGCTCGCCCCAGGCACTCAGGGAGTCCAGGGCCCGCTGGAGGCGGGCCGGGACCGGGGCCGACGGCGTCGGACTCCTCATCCCCACAGCTCACCCGCCGCCGATAGGAAGCTCTCCCACTCCCGGCTGGTAGAGGCGCGCTCGCGCACCACGGTCTCGAGGTAGAAGCGCATGCGCTCGGCGTCCTCCTCCTGGCCCTTGAGCGCCACACCCACCAGCTGGCGGGCGACGTCGGCGGCGGTGACGGCGCCGTCGCCGAAGTAGGTGGCGCTCATGGAGGCGGCCACACCCACGTTGACGGCCTCCGCGGTGGACATGATGGCCTCGGGCCGCTTGACCGGCGTGCCCGAGGCGGTCACCCCGGTGCGCAGGTCGGCGAAGGTGGTCACCAGGATCTCTAGCACCGCGGGGCTCATCCGCGGTCGATCCTGGCCCAGCTCGGCGTCCAGGGCCCGGGCGATGAGCTCGGCCTCGAAGGCCCTGTCGGTCAGGGGCCGTACGGTCTCGAAGTTGAAGCGGCGCTTAAGAGCGGCGGACATCTCATGAACGCCGCGGTCGCGCAGGTTCGCGGTGGCGATAACGTTGAAGCCCGGGGAGGCGGCCAGGCGGTAGCCGTCACCGAGCTCGGGGACCATGAGCTGCTTGTCGGACAGGATGGAGACCAGGGTGTCCTGGATCTCGGGCGGGCAGCGGGTGATCTCTTCGAAGCGCACGATCCTGCCGGCCTCCATGGCCTGATAGATCGGCGAGGGCACCAGCGCCTGGGGCGTGGGGCCCTGGGCGATGAGCAGCGCGTAGTTCCACGAGTAGCGGATGTGGTCCTCGGTGGTACCCGCCGACCCCTGGACGGTCAGAGTGGAGGCGGCGCTGATGGCGGCAGCCAGGAGCTCGGAGAGCATGGACTTGGCGGTGCCGGGCTCGCCCACGAGCATGAGGCCCTGGCGGCCCAGGAGGGTGACGATGGCACGGTCAACCAGGGGGTCATCGCCGTAGAACTTGCGACTGATCCCCAGCTCACCATCGCCGACGATGAAGGCCCGCACGCTGCGGGGGCTGAGTTGCCATCCGGGTGGGATCGGCGCACCGCGGCGCGCATCGGCCCGGGCCAGGGCGGCGAGCTCGGCCGCCCACTGCTCCTCCGCCGGGGGCCTGATCTGGGCCCGGGTGGCCCCGGTGCGGCGCGCGTCCTCGCCGGCAGGCGCGTCGGGGCCGGCGGAGTCAGCGGGGTCAGCGGGGATGGCAGGGCTGGCGCTGTGATGGCGCGAGTGACGGGCTGCGGAGGGCGTGGGACTCATCTTCGTCCTTTCATCGTCCTTGTCGCGGCGGCGAGGCTGGATGACAGCGAGACTAAGCGAGACTAGCTGTACTTCCCTGTGAGGTTGTGAGCAGTGGGGCGGGGACCTGCCGGGGCCTCGGGCGGGTCTTCGAATGCTCAGCTCCTGCCGTTGCACATCTTCAGACGCTCACCGGCGACTCCCGGCCCAGAGAACCGCAGGATTCCGGGAACCGGGTTGGCCCCGCCTCACTGAAGATGTGCACCCCCGGCCGGGCGGTCTGGCGCGGGCCGCCGTCGTTGCCCCTGCCGCAGTCTGCACAACTGCACAGCCCGGATCAACGGGAGCGGCGCTCCTTGGCGGCGCGCTCGCGCACGCACCGGTTGATGAGGTAGCCGAAGCCGTAGGCCTCGATGCGGGCGATGAGGCCGGGCACGTCGGTGTGCAGCGCCTGGGCCGCGCGCCCCAGATGCCATTCGTGCTGCGCCAGCGCGCTCAGCAGGTGCACCCTGCGGGTCTGCCCCTTGGACAGGCGCATGGTGGACAGGTAGAGCACCTCACCGTCCTCGCGCACCAGGCGCTCACCGATGTGGTTGGCGGCCAACAGGTCCAGGTCGGTGATGAAGCGGTCCAAGACCATCCCCCCGGGCCGGTAGACGGCCTCGGTGCGCAGGCACCTGTCCCGCCAATCCCCCAGGAGAAGGTCCTCGGTGACCTGAGCCCACTGGCGGCGCAGCGCCTCCAGGCCGCGGCGCAGGTCGGCCAGGCCACGGGCCCCGGCCATGTGCGGTCCCGCTTCGATGACCTGGTCGTGGGTGGGCATGCAGGCGTAGGTGACCATGAGCTCGCCGTACATGTCATCCAGGAGGGTGCGGTGAAGGAGCCGGTAGTCCTGGGCACTGGGCACGACGAAGGCGGCCATGAGGGCGTCGGCGGCGTAGATAAGCGAGCCGACCTGCTCGGGGTGGATCTCGAAGGTGCGCAGCGCCGTGTCGTAGCCCGGCACCTGCCATCCGCGCACCATCGACTCCTGGCGGTGCATGAGCCCGTGGCGCTGGAAGTCCTGGGACAGTTCGGGCCAGGCGATCGTGGGCGGGGCGAAGTGCAGCGCCAGCAGGCCCTCCATGGCCAGGTGCTGGGGCAGCAGGCGCAGCCGGCCGGGGCCCTCACGCTGACGCAGGCGGCGGAGACCCTCAATGCCCCAGGAATCCTCGTGGCACGCCCATCCCTTGGCCCGGTCGCGTCGCTGAACCTGAGCGCCCACCGCGGGTCCCCATTGCAGGACCAGGGCGTGGGGCACGAAGGCGAGGTAGGCGGCCCGCCCAGGCAGCTCGGGCAGGTCGACGGCCTTGATCCCAGCGGGCATGGCCGAGCGCGCCAGGCGCACGTCCTGGCAGGGTCGCTCGCGCAGCAGCGGGACGATGCGCAGGGCGCCGCACACCTGGGAGGGCGCGGGCACCAGACCGGTGAGAGTCAGGGGCGGGGCGGGGTGGCGCATGCTCGTCTCCTACAAGCGGATGGTGGCGTCCGGGCCGAGGGCACGGGCGGCCGACGGCGGCCTCCGGTGGGCGGCGATGAACTCGGCCACCCGCCCGGACAGGTAGGCCTCCAGCGCCTCCAGGCTCTGACTGCCGGCCAGGTAGCGGGCCAGGCCCAGGGCGGCGGGCAGGTCCTCGGCACTGCGCAGCCCGATGGCCGGCGCCAGGGGGCTCAGGCTGCGGACCTGAAGGCTGCGGGGGTCGAAGACGGGGTTGAGGTGGATGGCGGCAAGTCCCGGCACGAAGCGCCGCGCCCGCTCCAGCACCGCGTGGAAGGCTCCGGGAGGGTCGTTCTCCACGCCGTCGGAGACCACGATGACGGTGGTGGCGCCCCACTCCAGGGCGTCCAGGAGACGCTCGGCCAGGTTGGTGGTGCCCTGGGGCCGGGGCACGCCGTCGGGAACCGGGTGGGTCCACCAGCCCCGGTAGCAGTCGACCCCGGCGCTCAGGAGCGCATCGACGGCCCAGGCCACGGCCAGCGGCCGCCCGCGCTTGGCCCGCGACCCGCTGGAGGAGTAGGAGTTGTCCAGGACTGCCGCCACGGCGCCGTCGAGGGGCAGCGGGCCGCTGCGCCGCAGGAGGCGGTCAGCGGCGCGCGGCATCCAGCTCAGGTGAGGGGGCGCGAGTTCGGGCAGGCTGAGGAGGTAGATGGCCAGCTCGGTCAGGCTCTGGCGGGCCGGGTTGACCAGCTCCTGACCGCTATGGCGCGCCAGGCGCAGGCGCTCGCGGCTGGTCAGGCGCGCCCGGGCGGCCTCGATGGTCTCGGACGTTCCCATCCCGTGGCGGGCTGCCAGGCCCTGGGCGACGGTGTAGGGCAGCTCCGCCAGAGCGGAGCGGCTGTGGTGCGCGCGCCGGTAGGACTCCAGGATGGGGGTGGAGAAGGGCTGATCGTGGGCTCCGAACAGGAATCGGTCCACCTCCCCGGGGGCGCGCAGGTGGGCGTGGCGCAGGGCTCCGGCGACCTTGCCGCGGTACTTGACCGCCTGAAAGGCCAGGTCGGGGTGCTCGCGGATGTAGTCGCGCACAAGGGCGCGGCTGCGGCGGTTGTTGATGCGCTCGGCGCGCAGGCGCGCGGTGAGCCTCCAGAAGCGCTGGGGAGGAAGGGCCCGCACGGCCGCGCGCAGCAGGGCCCCCTCCTCGGCCCTGAAGTCCTCGGGGCTCTGGCGGCCGGTGGACAGCAGTCCGACGACGATCTCCATCGTGTTGGCATCGTTGACGCCCAGGGCCAGGAGCCGGGCGTACAGGCGGCGGTAGTTGCCGCGCACGTACTCGTGGAGGAAGGCCAGCGCCTCTCGCTGCTCGGCGGCGGTCGAGGCGAACTCGGCCTGGGCTGTGGAGGCCAGGGCGGCGTTGAGGAAGGTCAGGAGATCCTCGCGCGCAACCTCCTCGGCGCTCATCATCGCGGTCTCCCAAGGTCGGCGGCGTGGGGCGGCGCCCGGGGAGATGGGGCGTGATGCAGAGGTTCTCTGTCAGAAGGAGGACTCGGGAATCACGCCTGAGTCCCACGGGCGCCAGGCGGCATGGTAGGCGGAGCCCCAGTCACCTCCCATGGGGAGTTCTGCCCATATCCAGCACATCTCCAGAATCGCGGCCCCGCCTCGGCACCCTCGGGCCGGGCCGCCTCAGCCCCGCAGGCGCTCGAGCTCCTCGACCAGCTGGGGGACGACCTCGGCCACATCCCCCACGACGCCGTAGTCGGCCATCTCCAGGATCGGCGCCTCGGAGTCATCGGTGATGGCCACGATGGTGCCGGCGCCCTGGATGCCGGAGGTGTGGTGGATGGCGCCGGAGACGCCCAGGCCGATGTACAGGCGCGGGGAGATCGTCTCCCCGGTCTGCCCGATCTGGGCACTGCGCTCGATCCAGCCCTCGTCGCAGGCCACGCGCGTAGCGCCCACGGCGGCGCCCAGTGGGTCGGCCAGGGAGCGGACCAGGTCGAAGTCGCCGTCGACCCCGCGGCCCCCGACGACGACGGTGCGCGCCTCGGACAGGACCGGGCCCGCGGCCGCGGCGGCCTCCTCGTGGGAGACCAGCTCGACGGCGGCGGCCTCCGGGCTGAGGGCCACCTCGAGGGGCTCGGGGGTCAGGGCCCGCCCCTGGCTCTCGGCGGCCTCCACGGTGCCGGGGCGCAGGCAGATGACGGGCGTGCCCTGGGCGCTGGGAGCCACAGTGACCGTGGTGGACCAGGAGCCGGAGAGCACGAGCTTGGAGGCGTGCAGCTCTCCGTCGACGGCGCTGAGCTCGGTGGCGTCCGAGACGCAGGCCGAGTCCAGGGCGATGGCGGCGCGGCCCGCCGCCTCCTTGCCGCGGTAGTCGCTGACCACCAGGATGACGCCGGGGCCCACCTGCCTGGCGGCGGCCACCAGGGCATCGGCGGTGGGGGCGGCCAGACTGGCCGGGACCCCCAGGGCGCCCAGGTCGGCCACCAGGAGGCGGTCGGCGCCGGTGGCCGCCAGCGCCTCGACGGCCTGGGGGCCGGGCTGGGCCAGGACCAGGGCGACGACCTCGCCGCCGGTCAGGGCCCGGGCGGCGGTGAGCAGTTCGAGGGCGGGGCCGGTGGGCAGGCCGGCGGCCAGGCCGCCGGGGGCGCCGGCGGTCTCCAGGTCGGCCAGGACGAGGACGGGGGAATCGATCATGAGGATTCAGCTTCTTTCTCAACACGGTGCGGGCCGTCGCCGGGGCCGGTGGGCGGCCCGCTCGGCGGGGCAGGAGGTGGGCGGGGCGGCGGCCCGGGAGCCGGCTCACAGCAGCAGGCCGGGCCACCGGCCCCGGGTCCGCGTCAGACCAGGGAGTTGTCCACCAGCCAGGCGGCCAGCTCGCGCCCGCCCTGGCCGGCGTCGGTGCGGATGATGCCGGCCTGGCGCGCGGGCCTCTGGCTGGTCCGGCTGACGGCGAGGACCTCGCGGGCCTGGGGCGCGATGCCCAGATCGCCCAGGTCCCAGACCTCCACGGGCTTCTTCTTGGCGGCGCGCATGGCGGCGAAGTTGGGGTAGCGCGGCTCATTGGCCTGGTCGGTGACCGAGACCAGGGCGGGCAGGGGGGCGCGCAGCCGCTCACGGGCGGTGCCCACGGTGCGGGTGATGGCCACCGAGGCCGGGTCCTCCTCCAGCGCCACCTCGTGGGCCAGGGTCAGGGCCGGCACCCCCAGGGCTGCGGCCAGGGCCCCGGGCAGCATGGAGGTCAGGGCGTCCAGGGAGGCCATGCCCGTGATGACCAGGTCCACCTCGCCGATGCGCTCGATGGCGGCGGCCAGGGTGCGGGCCGTGGTGACGACGTCCGCACCGGCCAGGTCCTCGTCGCTGACGACGACGCCGCGCTCGGCGCCCATCTGCAGGGCCCGGCGCACGCCGTCCTCGGCGTCCTGGGGTCCCATGGTCAGGGCGATGACCTCGCCGCCATGCTCCTCGGCCAGGCTGACCGCGGCCTCCACCGCGTTCTCGTCGAGCTCGTTGAGGACGTCCTCCTCGCCGCGGACCAGGCGGCCGTCCTCCAGACGGCGCTCGGACTGCAGGTCGGGCACGTGCTTGATGCAGACCACGATTTTCATGTGCCAAGGCTGCCATAAACCGCTCCCCGCCCCGGTGAGCGCTGCATCACCCGCCTGGTCCCGTGCAGGCCCGCAAGGCCGGGCGGCCCCGGGCGGTCCCATCGAGTCCGGGCCGGCTCCTGGGCACCCAGGCGCGTCCCGGCCACCCGGGAGGGGCGCGATCCGCGCACCTACGAGACAGATTCCTCGGAGAGTGAGACCTCACTGTCTGAGCGGTTGGTATCCCCCCACCAAGCCCAGGACAATGGGCCTATGTCCACCACGCCCCCTGCGCTGCTCCCTGCCCCGCGCGCCGAGCACGACGCCTCGGCCCGACACACCCTCGGGGCCGTGCTCACCGGCGACGGCGCGGACTTCGTGGTGCACGCCTCCCACGCCTCAGCAGTGGACCTGTGCCTGCTCACCACCGATGCGCAGGGCCGGATCGTCGAGGAGACCCGGGTCGGCATGCACGGCCCCCGCCGGGGCACCTGGGGGGCGCATGTGCCCGGCGTGCGAGCCGGCCAGCGCTACGGCTACCGGGTCCACGGCCAGTGGGCGCCCCACGAGGGGCTGCTCCACAACCCGCGCAAGCTCCTGCTGGACCCCTACGCCCGCGCCCTGGACGGGCAGGTGCGGCTCGGCCCCGAGATCTACGCCCATGAGGTCACCGAGGACCTCTCCCCCATCGGCGAGCACTGGCAGCCCTCCGGCCTGGACTCCGCCGGGAGCACCGCCCTGGGGGTGGTCACCGGGCAGGGCTTCGCGGTGGTGCCCGGCCCCCGCATCCCCCGCGAGCGCACGATCGTCTACGAGGCCCATGTCAAGGGCCTGACCCACGACCTGCCCGGGGTCCCCGAGCACCTGCGCGGCACCTACGCCGGCCTGGCCCACTCCGCCACTGTGGAGCACCTCAAGAAGCTGGGCGTGACCACGATCGAGCTGCTGCCCATCCATGCGGCCTTCACCGAGCCCTTCCTGGCCAAGAAGGGCCTGACGAACTACTGGGGCTACTCCACTCTCAGCTACTTCGCCCCCGAGCCCTCCTATGCCACGGCCGCCTCCCAGGCCGCCGGCCCCCAGGCGGTGCTCGACGAGGTGCGCGGCATGGTCTCGATCCTGCACGAGGCCGGCCTGGAGGTCGTTCTCGACGTCGTGTACAACCACACCTGTGAGGGCGGCATGGACGGGCCGAGCCTGAGCCTGCGGGGCCTGGACAACCTGGACTACTACCTGCACGGCCCCCACCGCCCGGCCCAGTACGTGGATGTCACGGGCACGGGCAACACGGTGGACTTCCGCTCCTCGCGGGCCGTCCAGCTGGCCCTGGACTCGCTGCGGTACTGGGCCGGGGAGGTGGGCGTGGACGGCTTCCGCTTCGACCTGGCGGTGACCCTGGGGCGCCACGCCTCGGAGTTCACCTCACGCCACCCGCTGCTGGTGGCCATGGCCAGTGACCCGATCCTCAGCGGGGTCAAGCTCATCACCGAGCCCTGGGACGTGGGGCCGGGAGGCTGGCGCACCGGCCAGTTCCCCGAGCCCTTCCAGGACTGGAACGACCACTTCCGGGACACGGTGCGCTCCTTCTGGCTGCATGACGCCTCGGAGATGTCCAAGGGCCGCCTGGGCTCGGACCTGCGGGACCTGGCCACGCGGCTGGCGGGCAGCGCGGACCTGTTCGGCTACGGGGAGTACCCCGGTGGGCGTGGGCCGCTGGGGTCGGTCAACTTCATCACCGCCCATGACGGCTTCTCTCTGCGCGACCTGGTGTCCTACGACCACAAGCACAACCTGGCGAACAAGGAGGACAACCGCGACGGCTCCAACAACAACCGCTCCTGGAACCACGGGCACGAGGGGCCGGTGGTCGAGGGGATGAACCAGGGCCCCATCGAGGTGCTGCGGCGCCGCTCCATGCGCAACATGATGGGCACGCTGCTGCTGAGCGCCGGGACCCCCATGCTCACCGGCGGTGACGAGCTGGGCCGCACCCAGGAGGGCAACAACAACTGCTACTGCCAGGACTCCCCGCTGTCCTGGGTGAACTGGGATCTGGAGACCTGGCAGCGCGACATGGTTGCCACCACCCGCTTCCTCATCCACATGCGCCACGCCCACCCGGTGGTCCGTCCCGACCGCTTCGCCACGGGCCAGGTCCTGGAGGGCGACACGATCCCCGACCTGTCCTGGTTCGGTGGGGATGGGGAGCAGATCGACGCCGTGTCCTGGCATGACCCGCATGTCCGGGTGGTCCAGATGCTGCGCTCGGGGCGCCCCTGGGGCGACCAGGACCTCCTGGTCATCGTCAACGGATCCCTGGATCAGGCCGAGGTGCTCCTGCCCGATGCGCACGGCACGGACTGGCATCTGGCCTGGGACTCCTCCTGGTCGGCGCCCCAGCCCCACACCTCCCCCTTCTCCATGGCGCGCCGGGTCAGCCGCCCCTCCCCCGAGCCGGGGGCCGAGGCCGCCGGCGCTCGCGCCGGCGGCGGGCAGGAGGGCCGCCAGGCTCCCACCGCCGTCCACAACTGCCGCCAGGACCGCCCCGGGGACGTCACCTCCCTGGACGCCCTGTCCCTGCGGGTCTACTTCTCGGGCGAGCCCCTCCAGACCCTGGCCCCCTCCGGGCCTGCGGACTGAGGCCCGCCCGCCTGCCCGGGATAGCGCCGGTCCCGCCGCCTTCCCGGGGCTCCGTGCCGCCACTGGGCACGCGGGAGCGGGCCCGGTGGGGCCGGGCCTGGGTACCATGGCGGGGCCCGTAGTCCCGACCATATGAGCCGAGCACTATGCGACACACCTTGCAGCGAGCCTGGGATCATCTGAGCCCCGACCCCACCGGCATGGTCCTGGGGGCCCTGTTCTTCATCCTGGCCCTGACCCCCTCCCTGCTGCCGCGCGACATCCTGTTCCAGGGGGTCGCCTGCGGGCTGTGCGCCGCCAACGGGCACCTGCTGGGGGTGTGGCTGTCGTGGAACTGGCGCACCTGGGTGCGCCCGCTGGTGGAGGCGCTGTGGGCCTCCAGCGGCCGGAGCCTGCCGACCTGGGTGCCCCGGTGGCGCCGGCGCGTGGAGACGACCATCACCGCCGCCGTCGTGCTGGGGCTCAACGGGATCCTGCTGCTGGCGGTGTCCTGGCAGCGGCAGGTCGCGGCCCTGACCGACTCCCAGGCCTACACCCCGGCCCAGTACCTGCTGGTCTTCCCGGTGGGCTTCGGCCTGTGGCTGGCCCTGATGGCGGTGGGGCGGGCGATCCTGCGGCTGGAGGCCTGGCTGCGCTCCTGGCTGCCGGGGCGCCTGCCGGCCCCGGCCCGCTCATTCTTCTCCTGGGCCCTGGTCCTGGTGCTCGTCTTCGCCATGGTCAACCATGCGATCCCCGGAGCCATCGGCCGGGGCGCGGAGGCCGCCTTCTCGGTGCGCAACGACGCCGAGCCGCCGTCGGTGGTGCGGCCCACCGCCGCGGAGCGCTCCGGCTCGCCGGACTCGGCGGTTCCCTGGGAGACCCTGGGGGCCTACGGCAAGCGCTTCGTGGGGCGGGGGCTGGGCGCCCGGGGGCTCCAGGAGGTCACCGGGCGCCCCGCCACCGAGCCGATCCGGGTCTATGCGGGCCTCAAGAGCGCGAGCGGTGATGAGGAGGTGGCCGCCCTGGTGGTCGAGGAGCTCGAGCGCACCGGCGCCGCCCAGCGCTCGGCGGTCATGATCGCCCCCACCACGGGCACCGGCTGGGTGGACCCGGTGGCGGCGATGTCCCTGGAGCTCCTCTACGACGGCGATACCGCCATCGCCGCCGCCCAGTACTCCTACCTGCCCTCCTCCGTCCAGTTCATCTCCGACACCGACCGGCCGCGCGCCGGGGGCCGGGCGCTGGTGGGCGCCGTCGTCCAGTGGTGGCGGGGCCTGCCCGCCGACGACCGGCCACGCCTCCTGCTCTACGGGGAGTCCCTGGGGGTGCTCGCCGGGGAGGCCGCCTTCAAGGACCTGGCCGATGTGCTCAACAGCGTCGACGGCGTGCTGTGGGTGGGCCCGCCCCACTCCGCGCGCCTGTGGCGCGACTTCGTCACCCGCCGCGACCCCGGGACCCGCGAGGCGGCCCCGGTCTACTCCGCGGGCATGACGGTACGCTTCGCCCAGGACGGCCAGCAGGTCGAGTCCTTCCTGGGCGATGAGGACTGGGGGGATCAGCGCATCCTCTACATCCAGCACGCCAGCGACCCGGTGGTGTGGTGGTCGCCCGACCTGGTGCGCCAGCGGCCCGACTGGCTGTGGGAGGAGCCGGGGGCGGACCGCTCCCCCGCCATGAGGTGGATGCCCTACATCACCTTCCTCCAGGTCTCCGCGGATCTGCCGCGGGCGATGAACGTCCCGCCGGGGCACGGCCACCGCTACGGCACCGAGATCCTCGACGGGCTGGCGCTGGTGGCCAATGACCCCGCCTTCACCCCCGAGCGCGTGGCCCGGGCCCGCCAGGAGCTCCTGGCCGCCATGGAGACCCAGCCCCCCGACGACTGAGGCGCCCCGGCCGCGGTCGAGGTGCCGGGCGCAGAAGACGAGTTCGGGGTGCAGGATGCGAGTGCGGGGTCGTCGCATGGTGCACCCCGCACTCGCATCCTGGGCTCTGCGCACCCCCGCGCCACGGGGCGGGGCCGCGCCAGGCGGCGGGGCAGGAACGGCGCGCGGCTAGGATGTGCCCATGACTCAGACCCCCACCTCGGCCGAGGAGGCCCTGGCCACCGCCACCAATGAGGCCTCCCTGGCCCGCTCCATCGCCCGCTCGGCGCAGATCGAGGCGGATCTGGCCGTCAACCCCGGGCGCTACCGCATGCTCACCGGGGTGCGCCCCACCGGGCACATGCACCTGGGCCACTACTTCGGCACGATGCACTCCTGGCAGGCCATCCAGGACGCGGGCGTGGAGACCTGGATCCTGGTGGCCGACTACCAGGTGATCACCGACCGCGACTCCGTGGGCCCCATCCGCGAGCGCGTCCTGTCCCTGGTGGCCGACACCCTGGCGGTGGGCGTGGACCCCCGGCGCTCGACGATCTTCGCCCACTCGGGGGTCGCGGCCGCCAACCAGCTCATGCTGCCCTTCCTGTCCCTGGTCACCGAGTCCGAGCTGCACCGCAACCCCACGGTCAAGGCCGAGCTGGAGGCCACCGACGGGCGCGCCATGACCGGGCTCATGCTCACCTACCCCGTCCACCAGGCGGCCGACATCCTGTTCTGCCAGGCCAACCTGGTGCCGGTGGGCAAGGACCAGCTCCCCCACCTGGAGCAGGCCCGGCTCATCGCCCAGCGCTTCGACAAGCGCTACGGCCGGGCGGTGGAGGACCACCCGGTCTTCCGCCGTCCCGAGGCCCTGCTCAGCGAGGCGCCCCTGCTGCTGGGCCTGGACGGGGAGAAGATGAGCAAGTCGCGGCGCAACACCATCGAGCTGCGCATGAGCGCCGATGAGACCGCCAAGCTGCTGAGGAAGGCCAAGACGGACTCCGAGCGGGTCATCACCTACGACCCGGCCGCCCGCCCCGAGGTCTCCAACCTGCTCATGCTGGCCTCCCTGTGCGGGGCCGGGGCCCCGGAGCAGATCGCCGAGTCCATCGGCGACGGCGGGGCGGGGGCCCTCAAGGCGTTGGTCACCGAGGCGGTCAACGAGTTCTTCGCCCCCATCCGGGCCCGTCGCGCCGAGCTGGTGGCCGACGAGGGACACCTGTCCCAGGTGCTGGCCCAGGGCACGCAGCGGGCCCGCGAGGTCGCCCAGGCCACGCTGGACGACGTGCGTACCGCCATGGGCATGGACTACGCCTGAGCCTCAACGGTCCCGGTCCGCGCCCCTCCGCGAGCGCTGACCGGGCCGACACCCAGCCTGCGGCATCGGGCCACAGATGCTCGTGGGCCGGGTAGGCTGTCCCTGTGACCCCCAACACCACGCGCCAGGCCGCGACGACGCCGTCCCCCGACCAGCACGAGACCCAGACCCCCGCCCCGCCGGCCTTCCCGGTGGGGGCCGTCCCCCAGCCCACCCCCTTCGCCCCGGTGGGCCGGATCCCCGTCACCGAGGTCTTCCCCGTCATCGAGGACGGGCGGTGGCCCGCCAAGGCGGTGGTCGGCGAGGTCATCCCGGTGCGGGCCACGGTCTTCCGCGAGGGCCATGACCGCTTCGGCGCCACCGCCGTGCTCATCCGCCCCGACGGCACCGACGGCCCCAGCGCCCCCATGAGGGAGATCGCGGTGGGCCGGGACCTCTACGAGGCCCAGCTGGTGCCCGACGCCCCCGGCGACTGGTCCTTCCGCGTCGAGGGCTGGTCCGACCCCTACGCCACCTGGTCCCACGACGCGGGCATCAAGGTGCCCGCGGGCGTCGACGTCGAGCTCATGCTGGAGGAGGGCGCGCGGGTCCTGGAGCGCGCCGCGCAGGTCCAAGGCCGCGATGAGGAGGGCGCCTCCGTCCTGCGCGGTGCGGCCTCGGGGCTGCGCGAGGCCTCCCGCAGCCCCGAGGAGCGCCTGGCCGCGGGCCGCTCCCCCGAGGTGGTCGCCGCCCTGGAGCGCCTGCCCCTGCGCGACTACGTCTCGCCCTCGGCGGCCTACCCCCTGCAGGTGGACCGCCCCCGCGCGCTGGCCGGATCCTGGTACGAGATCTTCCCCCGCTCCCTGGGCTCGGGGGCCGATGAGCACGGCAACTGGCACTCGGGCACTCTGCGCTCGGCCGCCGAGCGCCTGGAGCGCATCGCAGCCATGGGCTTCGACGTCCTCTACCTCACCCCCATCTCCCCCATCGGTCTGACCAACCGCAAGGGCCGCAACAACACCCTGACCGCCCGCCCCGGCGACCCCGGCTCCCCCTACGGGATCGGCTCGGCCGACGGCGGCCACGACGCCATCCACCCCGACCTGGGCACCTTCGAGGACTTCGACGCCCTGGTGGCGCGCGCCGGCGAGCTGGGCATGGAGGTGGCCCTGGACCTGGCCCTCCAGTGCTCCCCCGACCACCCGTGGGTGGCCGAGCACCCTGAGTGGTTCACGGTGCTGTCCGACGGCTCCATCGCCTATGCGGAGAACCCGCCCAAGAAGTACCAGGACATCTACCCCCTGAACTTCGACAACGACCCCGAGGGCATCTACGCCGCGATCCTGGAGGTGGTGCGCACCTGGATCCGCCACGGGGTGACGATCTTCCGCGTCGACAACCCCCACACCAAGCCCCTGCCCTTCTGGCAGCGGCTCATCGCCCAGATCCACGCCGAGTCCCCCGAGGTGCTCTTCCTGGCCGAGGCCTTCACCCGCCCGGCGATGATGCGCACCCTGGGCAAGATCGGCTTCCACCAGTCCTACACCTACTTCGCCTGGCGCAACACCAAGGCGGAGCTCATCGAGTACATAGAGGAGCTGAGCCGGGACACCGCCCACGTGCTGCGCCCTGCCTTCTGGCCCACCACCCACGACATCCTCACCCCCTTCATGACCAATGGGAAGGTCCCGGCCTTCAAGCTGCGCGCGGTGCTGGCCGCCACCCTGTCGCCCACCTGGGGCATCTACTCTGGCTACGAGCTGGCCGAGTCCACCCCCCGCCCCGGCTACGAGGAGCAGATCGACAACGAGAAGTACGAGTACAAGCCCCGCGACTTCGGCGCGGCCCGGGCCAATGGCATCGAGGACCTGCTCACGCGCCTGAACTCCGCACGGGCGGCCCACCCGGCACTGACCCAGCTGCGCAACATCACCTTCCACGCCACCAGCGATGACAGCCTCATCGCCTACTCCAAGCGCCTGGAGGCCGCCCACAGCCCCACCGGCCGCCAGGACGTGGTGCTCACGGTGGTCAACCTCGACCCCCACAGCGCGCGCGCCGGCGAGGTCTACCTCGACCTGGAGGCCCTGGGCCTGCCCGCGGGCACCGACGGCTCCCACCCGGTGGTGCGGGTCACCGATGAGCTGACCGGTGCCTCCTACGACTGGTCGGGGCAGAACTACGTGCGCCTCGACCCCTTCGCCGGCCAGGTGGCCCACATCTTCTCGGTGGAGGCCCTGTGAGCGTCGTGCCGGGGGCCGAGCCGCAGCCGGGGGGCGGCCAGTCCGGCGCGCCCGCCGTGTCCGGGGCGATCCCGGTGGTGCGCCCCACCGCGGCGGGCGGCGCCCCCGCGCCCATGACCCTGACACCGGCCATCCCCGGGATCCCGGCCCTTCCCCCCCAGGAGCGCCCCGGGCTGAGCGCCGACCCCCAATGGTTCCGCACCGCGGTGTTCTACGAGGCGCTGCTGCGCTCCTTCGCCGACTCCGACGGGGACGGCACCGGGGACCTGCCCGGCCTCATCTCCCGCCTGGACTACCTGGCCTGGCTGGGGGTGGACTGCGTGTGGATCCCGCCCTTCTACCCCTCCCCGATGCGCGACGGCGGCTACGACATCTCGGACTACACGGCCATCGACCCGCGCTACGGCACCATGGAGGACTTCCGCGAGCTGGTCCACCAGGCCCACCAGCGCGGGATCCGCATCATCATCGATATGGTGCTCAACCACACCTCGGACGCCCACCCCTGGTTCCAGGCCTCGCGCTCGGACCCCGAGGGCCCCTACGGGGACTTCTACGTGTGGCGCGACGACGACTCGGGCTACCCCGACACGCGCATCATCTTCGTGGACACCGAGGAGTCCAACTGGGCCTACGACGTCGAGCGCGGCCAGTTCTACTGGCACCGCTTCTTCTCCCACCAGCCCGACCTCAACTACGACAACCCCGCCGTGGTCGAGGCCGTCCACGACGTCGTCCGCTTCTGGGCGCGCACGGGCGTGGACGGCTTCCGCCTGGACGCCATCCCCTACCTCATCGAGGCCGAGGGCACCAACTGCGAGAACCTGCCGGGCACGCACGCCATCATCGCGGGCATCCGCGAGCTGCTGGACCGGGAGTTCCCCGGGGTCATCACCATCGCCGAGGCCAACCAGTGGCCCCAGGACGTGGTGGAGTACTTCGGCACCGAGGAGGCGCCCGAGTGCACCATGTGCTTCCACTTCCCGGTGATGCCGCGCATCTACTACGCGCTGCGCGAGGGCTCGGCCTCGGCGATCCGCTGGGTCCTGGAGCGCACCCCCGACATCCCCGCCCACGGGCAGTGGGGCACCTTCCTGCGCAACCACGACGAGCTGACCCTGGAGATGGTCACCGATGCCGAGCGCGACCAGATGTACGCCTGGTACGCGCCCGAGGAGCGCATGCGCGCCAATATCGGCATCCGGCGCCGCCTGGCCCCCCTGCTGGACGCCTCGCGCGCCGAGATCGAGCTGGCCCACACCCTGCTGATGTCGCTGCCGGGCAGCCCCTGCCTGTACTACGGCGATGAGATCGGCATGGGGGAGAACATCTGGCTGGAGGACCGCGACGCCGTGCGCACCCCCATGCAGTGGGACGACTCGCCCAACATGGGCTTCTCCACCGTGGTGGACCCCGGTGCGCTGACGGTCCCCATCATCCAGACCCCCGGCTACGCCCACCTGACGGTGGCCACCGAGATGGCCCGCCCGGACTCGATGCTGCACTTCACGCGCCGCCTGCTGCACCTGCGCCGGGCCCATCCGGTGCTGGGCCGCGGGCGCTTCACCCTGCGCACCACCAGCGACGACGCCGTGCTGGCCCATACCCGCTGCGATGACCCCGAGCTGCCCGGCGCCGAGGTGCTCCTGTGCCTGGCCAACCTGTCCACCGTGCCCCGGGCGGTCACGGTGGAGGTCCCCGAGCTGGCGGGCAGGCCCACCACGGACATCTTCGGGGGCACCCCCTTCCCCGCGATCGACGAGCAGGGCCGCATCACCCTGACCCTGGGGGCGCGCGGCTACTACTGGCTGACCGTGGGGCCCACCGCCCAGGGGGACCCGGAGGCCGAGGGTGCCGGCTCGGCGGCGGCCCGCATCAGCGCGGCCGCGGGCGGAGCCGAGGCCGCCGGCCACGCTGAGCACGCGGATGAGGACGCGCAGGAGCACGGCGAGCAGGAGCGGCCCGCCGTGCCGGAGGCCGAGGGCACCGCCCCGGGCCACGACGCGGCGCAGGGGGCGCCATGAGCATGACGACGCCGTCGGCCCCTGGGACCCCCCAGCGCCCTGAGACCGGTGCCCTGACCTGGCCGCAGGACGGTGCCCTGCTGGAGGCCCTGGGGCCCTGGCTGCTCCAGCGGCGCTGGTTCCCCCTCAAGGGGACCGCGGCCCCCGCCCCCGGCTCCTTGAGCATTGTGGCCTCCTGGGAGCCGGCCCCCGGGGTGCGCCACCTGCTCATCGCGGCCCCCCGCGGCGATGAGGGCGGGCGGGAGCCGGTGATCATGCAGGTCCCCCTGGTCCTGGAGGAGGCCGGGGCGCTGGAGGGCTTCGCCACCCCCGGCCAGGCCCCCGGCAGCCACGGGCTGATCCTCCAGGGGCCCCACGGCGCCCTGGCCCTGGTCGACGGCGCCCACCACCCGGCCTTCTGGCGCACCTGGGCCGCCGGGGCCCTGGAGGCCGGCACGGTCCTGGATGAGCAGGGCGCCCGGGCCATCGCCCAGCGGGCCGATCGCCTTCGGGTGACCACCGGGGAGCAGTCCAACACCTCCGTGGTGCTGCCCGCCCCGCGCTCCCCCCAGGAGGCGGGAGGGCCCCAGGACTCCGCCACCGGCGACCTTATCGTCAAGCTCCTGCGGGTCCTGGCCCACGGGCGCAACCCCGATGTGGAGGTCTCCGTGGCCCTGGCCCGCCAGGGCTGGGACCGGGTGCGCCGTCCCGTGGCCTGGTCGGCCCTGTCCTGGACCATGCCCGATGGCTCCCAGGCCGCCACCGACTCGGCCGTGGCCTGCGCCTTCATCCCCAAAGCCGAGGACGGCTTCGAGCTGTTCTGCGAGCTGGCCGCCCAGGACGACGGCGAGGGGCCGGTGCGGCGCCGCGCCGAGGAGCTGGCCGAGGACCTGGGGCGCACCACCGCCGACATGCACGACCACCTGGCCGCCGCCCTGGGCGCCGAGCAGGCCCAGTCCCCGACCGAGCTGGCCGCCGCCCTGCGCGCTCGCGCCGAGTGGGCCACCGCCGAGGTCCCCGAGCTGTCCCGGCGCCTGCCCGGCCTGGGGGCCAGCATCGAGCGGGCCCTGGGCGCGCTGGAGGAGCTGGAGGCCCTGGAGCCGGCCACCCGGGTGCACGGCGACTACCACCTGGGCCAGGTCCTGCGCGAGGTGGGGGGCGCCCAGCGCTGGTACGTCCTGGACTTCGAGGGCGAGCCGCTGCGGCCCCTGGCCCAGCGCAGCCGGCCCGACCAGCCCCTGCGCGACCTCGCCGGGATGCTGCGCTCCCTGGACTACGCCGACGCCGTGGGCCGGGCCGCCCGCCCCGACTGGCTGCCCGCCATGCGCGCCGCCCTGACCCGGGGGTATGAGGCCGAGCGCCCGGCGCGCAGCGCCCAGGAGCGCCGGGCGCGCGCCACCGTCCTGACCTGCCTGGAGCTGGACAAGGCGCTGTACGAGGCCGTCTACGAGGCGCGCAACCGCCCCGACTGGCTGGGCATCCCCGTGGCCGGCATCGCCTCGCTCATGGCCGCCGAAGCGGCCCACCCCGGGGAGGCGCCCATCGACGCACCCTGAGCACGGATTCCTTCGACCGCCGTCCAAACCCCCACCCTGACCGCCCTCGCATGGAAGAGTTGCCGCATGACAGACTCCAAGGCCCCCGAGCCCACTGAGCCCGCCGACGTCCCCCAGGCCCCGCAGGCCCCAGCCCCCGTCCAGATCGACACCTGGCAGCTGGCCGATATCGCCAACGCCCGCCACCACAACCCCCACGAGGTCCTGGGCGCCCACGTGGGCGAGCACGGCGTGACCGTGCGCACCGTGCGCCATCTGGCCGACGCCGTCGTCATCGTCACCGCCGAGGGCTCCTACCCCGCCGCCCACGAGCAAGACGGGGTGTGGGTGGCCCTCCTGCCCGGCCAGGAGATCCCCGACTACCGCATCGAGGTCACCTACGGCCAGGAGACCACCACCGTCGACGACCCCTACCGCTTCATGCCCACCCTGGGGGAGATGGACACCTACCTCATCTCCGAGGGCCGCCACGAGGAGCTGTGGGAGGTGCTCGGCGCCCACGTCAAGCACTACTCGGGCCCCATGGGCGAGGTCGAGGGCACCGCCTTCGCCGTCTGGGCGCCCAACGCGCGGGCCGTGCGCGTGGTCGGCGACTTCAACTACTGGGACGGCACCGCCACCGCCATGCGCTCCCTGGGCGCCTCGGGGGTCTGGGAGCTGTTCATCCCCGGCGTGGGCGTGGGGGCCCGCTACAAGTTCGAGATCTGCTTCGCCGACGGCTCCTGGCACCAGAAGGCCGACCCCATGGCGCGGGCCTCCGAGGTGCCCCCGGCCACGGCCTCGGTGGTCACCGACGCCGTCCACCAGTGGCAGGACGAGGAGTGGATGGAGCGGCGCGCCGCCACCAACCCCCACAACGGGCCCATGAGCATCTACGAGGTGCACATCGGCTCGTGGCGCCAGGGCCTGGGCTACCGCGGCCTGGCCGAGGAGCTCGTGCCCTATGTCAAGGAGGCCGGCTTCACCCACGTGGAGTTCATGCCCGTGGCCGAGCACCCCTTCGGCGGGTCCTGGGGCTACCAGGTCACCGGCTACTACGCCCCCACGGCGCGCTTCGGCACGCCCGACGACTTCCGCTACCTGGTCGACCAGCTCCACCAGGCCGGCATCGGCGTCATCCTGGACTGGGTGCCCGCCCATTTCCCCAAGGACGAGTGGGCCCTGGCCCGCTTCGACGGCACCCCCCTGTACGAGGACCCCGACCCCCAGCGCGGGGAGCACCCCGACTGGGGCACCTACGTGTTCAACTTCGGGCGCAACGAGGTGCGCAACTTCCTGGTGGCCAACGCCCTGTACTGGCTCCAGGAGTTCCACATCGACGGCCTGAGGGTGGACGCCGTGGCATCCATGCTCTACCTGGACTACTCGCGCCAGGACGGCCAGTGGCGGCCCAACCAGTTCGGCGGGCGGGAGAACCTGGAGGCCATCAGCTTCCTGCAGGAGTCCACCGCCACCGCCTACCGCAAGTGCCCCGGCATCTTCATGGCCGCCGAGGAGTCCACCGCCTGGCCCGGGGTGACCGCGCCCACCGAGTACGGGGGCCTGGGCTTCGGCCTGAAGTGGAACATGGGCTGGATGAACGACACCCTGCGCTACCTGGCCGAGGACCCGGTCAACCGCCGCTACCACCACGGGGAGCTGACCTTCTCCCTGGTCTACGCCTTCTCCGAGCAGTTCATCCTGCCGCTGAGCCATGACGAGGTCGTCCACGGCAAGGGCTCGCTGCTGTCCAAGATGCCCGGCGACGCCTGGCAGGAGCTGGCCGGGCTGCGGGCCCTGTACGCCTACCAGTGGTCCCACCCCGGCAAGCAGCTGCTCTTCATGGGCCAGGAGTTCGGCCAGGGGGCGGAGTGGAACGCCGACCACTCCCTGGACTGGTGGATCCTGGACGACCCGGGCCACCAGGGCCTGCTCGCCCTGGTGGGGGACCTCAACCGCCTCTACAAGGACTCCCCCGCCCTGTGGGCCGAGGACTTCTCCCACCGCGGCTTCGAGTGGATCGAGGCCGGCGACGGGGACCACAACGTCCTGTCCTATCTGCGTAAGGGCAGCGATGCGGACAACCGCGAGGACCTCATCGTCTGCGTGGTCAACTTCGCCGGCACCCCCCACGAGGGCTACCGGGTGGGGCTGCCCTTCGCCGGCAGCTGGGATGAGGTGCTCAACACCGACTCCGAGCTCTACGGCGGCTCGGGGGTGGGCAACCTGGGCCGGGTGGAGGCCGAGGAGCTGCCCTGGAACGGCCGCCCCGCCTCGGTGCGCCTGCGCATCCCCCCCATGGGCGCGGTCTTCCTGCGCCCCGCTCGGGACTGAGGCGGCAGACCGCGCCCAGCAAGGACGAGCAGGGACAAGCCGCGGCGCGGGGCTGACCGCCCGCTTCTCACCCCGACCCCGGGGCGAGAGCCTCGGTGGGGGCCTGCCGGTGATCCGGTAGGCCCCCACCTGTCTGTGTGCAGCCCGGCACCTGTCGGCAGTGCCCTCGGCAGCGCCGTGCCTGACCGTGCCCGTCGCCCGCCCGCGGGCGAGATGCGTCGCATGAGGCGGGCACCAAGAGCCGACCATGGTCCCTGCCCGGGCTCGTCCAGGGACCATGGTCCAGCACAGTCCAGCCCGAGCCGGTAGTCTGGCGGTGTCTCGCACGGGCGCGCGGCCTTCCCCGCCCTGCGCGCCGGTGGGCCCGAGCCACGGCGATGTACGCTTGTTTCATACCGCTGCAAGAATCTTGCAGTCGGCGAACCTGCTGCCTCATGAGGAAAGAAGCCATGACACAGAACCTGGTCACGAGCGTGCCCGCGCAGGTGCGCGCCGTCTCCGGTCGCCCCGCCGCCGCTGCCACCCCCATGGAGGTCTGGCAGGGCCTGTCCGCCGCCGTCATCGACGCCATCGCCGAGGACTGGTACGCCACCCAGCAGAAGTACCGCGCCGGGCGCATGGAGCACTACTTCTCCGCCGAGTTCCTCATGGGCCGCGCCCTGCTCAACAACCTCACCAACCTCGGACTGGTCCAGGAGGCCGGCCAGGCCGTCGAGGCCTTCGGCATCAACCTCACCGACGTCCTGGAGCAGGAGCCCGACGCCGCCCTGGGCAACGGCGGCCTGGGCCGCCTGGCCGCCTGCTTCCTGGACTCCTGCGCCACCCTGGACCTGCCCGTGACCGGCTACGGCATCCTCTACCGCTACGGCCTGTTCAAGCAGCTGTTCAACGACGGCTTCCAGACCGAGCACCCCGACCCCTGGATGGAGGAGGGCTACCCCTTCGTCATCCGCCACGAGGAGGACCAGCGCCTGGTGCGCTACCAGGACATGACGGTGCGCGCCGTTCCCTACGACATGCCCATCACCGGCTACGGCACCAAGAACGTGGGCACCCTGCGACTGTGGAAGGCCGAGCCGGTCGAGGAGTTCGACTACGACGCCTTCAACTCCCAGCGCTTCACCGACGCCATTGTCGAGCGCGAGCGCATCTCCGACATCTCCCGGGTCCTCTACCCCAATGACACCACCTATGAGGGCAAGGTCCTGCGGGTGCGCCAGCAGTACTTCTTCTGCTCGGCCTCCCTGCAGGAGATCGTGGACAACTACGTGCAGGTCCACGGCACCGATCTGCGCGGCTTCGCCGACTTCAACGCCGTCCAGCTCAACGACACCCACCCGGTCCTGGCCATCCCCGAGCTCATGCGCCTGCTCATGGACGTCCACCACCTGGGCTGGGAGGAGGCCTGGTCGGTGGTGACCCGCACCTTCGCCTACACCAACCACACGGTGCTGGCCGAGGCCCTGGAGACCTGGGAGATCTCCATCTTCGAGCGCCTCTTCCCGCGCATCATGGAGATCGTGCGCGAGATCGACCGCCGCTTCCGCGCCGAGATGGCCGACCGCGGCATCGAGCAGTCCGTCATCGACTACATGGCCCCCATCAGTGGCGACAAGGTCCGCATGGCCTGGATCGCCTGCTACGCCTCCTACTCCATCAACGGCGTGGCGGCGCTGCACACCGAGATCATCAAGCGCGAGACCCTCAAGGACTGGCACGCGATCTGGCCCGAGCGCTTCAACAACAAGACCAACGGGGTCACCCCCCGCCGCTGGCTGCGCCAGTGCAACCCGCGCCTGTCGGCCCTCCTGGACGAGGTCACCGGCTCCGACGCCTGGGTCAAAGACCTGTCGGTGCTGGCGGACTACACCGATGCCGCCGACGACGCCGTCCTGGACCGCCTCACCCGGGTCAAGCAGGCCAACAAGAAGGACTTCGCGGCCTGGGTCAAGGACCGCGAGGGCATCGAGATCGACCCCGAGGCGATCTTCGACGTCCAGATCAAGCGCCTCCACGAGTACAAGCGCCAACTGCTCAACGCCATCTACATCCTGGACCTCTACTTCCGCATGAAGGAGAACCCGGGCATGGAGGTGCCCCCGCGCGTGTTCATCTTCGGGGCCAAGGCCGCCCCCGGCTACATCCGGGCCAAGGGCGTCATCAAGCTCATCAACGCCGTGGCCGAGCTGGTCAACAACGACCCGGTGGTCTCCAAGACCCTCAAGGTCGTCTTCATCCACAACTACAACGTCTCCCCCGCCGAGCACATCATCCCCGCCGCCGACGTCTCCGAGCAGATCTCGATGGCGGGCAAGGAGGCCTCGGGCACCTCCAACATGAAGTTCATGATGAACGGCGCCCTGACCCTGGGCACCCTCGACGGCGCCAATGTGGAGATCCTGGAGGCCGTGGGCCACGACAACGCCTACATCTTCGGGGCCACCGAGGACGAGCTGCCCGAGCTGCGCCGCACCTACAACCCCCGGACCGCCTACGAGACGGTGCCCGGGCTCAAGCGGGTCCTGGACGCCTTCACCGACGGCACCCTGGACGACAACGGCTCGGGCTGGTTCGCCGACCTGCGCCGCAGCCTCCTGGAGGACTCCTACGAGCCCGCCGACGTCTACTACGTCCTGGGTGACTTCGAGGCCTACCGGAGCGCCAAGGACGCCATGGCCGCCGACTACGCCGACCAGCGCGCCTGGGCCCGCAAGGCCTGGGTGAACATCACCCGCTCGGGACGCTTCTCCTCCGACCGCACCATCGACGACTACGCGCGCGAGGTGTGGAAGATCGAGCCGGCCCCCGTCGGCTGACCCCGACCCCGCAGTGCCCCGGCGGCTGAGCGGCAGCCGCCGGGGATGCGCAAGGGCCGTGGCGCGATCCGCGCCACGGCCCTTCGCCGTGCCAGCGGCCTGCGCCGCCCCCTCAGCCCGCAGTGCAGGTGGCGCAGCGCGGCTGGCCAAGGGTCAGTGCAGGCCAGTACAGGTCAGTACAGATCAGTACAGGATGGTGGCGAGCATGCGGCGCACCCGGGCGACCTCGGGGGAGCCGGAGCCCACGATGTCGAAGAGCTCGAGCAGGCGCAGGCGCGCGGTCTCGCGCTCCTCGCCCGTGTGGGAGCGCACGGCCTCCAGGGCCCGCACCAGGGCGGCATTGGCGTCCCCCAGGGCCAGGGCGGCGTCGGCCCCGGCCAGGGCCGCCTGGAGGTCCTGGGGCGCGGCATCGGCGGCCGCCAGGGCCGCGGCGGGGTCCACGCCGTCGGTGCGGGCCAGGAAGCGGACCTGGCTGCGGGCCGCCTTGAGCTGGTCATCGCCCGGGGACTGCTTGATGGCGCGGTCGTAGACCTCCTCGGCGGCCGCATAGTCGCCGGCCTCGATGGCCTGCCGGGCCGCCTTCTCGACCTCGCTCTCCTCCTCGGGCGGCTCGGCCTCCTCAGTGCCGTCGACGGCGATCGTGCCGGTGACCCCGTTACTGGCGGCGAGCTGGAGCAGCTGGTCGATGACGCGGCGCAGCTCCTCCTCGGGCGCCGTGCCCTGGAAGATCGGGACGGGCTGGCCGGCCAGCAGCGCCATGACGGCGGGCACGGCCTGGGCCTGGAGGGCCTGGGCCACCTCGGGTGCGGCGTCGACGTCGATGCGGCCCAGCTGGAAGCGCCCGCCGTACTCCTGGGCCAGGCGCTCCAGAAGCGCGACCAGATCGGTGGCGGCCTGGCTGCGGGGGCTGTGCAGGACCAGGAGCACCGGCACCTGCGTGCTGATCTCCGCCACATCCCTGAGCGTGGTGGCATCGACCTCCACGATGAGCGGGGCGGGCAGGCCACCCGAGGCACCCGCCCCGGCGGCCCCGACCCCGGGGGCGCCGGGACGGCCGCCCGGCGTCGCTGCGCCCCCGCCCGGCGCGGTGGAGGGGGCGAGGGTGGACAGGTCGACGGCACCGAACATGCTCATGGATGACGGCCTTCCTCGGGCTGGGCCCGTTGACGGTTGTGCGGAATCTCTGCGGGTGGGTCGCCCCCGCGGCCCGGCGGCCGCGATCAGCGGGTGGGGGTGGCGGTGGGCGTGGGCGCCTGGGAGTCGTCGCGCTCGACCTTGGCCAGGATGGTCTCCGCGCCCAGGACCACCGTAGTGGTGGAGCCGTTGGCGTCCCCGCCCTCCGGCGGGATGGAGAAGGCGACCATGGCCTCGTAGGTGGCCGTCACGGTGCCCACCACCTCCTTGTTATCCCCCAGCATGGCGCCGATATCGCTTTGAAGTGTGAGGCTGCCGCCGTCGACCGTCTTCTTGAAGGTGCTGGTGTAGGTCAGCGTGGTCATCACGATGGCCCCACCGTCGTCGGTGCGCAGGCCCAAGAACCCGTCCGATCCGGCGGCCGCCGTGACCGTGACCTCGCCGGTGGGGCTGACGTCGACGGAGCGCTGAGCGGCGACCTGCTGGCGCACCGGGTCGTCGGCGAAGGCCTTGCCGTTGTCGCCCTCGGGGTTGTTGAGCGCATCGACATAGGCGTCAAGAGCCGCCTGGGGGGTGACCACCAGGCCCTCGCTGTCGGCCACGACCTGCTCGGTGCCCGACAGGGGTGAGTCGATCGCGGGGACGTTGACCGATGGGAAGAGCTGGACCCAGGCCCACAGCTGGAAGTTGTCCCGCGCGCTGTTCTGGCGCAGCGCCATGAGGAAGGGGGCGACCTTCTCCGCCGGCGCATCGGTGACATTGATGGCCACGCGCGGGAAGTCCAGGGTCACACCCGCCGAGCTGGTCTGGCTGGTGGTGGCGGGCAGCACCTGGATATGCGCGTCGTCCTTGGTGGCGGTCGCCAGGGCGTACTCGGCGGTGCGCACGCGCACGGCGGGCCCCTCCGCGTAGCCGGCCAGCAGCTCGGGCTTCTTCTCCGCATCGGCCGCATCCATACCGGTCTTGATGCGCTCCAGGACCGCGGTGAGCTTCTCGGGGCTGAGCACGGACTCGGCCGCGGCGCTGCCGGTGGCCGTCGGCGTGGTCACGGAGGGCTTGTTCTGGGAGCAGGCGGCCAGGGTCAGGGACAGTGCGGAGACGGTCCCTCCGGCCAGGAAGGCTCGACGGCTGGTCATCAGAGGCGCTCCTCGGTGGTGGGGTTGTTGGTTGACACGGGTACGGCGTTGGCCGCCCTGATCTCCTCCTCGGAGACCCGGTAGTCCTCGACCTGCGATCCGGCCTCGGCGGCCCCACGAGGAGCTGCCTGCGTCCCCGGGGCCCCGGCGGCCTGCCCGGCCTCAGCAGTGTGCGCCGTCGGCGTGGCCGGTGCGGCTCCCTGCCCGGGGACCGCAGGGGCGCCGGCGGCCGGGTCGCCCATGGCTGCCCCCGCCCTGAGGTAGGGGTTGGCGGGAGCGTCCGCGCCGGCCGCATCGGCGGGCTGCCCGACGGCGGGGGCGGGCGGCTCCAGGCCACCCGCAGGGTCGGCAGCGGCAGCGGGCCAGCCCGGTCCGGCCTGCCCGCCGGGGCCCGCCCAGGCGTCCTGGGTCGTGCCCGGCATCGCCGGCACCGACGGCGTCACCGGGGCCTCGGGGTAGGCGGGGGCGGCGGGCTGCTCGGGCACGGCCAGGCCGGGGCGAGCGGCGGTGGCGTGGTCGGAGCCGGACAGGGGTGCGTCGAATGCGGCCGGGGCGGCGGGCTCGGCAGCGGCCTGCGGGGCCTGGGGCTCACCCCAGCTCTGCTGGACCTGACCGGCCCAGTCCGGAAGGGCGTGCTGACCCGACTGGACCTGTCCCCAGCCCTGCTCGGCCACGGCGTCCTGCGGGACGGCCGCCCCTGCCGCTGCGGCGGGGTCCGCCGGGGCCTGGTGATCCAGGCCCTGGCCCCAGGAGGCGGGCCCCTGCTGGTCCCAGGCCTGCGCGCCTGCCTGCTGCCACGGGTCGGCGACGGGCTGATGCTGCGGGCCGGTGGCGCCGGTGAAGGCCTGGGTGGCCTCCAGGCCCGTCTCGGATGCGGGCTGCATGCCGACGTCCGAGATCCCTGCGCTCTGGATATCGACGCCCTGGACGCCGGTGCCCTGGTCGGCTGCGGGCCATGGGGCGGCGAAGCGGGAGTGGTCCGGCGCCTGACCGGCGGCTTGGGACGGGTCGCCGGGGATCTCATCGTTGTAGGCGGGGACCTCTGCGGTACTGGCGTCCATACCGCCGGTGGGGCTCACGGAGAAGGCCGGCTGCCCGCCCAGGTCGCGGGTGGCGCGGTGCGCCTGGGTGGTGGCCTCATCCAGCCCGGGCAGGACCGCGGATCCGCGCGCCGCGCCGACGTCGTCGATGGGGCGGCCCGGCACGGCGGCAGGCTGCCACCGGCCCTGGGCGTCCTGCGCCTCCTGGCCCGGCAGGCCCGCGGGGGCCGCGGGTACGTCGGGGACCTCGACGCCGTCGCGATGGACGCGCCCGGTGCGCGGGTCGATCCACTCCTCACCCATCTTCTCGGCCCGCTCCTTGTCGCGCAGCTCGCGACGGGTCAGCTGCCGGTCGGGGTCGTCGAGCTGGGGGATGCTGGCGGTGGCCACGCCGTCGGCCTGGGCCACGCGCGCGGCCCGCTCGGCGGCGCGCGTACGGCGCTGGGCGTCGGCGTGACGCATCTGGATGTCGATGAGGAAGAGGAAGACGCCCACGAGCACCAGCAGGCCGCCCACGACCAGGAAGGCGTAGAAGTACCAGGGGGTCTCCACGGTCCGCGGCCAGCTCAGCGTCAGGCTCGGGGCGCTGGCGGTGCCATCGGTCACGGCCATGATGACGACCTGCGCGTCGGCGGCGGACTGCTCGAAGGTCACCGAGCCCGAGCCGGTGTGCTCGGTGATCCACAGGTCGGAGTCGGCGGGGTTGGCGCCGGAGGGCTCGCGCGGCGTGCAGCCGCCCTCGCCCTGGGCCGCCTGCCCGGAGGCGTCGGCGGAGGCACCGGCGTCGGCCTCGCACTTCTCCGTGACCTCGGTGGACTCCAGGGAGGAGGCGTCACCCGACAGCCCGGTGACGGACACGTAGGGGTCGGTGGCCAGCCAGGCCTGGACGTCGGCGGCGCGGGCGACGATGACGCGTACCTCCTGCCCGCCCTCGGCGGTGGCGGTCACCGTGACATCAGAGCCGATAGTGCCCAGGACCCCGGGCTCGGTGATGACGTAGGGCTGGTTCGGGCTCTGCGCAAGAGAGGCCTCGACCGTCGAGCTGGGCTTCCAGATGGTGGCGGAGCACACGGCCAGGGCAATGGCAACCAGCCCGAGGACGGTCACGATCGCGCTCAAGATACGTCTCACGACGCGGATCTCCTATGTTCGCGGACATGGGCGCCGACCCTGGGCGGACCCCGGGTCGAAGTCATTCAGTGCGCCGAGGCGCATCCGAGCAACCAGAATCGCATGAGCAGCAGCCGATGACCGTCAGGACGGGACAAGATCACAGACCTGCACGCGCTGAGCGAAGTCTCCTGTGCGGCGGTCGTTGAATCGGGTACCTCCGCGGATGGTGCACGATTGTGCGCGTTTCTACACCCCTGCGGGCTTTTCCGTCTTTTGACACGCTGCCCGGAGGGCCCCTGTCTCGCTACGCTTGCCCAGGTGGCGGTGACCCTGACCGCCCAGCAGGAGGAGGAACACGTGTCCGAGGAGCACAGTGAGTTCGCGGTCGTCCGGAAGGGCTATGACCGGCCCCAGGTTGACCAGCGGCTCGATACCCTGAATCGGCAGCTCGCCGATGCCCGCCGTGAGGTGGCCAGCCTCGACCAGCGGGCGATGACGCTCGCCGGCGAGCTGGCCGACGCCCAGCGCCGGCTGCGCGAGGCCGACAAGCCCACCTACGCGGGCCTGGGCTCGCGCATCGAGCAGCTGCTGCGCAGCGCCGAGGAGCAGAGCGCCTCGGTGCTGTCCAAGGCCAATGCGGAGGCCGATGCGCTGCTGACCCGCACCCGCACCAATGCCAAGAACCTCTCCGAGCGCTCCGCCTCCGAGGCGGCCACGCTGCTCTCGGAGGCCCGGCGCGAGGCCAGTGATCTGCGCACGCGCTCGGAGAGCGAGGCCGCCACCACCCTGGCCAACGCCGAGGCGCGCGCCCAGGAGCTGGTGGCCTCCGCCGAGCGCAAGGCCGCCCAGCTCGCCGCCGACTCCGAGGCCGCCGCCACCGAGCTGCGCGCCTCGGCCGAGCGCGAGTCCGCCCTGGTGCTCTCCCAGGCCCGCAAGCAGGCCGCCGAGATCGCCATCTCCTCGGAGCGCGACGCCACCGCGAACCGGGACGCCGCCGTGGCCGAGGCCGATGAGCTGCGCAGCTCCTCGGCGGCCACCGCTGAGGAGATCCTCTCCGACGCCAAGCAGGAGGCCGAGCTCACCCTGGGCAAGGCCCGCCGTGAGGCCGATGAGATCCTCACCGCCGCGCGCACCGAGTCCGAGGCGCTGCGGCGCACGGCCTCCGACGAGGCCGCCGCCGCGCGCGCCGAGGCCACCGAGCTGCGCCAGCAGGCCACCCTGGAGATCGCCGCGGCCCACGAGGCGGCGGCCCAGGAGGACTCCGATGCCCACGAGGCCACCAAGGAGCGCATCAAGGAGATGCAGGCCCAGGCCCAGATCCAGGCCGAGGAGGCCGAGGCCCGCCTGCAGGAGGCCCTGGCCCGCGCCGAGGAGGTGCGCGCCCGCACCGACTCCGAGACCCGAGCCAAGCAGGAGGACGCCCTGGCCCAGGCCGAGGAGACCCTGGCCCAGGCCCGGGTGGAGGCCGAGCAGATCGTCTCCGATGCGCGCGCCGACGCTGATATCGCCGCCGCGGTGGCCAACCGTCAGCTGGAGGAGCTCGAGCGCCAGCGCGACTCGGTGGCCAGCTACCTGGAGGAGATGCGCGGCGTCCTGGGCGGCGTGCTCCCCCAGGCCCCCGTTCTCCACCCGCTGGCGACCCTGGAGCCCGCGGACGCGGATGAGGCTGCCGGGGACGACCAGGCGGACTCCGACTCCGCTAGCGCCGATGAGGTCATCGAGGCCCCCGCCCCCTCGGCCTCCTCCTACGGCTCCGCCCCGTCCCCCGAGCCCAGTGACCCCACGGAGGCGATCCAGACCGTTCCCGCGCCCCGGCCGCCGCGCCCGCCGCGCCAGGGCAAGTCGCGCCGGCGCTGATCGCCCGGCTCGACACGGCTCCGGCTCCTGCATGACGGCGCCCAGCACTCCCCCGGTGCTGGGCGCCGTCGTCGTCCCTCCCTCCCGGGCACCCCGACCGGCCCGGGTGCCACTGAACGGCCCGGCCGTGCCTCCTCCCCCGCTTTCCCGTGCCGGCCCTCCGCGCCCGGCCGGGGCCGGGCGCGCCGACGTCCTACGATGGTGCGGATCGCAGCCGTGAGAGGGGAGCGCCCAGTGAGCAGTCAGGAGCAGCCGGGCCGCAGCCAGGCCGGTGAGGACGGGCCCTGCCCCGACCAGGGGCCGGCGCAGGAGCGGGACTGGGCCCAGGAGCGCCGTCGGGCGGCCGCTGAGCGCGCCCGCATGCTCCAGGAGCGGCAGGCCGCCGAGGAGGCCCGGGCGGCCCGGATCGTGGCGCTGTTCCTGACTGTGGCCCGCGATGAGGGGCTGGAGCCGGTCGAGCTGCGGGCCAGGGGCTACCGGGGCGGCACGGCCCGTACCGGCCTGCGCGGCTGGTACCTGCGCGGGGACCGGACGGTGGCCCTGGGCGAGGACGGCGGCTTCTACGTGCTGTCCATGCCGCTCGGAGCCCGGCAGCGGCTTCTGGGGGCGCGCCCGGTGCGCGAGCCGGTTCCGATGACCATCGGCGAGGGCGGGCGCGACGGGGATATCGTCCCGCTGCGCTTCGCCCTGGACCGCCTCCTGCCGGGCTGGGAGGAGCGCAGCCCCGAGCCGCTGGTGTGAGGACCGGGCCCAGGCCGCCCTTTGGCTACCTGGTGGACGACCTGGTGCTGCCGAGCATGGGAAGACCCTCGTCGGATCGACGCCTCCACTGCCGGCGCAGAGCAATCTCGCCGCCGATGGCGCCGACGACGAAGAGAATCATGACAAGGGCGTATGTGATCGTCCCGAGCGCCAAGGCATCCCCCACAAAGGCTGCGGCATTCATGAGGCCACCGATCGCCAGCCCCACGATACAGGCGAATCTCATGCGCAGAAGAAATCGATTCACGAGCACCCCCTGGCGCCGTACTCGACCTCACTGACTGTGAGCCAGTAGTGGATCTTGATGCGGATCAACTTTCTGACATCGACAGCCTCCCCCCTGGCGGGAGCATTGTCAACACCACCACGCCCCCGATGCTCAGCCAACAAACCACAACCACCCCATTACCCGTTGACGAACCGAGGATCCCCACACATGTCAGCAACCCCACCCTCAGCGATTCAAGACACAAGACATCAGAAGCTACCACATGTAGAATTCCACGAACTTGCCTCTCGTTTCATGACGACATCCCGGCACGCCACCTTCCTGAGATGTCACTTGATATTACCTGACTAATGAGGGTTATTCAGAGAGGAGTTGATCGTATGCGTTTGCCCAGGTCAGAGGGTGTACGCTCCAGCTCCTGAATAACCTTCAATGAACTGAAAGGTCTCCATGACATCCCTGGCAATGGGGTGGGGAAGGTGATCGACAGGCCGAGGCAGTAGCCCGGCAACGCTGCTGATCATCTGGGTCGTTGCGCCCACCCCCGGTCCCGTGGTTTCGACCTTCAGGACGCGTGAGCGTGCCGGTGACTCTTCCGGGGCCTGCCGCGTTGAACCGGAGCTAGCGCCACAGGCCGCGCTCCCAGCAGGAGGTGTGCCAGTGCCGCCGCTCCTCCAGGCCCCGGTCGGCGCCGAAGAGCGACTCATTGGACCAGGCCACCACATGCGGGGTGCCGGCCGGGATGAGGCGGTGGCAGCCCGGGCAGGTGTAGGCCTTGTCCCCACCGTGCAGGTGGCGCACGGTGAAGGCCGCGCCGCCCGGGCCGCGCTGGGTGCGCGGGACGGAGGCGAGGCGGTCCATGTTCAGGGGCACATGCCCCCGCCCGTAGGGTCGCTTGGAGCTGCGGCGTGCCATGGCCCGATCACATCATGAGCGGGCCGGCGCCCCCAAGCCCGGGCCCGCCGCGGGGCCGGGGCCGGGCGGCAGCCGGCTCAGCCCTTGACGCTGCCGGCCATGAGGCCGCCCACGAAGTACTTGCCCAGCAGGATGTAGACGATGAGCGTGGGCACCGAGGCGATGAGCGCCCCGGACATCGATGCCCCGTAGTCGGCCATGATCGAGCCGTGCGCCAGGTTGTTCAGCGCCAGGGTCACAGGGCCGGACTGGGCCCCTCCGCCGAAGAACAGGGCGAAGAGGAAGTCGTTCCAGGCCGAGGTGAACTGCCAGATGAGCACCACCACGAAACTGGGCACCGAGATCGGCAGGACCACCGAGGCGTAGGTGCGCAGCATGCCGGCGCCGTCGACCCGCGCGGCCTCGATGAGCTCCTCGGGCATCGTCTCGTAGTAGTTGCGGAAGATCAGGGTGGTGATGGGGATCCCGTAGACCACGTGCATGAGGATGAGGGTGTGGATGCCGAAGCCGATATCAGCACTGGTCACCAGGCGCATGAGGGGGATCATCACCGCCTGGTAGGGGATGAACATCCCGAACAGGATGAGGGTGAAGACCAGGTTGGCCCCGGGGAAGCGCCACTTGGACAGCACGAAGCCGTTGGCGCTGCCCAGGATCGCGGAGATCAGCGAGGAGGGGATGACCAGCATGAGGGAGCGCAGCAGCCCCCCGGACAGCTCGTTCCAGGCATTGGCCCAGTTCCGCAGGGTCCAGGTCTCGGGCAGGAACCAGGTGCGCGAGGGATCGGCCTCGACACTGCCCTTGAAGGACGTCACCAGCAGCACGTAGACGGGGATGAGCACGAAGACGACCGAGGCCAGGAGCAGCACGTAGCGCAGGCCCCTGCTCCACGGCGATCCGGCCATCAAGGACGCCCGGCGCCGGGAGGCGGCCGCGGCGGGGATCGGCTCAGCAGTACGAGGCGCGGTCATCGGGGTCACCTCCGTCCCTTGGCGTCATGGATGAGATAGGGCACGACCGCGATCGCGACCAGGACCAGCAGGATGGTGCCGACGGCGGCGGCGTTGGAGTAGTCGTTGTCGGTCATGAAGTTGAACATGTCGATCGCCGGCACCTTGGTGGAATAGGTGCGCTGATCGGTGATGGACATGATGAGGTCGAAGGATTTGAGGGACATGTGGCCGATGATGATGACGGCGCTCAGGGCGATCGGGGTGAGCTGGGGGAAGATGATGGAGCGGTAGAGCTGCCACTCACTGGCGCCGTCGACACGGGCGGCCTCGCGCAGGTCCTCGGGGATGCCGCGGAAGCCTGCCAGGAACAGTGCCATGACGTAGCCCGCCAGCTGCCAGATCGCCGGCAGGGCGATGGCCAGGATCCCCACCGTGGTGCTCTGGGTCCACGAGTTCTCCAGGAAGCGCAGCCCCAGCATCTCGAAGAGCCGGTTGAGCCCGGAGGCCTGCTCCCCCTGGGCGGAGTTGAGCAGCCACCGCCACACCACGCCCGAGGCCACGAAGGACACCGCCATGGGGAACAGGAAGATCGAGCGGAACACGCCCTCGCCCTTGAGGGGCCGGTCCAGGAGCCAGGCCCACAGGAAGCCCAGCACGAGGGTCCCGGCCAGGAAAGCCACGGTGAACAGGATGAGATTGAGGAAGGAGTGCTGGAAGTCGGGGTCCCTGAACAGAGCGATGAAGTTCTCCAGGCCCACGGGGCTGGAGCCCTTGCGCCCGGAGACCTGGCCGGCGGTATGCATGTCCAGCACGGAGGTGTTGATATTGACCCCGATCATCCCGTAGACGAACACGCCCACGAGAACCAGTGATGGGGAGATGAGCAGGAGCCCCGGCCCCCACTGCTGCCAGTTGGTCCGACGACGTCCCCGGCGCGGCTTGGCGCCCATGGTCTTCCTTCCCGGCCCGCATGAGCGATGCAGGTCTTGCACGTCACGGGCCGCGCACCCCGGCCCCGAGGCGGCCTATCGCCGCGGAGCGCTGCCGCGGCCTGCTGCTCCTGCTGCCGGCACGAGTCCGGAGCCGGGGCGGGACCGGGGTGCGCGGTCCCGCCCCAGCGGGCGCTCGGCGGGCCGTGACGGAGCATCCACGGCCCGCCGAGGGTTCAGGAGGCCACAGCGTCGTAGGCGGCCTTGAGATCGGCCTGGAGGGTGGCGATGTCGGAGGCGCCCTGGGCGAACTTCGTCAGGGCGTCGTTCATCGCGTTGGAGGCCTTGGCCGGCAGGGCGGCGCCGTGGGCGATGGAGGACACGATGGTGTCGGAGGCGAAGGAGTCCATCGCCGAGCGCTGGTAGTCGGAGAAGGCCGCCCGGTCCTCATCACTGAGGTCGGTGCGCGCCGGGATGGAGCCCTTGACGGTGTTGAAGGCGATCTGGCCCTCCTTGGAGGAGATGCAGTTGAGCCAGTTCTTCGCCCCGCCGGGGTGGGCGGCGCCGTCGGGCAGGGTGAAGGAGTCGGCCAGGAAGTCGAAGACGCCGTCGGTCCCGGGCACCGGAAAGTGGACGTAGTCGGTGCCGGCCTTGAGCCCGGCGGCGTCGAAGGCGGCCACCGCCCAGTCGCCCATGACATTGAAGGCGGCCTTGCCGTCCATGATCGGTTTCATGGCCGGCTCCCAGTCCTCGGTGTAGAGCGAGGTGTCGGTCAGGGCGACGATCCTGCGGTAGTGCTCCAGGGCCTTGGCGACCTCGGGGCCCGCCCAGTCGGTGCTGCCGTCGAAGAGCCCGCTGTAGGCCTTGTGGCCCAGGTCGGCGATGAGGACCGTCTCGAGCAGCTGGAGCTGGGTCCAGGCCATGCCCATGGTGATGGGGGTCAGGCCCGCCTCCTTGACCTTCTCCATATCGGCGATCCATGCCTCGATATCGGCCGCGGGCTTGGCCGGGTCCAGCCCGGCGGCCTTGAGGGCGGAGACCGAGGCCCACACGACATTGGCGCGGTGGATGTTGGAGGGCACGGAGTAGATGGCGCCCTCGGCGTCGGTCAGGCGGTCCATGAGGGTGGCGGGGAAGGCGTCCTTGAGCCCGAACTCCTCGTAGAGGCTGGAGACGTCGGTGAGGTAGCCGGCCTCGATGTCGTCCTTGAGCTCGGCACCGGCGTGGGCCTGGTAGGTGTCCGGCGGGTTGGAGGCGGCCAGGTCCGCGGCGAGCTTCTGCTTGGCCTGGCTGCCGGCGCCGCCGGAGACGGCCTTGTTCTCGAAGGCGGTGTCCGGGAACTGCTCCTCGAAGACCGCCACCAGGGCGTCCAGGCCGAGCTTCTCACTGCCCGCGGACCACCAGGTGACGACGTCGACCTTGCTGGCATCGCCCTCGCCCGCCGGCGCCCCGGACTGGGAGCCGGAGTCCTGGGTGCCCGTCGTGCCGCACGCGGCCAGGGTGGCGGCGATGGCAGTGGCGCCGAGCCCGGCGAGGGCAGTGCGCCGGGAGAGGGTGAGGGTGGGACGCATGGGTCTGCTCCTTAGAAACATCGTTGTTCCAGGGCTGCCGCCTCGTTGCGGGAGCCGGGCCAGGGCAGTCATCTGACCTCTGGAAGGAGACTATACCGAAGTTGACGGACAGACAAGTCTTTCCATCACGATCAATCACGTAACGTCATGCCGTCGGCGGCGCCACCAGGCCCCGGGGTCTCCCACACGCCCTGCGCACCGCGCACCGCCGCCGCGTGCCCGGCAGGCGCGAGGAGGTCCTACCGCGCCTGAAGCCCCCGCCCCGGGATCGGGGCGGGGGCTTCAGGCGCTGCGGGGTCAGCGGGCTCAGATGAGGCCCATGGAGGCCACGGCCTCCTTCTCCTCGACGAGCTCGGCGGCCGAGGCGTCGATCTTGCCGCGGGAGAACTCGTCGATCTCCAGGCCCTCGACGATCTTCCACTCCCCGCCCACGGAGGTGCAGGGGAAGGAGGAGATGATGCCCTCGGGCACGCCGTAGGAGCCGTCGGACATGACCGAGGAGGAGGTCCAGGAGCCGGAGACCCCCAGCACCCAGTCGTGGACGTGGTCGATGGCGGCCGAGGCGGCCGAGGCGGCCGAGGAGGCGCCCCGGGCCTCGATGATGGCGGCGCCGCGCTTGGCCACGGTGGGGATGAAGTCCTCCTCCACCCAGGCCCGGTCGGCCAGGATCTCGGGGATGGGAGCGCCCTTGATGGTGGCCTGGGTCAGGTCGGGGTACTGGGTGGTGGAGTGGTTGCCCCACACGGTGACCTTGTCGATGTCCGAGACGTGGACCCCGGCCTTGGTGGCCAGCTGGGCCAGGGCACGGTTGTGGTCCAGGCGCGTCATGGCGGTGAAGCGGGAGGCGGGGATGTCCGGGGCATGGGAGGCAGCAATGAGCGCATTGGTGTTGGCGGGGTTGCCCACGACCAGGACCTTGATGTCCTGGGCGGCGCCGGCGTTGAGGGCCTCGCCCTGGGGGCCGAAGATGCCGCCGTTGGCCGAGAGCAGGTCGGAGCGCTCCATCCCGGCCTTGCGCGGCATCGAGCCCACGAGGAAGGCGATGTTGGCGCCCTCGAAGGCGGCCTTGGGGTCATCGAAGATGTCCACGCTGCCCAGGGTGGGGAAGGCGGAGTCGAACAGCTCCATGGCGGTGCCCTCGGCGGCCTTGACCGCCTGGGGGATCTCCAGCAGGCGCAGGTTGACGCGCTGGTCGGCGCCCAGCAGCGCGCCGGAGGCGATGCGGAAGAGCAGCGCGTAGCCGATGTTGCCGGCGGCACCGGTGACGGTGATGTTGACAGGGGCATTGGCCATGAAAGACTCCTTCGGGACGATCGTCGTCACGGGCCACGCGAGCAGCCCACGGTCCAACGCTATGACGCCGATGGGTGCGTCACACAGCCCGCCGGCGTTTCGTGACCCTCACCACGCCAGGAGAGAGCACGCCCCTGACCGGCCCGGGCCGATCATCATCCAGCCGACGCCATCGATCCACCACCGTCCAGCCAATGCCGTCCGTGCAACACCGCCGAGGCGGCACCACCAGCACGAACCAGTCATGACTCATCCGATCCAGCACCCCCACCAGCCGGCCCCGAGCCCCGCTCCGGAGCCCGGGCCGCGGCGCCCACCGCGGGCCCCTGGCCCCGCCCTCGCCTCACCGCACGGGCGGCGCGCCAATGCGGCCACCTTCACCCTGAGCATCCTGGGCGCCCTGGCTGGGGGCTGGGCGCTCATCACCACCGGGCGGGCCCTGGGGGCACTGGTGGCGGGGCAGGCCGCGGGCGAGCACCTGGTGATCGCCGCCGTGGCGGCCCTCATCAGCGCCGTCTGCCAGACGGGGGCTCAGCTGGTCTCACGCTCCAGCGCCACCCGGGAGGAGGCGCATCTGCGGCGCCTGACCCTCACCCACCTGCTGGCCCTGGGGCCGGCGCACACCGTGGAGGCCCGCAGCGGCTCCACGGTCTCCCTGCTCACCGACGGCGCCGAGCGGGTGGCCCTGTACCGCCAGACCTTCCTGGCGCCCACTGCGGCCGCCGCCGTGGCCCCGCTCCTGGTCCTGGCCGAGCTGGCGGTGGCCGCCGACGCCGTGACCGCCCTGGTCCTGGCGGCCGCCATCGTCGTCGTCCCCGCAGCCATCGCCCTGCTGCACCGCCGGCTGCGGGCCTCCTCCTCCCAGTCGCGCCGGGCCCGTATGCGCCTGGCGGCGGACTACCTCGACGCCATCCAGGGGCTGAGCACCCTCAGGATCTCGCGCGCCGCCGAGCGCACGGCCCAGCGCCTGCGCGCCCGGGGCGAGGAGAACCGCCGCGCAATCATGCGGGTGCTGGCGGGCAATCAGATCGTCATCCTGGTCACCGACGGCCTGTTCTCCCTGTGCCTCATCACGGTGGCGGCCGGGCTGGCACTGGCGCGCATGGGCCAGGGAGCCATCACCGCCGCCGACGCCCTGGCCATCATCCTGACCTCCTACGTGCTCCTGGAGCCCCTGGACCATGTGGGCGCCTTCTTCTACGTGGGCATGGGCGGGATGGCCAATCAGCGGGCGCTGCGCCGCATCCTGGCGCGCCCCCTGCCCGGCGCCCCCACTGCCTCCCCGGCCGCGGATCCTCCGGTCGCCGTCTCCCCGGCCTCCAGCATCCCTCCGGCCTCCGCCGCTTCTCCGGCCTCGGCAGTCTCGGCGGCCCCATCGGCCCATGCCCGTCGTCCCGGCTCCCAGTGCGCCGGCGCGGGCGGAGCGGAGGATGAGGTGGTGCTCGACGGCCTCTGGGCCGCCTGGGACCCGCAGGCTCCGCCGGTCCTGCGCGGGGTGGACCTGCGGGTGCGCCGCGGCGAGCACCTGGCCGTCGTCGGGGCCTCCGGGGCGGGCAAGTCCACGCTTCTGGCCGTGCTGGCCGGCGACCTCATCCCCAGCGGCGGGAGGGCGTGGGTCCATGGCACCGAGCTGCGCCCCACCGCCCAGGAGCAGGTGCGCGCGGCCAGTTCCCTGGTCGCCCAGAGCACGTGGCTGTTCACCGGCACCATCGCCGAGAACCTGCGACTGGCCCGCCCCGGGGCCAGCACTGAGCAGATGTGGCGGGCCCTGGAGGAGGTGGGCCTGGCCCCTCAGGTGCGCCTCATGCCCCAGGGCCTGGACACGAGCGTGGGCGAGGCGGGGATGGGGCTCTCGGGCGGACAGGCCCAGCGCCTGTCACTGGCGCGCGCGGTCCTGGCCGACCGGCCCCTGCTGCTGCTCGATGAGCCCACCAGCCAGGTGGACCTGGCCAGTGAGGCGGCCATCACCCGGGCCCTGCAGCGCCTCGCCCGGGACCGCACCGTCATCACGGTCTCCCACCGCCCCGGCGCCCTGGTGCGGGCCGACCGCACGGTCAGAGTCGTCGATGGCCGCCTGGTCGAGGACGGCGCCCCGCCCAGCGGCCAGGCCCCGCCCGGGGAGGACCGCCCCATCGACCGCAGTACCCAGGAGGTGCACCCATGAGCGCCACCACCACTCCCCCGGCTCGCCGGAGTCCCCTGCCCGGTGGCGCCCGGGAGGTCTCGGAGCTGCCGGCCCCACCCCCGCGCAGGGTGCTGGCGGGCTGGCTGGTGCGGGTGACCCGGCCCGTCCTGGCCCCGCTGCTGGGATCGACAGCCTGCCGCCTGGCCTCCCTACTGGTGGGGGTGGGCATGTTCGCCCTGGGGGCCTCGGCGGTGGCCGCCCATGGGATCGCCCTGGCGCAGGGGCGACCGCTCAGCGGGCTGTGGCCGGTGGTGGCCGCCATGGCGGTCATGGCCCTGGTCAAGGCCGCCCTGCGCTACGGCGAGCAGCTCCTGGGCCACCTGGTGGCCTTCCGGGCCCTGGAGCTACTGCGCGCGGAGGTCTTCGCCTCCTTCATCCCCCGCTCCCCGCGGCTGTCCCCGGCCTGGCACTCCGCCCAGCTGCTCACCCGCGCGACCAAGGACATCGACCGCATCGAGGTCCTCTTCGCCCACACCCTGGCGCCCGTCGTGTGCGCCGTCGTGGGGCCGCTCATGGTGGTGGGCGCCATCGGGGCGATGGTCTCCTGGCCGGTGGCGGGCGCCGCCCTGGGACTCCTGGCCCTCCAGCTGCTCGTGGTCCCGGTCCTGGGCACGACGGCCTCGCTGGGGGCTGCCCGGGCGGGGGCGGCCGGGCGGGCGGCGCTGGTCCAGCATGTCACCGACACGGTCCAGGGCATGCCCGAGGTGGTGGGCTACGGCCGCACCGCCGCGCGCCTGGAGGAGATGGGCGGTCTCGACGACGCCGTGGCACGGACCCTGGCACCCTCTGCCCGATGGGCGGCGGTGCGCCGCGGTGCGGGCGCGCTGCTGGGGCTGGCCGGTCCGGTGGCCGTCGTCGCCGTGGGCGCTGGTGGCGTCTCTGCCGGGCAGGTGAGCGCTGTGGCCCTGGCGGGGGCCGCCGCCGCGGTGCTCAGGCTGAGCGGCACAGTGCGCGGGGTTGAGGAGCTGGCGGCCTCCCTCAGCGCCTCGCTGGCCTCGGCCGAGCGCGTCTGGCAGGTGGTGCACGCCCCCCTGCCCCAGGCCGAAGGAGGAGTCGAGCTGGAGCCCGGCGTGAGCCATGGGCTGGAGTGGCGCGAGGTGGACTACACCTACCCGGGCTCCTCGGCCCCCGCCCTGCGGGGCGTCAGCATCCGGGCGCGGGCCGGGCAGTGGACCTGCATCGTGGGCGCCTCGGGCTCGGGGAAGTCCACGCTGGCGCACCTGGCGCTGCGCTTCGACGACCCGCAGGCCGGGAGCATCCTCATCGACGGCACGGATGTGCGCGGGCTGCGGGTCGAGAGCCTGTACGGGCAGGTCGGCCTGGTCTCCCAGCGCATCCACCTCTTCCGGGCCCCGGTGGCCGACAACGTTCGCCTAGCGGCGCCCTCGGCCAGTGACGCGCAGGTGGAGCAGGCCTGCCGAGTCGCCGGCATCCATGAGGAGGTCATGGCTCTGCCAGGGGGCTACGGGAGCCTCGTGGGTGAGCGGGGCCAGTCCCTGTCCGGGGGCCAGCGCCAGCGCCTGGCCCTGGCGCGGGTGCTGCTGGCACGGCCCTCGGTCCTCATCCTCGATGAGTTCACCTCCCACCTGGACCCGGCCCTGGATGCGACGGTGCGCGAGGCGGTGCGCCGCCATCTGGCCGGGGCGACGGTCGTTGAGATCACCCACCGCCTGCAGTGGTCGACCCAGGCCGATCACGTCGTCGTCCTGGATGCGGGGCGGGTGGTGCAGGAGGGCGACCCGGCCGCGCTCCTCCAGGCCGATGGCCCCCTGCGCACCCTGGCCGCCCGCTAGCGCTCCTGGGCTCTGTCGGTGCCCGCGGCCTGGGCGGAGGCCGCCAGGTCCTCGGGGCTGACCACGCCCTCGACGCTGACGCGGTCGAGGTAGGCCATGCCGTCGAAGGCGAGCTCGCGGGCGTTCTCGGGGTCTCCCTCGGCACCGATGCGCCCGCCGGCGAGGCGATCGACCACCAGGGCGATCGCGCCGTCGCCGGTGACATTGGTGGCCGTGCCGAAGGAGTCCAGGGCGATGTAGGTGGCGATCATGAGGGCCACCTGGTCGTCGTTGAAGCCCAGCATGGAGGACAGCAGACCGGTGGCCGCCACGATCGCGCCGCCGGGAACACCCGGGGCGGCCACCATGGTGATGCCCAGCATGAAGATGAAGCCGAACCACTGCACGGGGGTGACGACCAGGCCCTGGGTCAGGACGATGGCGAAGGCGAAGGCGAAGATCTTGGAGGTCGAGCCCGCCAGGTGGATGGTGGCGCACAGGGGCACGGTGAAGGAGGCCACGGCGTCGGACACGCCGTTCTTCTTGGCCTGGCGCAGGGTCACCGGGATGGTGGCCGCCGATGAGGAGGTGCCCAGCGCGGTGACGTAGGCCGGGAGCATGGTGATGATGGCCCGCAGCGGGTTCCTGCCCGAGATGAGCCCCGCCACGAGGTACTGGGAGGCCAGGATGACGACCTCCAGCACCAGCACCACGACGACGACGTTGAGCAGGGTGCGCATGATCTGCCAGGCCTCGCCGGTGTAGGTGAGGTTGAGGAAGATCCCGAAGATGTGCAGGGGCAGGAGGGGGACGATGATCCGCTCGATGAGGCTGGTGATGATGGCGCGGAACTCGATGAAGCCCTTGCGCAGGACGCCTCGCGGCACCATGGACAGGCCGATGCCCAGGAGGAAGGACAGCAGCAGGGCCGTCATGACCTCCACCGCGGGCGGCATCTCGACGGTGAAGTAGCTCGACAGCGCACTGCCCGGCTCCTCGACGCCGGACAGGGCGCCGTGCCCGATGAGGCGGGGCAGGACCGCGGTGCACACCAGGTAGGTCAGTGCGCCCGCGAAGATGGTCGAGCCGTAGGCGATGGCCGCGCAGATCCCCAGCCACTTGCCCGCCCCGCGCCCCAGGTCGGCGATCGCGGGGGTGACCAGGCCGATGATGATGAGCGGGATGGAGAAGGTGAGGAACTGGCTGAACAGGTCGGAGAAGGTGGCGAAGACATTGCCCACCGCCGTTGGAATGAGGTGGCGATCGCCGATCCTGATCGAGCCCAGCAGCAGTGCCAGGACGATGGCCAGGACGACCCAGGTGAGCATGCCGCCGGGGACCTGGGAGAAGAAGGAGCGGGAGCTGCGCTCGCCCACGGGAGCCTGTGACATGAGCGTGCCTTTCCGTATGTCAGGCAGACGACTGCGGAGCGCCGTCAAGGATAGGGACAGCCTGCCATATCGATCACCATTCGGTCGCCCCCCAACCACGAAGTGGATCCCGGGCCGCCTGTGCGCTGCGGTGGCGCTGCGGCTCCCACCGGCACTCCCCCGCACTCACATGAGGCGGGGCAGGTCCACGTTGGGTGAGAGCAGGAGGATGAGGAGTGCGAGGCCCACACCGAAGACGACATCGAAGACGCGCCCGCGCGCCGCGATCCAGGAGCCGTCGGGGCGCTGGAGGCGCACAAGGGCCAGGGCCAGGAGTCCGACGGCCAGCCACAGCACGGCCAGGCGCTGGTAGCCCAGGAGGCTGAGGGCCGGTACGGCGGCCAGTCCCAGGGCCACGACAACAACGCCGACAGTGCGGTAGGACTGATGGCGTGCGGACCGCTGCGGCTCCTCCTGGCTCACGGCGGCAGTCTAGTTGTACTTCCCCGGCAGGTGGTGAGGTCAATCGGGTAGTGGTCCCCTCCTGGTTCGGGGTGGTCCAGGGTGCGGGCCGGGGAGGGCGGCAGGGCCGCCGTTGGGCGTCGTTTCGCGGAAAGGGCGTCACTTGGCGGAATGGACGTCACCTACAAGGTAGGTCCATTCCGCCAAGTGACGCACCTGTTGCGCGGACGCCTGCAGATGCCCGCGGACGCCTGCGGATGTCAGTGGATATCAGTGGGCGAAGTGGCGGGTGCCGGTGAGGTACATGGTCACGCCGGCCGCCTGGGCCGCCGCGATGACCTCCTCGTCGCGGATGGAGCCACCGGGCTGGACCACGGCGCGCACCCCGGCGTCGATGAGCACCTGGAGGCCATCGGCGAAGGGGAAGAAGGCATCGGAGGCCGCCACAGCCCCCCGGGCCCGCTCGGGTGCGGCAGCATCGAGGACCTCGGCGGCCTCCGCCCCACCCACGGCGCCCTTCTCGGCACCCGCCTGCGCGCTGGGCACCTGCGCGGCGTCACCGGTGCTGCGCGCGCCCAGGGTGTTGGCGCGCTCAACGGCCAGGGCGCAGGAGTCCACGCGGTTGACCTGCCCCATGCCCACACCCACGGTGGCGCCCCCGCTGGCCAGCAGGATGGCATTGGAGCGCACGGCGCGCACGCTGCGCCAGGCGAAGACCAGCTCCTCCATGAGGGCCTCGTCGGCGGCGGGCCCGGCCACCAGGCGCCAGTTGGCCGGGTCGTCACCGGCGGCGTCCAGGGCGTCGCGCTGCTGGATGACCGCGCCCCCGGTGATCTGCTTGATCTCATAGTCCTCGTGCTGAGGTGGCTCGACCTCCAGCAGGCGCAGGTTCTTCTTGGCCGACAGGATCTCCACCGCCTCGGGCTCGAAGCCGGGGGCGGCCACCACCTCGGTGAAGATGGGTGCGACCTGGCGGGCCATCGCCGCGGTGACGGTGGCGTTGGTGGCGATGACGCCGCCGTAGGCCGAGACCGGATCGCAGGCGTGGGCCCTGCGGTGGGCCTCGGCCACGTCCCCGGCCGCCGAGACGGCGATGCCGCAGGGGTTGGCGTGCTTGACCACGGCCACGCACACCTGCTCGCCGTGGTCGCGCACGGCGCGCAGGGCGGCGTCGGTGTCGGTGTAGTTGTTGTAGCTCATGGCCTTGCCGTGGAGCTGGCGCGCCCCGGCCACTCCCCCGCTGGCGCCGGGGGTGCGGTAGACGGCCGCCCCCTGGTGGGGGTTCTCCCCGTAGCGCAGGGTGGCGATGCGCTCGTAGCCGGCACCGATGTAGGCCGGCGGCCCGGCCGGCTCCCGACCCTGCCCCGAGCCCTGCCCGGGCAGGGCGACGGCGGACGAGGCCCCCGTCCCCTGGGCGGGCAGGTCCTCCTGGGCGGGCGGCGCCTCCTCGGCGCGCTCGGCCATCCAGGTGGCCACGGCGGCGTCATAGGCGGCGGTGTGGGCGAAGGCGGCCGCGGCCAGGGCGCGGCGCTGGGCCAGGGTGAAGCCGCCGGCCCCCAGGGCGGCGGCGACGTCGTCGTAGGCGCCGGGGTCGGTGACCACCGCGACGCTCGGATGGTTCTTGGCGGCGGCACGCACCATGGCGGGCCCGCCGATGTCGATCTGCTCCACGCAGGCGTCGAAGGGCGCCCCGGAGGCCACGGTATGGGCGAAGGGGTAGAGGTTGACCACCACCAGGTCGATGGGAGCCACGCCCAGCTCGGCCAGCTGGTCCATGTGCTCGCGCTTGCGGCGGTCGGCCAGGATGCCGGCGTGGATGCGCGGGTGGAGGGTCTTGACGCGGCCCTCCAGGCACTCGGGGAAGTCGGTGACCGCCTCCACGGGGGTCACCGGCAGGCCGGCGGCCGCGATGGTCGCGGCCGTGGAGCCGGTGGAGACGATCTCCACACCGGCCCGCACCAGGGCGGCGGCCAGGTCGGGCAGGCCGGTCTTGTCGTAGACGGAGACCAGGGCGCGGCGCACGGGGAGGCGGTCGGGGCTCTCCGGGCCCTCGGTGGGCACGTGGGCGGTGGGGACGGGGGCCGGGGGTGCCCCGTCCTGGGCGGCGGAGGGGGCGGCTGAGGGGTCGGCGTGTGCGGTCACGGGATGCTCCTGTGGTGCCAGCGGGTCGGCGGGACGCCCAGGCGGGCGACGTCCCCTCCACATGTCTGGGCCGCTCCCCGGTGGTGGCCCACCCTCGCCAGTCGCGGCAGGCCCAGGATAGACCCACAGGCCCCCGGATCGCCCCCGACGGCCCGGGGCCGCCCCGGATCGTCCGACAGGAGGGGCGGCGGGTCCCGTCCCGGCCCCGGGGCCGCTGGCGGGGGCGACGTCGGGCCCTGCGGCTCAGTGCAGGGGCATGACGGTGTCGGCGGCCTCAATGAGGAGGGGGTCGTGGGTGGCGGTGAGGATGCCGACGCCGCTGTCGACCAGCTCCCGCAGGTGGGCGATGACCCGGTGGGTGGTCGCCTCATCCAGGGCGGAGGTGGGCTCGTCGAGCAGGAGGACGCGCGGCCGGGCGATGATGAGGCCGGCCAGCCCGACCCGCTGGCGCTCCCCACCCGAGAGGGTGCGCACGTCCCGCTCCAGGACCAGCTCCAGGCCCAGGCGCCGGGCGAGCCGAGTGGCGCGCCGGCGGGCCTCGGCGCGCTCGCAGCGGCGCAGGGGCCCGGCGCCCACCGTGATGGCCTCCAGGACGGCGAGCCCGTCGACGACGGGAGCCTCCTGGTCGAGGAAGCCCAGGAAGCCGCGCCGCAGGCGGGTGACCTGCTCGGGGCCCACCCCGTCCAGGGCGGTGCCCCGCCATGACACGGCGCCCTCCTGAGGCAGCAGGAACCCGGCGAGGATCCGCAGCAGGGTCGACTTGCCCGAGCCGGTCCGACCGGTGACGGCGATCATCTGCCCGCCGTGGAGGTCCACGGCTGAGGTCCTCCAGGAGGTGGCGGGGGCCGCTGGGGCCGGCCACGGCCATGGACAGGCCGACGGCACTGACCAGGGCCGGTCCCGGCTCGGGAGCGCTGGAGCAGGACTGGTCGGTGGCGGGGGTGGGACTGGTTGAGGCCTGGGTCATGGGGTGATTCCTGGGAGCTGGTCGGCGTCGGTGCGGGAGGTGGGGCGCGCGATGCGCTGGGGGACGGATGCGCATGCCGCCAGGCGGGCCGTGACCAGGGCCACGATGAGTAGGACGGCCAGGGCGGTCAGGCCTGCCCAGGCCAGGCTGGCGGCCACCGCACTGGGGTCCGGGCCCATCCATGGCGTGAGCCGGGTGCTCACCGCGATCCCGGCCAGCGCCACCGCCAGGAGCAGGAGGGGCCCGAACTGGCGCGCCCACAGGACTGCCTCCACGGCCAGGCGCGCTCGGCGGGGCCAGCCCTGGAGGGCCAGGACGCGCTGGCGGCGCTGGGCCGCCCGCTGCACATCGCGCAGTCCCGCCCCCAGGATGAGGGCCGCCGCTGCTGCGCTCAGGAGGAGAAGGAGTCGGGAGGCGGCCCCGATCACGCCCGTGCCCTGGACGGCGAGCGCCGACATGCCGGCCTGGGCTGCGGCCCCTCCCAGGATCTGGGCGGCCAGGGCGGCCAGGGCGCCGGCCGCCAGGGCCGCCACGCTCACCGGGGCCCGGCCCGGCCCGTGGGCCCCCCATCCCGCAGCCAGCGTGGTGCTGCGGGCCGCCCGCGCCCCGGCCGGGCCACTGGTGGCGCGCCGGCGCCGGGAGGCGGTGGTCAGGGCGATCAGGCGGCGTGGCCGGGTCGGGGACGGCACCGGGGACACCTGGGCAGGACTGGGCTGGTCAGAACGGGGGCGGGCGATCGTGCTCGGACGGCAGGCCTTGAGGCCATCCCACCAGGCCAGGGCGGCCGCGCCCGTGCAGGCCAGCACCCCGATCGCCACGATCATGCCCGGGCCCGTGCCCGGATGGGCAACGGCCCTCCTGGCCCCCAGGAGGGCCACCACCGCGCAGCAGACCAGCAGGGCACCGATCCCGGGAAGGGACCCGGCCAGGAGGCGGCGCCGCACGCTGGACCCGGACCAGCCCGCGCTCAGCAGCGTGCGGGCCTCCTGACGGCGCAGCGCCGAGGAGCTGCGCTCGACCACCAGCGCCAGGAATCCCACGACAAGGACGGCCAGGAGGGGCAGGAGCGCCAGGGCGCGGCCGGTGGCGCGCTCGACCCGCAGGACGGCCCCGAGCTCGGTCCAGGTCTCGGTGGCCCGGCCATGCCAGGCGGCGGCGTCGTTCCCGGTCAGGTCGACGGCCACCTCGCTGCGGGAGGCACCAGTGAGGACCGAGGCGCTGAGCCCCATCTGAGAGATCTGGGCGGCGATGCGCTCCAGCTCGGTGTCGCTGGGCGGCTGGCCGTCGGTCCGCTCCAGGCGCACCCGCACGACGGTGGCCCCCAGCTCCGAGGCCTCTGAGAGGCCCTCAGCACCCTGCCCCTCCTCCATGAGGGAGGCCAGCAGGTGGCGGGAGACGAGGGCCGGGGCGGCGGAGGTGGCGGCTCCCGTGGCGTCGAGGGTCTGGGTGATGGCGCCCTGGGTGGTGCGCAGGCTTGAGGCGCTCAGAGGGCTGGTCCCGGGCGGCCAACAGGATGTCGCGCACGCTGAGCTCGGCGGATGTGCCGATGAGACTGGAGCAGATGAGGACTGCTCCGAGCAGCCCCAGGGCCCAGGCGCGGCGGACGACCCGCCGGCCGCCCCGGATCACGCCTCCTCTCCAGGGGCCTCGGCGTGGCCGCGCCGGGCCAGGCGGGCGACGACGTCGATGAGCTGGGGGGTCTCGGCGGCCTTGATGCGCTCGGTGAGGGCGTCCTCGTCGTCGCCGTCCAGGACCGCCACCTCCACCTGGTCGATGATGGCGCCGGTGTCCACGCCCTCATCGACCCAGAACACGGTGGCCCCGGCGCGGCGCGCCCCGGCCGCCAGGGCGTCGCGCACCGCATGCGCCCCGGGGAAGTCGGGCAGCAGGGAGGGGTGGGTGTTGATGATGCGCCCCGGGAAGCGGTTGAGGAAGCCGGGGCCCAGCAGGCGCATGAAGCCGGCGCACACCACCAGGTCGGGCTCGTGGAGGGCCACGGCCCGGGCCAGCGCCTCATCCCAGACGGCCCGCTCGGGGTAGTCGCGCGGGAGCACCACCGCGGTGGGCACCCCGGCGGCCTCGGCATGCGCCAGGCCCGCGCACGGCCGATCGGCGACGACGCCCACCACCTGCGCCCCATAGCCGGGATCCTGGCAGGCACGCAGCAGGGCGGCCAGATTGGAGCCCGTGCCCGAGATGAGGACAACGAGCCTGGCCGGCTCCAGGCCGGCGGCGCCGCTCATCGTCCCTCCCCGGGTCCCGCCCCGGCCCTGGTCTGCAGTGGTGCTCATCGGCACTCCTCCTCGCCTCTCATTGGACTCCCTCGCCCCGACCGGCTCGGGGCTGCCGGGGACGGCCCGGTCCCGCTCAGGACTGCTCATCATCCTGCCCGCTCGCCGACGCCTCGCCCTGCAGCGGATGGCGGTCCGGCTGCGGGCTGCCCGCGGCCTGCTCGCGCCAGTTGCGCCACGGGCTGGGCGGGCGCAGGGTCGGGGCGGGGCGCGAGGGCGCCGGCGCGCCTGCCTCCGGAGGCTCATGGGGACTAGGAGCGCTGGCGAGGCCCGGCGCGGTGGTGCCCCCACCGGCCTCCTCGGGGCTGCCGGCACGGCCGTCGCCGGCCGCCGCGGAGCTCTGCGCAGTCGCAGGGCTGGGCGCGCTGGCGGCACTGGCGGAGCCGGTCGAGCCCCGGGCGCGGGCGGCGCGCCGCTCCCGGGCGGACTCGGCGGCGGACTCCACCCGGTCCCCCACGCGCTGGCGCGCGCCGCTGGCCGCCTCCGTGGCGGCCAGCGCGGTGGTGCTCACCGCACCCGAGGCCAGGCTCAAGGTGTAGGGGTGGGACAGGACGGCGATAGCGCCCAGCCCCGCGGAGACCTCCAGGAAGACCAGCAGCATCGCATAACCGGTCTTGGGCCCCACCTCTGCCATGGCTCCCGGCCCCACAGGACCGGAGGCGGCCAGGCAGGCGGCGCCCATGCCGAGGGCCACCACGGCACCCGCCAGCAGGGCCGCGGCCACGGCGTAGCGCACCCGCAGGGAGTACAGGACGGTCCGCCGTCGCCAGGCGGCCACCATGGCGCCCGCGGTGATCACCAGGGGCAGGAAGAGCCCCACCCCTCCCAGGGGGCCGGCGGGGAGCAGGCCCAGCAGCGGCAGGGACGGCACCGGACCGGGCACCACCCGGTCCGGAGCGAAGACGGTGCCCTCACCCACCGCGAAGCCCGAGCCGACCAGCCAGGAAGCGGCCCACACCAGGGCAGTGGGCAGCCAGGCGGCCTGGAGGGCGATGAGCCCCAGGGAGGCCAGGAAGCCCCCGCCGGCAAGGGAGTCATGCAGCTGGGAGACGCGGCCGGCGCTGGAGGCCGCCGCGGCCAGGAGCACCAGAAGGCTGAGGACCCCCAGGGCCGCCGTCGCACCGCGCGCCAGGGACAGGCCCGGGCTCACCCAGTGGGGGCGACTGTCCCACCACCGGTCGAGCACCGCGGGGAGCAGCCCCTGGCCCCTGAGGTGCCAGGCGATGACCAGGGCGGTCAGCACGCTCAGGCCCACCACCGCGGGCCAGGTGGGTGAGCCCACCGGACCCGCTTGGGCCACCAGGGCCGCGATTCCCGTGGCGCAGGCCCAGGTCCAGAGCCCGCTGAGGAGGCCGGCGGGCCGGGCGCGCCGCACGCAGTTGCGGGTCCACAGCCACTGCAGGACGGTGATCCCGAGCAGCGGCAGGCCCAGCACGCCGTCCTCGGAGTCGGCCACGCCGATGCTCCCGCCGAAGGCCAGGCTCCACAGGCCCGTGCCGGCGCGCATCGCCTGGCCCACGCTCAGGGCGGCGGCGGCATCCAGGCTGGAGGCCGACAGCACCACCAGGACGGTGATGAGGACGACGAGGATCCAGATGGGCAGGACCGACTCCAGGCCAGCCCTCAGGGCCCACCCCCAGTCGTGGGGGCGCAGCCGCTTGAGATTCACTCGCGCCCGCCTGCAGGACCTGCCTGCCCACCACCGGTGGTCCCGCCGGCCTTGGCCCGGTAGAGCTCGCGCGCGATCCGGGCGGTCTGGCTGGGGGTGCGCCCCACCTTGACACCGGCGGCCTCCAGGGCCTCCTTCTTGGCCTCGGCGGTGCCCGCCGAGCCCGAGACGATCGCCCCGGCGTGCCCCATGGTCTTGCCCTCGGGGGCGGTGAAGCCGGCGACGTAGGCCACCACGGGGGTGGTCATGTGGTCGCGGATGTAGAGGGCGGCGCGCTCCTCGGCGTCGCCCCCGATCTCGCCGATCATGACCACCAGCTCGGTGTCGGGGTCGGCCTCGAAGGCCTCGAGGGCCTCGATGTGGGTGGTGCCCACCACCGGGTCCCCGCCGATGCCGATGCAGGTGGTGAAGCCCAGGTCCCGCAGCTCGTGCATGAGCTGGTAGGTCAGGGTGCCCGACTTCGAGACCAGGCCGACGGGCCCGGGGCCGGTGATGTCGGGTGGAGTGATGCCCACATTGGAGCGGGCCGGGGAGATGATGCCGGGGCAGTTGGGGCCGATGAGCCGCACGCCGTGGGCGGCGGCATGGGCGCGCATCCAGGTGGCGTCGGCCACCGGGATGCCCTCGGTGATGACCACGACCAGGCGCATGCCGGCGTCCACGGCCTCGGTGACGGCGGCCTTGGCGAAGGCCGGCGGCACGAAGACGACGCTGACCTCGGCACCGGTGGCCTCCTTGGCCTCCTGGACGCTGCCGTGGACGGGGACCTCCACGGTGCCGGGGACGACCTCCCCCGCGCCGGGCCCCACGGGGGCGACGTCGAAGGCGACGGTCGTGCCCGCCTTGCGCGGGTTGACCCCGGCCACGATCCTGGTGCCGGCCGAGAGCATGCGGGCGGTGTGCTTGCGGCCCTCGGAGCCGGTCATGCCCTGGACGATGACGCGGTCGGTCTCGGTCAGGAAGATGCTCATGGCTCAGGCCTCCTGGGCTGCGGTCGGGGCGGTGGGGGTGGCGGTGCGCGATGGGGCGCCGGTCGCGGCGCCCTCGGCGTCGGCAGTACCGGCAGCGGCCGGCTGCTTCTCGGCGATGGCGGTCACGGCGTCGGCGGCGCCGTCCATGGTCTGGGCCATGGTGACGCCCTCGATGGCCGCCCGGGCCAGGATGGCGTGGCCGGCCTCGGCATTGTTGCCGTCCAGGCGCACGACGATGGGCTTGGGCAGCCCGCCGAGGGTCTCCACGGCCGAGACGATGCCCTGGGCGATGGTGTCGCAGGAGGTGATGCCGCCGAAGACGTTGACGAGGATGGCGCGCACCTGCGGGTCGGAGGCCACGACCTCAAGGCCGGTGGCCATGACCTCGACCGAGGAGCCCCCGCCCAGGTCCAGGAAGTTGGCGGGGCGCATGCCGCCGTGCTCCTGGCCGGCCGCGGCGACGACGTCGAGGGTGGACATCACCAGTCCGGCGCCGTTGCCCAGCACGCCGACCTCGCCCTCCAGGCGCACGTAGTTCAGGCCCGCGGCCTTGGCCCGCGCCTCCAAAGGGTCGTCGGCGGCGGCGTCGACGAGGGCCTCGTGCTCGGGGTGGCGGAAGCGGGAGTTGTCATCGAGGGTGACCTTGCCGTCCAGGGCCAGGATGCGGCCGTCGTCGGCGAGCACCAGGGGGTTGACCTCCACCAGGGTGGCGTCCTCGGTGGTGAAGACCTCCCACAGCTGGGTGATGACGGTGGCGACCTGGTCGGCGATGGGGCCGGGCGCGAAGCCGGCGGCCTGGACGATGCGCTGGGCGACCTGGGGGGTCAGGCCCTCCAGGGGGTCGATGCCGATGCGGGCCAGGGCCTCGGGGCGCTCCTTGGCCAGGGTCTCGATGTCCACGCCGCCCTCGCGCGAGCACATGGCCAGGTACTGGCGCTCGGCGCGGTCCAGCAGGATGGAGAAGTAGTACTCCTGGTCGATGTCTGCGCCCTCGGAGATGAGGACGGTGCGCACGGTGTGCCCCTTGATGTCCATGCCCAGGATGTCCTCGGCCCTGCCCCGGGCCTCCTCGGCACTGCGGGCGAGCTTGACGCCCCCCGCCTTGCCGCGCCCGCCGGTCTTGACCTGGGCCTTGACCACGAGCAGCTCGGCGCCGCCGTCGAGGAGCCGCTGGGCGGCCGCCTCGGCCTCCTGGGGGGTGGTGGCGATGGCCCCGCCCAGGACGGGGACGCCGTGGGAGCGGAAGAGCTCCCTGGCCTGGTACTCGTACAGATCCATGCGGCGTGTCCTCCCGGCGTGTTGGCTGCTGCTCGCGACGGCCGGCGCTGGCCGGTCGCGCATCCGGTCTGAGCCTAACGTCCCGACGCCGGGCGCGTCGGGAGATGCGGGCTGCGCGTCGGGACCCCGGGGGTCGGGGGGCGGCGAGCAGCGCGATTCGAGTGGGGTAGCCCGTATGGCGCTTCCGCACTGATAACGGTGGTGGCAGCGATGCTGGCGACGGTGTCGGTGATGCTGGCGACGGCGATCAAAGCGCACGGGTGCGTACCAGGCGGATGACCGGTTGTGCCTCACCCACAATGATCATGGCCATGCATGCGCCATGGCGCAGCCTCGATTGGAGATGTCCTACAGCATCGCGCTACAGCCTTGTCTCTCACCCACCCCCGGCGTAGCCTCGATCATCCGCGTTAATGCATTCACAGTCACGGAGGATCCGAGCATGCACACCCTGGATTCCACTCTACGAATGCTCTGGTTCATCTCGGGCTGTTATTTCATCTACACCGGCGCCTCGAAGATGGCCAGCCCGAGGCCCCTGCTCACCGCCATCCTGTCCTACAGGATCACCGGCCCCCATATCTCACGCGCATTGGCAGCGCTCACCGCCCCGACCGAGTTCTTCTGCGGCCTCCTCCTCGCCTCCGGAGTATTCCCGTCAGGCAGCGCAGCCCTTCTCATTGCACTCCTCCTCGTCTCCTGCACGGGAATGGCGATCGTTCTTTTCCGAGGGTATGCATCCGGCGATGGTGGATACGGAAGCGGACACAGAACCGGGCCGGCGCGGGTAAGGCCCTCTGAACTTCTTCGTCATCTCATACTGATCGCCGCCCTGGCGACCGCCGTCGTCGCCGATCACCCGACTCGGACAATCGACCAGACCATCCTGGCCGCCATCATGGCCCTGGTCGTCATCGGAGTGTCGATCGGACTCTTCCGCATCCTCGCTACCGCACACCCCGAGTATCCCCTCACGGAGGGGCCAGCGGCACGTCCTCATGCGAGAACACGCGGCATCGATGGCCAGGTGGGCCGGCCGGGCGCTCCGCACTGAGGGTGTTATCCATGTAGGTATTACCAACTTATTCCGTAGAGCTCGAGTTTGGCGATCAGGGTGATGATTCTAGGAAATTCTGCTAGGCGGTGGCGGTAGCCCATGGAGTAGGATCCTCCACTTCTTCAAGGTGGCGATCGTGCGCTCGATAGTGGCGCACCTGGAGGGCGTACGACCCAATCGAACTCATTCTCCCATTCCAGGCGATCTCTGTCGGAGACTTCTTGATCGGGGTCAGTGCGCCGTGAGCAGCGTAGGCGGCGCCCGCGATCCAATCAGCACCGGTAAGGGTCACATCCCAACCGCACAAGCGAAGGGCGGCGCTGTCATGACGCGAGCCGGGCACAGGGCATGAGACTGCCACGAGCATGCCGTCGGTGATGACGGGGCCTGGACGCTCAGGCACTGGGCGTGGTGCTTACCAGAATAGCTGGCATTCTCGACCCGCCTGAGCCCCAGACAGCAGTCCAGCAGACTCTGACCACGCGATTCGAGCACCTGACCGATACGCCCGACAAGCTCATCGACATCATCATCGCACAGCCCCGCGGTAGACCAATAACGCATCGGACGCCTCCCCATGAGAATCGAGTGTGGCAACCCAATTCTCTCCCGAGATGACCGATGCACCCACTATCGACACAGACAAACCCTATGAATAACCCCCTCAGGCCGAAGGACCACATAGTGACCGCACCCACATTCAGCGCGGGTCCACGACCACCGGCGGCTACACTACGAGACCTACTCTCTCTTACCCTTGACGTGTGAAGCGGCCTGACGTCGATCTACCCCTTATACTGGTTGAATGGGTCTTCTGATCAACATCGGCCCCCTGCGCGAGTCGCGCCCATTCGCGCGACTATGGTCAGCCGGGGTGCTCGTGAGCGTGTCCGCTCAAATGACGCAGATGGCGATCGCCTGGACCGTCTACGATGAGACAAAATCATCTCTCGCGGTCGGCGGCCTTGGATTGGCCATCGGCCTTCCTACGCTGGTGTTCGGGTTGGTTGGCGGAGCGCTAACCGATACCAGTCGCCCTCGCAGACTTGGCCTGGTCGGTGTCGGTGGGCAGGTCGTGGTGGCCTTGGCTCTCTTGGCAACCACAGCCCTCATAGGCTTCTCGCTGACACTGTTCTATACCGCACTTTTTGCCCAGTCAGCATTCGGCGCGATTACATCCCCCACTCGGCGCCCATACATCAGCCACCTATTAGCCAACTCTTCTATCCCGGCTGCAATGAGTCTCTACATGCTAAGCATGAACATGGGGCAAATCATTGGCCCAATACTGGGTGGTTTGCTGCTTGATAAGAACACAATAGGGTTAATATTTGCCGTCCACACGATAACACTCATCCCATATTTCCTGTCTATTGCAACCCTACCAAACATTGAGGCGGCATCTCAAGAGAAGCCGGGCATCTCAGTCATTGTTTCCGGCCTCAAAACTACCTGGAATATACATGATATTCGCACAGTGCTACTAACAGACATCCTAGCCACATCCATCGCCCTACCTACAGCTTTATTTCCCGCCCTAAACGAAGAGGTATTAGAAGGAGATGCCACAACCTACGGCTCACTACTGACGGCATTAAGTGTCGGGGGGCTCTTAGGGACAACTTTTTCCGGCAAACTTGAGCGAATTCGTCGGCCAGTCAACGCGGTCATAATTATCGCCTGTCTCTGGTGTGCGGTAGTTGCGATTCTCGGAATGACCTCCACTCTCTCGGTGGCCCTATCAGCGATACTTGCGATGGGCATATTGGATGTGTGGTCCGTAATCATTCAACAGACGGTAGTGCAGGTACAGACGCCAACCGCCGCGCTCGGTCGAGTGGGAAGCGTTCAGAACATCATTGCCATGGCCGGTCCGCAGTTGGGAAACTTTCGCGCCGGGGTTCTGGGGTCCCTCATGGGCACACAGGTCGCTGTGGTATTTAGTGCGGTGGCTGGTGGGCTCATCATCTTCGGCTCCTTCATTCCATCTAGAAAGCAGATGGTGGCTGGCGACGATTCATGACAATACCTTTTGTGAGCGTCTTCCAATCATAACATTCATCGTCTCTTCGGGCGAATCTTTCATCATTCAGGAGGATCACCCGGACAGCGTTACGACTTTCTCGCATGACACCAACACGGCGCTTCCGGTTTGAGGGGGTAGCTAGGTGCTCAGTCGGTGTCTGAGGCCTCCGGCGTGGATGAGGGATCGGGTGATGTAGTGGGTGAGGTTGTGCAAGCCCTGGGCGATGCCGCGTAGGTGCTCGAGCCTGTCGTTGATGGTCTCGGTGGGGCCGTTGGAGGCGCCGGGGTGGTCGAAGTAGGCCAGGGGTGTCCTCGGTGGGGCCGGTTCAGGGTCCGCCCCAGGCGGGAGACCTCCTGGATGCCGGCTGGCACCCCGGTGGCGATAGAGTCGATCAGAGCGCTCATCACTGGCCTGCCGGCGGCGGGATCGGGGTTGCGGTAGGCGTCGATCATCTTCTGGTGCACCGCCCAGGTGACCTCCACAGCAGTGTGGCGCTGGTCGGCGAGCAGTACCTTCAGGAGCCCGGCCTGCCTCTCGGTGAGCAGGCCGTCCCTGGTCAGCAGGGCCCGGCGCGCCGTGTACAGGGGGTCATTGGCCCTCCCAGGCCGCCCTGTGGTGGCCTGCTGGACCCTGCGGCGGGTCTCGTCCAGGGCGTCGCCGGCGAGCTTGACCACGTGGAAGGGATCCATCACCGCCCGCGCGGCCGGTAGTTGCTCGGCGGTGGCGGTCTTGTAGCCGGTGAAGCCGTCCATCGCCACGATCTCGACACCGGCGCGCCAGGCGGGGTCGCGCTGGGCCAGCCAACAGGCCAGGGCCTTCTTCGAGCGGCCCTCTATCATGTCCAGCAGCCTGGCCGGACCACTGCCCTCGCGCACGGGGGTCAGGTCGATCACGACGCTCACGCACCGCTGGCGACCCCGGCGGCCGGCCCCGAGCAGCTGGGCCCGCCCAGCCCTGCGCACCGCCGTTCTCTGCCGGGTCCGCCGTTTTCTGCTGGGTCCGCCGCATTCCGCCCGCTCAGATCCATCGATCTGACCCAGCCGGATGCGGGTGACCCGGCGTCCATCGATCTGACCCAGCCGGATGCGAGTGACCCGGCAACATGCGGGAGGAGGGGTTTCCATCTCAATGCGCAGGGGTGGGGCGGCGGCATTGGGTGTGCTATCAAGGCATGGGTACCCCTTGACACCAGGAGCGGCCATGAGCGAGTTCATCGCCGGCACCCGCCCCAGCCAGTGGGCGCAGATGACCCCCGGCAGGACGCTCGGCCCGGAGCCGCACCCACCATGGCTGGTCACCAGTGCGGAGGCGGTGGAGCACGAGCGCGGCGTGGTGCGGACAGGCAAGGAGGCCGAGGCCTATCTCATCGAGAGGGTCGCCCCCGACGGCGGCTCGTGCCTCATGCTGTGCAAGCGCTACCGCCCCTTCCTCCCGACCACCACCATGCTCACGACCAACAACGGGGATGACCGCAAGGTGGCCGGCTCGCGTGAGAAGCGCGCACTGGCACGTCGCACGCGCTTCGGGATCGGCATGGAGAAATCCGAGTGGGCCGCCGCCGAGCTCCGGTTCCTGCGGCTCTTCTATGAGGCGGGTCTCGCCGTTCCCTATCCGATTCAGTACCTGGGGCACGAGGTCGTCATGGAGTGGATCGGCGATGACGATGGGCAGGCCAGCCCCCGGGTCTGCGACATCGATCTCGATCCCGGCCTGGCCACGCACCTGTATGAGCAGATCACCGACTTCCTCATCTTCCTCATCGGCGCGGCCAGACTGGGCTACGCCCACGGCGACCTATCGGTCTACAACGTGCTGGTGCGCCATGGGGACGCAGTCATCATCGACTGCCCGCAGGTCGTGGACATCGCGAGGAACCCTCTGGGGCCCTCGCTGCTGGAGCGCGACTGCGTCAACGTCACGCGGTGGCTGGCCGAGAGAGGCGCGACCGCCCGCGACCCGCAGGAGCTGCTCTCCCTGACGATCGCCGAGGCCTGGTCGTCCTGATACACACGCCCCCGGTCCGCATGCCCCGGCGCCTTTCCGCAGTAGGGCCCCACCGAAACGGGGCCGGGGAGGTCCCGGTCGTCGTCGAGCCGCACCCGCGCACCGGCGCCGGGCCCCGCCGTCGGCCCTGCGAAGCGGACGCCCTGGGCCCGCCCAGCCCTGCGCACCACCTCTCTTGCCGGGTCTGCCGTTTTCTGCTGGGTCAGCCGTATCCCGCCCGTCCAGATCCATCGATCTGGCCCAGCCGGATGCGAGTGACCCAGCGACATGCGGAGGCTCTCTGCCCGCCCGGGGTGGTGACCCCGGCAGGCGGTCGGGGCAGAATAGGGGGCGACGTCTCACCCTGGCACCCCGGAAGGACCCGCCCGCCATGCCCAGCACCGCCGCTCACGACGAGACCACCGCGCACCCCGAACCCACCCACCTGCCCAAGGAGCCCGTGCGCATCGGCGTCCTGACCTCCGGGGGCGATGCCCAGGGCATGAACGCCGCCGTGCGCGGCGTCGTGCGCACCGCCCTGCGCCTGGGCGCCAAGCCCTACGCCGTCATGGAGGGGTGGGCCGGGGCCGTCGCCGGCGGGGACGCCATCCGGCCACTGACCTGGGACTCGGTCAGCTCCATCCTCCAGAAGGGCGGCACCATCATCGGCACCGCCCGCTCCGCGGAGTTCCGCGAGCGCGCCGGGCAGCTGGCCGCCGCGCGGCACCTGCTGGCCCACGGCATCGACCGGCTCGTCGTCATCGGGGGCGACGGGTCCCTCACCGGTACCAACGAGTTCCGCAAGAACTGGCCCTCCCTGCTGGCCGAGCTCGTCGACAACGGCGAGATCCCCCAGGAGACCGCCGCCGCCCACCCCGAGCTCATGGTCACCGGCATCGTGGGCTCCATCGACAACGACCTCGTGGGCGCCGATATGACCATCGGCACTGACTCCGCCCTGCACCGCATCCTGGAGGCCATCGACGACATCTCCTCCACCGCCGCCTCCCACCAGCGCACCTTCATCGTGGAGGTCATGGGGCGCCACTGCGGCTACCTGGCGCTCATGGCGGCCGTGGCCGGGGGCTGCGACTACGTGCTGGTCCCCGAGTTGCCCCCGGGCCCCAACTGGGAGGAGGACATGTGCGTGCGGCTCAAGGAGGGCCGGGCGGCCGGGCGGCGCGAGTCCATGGTCATCGTCGCCGAGGGCGCCACCGACCGGGACGGCAAGCGGATCACCGCCGAGGACATCAAGCAGGTCCTGTCCGAGCGCCTGGGCGAGGACGCGCGCGTGACCATCCTGGGCCACGTCCAGCGCGGTGGCCGCCCCAGCGCCTACGACCGCTGGATGTCCACGCTCCTGGGCTGCGCGGCGGCCCGCGAGGCCATCACCATGGGCCCGGGCGCCGAGCCGGTCATCATCGCCGAGCGCCACAACCGCATCCGCCGCCTGCCCATGATGAAGCAGGTCCAGGCCACGCGCTCGGTCAAGGACCTCGTGGCGGCCCATGACTACCTGGCGGCCGTCAAGGCCCGCGGCGGCAGCTTCGAGCAGATGATCGGCATCTTCGAGACGATGTCCGTCCCGCCCCACCCCGACCACGACCCCGGCCGCCTCCAGGACGGGGGCCGGCGCCGGCGGGTGGCGATCCTCCACGCCGGCGGCCTGGCCCCGGGCATGAACACGGCGGCGCGCGCCGCCGTGCGCCTGGGGATCGACCACGGCTTCACCATGCTGGGCGTCCACGGCGGCTTCCCCGGGCTGCTCGACGGCGATGTGCGCGAGCTGACCTGGGCCGACGTCGAGGGATGGGTGGGCGACGGCGGGGCGGCCCTGGGAACGCGCCGCGAGATCCCCGAGATCGAGCAGCTCTACGCCCTGGGCCGTGAGATCGAGAAGCACGAGATCGACGCCCTGCTCATCATCGGGGGGTTTAACGCCTACCTAGCCGCCCACCGCCTGGTCACCGAGCGCGACCGCTACCCGGCCTTCCAGATCCCGATCGTGTGCGTGCCGGCCTCCATCGACAACAACCTGCCGGGCTCGGAGCTGAGCGTGGGGGCGGACACCGCCCTGAACAACGCGGTGGCCGCACTGGATGCCATCAAGCTGTCGGCCGCGGCCTCCCACCGGTGCTTCGTGGCCGAGGTGATGGGGCGCAAGTGCGGGTACCTGTCCCTGATGTCCGGCATCGCCACCGGCGCGGAGAAGGTCTACCTCAATGAGGACGGGATCCGGCTGGCGGGCCTGGCCGCCGATTCGCAGCGGATGGTGGATGCCTTCCGCTCCGGGCGCAGCCTCTACCTGGTGGTGCGCAACGAGCGGGCCTCGGAGAACTACACCACCGATGTGCTGGCGCATATCTTCGCCGAGGAGGGGCGCGGCCTGTACGACGTGCGCGAGGCGGTCATCGGCCACCTCCAGCAGGGCGGTAACCCCTCCGCCTTCGACCGCATCCTGGCCACCAAGCTGGTGGCCTACGCCCTGGGCCTGCTGGCCAAGGAGCTCGATCGCGGGATCCCGGCGGCCTGGTACGTCGGCCTGGTGGGCGGGAAGGTCAGCCACCGCCCTCTGGACCGGATGAATGAGGAGCTCGACCTGGCCAAGCGCCGTCCCCGCCACCAGTGGTGGCTGGGCATGCGCGATGCCGTGGACCTGGTCAGCCAGAACGTGGGGGTCCTGCCCGTGGAGGAGGTGCCCGACTTCGGTGAGGCCGTCGACGAGGCCGCCGATCCCGACCGCCCCTGACCCTCCCCTTCTTTTCGACAATTTGCATGAGATCGGCCTTTTCCGGGCCTGGAGAAGTACGATCTCATGCAAATTGTCGAAAAGTAGGGCGGTGACGTCGTCGCCCCCCTCATCGAGACGGCCGTGACATCCTCCTGCGACGCCGGAGCGCCAGTCCGGCGCCCAGGACGATCCCGTTGTGGACGATCCCCACGATCGGCGAGAACAGGAGAGCCTCGGGGGTGCTCATCGGCAGCCAGCCGAGGGACAGCGGGACTTGGATGAGGTTGGCGCAGCTGTGGGCGAGCACGCAGGGCCACACACTGCGGCCCGCCAGGCGCAGCTCGGTGAGCAGCGGGGCCCAGGCGATGCACAGGGGGATCGCCACCAGGGCGTAGACGATCGGCGGGGCGTCCCACACGGCGCGGATGAGCGCCTCATCGAGGAAGAACAGGTAGTAGGGCAGGTGCCACAGGCCCCAGACCGCCCCGGAGAGGAGCCACACGGAGGCCTCGGGCAGACCGCGGGCGATGAGTGCGGGGGCGAGATACCCGCGCCAGGCCCCCTCCTCCCCGATGTTCTTCATCAGGGTCGGCGCGACGGCGGCCGCCACGGCCGGCCCGTAGGCGCCCAGGCCCGTGAGGCCGAAGACCCCGAGCGCCCACCCGAGCCCCAGGGCGACGGCGGTGGCGGCGGGGAAGACTGCCAGTGCCACGGCGTAGGCACTGGGACGCCCGATCCGCCAGGAGGCGAGGTAGGCGCGCCGCCGCGCGCGATCGGACAGGGCCAGCACCGCCCCGGCGAGCAGCGGGGTGAGGATCCAGATGAGGGTCGCGGGGGACTCCATGGAATCAGGGAGGCCCGCCAGGCGGTTGACGGCCAGGCCCACCCAGCCCGAGGACAGGACGATGAGGATGTACAGGGGCAGCGAGAAACGAGACAGCATCTACATACTATACTTCACAAGTATTAGACTTTACCAGTATCAGGTGGGATTAGCCCTCGCCGCATCATCCCTCACAGCCCGCCGGGTCTGCTCGATCCACCTCAGCTCCTCCCGCGCCCCGTGGAGGCCATAGCGCAGGGTCGCCATCTTCAGCACGGTATCGAGGCTCTCGCCGGCGTCATCGATCTCCGCCAGCAGCCCCTGCTCCACCGCCTCGAGCCCCTCCTGGTCCGCGCGGATCGTCTGCTCGACCTCGTCGAGGAGGGCCAGCACCCTCTCGTGACCCAGGGACGCGGCGAAGAAGACCCGGGCCAGGAGGGTGTCCTTGGCCTGGCGCGGCTCCAGCGGACTGGTGAGCCAGGCCTCGAGCTCGGCGCGCCCGGCGTCGGTCAGGGAGTGGACGCGGCGGTCGGGGCGCCCGCTCTGGGGGATGACGCGCGTGGAGATCGCGCCATCAGCCTCCAGGCGGCTGATGGTGCGGTAGACCTGCGACTGGTCGGCGTACCAGAAGTGGACGACCGAACTGGCGAAGGCCCTGCTGATGTCGTAGCCGCTGCGCGGCTCGTCGGCGAGCAGGCCCAGGATCGCGTGCCGGAGCTTCATGCCGCCACAGTAGACCAGGGCGGCACCGACCGGGGCGAGGCGCTGCCCCGCCCTCCTAACCTTCGACAATTTGCATGAGATCGGCCTTTTCCGGGCCTGGAGAAGTACGATCTCATGCAAATTGTCGAAAAGAAGGGGTCAGGGGCGACGGCGCAGCAGCACCGAGTCCCAGCCCGCCAGCACCTCGGGCGCACCGGTGGGCCCGGAGCCGGGCCGGACCTCCGGGTCCCCGGCGCGCAGCAGCACCTCGGCGCCCGACCAGTCGCCGGCCTCCAGGCCCTCGGCGGCCAGCGCCTCCCACAGGCCGCCGGCCCCGCTGAGCGCCAGGTCCCCGCGCCCGCATTGGGCGATGAGCAGCAGCTGCTCGGCACCCCCCGGGCCCTCCAGCTCGCGCAGCACCACCCAGGCACTGGGGTGGTCGGCGGCCAGGAGGCGGAAGGCCCCCAGGGCCAGGACGTCCTCGTCATGGCGCAGCGCGATGAGCGCGCGGTAGTGCTCGAAGACGCTGCCGGCCACCCCCACCTGGGAGGCGGCGTTGATCTCACGATAGTTGGGGGCCACCGCGATCCAGGGCTCTCCGGTGGTGAAGCCGGCGTGCTCGGCGTCGGACCACTGCACGGGGGTGCGCGCGTTGTCCCGGGAGTTGACCGGCATGGCGGCCAGGAGGGCGTCCGGGTCGTCCCCCTGCTCCACGCGCTCGTGGAAGTGGTTGATGGACTCCAGGTCCCGGTAGTCCTCGATGCCGGTGAAGACCGTATTGGTCATCCCCAGCTCCTCGCCCTGGTAGACGTAGGGGGTGCCCCGGTGGGCGTGCAGGATACTGGCCAGGGTCTTGGCCGAGATCCGGCGCCAGGCCGGGTCGTCGTCGCCGAAGCGCGAGACCGCGCGCGGCTGGTCGTGGTTGTCCCAGTACAGGGAGTTCCAGCCCCGCTCCTCCAGGCCGCCCCCCTCCCGGGGCGCGGGGGCCAGCGCCTCCTGCCAGGAGGCGAGGTTGGTCTTGAGCGCCACCAGGTCCACCGGCACGGGGTCGAACTTGCCGCCCGGGCCGTCGGCCAGGCCCACGTGCTCGAACTGGAAGACCATGTCCAGCTCGGCCCGCTGCGGCCCGGTGTACAGCAGGGCCTGCTCGGTGCTGACTCCCGGCATCTCCCCCACGGTCAGGATGTGCCCGGGGCGGGGGGCGAAGACCTCGCGGTGCATCTCGGCCAGGAACTCGTGGATGCGCGGACCGTTGACCACCGCGTCGAAGCCGGAGCCGTAGAGCTGGCCCTCGCCCCGGGGGGAGTCGGCCAACGGGTAGGTCTTGGAGATGAAGTTGATGACGTCCATGCGGAAGCCGTCCACGCCCCGGTCCAGCCACCAAGCCATCATGTCGTAGACGGCGCGGCGCACCTCGGGGTTCTCCCAGTTGAGGTCGGGCTGCTTGGTGGAGAACAGGTGGAGGTAGAACTCACCGGTGGCCTCGTCCCAGGCCCAGGCCGGCCCGGAGAAGGCCGAGCCCCAGTTGGTGGGCTCGGTTCCCGGCGCCCCGGGGGCCAGCCCCTCGACCTGCCGGGCGGGGCGCCAGATGTACCAGTCCCGCTTGGCGCTGGTGCGCGAGGAGCGGGCCTCGACGAACCAGGCGTGCTCGTCGCTGGTGTGGTTGACCACCAGGTCCATCACCAGGCGCATCCCCCGCTCATGAAGGCCGGCGATGAGCGCGTCCATGTCCTCCAGGGTGCCGAACAGGGGGTCGATGTCCTGGTAGTCGGAGATGTCGTAGCCGTTGTCGTCCTGGGGGGAGCGGTAGGCGGGACTGAGCCAGACGACGTCGACCCCCAGGGCGTCGAGGTAGTCCAGGCGGGAGGTGATGCCGGGGATGTCGCCGTAGCCATCGCCGTTGGAGTCGGCGAAGGAGCGGGGGTAGACCTGGTAGACCACGGCGTGGCGCCACCAGTCCTCCTGGGTGCCCACGTGCCTGGGCGAGACGATGAGGGATGGTGCCTGGGAGCTCATGGGAGGTCCTTTCCTACGACGACGGAGGGGCGGCGGGACTGCGATCGGCCTGCGGCGGCCCGGCTGGCCACTCGGGCGGCGCCCGGGCGGCCAGCGCCATAGTCTGCCAGACCCCGTTGCACATCCTCAGCCCGCCGCCACCGCGCCCAGCCGCGCCATCACGCCAATCGCCCCACCCACCCCCGGCCCCACCGGCCCGACGATGTGCAGCGGCGGGTCGGATGCGATGAGGGCGGTGCGGTGCCACCCTTGCCCCCATGACCTCTCCACTGTCCCAGGCCCCCGCAGAGCCGCGCCCGGCCCCCGCCCGCCCCGACGCCGTCGTGGCCGGCCCCACCTTCCGCTTCACCGTGCTCACCAGCCGCCTCATCCGCATGGAGCACTCCCCCACCGGGGTGTTCTGCGACGAGGCCACCCAGCTGGTCCTCGACCGCGACCTGGGCGATCCCGGCCCGTTCCAGGTGGTGCGGGGCGAGGACCACCTGGAGATCATCACCGAGCACCTGCACCTGACCCACGTGCCCTCCCTGGGCTTCAGCCGCTCCGGGCTCAATGTGCGCCTGCGCACCACCACCCTCTCCCCGCATGGCGGCGCCTGGTACCACGGCGATGCCTGGGACCCCCAGGAGGCCTTCCCCACCAACCTGGGCGGGACCACCCGCACCCTCGATGAGGTCGACGGGCGCACCGCCCTGGAGCCGGGGCTGCTGGCGCTGACCGGCATCGCCGTCCTGGACGACTCCGCCTCCCTGCTGCTGACGCAGGATGAGTGGGTGGCCCCGCGCCCCGCCGGCGGCCGCCTGCAGGACGGGGCCCAGGACCTCTACCTCTTCGGCTACGCCCAGGACTACCGCGGAGCCCTGACCGACTTCTTCCGCCTGAGCGGCCCCACCCCGCTCATCCCCCGGGCCCTGCTGGGCAACTGGTGGAGCCGCTACCACGCCTACAGCGACCAGGAGTACCTGGCGCTCATGGACCGCTTCGCCGCGGAGCGCCTGCCCTTGTCCGTGGCGGTCATCGACATGGACTGGCACCTGGTGGACATCGACCCGGCCATCGGCACGGGCTGGACGGGCTACACCTGGAACCGCGAGCTCTTCCCCGACCCGCCCGCCTTCCTGGAGGCCCTCCACCGGCGCGGCATGCTGGTCTCCCTCAACGTCCACCCGGCCCAGGGCATCCGCCGCCACGAGGAGGCCTACGAGGCGGTGTGCTCCGACCTGGGGCTGGAGGCCTCCCACGGGGCGGATGTACCCTTCAGCGTCGGGGACCGCGATTTCGTGGGCTCCTACCTCTCGCGCATCCACCACGTCCTGGAGGACCAGGGCGTGGACTTCTGGTGGCTGGACTGGCAGCAGGGCGGCACGACGACGATCCCCGGCCTGGACCCGCTGTGGATGCTCAACCACATCCACTACCTGGACTCCGGCCGCGAGCGCCCCGCCGGGCCGGACGGTGGGCTGCGCCGTCGTCCGGTGACCTTCTCCCGCTTCGCCGATGCCTCCAGCCACCGCACGCCGGTGGGCTTCTCGGGGGACACGATCACCACCTGGGACTCGCTGCGCTTCCAGCCGGAGTTCACGGCCACGGCGGCCAATATCGGCTACTACTGGTGGTCCAATGACATTGGCGGGCACATGTTCGGCGTCCGCGACGACGCCATGGCGGCCCGGTGGGTGCAGCTGGGTTGCTTCTCTCCCATCAACCGCCTGCACTCGACCCGCTCGGTGTTCAACTCCAAGGAGCCCTGGCGCTACTCGCGCGACGCACGGGCCACGATGGAGGCCCACCTGCGGCTGCGCCACCGGCTGGTGCCCTACCTGTACACCTGGGCGCGGCGGGCGGCGGCCGAGGGGGTGGGCCCGGTGCGCCCGCTCTACCACGACCACCCCCACCAGGAGGGCGCCTACGCCCACCGCCGGACCTTCCTGTTCGGCGACCTGCTGGTGGTGCCCATGACCGCCCCGCTCGACGGGGTCACGGGCCTGGGGCGCGAGACCGCCTGGCTGCCCGAGGGCCGGTGGTACGACCTGCCCACGGGCCGGCGCTATGAGGCGGGACCCGCAGGCCGCACCCTGGTCCTGTCCCGGCCCCTGGATCGCCTGCCGGTGCTGGCCCGGGCGGGCTCGATCATCCCCCTGGCGGCAGGCCTGGATGAGGCCGCCGGGGACAATCCGCGCGAGCTGGAGATCGTGGTGGTGCCCGGCGGCGACGGCGTCTTCGTGCTGGAGGAGGACGACGGCTCACCGGCCCCCGGGCCCCGGCAGACGGCCCGCACGGTCCTGGCGCTGTCCTGGTCCGGGGCTCAGGGCAGCGGGTCCGGCCCCGCCGGCGAGGCCGGCGCCCAGGGCCGGATCGACGACGGCGCCCCGGCCGGTCCGGCTGAGCCCACCGGGCCCCGGCGCCAGGGTGCTGTCCTGCCCGATGGCGCCTCCGGGCAGGACATCGCGCGGGGCGAGGGCGCCCGCAGTGCGGACCGGGCCCGGCTGAGTATCCGCCTGGAGGGTGGGAGCCCCGTGGTCCCCGAGACCCGGCACCTGCGTGTGAGACTGCTGGCCGCTGAGTGCTCGGGCGCATCGCTGGAGGTGGGGGCCTCGGAGCAGCGCCGCGGGCTGAGCCCCCGGAGTGTGGCGGCCGATGGCTTCACCCTGGGGGCGGGCGTGCTCCTCGACCTGGGCGAGCTGAGCCACCAGGAGCTGGAGCACGGCGTCGAGCTGGTCCTGGAGGGCGCCGTGGAGGCTCCCGCCCCCTGGCGCGAGGAGCTGTACGGCCTCCTGGAGCCCGCCCGCCTGGACTACCTGGCCAAGGACCGGGCCTGGGAGGCGGTGGAGCGGGGGCTGGAGGGCACCGCCCTGCTGGCCGAGCTGGAGGCCCTGGGCCTGCCTGAGGCGCTGCGCAGCGCCGTCGCCGAGCTGTTCTGACGGGCCGTCGGCCGATCAGCTCCTCGCTGGGACTGGCGCGCCCCACCCGGCAGGCGGGGCGCGACCAGGGGCGGCCTGGTCGCGCCCAGGCGCCCACCAGCGCGGAACAAGGCGCCCTCGCCGTGCTATTCACCCTGTGATCAGGCACAATGCAGCCCATGGCATACCCCGAACGGGAACGGACCCGTACTCCCCAGGTGTGCGTGGCCACCGCCCGCCCCCTTCAGTCCACCCAGACCACCGCCGGCCTGCCCCTGATGTCCATCGCCGTCATGGCAGCCCTGGTCCTCACCCTCCTCATCAGCCCCCCGGCGGCTCAGGCCGCCCAGAGCCGCCCCGTCCTGCTGCCGGTCCCGCAGTCCGTGACCTGGCAGGGCCCGGCGGTCCCGCTCAACGGATCGGTCGAGGTGACCAAGCTCGGCGAGGTCGACGACGACGTCGTTGCCGCCGTCACCGAGCAGATCACCGATGCCGGCGGCACGGTGGTGGCCTCCGGGGCCAAGCCCGCAGCCCGCGTCGTGCTGGGCACGGCGGCGGCGAATGTCAGCTCCTGGCTGCCCCCCAAGCAGAGCGTGCCCACCCAGGCCGAGGGCTACCTGCTGGGCACCCTCAGCAAGGACGTGCCCACAGTGGTGGCCCTGGGGCGCGACGCCGATGGCCTGTTCCACGCCATCACCGTCCTGGACCAGCTCATCGAGGACGGCAGCGTCACCGGCGCCCAGGTGCGCGACTGGCCCACGATGGCCGTGCGCGGCGTCGTCGAGGGCTTCTACGGCGTGCCCTGGAGCCACCAGGCACGCCTGGACACCCTGTCCTACATGGGCGAGCAGCGCATGAACACCTACATCTACGCTCCCAAGGACGACCCCTACCTGCGCAAGAACTGGCGCACTCTCTACCCCGCCGCGGAGCTGGGCAGGATGGCCGAGCTGGCCCAGGCCGCCCAGGCCGCCCACGTGGAGCTCGTGGTCACCCTCTCGCCCGGGGACTCCATCTGCTACACCTCCCAGGAGGACTACGACGCCGCGATCGCGGTTCTCGACCAGCTGCGCGGTATCGGCATCACCAGCTTCTACGTGGCCCTGGACGATCTGCTGGGCCCTGACGGCCTGCCCGCCCCTCTGTGCGAGTCCGACACCTCCCAGTTCGGCAACGGGGACCGCCTGGTGTCCCTGGCCAAGGCCCAGGCCCACTTCCTCAACCGGATCCAGAACGAGTACATCCGGCCCAACGGCCTGCCCGACCTGTGGACGGTGCCCACCCACTACGTCGGAGTGGAGGCCACCCCCTACATGACGGCCCTCGGCTCGGCCCTGGACAACAGGGTGCGGGTCCAGTGGACCGGGCGCGCCATCGTCACCGACTCCATCACCACCACCCAGGCGGCACAGGCCAAGAAGAACTACGACACCTCCAGCCTGGTGATCTGGGACAACTTCCCGGCCAACGACGGGGAGAACCAGGCCCGCCTCTTTCTGGGGGCGATGCCCGCGCGCAGTGCCGACCTGAGCAGCACCATCAGCGGCATCACCACCAACCCCATGATCCAGCCCTACGCCTCGCGCCTGGCCCTGGCCGACTACGCCGGCTACGCCTGGAACCCCGCCAAGCACGATGCCCGGGTGGCGCGCGATACGGCACTGGCGCACATCGTGGGCGCCGACTCCGGGCCGACGTGGCAGACGGCCCAGGCCTTCGTGGACATCCACCGCCAGTGGGAGTTCTCCGGGTGGCAGCAGACAGATACCTGGCGTGACACCTACCACGTCATCTGGGCCACGGAGGGCTCGGATGATGCGGATCTCAACGCCAAGGCGGAGGTGCTCCGCTCGCGCCTGCGACTGCTCGCCGACGCGCCCACCACACTGGCCTCGGTGGAGGAGGAGGGCTTCTACACCGATACCAAGCCGTGGATCGAGGTGACCTCGCAGTGGGCCAAGGCCGACCTCGCGGCGATCGACCTCATCCTGGCACTGCGCCGCGGGGATACCGCTGGAGCCCAGAAGGCGCACGACACGATGGAGGCGATGGTCGCCGCGACCGCCGCGGGGAAGGTGGATTCCCTCGATGAGCAGGGCAATGTGGTGGCCAATGCCGTGGCGCCCACGATCGGCGAGAAGGCCATGAGCGAGCTGGTGGACGAGGCGCGCGAGGCCTGGAAGAACCGCTAGCGGGTCGCGCGAGCGGGGAGCGCAGGCCTCCACGCGGGCGCAGGCTGCGACGTGCGAGTGCGGGGTGCACGAAGCGAGTACCCCGCACTCGCTTCGTGTACCCCGCACTCGCATGGTGGATCTCCACCGCTGCGGCGTCGGCGCTGTACGGTCGGGCCATGAGCGATCCCAGCAGCGAGCCCACAGCCCAACCCCGGAGCCGGTCCGAGGCGTCAGAACCCCGCTTCCCCGAGGCCGAGCCCTACTTCCACGGCGATGAGCGCACCAACCGCGAGCGCATGCTGGCGGGCGACTGGTACGTCGCCGACGATCCGGATAATGCGCGCATCGCCGCGCACGCCCGCAAGGCGCTCTACGAGTTCGAGCGCGCCTTCGCCCTGGGGCAGGAGGACTGCTGGGACCTGCTGCGCTCGGCCATTCCGGGCCTGGGCCAGGGCGCCCGGCTGCTGCCGCCGGTGCGCGTGGACTACGGGGACAACATCACCGTGGGAGAGGGCACCTTCGCCAACTACGGGCTGGTGGCCCTTGATGTCGCTGAGATCCGCATCGGGTCCTTCTGCCAGATCGGGCCGAATGTCCAGCTGCTCACGCCGGTCCACCCCCTGGAGCCCGCGCCGCGCAGGGCGGGCCTGGAGGCGGCCGACCCCATCGCGCTGGGCGACAACGTGTGGCTGGGCGGCGGGGTCATCGTGTGCCCGGGGGTGAGCATCGGTGAGGGCTCCGTGGTGGGCGCGGGCTCGGTGGTCACCAGGGACATCCCGCCCTACAGCCTGGCGGTGGGCAACCCTGCCCGTGTCATCCGCTCCCTGGAGGACTCCACCTTCGCCCCGCGCCACTGAGCCGCCGGCGCCGTCCTCCCCGGCGCCACGGGCCCTTCCATGGCGCACAGCGGGATCCTCCCGGCAGTCCGCGGCCAGGAGTTCGCAGCAAGGAGCCGGGCCCCTTGCACATCTTCACAGCCGCTTGGCTGCTCCAGTGCGTGGGAATCCGCGTGGTGCCGCCAATCGGCTGGTGGGGCTCGCGCTGAAGATGTGCAGCGCCGGGCCCGCTGCACATCTTCAGCCCCTGCCGGTCGGGCAGCGCCGGGCCGTTCCGCAGCATTCCGGGGCTCTCATGCCCGCAGCCGCTCTGAAGATGTGCAGCGCCCTTGGGGGACGGGCACCTCTGCGGCCTGGCACTTGCGGCGCCACAGGGGTGCGACGATGAGGCCGCGGCGCCGCACCTCCAGCATCATCGCCACCCCGACGGCGGTGCACAGCAGTACTGCGATCAGGGAGCCCTCCAGTCCCATCGGCCCTCCGGTGAGCAGGTCGGGGCCGGGGAAGCCGGCCTCGATGAGCCCGCGGCCGCTGCCGGTCCCGGAGATGTCGGAGCCGAAGATGCCGCCCTGGATGAAGTTCCAAGCCAGGTGCACCCCGATGGCCAGCCACAGGCGGCGGGTGAGCAGGTAGCAGGCCCCCAGCAGGATGCCCGCCTCCAGGGCGATGGCCACGGCGCCCAGGACTGTGGCCTCGGCGTTGCCCAGGTGGCCGGCGCCGAAGAGGACGGCGGTGATTCCCAGCGCCCACCAGGTGCCCAGCCAGTCCTCCAGCAGGCGCAGCAGGAGGCCGCGGGAGAGGACCTCCTCGGCGACACCGGCTGAGATGCCTGAGGCCAGCCCCAGGACAATGCCCTCACTCCAGCCCACGCTCTGGACCCGGTAGGAGCCCGCCAGGGCGAGGACGGCCACGACGGCGCTGATGAGCGCGGTCCCGATGGCCAATCCCACGCCCAGCTCCCCCAGCGCGCCGCCCTGACCGATCTCAACGACGTCCCGGCGCCCTGTGAAACGGATGAGGTACCAGTAGGCCCCCAGTGCCACCACAGCGGTGACGAGGGCGCCACTGAGCGAGCCCAGGCCACGGCTCCCGGGGCCTCCGACGGCGGTGACCAGCCCCTGAGCCAGTCCGCCGAGGACTTGAGCGATGACAACCAGGGCGATGCCGAGGATGAGTTGGAGCCAGCCCAGCCGCTCGGCGCGGTGGCCCGGACGCCGCCATGCCGGGGCCGTGGGCAGGAGCCGGCGCAGGCGGCCGGCGCCCGGGTGGCCGGCGCCCGGGTGGCCGGTTCGGACCCCGCCGATGGCATCCGCCACGCCGCTGGCGCAACTGGTGGTGGTACCGGCCTCCGAAATCCCGCGGACGTGGTGCGTGCTCATCTCTCCAGTATCCCGCCGCGCCCCATCCCCGCACTCCTCCCCAGGTCCGATCCTGGGGCCACCGCCAGGCACACGAAGAACGTCCGTTCGCGAATGGGGCGTCACTTCGCGACGGAGGCGACACCTGGAAGGTACGTCCATGTCGCGAAGCGACGTCCCTGCCGCCAACCGACGCTCATCTTGCACTCCCTGCCGGCTCCGGCCCCCTCCCAGTCCCGGGCGAGCCCCGCAGCGCACCGGAAGTGGCGAGCCTCACTCCTGTAGTGACGTGGAGGTAACCGGAGCGCCGGTGCCAGGCTCCTGGCGCATGCCCAGATGGCATGCCGCGCACCGGGGCACCGCCCACACCGGCAACCACCGGCTGCTTACCGGCAGTCGGCCGATCAGGGGCCGCATCAGCCCGCCGTGGGAGACCCGGAGCGATTCGCAGCACGCAGGACCACAGCAAGGAGCCCTCATGTCCACCAGCACACCGCTCGACGTCGTCAACGACTACTTCCAGGCCCTGGCCCAGGGCCGGGTCGCTGAGGCGATGGCCCTGCTGGCCCCCGACGTCGTCTGGCACCAGCCCGGCGCCAACCGGTTCTCGGGGGACCACACCGGCCCTGAGCAGGTCGGCGCCCTCATCGGGGCGATGATGGAGGCCAGCGGGGGCACCCTCGCGGTGGTCCCCCAAGGCCCGGCCATGGGCAACGGCGAGCTGGTGGCCGTCCCGGTGCGCTTCTCGGGCAGGCGCGAAGGCGCCGACCTGGACCAGGCCGGGGTCGACCTGCTGACGGTCAGGGACGGCCGCATCGTCGAGGTGCACCTGTTCTCCCAGGACGGCCCCGCCGAGGACGAGTTCTGGGGGCGGGCCTGACCGGCCCCGCCGTAGGCGGCCAGTCCCGGCCCGGCCCACGAGGCACCGTGCGGCGGACGCCAGCCAGCGCCGCACATGGCCGCACATCCCGGACAAGCAGCAGGAACCTCACCGCAGGGCACTGCCCAGCGCGCGAGCCCGGCCCACCACGGCAGCCGGTCCGGCACCGTGGCGGCCGTCAGTCCTGGCCCGCCCGCTCGCCGTGCCGGGCGTCGTAGGCGGCCCGGGCCTCCAGCACCTCGCCAGCGTGAGCCTCAGCCCAGGCCCGGAGCGCCGCCATGGGCTCCAGGACGCTGCGGCCCAGGGGGGTCAAGGAGTACTCGACCCTCGCAGGCACCCCGGGGAAGGCCTCGCGGGCCACCAGCCCATCGCGCTCCAGGGTCCTCAGGGTCGCGGTGAGCACCTTGTTGGAGATGCCCTCCACGACCGCCTGGACCTGGGTGAAGCGCAGCGGCCCCTCCCTGAGGGCGAGGATCACCAGGGCGGGCCACTTGCTGGCGATCCGGGCCAGGGAGGAGCGCGAGGGGCACCCCTCCCCCATGACGTCGTAGTCCTTCGCCATCGTGTCCCCGCCTCGCCTGCCCGTACCCGCAGTGGTCATTGTGGCGCCCTGGTCACCGGGGCGTAGCGCAGCATGAGGCGCTTGGTGGTGGGGGCGCCGTCGATGGTGAACTCCACGCGGGCGGTCAGGGAGCGCCCCCGGCCCTCCAGGCCGACGACGGTGCCCGCGCCGTAGGAGTCGTGCAGGACCGTGTCCCCGACCCGGATCCCGGCGACGGCGGCGGGCAGCGCTTCCTCCTGCGGGTCCGACTCCCCCGAGCCCCGGCTGCCATCGAGGCGCGCCGGCCCGCCGCGCTCGGACAGGCGCTTGGCGCGCCGGGCCTCGGCCCGGTCCTTGGGCGTCTCGACCCGCCCGAGCCTGCCCGCGCGCGGCGTGCCGGCGCCCACGGGCGGGGCGAAATCGTCGTCGTCGGAGTAGGCCTCGCGCGAGGAGCGGCGCAAGCCCGAGGCCAGGCCGCCCTCCCCCCAGGAGCTGCCCCCGCGCAGGGCCTCGGTGGAGGAGGCCAGGCGCCGCCACTCCATGGTCTGGGCGGGGATGTCGTCCAGGAAGCGGGAGGCGGGCATGGCGTTGGCCGCCCCCCACGCCGAGCGCACTGCCGCCCGGGTGACGTAGAGGCGCTGGCGGGCTCGCGTGAGGGCCACGTAGGCCAGGCGGCGCTCCTCGGCCAGCTCGGCCTCCTCGGCCAGGGCGCGCATATGGGGGAAGGTGCCGTCCTCCATGCCGGTGACGAAGACGACCGGGAACTCCAGGCCCTTGGCGGTGTGCACGGTCATGAGGGTGATCTGGCCCTGGTCCTGGCCCTGGGCGTCGGCGTCGGGCAGCTGGTCGGAGTCGGCCACCAGGGAGACCCGCTCCAGGAAGTCCGCCAGGGTCCCGCCGGGGTTGGCGGCCTGGAAGTCGGAGGCCACTGAGTGCAGCTCGGCGAGGTTCTCCACGCGGGTGGCGTCCTGGGGGTCGTCACTGGCGCGCAGCTCGGCCAGGTAGCCCGAGGCGTCCAGGGCGGCGTCGAGAATGTCGGCCACGCCGTCGCCGGCGGCCAGCATGTGGCGCAGGGTGGTGAGCAGCTCGTGGAAGCCGCGCACCTGGTTGCGGGCCCGGGTGGTCAGGCCCTCGACGGCGGGGGGATCGCCGGCATGGGGGCCCGCGCCTCCGGGGGCTCCCACCGCTCCGGTCCCGGGGTGCTCGCGGGGCTCCCCCGCGGCATCGGCGATGGCCAGGCCAAAGGAGACGGCGTGGCGCGTGGCGTGCTCGGCCAGGGCGGCCTCGGCCTTGTCCCCCAGGCCCCGCTTGGGGACGTTGAGGATGCGGCGCAGGTTGACGTCGTCGTCGGGGTTGTCCACGGCCCGCAGGTAGGCGATGGCGTCCTTGATCTCGCGCCGCTCGTAGAAGCGGGTGCCGCCGACCACCTTGTAGGGCTGCCCGGAGCGGATGAAGACCTCCTCCAGGGCGCGGGACTGGGCGTTGGTGCGGTAGAAGACGGCCACGTCGGCGGGCCGCAGGCCGTGCTCGTCGCACAGGCGGTCGATCTCCTGGCTGATCCAGCGGGCCTCGTCGTGCTCGGAGTCGGCCACGTAGCCCACGACGGGCTCGCCCTGGCCGGAGTCGGTCCACAGGCTCTTGGCGCGCCGCCCGGTGTTGCGGGCGATGACGGCGTTGGCGGCGGTGAGGATGTTCTGGGTGGAGCGGTAGTTCTGCTCCAGCAGGATGGTCTCGGCGGTGGGGTAGTCCTCCTCGAACTCCTCGATGTTGCGGATGGTGGCCCCGCGGAAGGCGTAGATGGACTGGTCGGAGTCGCCCACGACGGTCAGCTCGCCCGGGGGCGGGGCGCTGGACCGGCCGGGGGCTCCGGGGGCGCAGGCCCCGCTGGAGCCGGGGCCGCCGATGAGCTCGCGCACGAGTACGTACTGGGCGTGGTTGGTGTCCTGGTACTCGTCGACCAGGATGTGGCGGAAGCGGCGCCGGTACATCTCGGCCACCGCCGGCCGGGTCTGGAGGAGCTGGACGGTGCGCATGATGATGTCGTCGAAGTCCAGGGCGTTGGCGGCGGCCAGGCGGGCGGCGTAGGCGGGGTAGACCTCGGCCAGGTGGCGCTCCAGGGGATTGGAGGCCACGGCCCTCTCGGCGAACTGGGCGGGGGTGATGAGCTCGTTCTTCAGATCCGAGATGCGCCGGGCGAAGGTCTTGGGGGTGAAGCGCTTGGGGTCGATGCCCAGCTCGCGCACGATGAGGGTGATGAGGCGGGTGGAGTCGGCCGCGTCGTAGATGGAGAAGGTGGAGCGCAGGCCTGCGGCCTCGTGCTCGCGGCGCAGGATGCGCACGCAGGCGGAGTGGAAGGTGGAGACCCACATGCGCTGCCCCGCTGGCCCCACCAGGGCGGTGACGCGCTCGCGCATCTCGGCGGCGGCCTTGTTGGTGAAGGTGATGGCCAGGATCTCCCCGGGGCGGGCGCGGCCGGTGGCGATGAGGTGGGCGATGCGGTGGGTGAGCACGCGGGTCTTGCCCGAACCGGCGCCGGCGATGATGAGCAGAGGGCTGCCGGCATGGGTGACGGCCTGGGACTGAGCGGGGTTGAGGCCGCGGACGAGCTCCTCGGGGTCGGCCGCGCCCACCCCCCAGGGGGCGCCCGGGCGGGACGACGGCGGGGCGCCCGCTCCGGCGTCGCCGGCGCCGGTCCCGCCCCGGGCCCGCCCGTCCTGGCGGGCCCGGGCAGCGGCGGCGTTGGCCTGGGCTCGGGCCACGAGGGCGGCGACCTCGTCCTGGCGCTCCTCCCAGGTGGGGGCGATGGCGGCCGCATCCTCGGGTGCGGGCGGCTCCTCGGGCCCCCAGTCCTCCTCGGGGGCCTCGACCTGCGCCCAGGAGTCGTCCTCCCAGGCCCCGGCCCGCCCCTCGCTGGGAACCAGGGCGGGCAGGGCGGCCTCGGCCGGCGGCCGGGCGTCCGCGCCGGGCATGGGCAGGGCACCGAAGAGGGGGTTCATCGCGTTACTCATGGCGCACCAAGCCTAGGCCAGGGCGACGACATGATGCTCATGGCCGCGCATCATCGCCGCCTGCCGCCCCTCCCAGGGGCGGCAGGCGGGCATGGGGCGTCACAGGCCATCGAGGATGATGGTGCGGTCCCTGATCTCCGCGGGGACGGTGGAGTCGGGATTCACCAGGAGGTAGGTGGCCCGGGGGTTGGCATGCACCCTGCGCCAGAAGTCGAGCTTGATGATGCCCGGGGTGTTCCATCCCACCCCGATCTCCAAGTAGAGCACCCGCTCGTTGCCATGCCGATCGAGGAAGTCCTGGTAGCGCCGGCAGGAGCGGTCCCAGGAGGCGTCCTGGACGAAGGTGCTGTCGATGCGGAGATTCATGGCGGCGGGGGCACCGCACCACGGGCACTGGGGAAGAAGACCGCTGGGGATGCGTGCATCGCTCTGGTGGGCTGCCATCGCCCTGATCGACGCCTCGTTGTCCCAGGTCTCCTGCCGGCAGGGCCGGCTGCACTGGAAGCGGGCGTAGCTTCCCTGCACCGCGAAGAGGCGCTCGGGCGGCAGGCCGTTGCGCAGGAAGGCGGTGTCCGCGTTCGTCGTCACGACGAAGAACTCGGTTGCCTCCAGCAGGCCGAGCAGGTGGCGGTAGAGCGGCAGGTCCGGCTGGTCGTAGCAGTTCGCCATGACGTGGCGGGACCAGTACGCCCAGCGCTCCTGCGGCGTGGGGAAGGGGTGGAAGCCGGCGCTGTACATGTCGGACAGGCCGTAGCGCTCGATGAGGTCGGCGAACAGGGAGCGGAACCGGGGGCCGTCATAGGTCAGCCCCGCGGCTGCCGATAGGCCTGCGCCCGCCCCGAGCACCACGGCGTCGGCGGCGTCGATCGCCTCCTTGAGGATCCGTGCCGCCTCACGGCCCTCAGGCGTCCGGCCCGAGGAGTGAGCGGTAGATGGCCTGGTCGGTGCCGGTGAAGACATTGAGGACGACCCTTTCGATCGTGGGGTGGTTGCCCAGCTCCGCCCGCAGCGCCGTGAGGGCGACCCGGGCCGCCTCCTGCTGGGGGAAGCCGTACTCACCGGTGCTGATGCAGCACACGGCGATGCTCCTGGCCCCTGCCCCCGCCGCCGCTGCCAGGCAGGAGGCGTAGCAGGAGGCGAGCTGACGGCACTGCTCGGGGGTGGGGGCGCCGCGGACGATGGGGCCGACGGTGTGCACGATGTGGCGGGCGGCCAGGCAGTGCCCCTGCGTGAGGGTGGCGGTCCCCGTGGGCTCCGGGCGCCCGCGCTCGGCCATGATGCGCGCGCATTCGGCACGCAGCCCCATCCCCGCGGCGGAGTGGATGGCATTGTCGATGCAATGGTGCAGCGGCATGAAGCAGCCCAGCAGCTGGGCATTGGCCGCGTTGACGATGGCGTCGGCCCGCAGGCGGGTGATGTCCCCCCGCCAGAGGGCCAGGCGCTGATCCGAGGCGAGCGGAGCCAAGGACATCGCCTCGATGAGCCCGCGCTCGCTGATCTCGGCGCGCAGGAGGCGGTCCTGGTCGTCAGCGACGCCGATGGGCACGGGCGCGGGGCCCCGCAGGTTCATCAGGCCCCGCAGGAGGCGGCGGCGCTCATCGGGGGTCCGCCGCGGCCAGCCCGACAGGGCCGCCCATGCCTGAGGGGAGTCCTGCTGGAACCAGTCCAGCATGCTCCTGACGAGGCTGTCCTTGGTCTCCGGCTCCATCGGGGCCCGCTACTCCGCGTGGACCGAGATGCGCTGGCGCGGGTGCCGGCCCTGCTCGGCCTCGTCGATGACGGCGATGGCGTAGTCGGCGTAGGAGATGACGCTGTTGCCGTCGGCACCGGTCTCGAGCTCCTCGCCGGCCAGCACGTAGCCGCCGGCGCGCTCGCCGTCGGCCTGGAAATCGGCCGCGGGACTGATGTACGTCCATGCCACGTCGTCGCGCCCGCGCAGCGCATCGAGCTGGGCCGCCTGGGCGCTGGCCAGGGCGTGGTACTCCGCGGGGAAGTCCGGGGTCTCGAACAGGCGGGTGCGGTGCTCGGGGTCCACGTAGAGGCTCCCGGCCCCACCGACGACCAGCAGGCGCGTGGGGCTCCCGGAGAGCACATCGGCCAGGTGCAGCACTGACGAGGTGTGCTGGGCGAGGGTGTCGGGGGTGAAGAAGCCGAGGGCGTCGACCACCACGTCCGCATCCGCGATATCAGTGCTGTCGATGTCGGAGACGTCCTTGACGCGGTCGACTCCGGGCTTGGGACTGCGGCCCACACCGAGGACCTCGTGCCCGCGCCGGGCGGCCTCCTGCGCGATGAGGCGACCTGCCCTGCCTGCGGCTCCGATGATGACGATCTTCATGATGCTCTTCCTTTCTGATCGGGTGCACGACTACCTTAGGATCGTTCGGATACTAGGAACCAAAAGGAAACCGAGGCAATCGTGGGCGTTATCACAACACACGACCGGGCGGACCTGCCCGCCTGCCCCGTGGAGACATGTCTGCTGCTGATCGGGAACAAGTGGAAGGTACTGATCCTGCGGGACCTCATGGCCGGGCCGCTGCGCTTCACCGCCCTGAGGAATGCGGTGGGCGGGGTGACCCAAAAGGTGCTGACCGCCAACCTGCGATCGATGGAGGAGGACGGGCTCATCTGGCGCAAGGCCTACGCGCAGGTGCCCCCACGGGTCGAGTACGGCCTGACCGACCTCGGGCGCAGTCTGGCGCCCGTGCTCGACAGCCTCTCCTCCTGGGGCAGTCGGTACCAGGAGCTCTCACGGCACGCAGACCCAGCAGAGGACCTCTCCGCAGGGGCCGCAGCACTGGGGGGCGCCTGAGGCGCAGCGCCGGCCCACCCGCGGTCCGGGCGGGACCAGGTGGGGGCGGCCGATGAGCGGATCATCGACGGCGTTGCGGGCATGCCGGGACGTCGGGGCCGGGAGCGCCGTCGGGGCGAGACGATGCGCAGAGCCGGCGGGGAGGGCGGGGCGCCCCGCTCACCACTCCCCCATGACTCACTAGTTCAACTAGTCTTACTTCTCCTACTTTGCTACCCTTGGGTCATGAATTCACCAGCACCACCCCCAGGAAAGTTCGCCGCCACCGTCGCCCTCGGAGAGAAGGGCCAGATCGTCATCCCCAAAGGGGTCCGGGACCTGTTCGGGATCCAGCCGGGAGACACCGTCCTCATCCTGGCCGACGTCGAGCAGGGCATCGCCATCGTCCCGCCCGATCTCGCCGACCTCTACATCACGCAGATCATGAGCGGCGGCGCCCAACCACCGCAGGCCAAGGAGGAGCCGTGACCGCCGTGTCATGCCGAGGCGTCACCCGCCGCTTCGGTGGCCTCGCCGCCGTGGACGGCGTGAGCCTGGAGGTGGAGGACAACGAGATCTTCGGCCTCATCGGCCCCAATGGCGCGGGCAAGACCACGCTCCTGAACTGCATCGAGGGCCTGGATGAACCTACCTCCGGAGCCATCGAGGTCCTTGGCCTCCACCCGACCAGGCAGGCACGCGCCCTGGCCCAGCGCACCGGCGTCCAGCTCCAGCAGGCCTCGCTCCTGCCCCGTCTGAAGGTGGGCGAGGCCCTGGAGCTCTTCTCCACCTTCTACGAGCGCTGCCTGCCCTGGCGCCCGCTCCTGGAGCGGCTCGGCATCGCCGCCCAGGAGTCCTCCTACGTCACGAGCCTGTCCGGGGGCGAGCGCCAGCGGGTGTTCATCGCCCTGGCCCTTCTCCACGACCCCGACCTGCTCTTCCTCGACGAGCTGACCACGGCGCTGGACCCGCAGGCGCGCCTGGCGATGTGGGACGTCGTCCGCGATATCCGCGAGCGCGGCAAGACCGTGGTGCTGACCACCCACAACATGGAGGAGGCCGAGGCCCTGTGCGACCGGGTCGCCATCATCGACCACGGCCGGATCATCGCGCTGGACACCATCGCGGCCCTCATCGCGGCTCACGGCGGGCAGGGCCGCCTGCGGCTCTCGCTGGACGGGCCGGCACCCGCCTCCCTGTCCGCCGTCGAGGGCGTCTCCTCGGTGGAGGCCGACGGCGCGGCGACGGTGGTGCGCGGCTCCGGAGCCTTCGCCCAGGCCGCACTGGCCCACCTGACCGGGGCCGGCGTCGGCGTCACCAGCATGTCCACCACTTCGCCCGGCCTGGAGGAGGTCTTCCTCAACCTCACCGGGCGCGCCATGAGAGAGGCACACTGATGCGCACCTATCGGGTTCTGGTCGTCATGCTCGCCCGCTCCGCGCTGCGCGAGCCGGTGGGCCTGTTCTTCAGCCTCATCTTCGCCCCGATGCTGGTCATCATCCTCGGATTGTTCTTCGGCAATGACCCCACGCCCCAATTCGGGGGGCAGGGATTCGTCGACGCCGTGCTGCCCGCCTGCTCCTGTCTGGTGGTGGCGATGACCGGCGTCCTGCTCCTGCCGGTCACCCAGCTCCAGCTCCGCGAGAGCGGGGCCCTGGCCCGGCTACGGGCCACGCCGCTGCGGCAGGGGATCTATGTGGCCGCGGATCTGAGCGTCAACTTCCTCATCAGCATGGCCGGCGTCATCCTGGCGCTGGCGGCCGGCATGCTCGGCTTCGGCGCTACCCTGCGGGGGAATCCGCTTCTGGTTGTGGCCGCGGTGGCACTCGGACTAGTGGCCTTCCTGGCCCTGGGCTACACGCTGGCAGCCGTCCTCCCCTCCTCGCGGGCCGCCACGGGCATCGGCAATGGGCTGTTCATCGTGCTCATGCTCTCCTCCGGGGCGTTCATCCCCACGGCCGAGCTGCCCGCAAGCGTCCAGCGCATCATGGGCTACTCGCCGTTCTACTACCTGGTCGACCTGGTGCGGGGCCTGTGGGGTGGCGAGCCGTGGTCCCACTACGGCCCGGCGACGGCAGTACTGGCCGGCATGGCCATGATCCTCGGGGCACTGGGGGCGCGCCTGTTCACGTGGAGCACCTGAGCCGGCCGGGCTGGAGCCCGGGCCGATAGAGCCGATGGGACCGCGAGGGCATGGGGCGGAGCAGGGGCGGGATCGGGCCACCCGCCCCCCTCAGCCCTGCAACTCGGCCCCGCGCGGACAGGAGTCCGCCCGAACCGGCCCGCGCTCCCCGTGCAGTGGTTAGGGTACCCGTGCAGCAATCAGGAGGAGAGGACTGATGATGACGCACTACGGCATACGGAGAATCGCCGCCCTGACGGCGGCGGGGATGGCATCGGCCTGCCTGGCCGGCTGCTGGCCGGCCCCCGGGGACGCGGGAGCCGGCGGACCGGGGTCCACGAGCACAGTGGGCCCGGCGGCCGAGCAGCCCGGGGCCCCCGGGGAGTCTCAGGGGCCGGCGGCCGATGAGGGCGGGGGCGCGGCGCCCTCACCCTCCCTGGACGCCCCCGCGCAGCCGAGCCCCGCCGCAAGTGCCGCAGCGCCGTCGGGCCCCGCCTCGCCCCTGGCTCCGTCAGCGGCGCCGCCCGAGGCAGGGGGGCCGTCGTCGACGACGCCCCAGCCGCCAGCAGCAGGGCCGGGCACCGCGGGGCCCACCGCGCCGGAGACCGGCAGCGGGCAGGCGCCCGAGAGCCCGGGAACGGGAGGACCGGGCAGCACCGGCTCACCCGGCTCCGAGCCCGGCCACGACCAGTCCCAGGCGCAGATCGAGGGCTGGAGCATCGACTTCTTCGACGGCTTCGACACGCCCCTGGAGCAGACGAAGTGGGAGCGCTACGGCTGGGGCGACCCGCCGGTGGGCCACGGCGCCATGGGCGTGATGTCCCAGCGCAACTCCTTCACCCGCGACGGCAGCCTCGTCATCCGCACCCAGTACGAGAACGGGCAGTGGAGCGCCGGGGGCGCCGGCTCGAAGTTCGTCCACACCGCCTCCTACGGCAGGTGGGAGGTGCGCGCGAGGTTCCCGCAGGCCAAGGGCATCGGCTACGCCTTCCTCCTGTGGCCCGCCGATGAGGGCTGGCCCCCGGAGATCGACTTCGCCGAGGGGCGAGTCAACGGCCCCCAGGTCATGGGCGTCTACCACTGGGATCCGGACAACAAGCAGGAGCACCGCTTCATGGACCACCACGACATGAGCGGCTGGCACACCTACGGCGTGATCGTGGAGCCCGACCTCATCACCTTCACCCTCGACGGCCGGCCCTGGGGCACCATCGAGCACCCGAGCGTGACGGACAAGCAGATGTTCATCGGCTTCCAGACCGGCGCCATGGACCCCAACGGCTGGCAGAGCAGCACCGAGACCGTCGACGGCGGTGTGCCCGGGCCGCTGACGCCTGCGGTCAGCGACATCGAGATCGACTACGTCGCCCACTACACCAGGAACTGAGCCCCACCGGGCCGGCCTCCCGGGCGGGCCCGAGAGCCAGGGCCCAGGAGCGCCTGGAACTCATGCAGACGCCGTGCGGCCGTCCCCTCGCGGGCGGCCGCACGGCTGCGCTCCGGGGGCCGGGGGCGTCGTCGTCGAGGACCGGCACCCAGCCGCACTGCCCGAGCTGCACAGCCCGCGCTTCGGGGACGGGGCTCGGGGCGCCCGAGGGGACTCCGCGGGAGGGCGGGCGGCCGGCGGACACCGTCGGGCAGCAGGGCCGGAGCCTTGAGCGTGCTTCGCCCAGAGGCGAAGCCCTGGAGGGAACCGGCCCCGCCTTTACCATGGGAGGACCGTCACATTCTGACGAGGTCTGGACGCTGAGACCGCAGGGCCGCGGCTGCCGCACCACTCGCGCCATCCGCGCCGCCACCAGGGCCCTCATGCGCCGGACACGCCATCGGCATGCCGCCTCCAGCGCTGGCATGCGCACCCGACCGAGAGTAGGCACCACCATGAGCGACTGGCCCATCGGCCCCGGTTCCCCCTTCGACGACATCTTCGAGCGCTTCTTCGGCCCCTCGGGCCCCCGGCGCGCCCCCGTGCAGCGCGTGGACCTCTCCCGCCTGCTGACCGAGTCGGCCAAGAGCCTGCTGGCCGAGGCCGTCGACGAGGCCGCCGAGCGGGGCAACAGCGAGGTCACCCCGGAGCATGTCCTGCTGGCGGCCGCCACCTCCCCCGAGGGGCGGTCCATCCTCACCGATGCCGGCCTGTCACCCCAGGAGGTCGCCGACACGGTCGGGGGCTGGCTCGACGGCCTGCCCACCGGGGACGACGCACCCCGCCTGGGCCCGCGCCTGCGCCTGGCCATCCAGGTCGCCCAGCAGCATGCGGCCCGCACCGGGGCGGACTACATCAGCCCCGAGTCCATCCTCATCGGCATCGCCTCGAACTCCGACAACCCGGCCGCCCGCCTCCTGACCCGCCGGCCCATCGAGCCCGGCCGGGGCGAGCGGCCCCTGGCCGGTGGCCGGGGCGGCCATCCCCAGAGCACAACGCCGACCCTGGACGAGTACGGCACGGACCTGACCGACCAGGCCCGGGCCGGCGAGCTCGACCCCGTCGTCGGGCGCGCCGAGGAGATCGAGGAGACTGTGGAGATCCTGGCGCGGCGCCGCAAGAACAACCCGGTGCTCATCGGGGATCCGGGCGTGGGCAAGACGGCCATCGTCGAGGGCATCGCCCAGCGCGTGGTCAACGGGGATGTGGCCTCCTCCCTGGCCGGGGCGCGCGTCATCGCCCTGGACATGGGGGCGGTGGTCGCCGGGGCGAAGTACCGCGGAGAGTTCGAGGAACGGCTCAAGAAGATCCTGGACGAGGTCGAGGCCTCCCAGGAGCGCATCATCCTGTTCATCGACGAGCTGCACACGGTGGTGGGGGCAGGCACCGGGGGCGAGGGCTCCATGGATGCCGGCAACCTGCTCAAGCCCGCGCTGGCGCGCGGCAAGCTCCACGCGATCGGGGCGACCACCATTGATGAGTACCGCAAGTACATCGAGAAGGATGCGGCCCTGGAGCGGCGCTTCCAGCCGGTGCTCATCAGCGAGCCCAGCGTGGAGGACACCATTGAGATCCTCCACGGCCTGCGCGATGTCTACGAGGCCCACCACGGGGTCACCTACACCGATGAGGCCCTGACCGCCGCGGCCGAGCTGTCCGACCGCTACATCACCGACCGCTTCATGCCCGACAAGGCCATCGACCTGCTCGATCAGGCGGGGGCCCGGGCGCGGCTGAAGGCCCGCACCCCCGACGCCGACACCAAGGCCCTGGAGGATCGGGTGGCGGCGCTGTCCCGGGAGATCGATGAGGCGGTGGCCGTCGAGGACTTCACCAGGGCCGGGGAGCTGAAGTCCCAGCGCCAGGAGGCCGAGGCCGCTCTGGAGGCCTCGAGCGAGAGCGCCACACCCGTCGTCGACACCCAGGACGTGGCCGAGGTGGTCTCCCGCCGCACCGGCATCCCCGTGGCCGACCTGACCGCGGAGGAGAAGACCCGCCTGCTGGGGCTGGAGGATGCCCTGCACCACCGGGTCATCGGGCAGGGCGAGGCGGTGGCGGCCGTGGCCGCGGCGGTGCGGCGAGGGCGGGCGGGGCTGTCCGACCCGGGTCGCCCCCTGGGCTCCTTCCTGTTCCTGGGCCCCACGGGCGTGGGCAAGACCGAGCTGGCCAAGGCCCTGGCCGAGGCCGTGTTCGGCGATGAGGGGCGGATGATCCGCCTGGACATGTCGGAGTTCCAGGAGAAGCACACGGTCTCTCGGCTGGTGGGCGCCCCTCCCGGCTACATCGGCTACGACGAGGGCGGCCAGCTCACCGACCGGGTGCGCCGCCAGCCCTACTCGGTCATCCTCTTCGATGAGGTGGAGAAGGCCCACCCCGATGTCTTCAACACCCTCCTGCAGCTGCTCGACGACGGGCGCCTGACCGACGCCCAGGGGCGCACCGTGGACTTCACCCACACGATCGTCATCATGACCTCGAACCTGGGGGCCCACCTCATCCTGGACCATGAGGGCGACCTGGCCGAGATCGAGCCGCAGATCATGGAGCTGCTGCACAGCCACTTCCGGCCGGAGTTCCTCAACCGGATCGATGAGACGGTGATCTTCCACCGCCTGACCCAGGCCGAGCTGCGCGAGATCATCGATCTCATCCTGGCCCGCACGCGGCGCCTGCTGGCCGCCCAGGATGTTGCCCTGGAGGTCAGCGACGGGGCCAAGGACCTGCTGGTTCAGGAGGGCTTCGACCCGGGCCTGGGCGCGCGCCCGCTGCGGCGCACAGTGCAGCGCGAGCTGGACAACCGGATCTCGGCCCTCCTGCTCGACGGCGCCGCCCAGCCTGGGGACACCGTCGTCGTGGAGGTCACGGACGGGGACCTGGAGCTGTCGGTGACCCGCGGCCAGAAGCCCGGCGAGAGCAGCGAGGACGAACCTGCGTGATCACACTCGGCTGCGCCCGTGCCTCCCACACAGCCGGGCGAGGCCGGGGCTCACGCGCTTGAGTGCCTGACGCGGTATCTGGAAGGAGCTCTTCCCAGCATGTGCACTCCGGCTCATGCAGTGCCCGCTATCGCCACCTGACGACGACAGGCGCACCCTACGGCGTAGAATCCTGCCCATGCTCCTCAAGCAGTGACGCCAATAGCGCAGCAAGCGCCGGCACCCTCATTGTCACTGATTGCCAGACAAGAAGGTAATCAATGCTCCCATACTCATGAACGATGATATTCCTCATCCCAATGATACGATCCGCATCCTCGATCGCCGAGGACACATCAGGGTCGGCGCGACGGATGCGATTAAGTGCCTCGCCAAGGACCTCGATCTGCCGCTCCACGGCCGACCTGCGCATGAGATCGCCAACGAATTCCTGATATTCAACGCCCTCGATGAACTGCCCCGCAGCCCGAGCCGCTTGCAGCGCATCCCACAAGTACGCTGACGTTTCACGCCGCATAGAGCTCCTTCGCTCCATCCAGGACCGAGGCCCGGAAATAAGGATTCCTCATCGAGTCGGCGATAACTAAATCGACTGACATCCCCGTCAATCGCGCCAGCTCATCTCGAAGACCAAGATAGTCGGCAAGCCGATCCGAGCGCCCCGGGAGAAAATCCACAAGGAAATCAAGGTCACTACGATCCGGGTCGAAACGATCCGTTGCCGCAGAGCCGAACAAGCGCAGCCGAGCAACACCATGCTCTTGACATGCGCGAGCCAGGAGTTGCGCGCTCGGCAGGAAACGCTCGAATCCGCTCATGAGCGAAGTATCTCAAGGAGAGCCGCGTTGCGCCAAGCCCAGCCGAAGCCACCCGCAGAGGTTCAGGGAAGGGCCTGGCGCAGGAAGGAGTTGCAGGCCTCGTAGAAGCCCCGGGGCTGGTCGCGGCGCACGCAGTGGGAGGCGCCGGGCACCAGGGCGGTGGTCAGGCACGGGTTGTCCAGCGCCCGCACCTGCGCCAGGCCCTTCTGACCGAGCAGGACGCCCCCGCCGTCGGAGGTGATGACCAGGGTGGGCACGCTCAGGGACGCGGCGACCTGCCGCCACGGGGTGGGCGGGGTGACAATGCCGGTGCGCAGCAGGCCCCGGTCGACCTGGGTCTTGGCCTGGAGCCAGGCGCAGGCCTCCTGCACCTCCCAGGCGGGGTAGTCCCGCCGGTTCTGAGCCAGGGCGCGGGCGGGGTCAGCGGCGATCCGGTCCATGTGGTCGGCTGAGGCGCAGGCGCCCTGCCGGTAGGACTCCTCCTGCTCGGCGCTGAGCCAGGCCGGGTCCTCCACGATGAGGGCCTCCACGAGGTCGGGGCGGGCGGCGGCCGCGGCGGCGCACACGGCCCCGCCCATGGAGTGGCCCACGAGGACGCGGGGCACGCCGGGCTCATGGGCCTGGCGGTCCTCCAGGAGGGAGATGACGTCGTCGACCATGACGGAGATGGGGTCGGCGAGCTGGTCGGGGGTCAGGCGCGGGGAGGTGCCGTGACCGCGGGCATCCAGGCCGGTGACGTCGTAGGCATCCTGCCAGTGCTGGAGAGCCCCGGCCAGGGAGGCGGCGTTGTCGGTCACGCCGTGGCACAGGAGCAGCTGGGGCGCCCCCGGGCGGCGGCTGCGGATCCAGGTGATCGGCTGGGTGCTCATGGTCTCCTCCGGTCTGGCCCGCGGGCGCCTGGGTGGTGGTGGGGTGGTGGCGCGGCGGTGGGGCAACTGTACGGGTGGCAGCGGGCGGTGGCGGGCGACGGGCTGCGGGCTCGGGCGCCTTTCGCTGGCTCATCCGCTCTTCGCCCGCTGATTCCGCGCCGTCTGGGCCCTCAGGATGCGAGCGACCCAGCGAAAGTGCCCGCCTCACAGGTGCTTGAGGGCCTCACGGCGGCTCAGAGGGGACAGGCGCGGGTGGGCCTCGACGAAGGCGCGCACCCACCGGCCGTCGGTGCGGGCGTAGTCGCGCAGCGCCCAGCCGATCGCCTTGCGGATGAAGAACTCGCCGTCGTCCTGATTGGCCTCGACGACGTCGCGCAGGAGGTCGAGGTCGGTGCGCTCCTTGTGCTGGAGCTGGCAGATGATGGCACTGCGGCGCACCCACAAGTCCGCGTCGCGCGCCCAGGCGCGCATCCGGGCGGCCGCGGCGGGATGCGCCAGGACCACAAGGCCCACGGCATGCGAGGCCTCATCCACCAGATCCCACCACTGGCCGGTTCGCAGCAGGTGCTCGTACAGGGCCAGGGAGTCGATGCGGTCGGCATGCGGCGCGGAGTGCTTGGAGCGGATGATGGCAAGTACAGCGAAGCGCTCCTCCCTGCGCTCCGCCCCGTCCCACACCTGATGCAGGACGGCTCGCCAGTCGGCGGCCTCCCGCCACAGGCCGGGGTGGGAGGCGGCGGCCGCCTGGGCGATGCGGCGGGCGGCCGGGACGCCGACGCCGTACATCTCCATGTCGGACTTGAGGTAGGCGCGCTGCTGGGCGGCGCACGCCGGATCGCCGGCCGCGGCCAGGGCTTCGCGCAGGTCACAAATGAGGGCCTCCGCCTCCTCGGCGAGCTGGGTGCCTGCCAGTGGACTCATGCCGCCACGATAGCCAGAGTCGCGCCACCGGCGCAGTGGCGGCCGCAGCCCCGGCTGCACATCGTCAAGAATCGACCGAATGGTTGATCCGCACGATCCCGCGGTTCATTCGGTCCGAGCCTCGGCGGTGGGCGCCGAAGATGTGCAACGACGACCCTGGGGACCGAGGACCCCGGCACGCAAGTACTTGTCACTTTGGAAAGTACTTGCTAGAGTCTGATTCGTGGAGCGAGGACGCTCCACCATCAGCCGCACCGACCCACAGGAGCACACCATGAGCACCAACAGGGCCCCAGACCGAGCACCCCTCCCTCAGGGGCCGGTGGGGCGCATCCTTCTCGCACTGGGCATCGCCGCTGTCGCCACGCTCATCGCCATCGGTGTCACGACGAGGAGCCCGGAGATGGCCGCCATGGGGTTCTTCGCGGTTGCGAATGCCGTGGCGATCGTCATCGCCTCCTCCGCCAGCCGGACCCGTCAGGCGGAGGAGGCGGTCAATGAGGTCGAGGAAGAGGACCCCTTCCTACCGCCCGCGCTCTCAGCCCAGGAGCTTGGCGCCGCGCAGGCCCAGGCACTCCTTGTGCGGGCCGAGCGCCTGGGCGCCTCCACCCGCTCGCGCGCGAGCGTGGTCCCGAGCCTCTTCCTGCTAGCCCTGGGATGCCTGTGCTCGATGCTCATCGTCGCCCTGCACCTGGTCACCCTCGCCGATGAGCGCCTCGTCTGGCTGCCCCTGTCGGTCTCCATGCCCTGGCTGGCTACTCTCCTCATCGCCTTCGGTGCCTTCCACCGGTCGGCCAAGGCGGGCTTCTCTACACGATGGCTCCAGGTGATGGCGATCTGGGGCGTCCTGTGGCTGCTCGTCATGCTCGGCATGACGATGCTGTGGAGGGGTGAGCTCTGGTTCTCCCTCGCCGCCATCGGGGCGATCACCGTAGTGACGACGTGGGGCGCCTGGCGGGAGGCGCGACAGTGAGCACCGAGCAGCACGATCAGCACCCGCGCCATCGGCTCAATGACGCACTCATGCACCCGGTGCGCTTCTCCCTGGCGGCAGCCCTGGCCTCGGCCGAGGAGATCGACTTCCCCACCCTGCGCGACACCCTGCAGGTCTCGGACTCGGTGCTCAGCCGTCAGGCCTCCCAGCTCGAGGACCTGGGCATGGTGCGCATCAAGAAGGGCTACGTCGGCAAGCGGCCCCGCACCTGGATGTCCTTGACCAAGGAGGGCCGCGCCCAGTGGCAGGCGCACCTGGAGGCGCTGCGCGCCATCGCCGACGGCTGACGGGGGCAGGCGGGTGACGCCCGACTCCTCGCCATCTCCAGTGACAACGCCGCGCACCTCGGCGCGGTGAGCGTAGGAGCCGATGAGGGCAGGGCCCTCACGCTCTGGCGTGATGACGCGGGAGCCTGCAGCCCACGGGGACAAGTCACCGGAGCTCGCAGAGCTCCCCGAGGGCGCCCGATCCCCCTGCTACGCTGAATGCCAGGCAGTGAAGCACCTGTGCTGCGCATGCACGGGCATGAAGGAGGGCAGCCATGACCATCAGGGTCGATGTGGAGCCCGACCTCCTGCGGTGGGCGGCCCGACGAGCCGGGTGGGAGTCGCGCGATATCCCCCAAGGCTTTCGGAACAAGCTCCCCCAGTGGCTCGAGGGCACGAGGAAGCCCACCCTCAAGCAGCTCGAGGCTTTCGCGAAGGCCACTCACGTCGGTCTGGACACGCTGTTCCTGCCCGAGCCGCCCGTCGAGGAGATCCCCATCCCGGATATGCGAACGCTCGGCGATCAGGCACTCCGAGAGCCCTCCGCCAACCTTCTCGACACCATCTACACCTGCCAGCTCCGCCAGGACTGGTACCGGGACTACGTGGCGGCGAGCCGTGGAGCGGGGCCCGCATTCATCGGCTCGTTGACAACGGCAACGCCCGTCACCGATGCGGCGCGCAGGATCAGTGAGTCCCTGCAGATCAGCGCTCTGCGCGCCCGGGGCTTCAAGAATGCCAGCAGTGCTCGCAGAGCGCTGGTTGAGAGGCTGGAGGAGTTGGGGGTCCTGGTCATGGTCAGCGGCATCGTCGGCAATAATGGAAACCGACCCCTCGACGTGCGGGAGTTCCGCGGCTTCACCCTCACCGACGACCTCGCCCCGCTGATCTTCATCAATGGCGCCGACGCGAAGACCGCACAGGTCTTCACCCTGGTTCACGAGCTGGCCCACCTGTGGCTCGGGGGATCCGCCCTATCCGATGCGACCCCGTTCGCCGAGCAGGCACCTGCTGCCGAGCGGTGGTGCAACCGGGTTGCCGCGGAGGTCCTCGTTCCCCAGGCCGCACGCGATGGCGCGCTTGAGCTCTTGGAGGATTCCGATGCCTTGCGGAGGCATGCGGAGTCCTACGGCATCAGCGCCCAGGTGCTTCTCTGCTGCCTTCGCGACCACAGTCTTCTCACTCCTGATCGGTTCCAGGCGCTGCTGGAGCGCGAGCGGGAGCGGAGCGAGCAGCTCCTGGAGGAACGGCGCAGCACTACCTCGTCGGGTGGGGAGTTCTATAAGACTCAGCGGTACCGGCTCGGACTCCCCTTCATCCAGGCAGTCGTCTCCAGTGCGCACGAGGGCCATACCCTCTACCGGGACGCTTATCGACTTCTAGGAACTCAGAGCCACCAGACCTTCGCCCGTTTGGGAGAGACGGCAGTCGCAGCATGACCTACCTCCTCGACGCCAACGTCTTCATTCAGGCCAAGAACTCATACTATGCCTTCGACCTGGCGCCAGGGTTCTGGGATTGGCTCGAGTGCGTCGAGGCATCAGGGAAGGCGTGCAGCATTGACGCGGTTCACCGGGAGCTGGTCGCCGGCGAGGACGAGCTCTCAGACTGGGCGAGGAGTCACAAGGGGTTCTTCGTCTCCCCTGATCAGCGGACGATCGCCCGGTTCCCGCCTCTCATCCAGTGGGCGCATCAACAGCACTTCACGCCTGCCGCCTTGAATGCGTTCACGGCGTCCAACGCCGACTTCCTCCTGGTCGCACATGCCGCAGCCTACGGATTAACCGTCGTCACTCACGAGGTCGCCGGCTCGGGAAGCCGAAAGCGGGTCAAGATCCCCGACGCCTGCGACGCGATGAATGTCTCCTGGTGCAGCACGTTCACCATGATGCATACCTGCGGCGCCCGACTCGCCCTCGCTCCTCAGTGAGGAGGTCCCACCGGCTGCGCCGTATCCGCCTCGTCCCCGACCTGGTCACCCGCCCCGAGATCGCGGCCCGCCTGGGAGTCACGCGCCAAGCGGTGCAGAACTGGACCCCCGGGGAGCACCACAACGGATTCCCCAAGGCTGTCAACTGGACTGCTGGGTGTTTTTCGGACTGGGGTTATTTTCGGTTTTTCAGGCTGCTTGGCTGTGGGTCCGTAGTTCTTGCTCGACCTCGTTGGGGGTTCGGTATCCCAGCGCGGAGTGCAGCCGGGTGTGATTGTAGGTCAGTTCTATCCATGAGGCAACATCGTTCATGGCCTTGGTCTTGGTGGGGTAGACCATGCGATGCGCCCTCTCGTTCTTCAGTGTGGCATTGAAGGACCCTGCCCAGGCGTTATCCCAGCATACCCCGGTTCGTTCCACCGAGGCACGAATGCCGTGCTTGACCAAATGCGCCGAGAACTGCTCGGAGGTGTACTGCGAGCCTCGATCGGAGTGGAAGATCGTCTCGCCCTTGACGATGGGGCAGTTACGCACCGCCATATCGACAGCCTCGCACACCAGGGAGGCGCGCATATGATCAGCCATCGCATACCCCACGACTTTCTTGGTGGCGCAGTCCCCAGCGGTGGCCAGGTAGACGAATCCCGCCCAGGTGCGGATGTAGGTGATGTCGCCTACCCACTTGAGCCCTGGGCTGCTTGCGGCGGTAGTCCCGCTCCACCAGATCGAGCCTGGAGCTCACATCTGCGGCCGGGGTGGTGGTGCGGACCTTTCGGCACGGTTGCGCCGCTTGCAGGCCAAGAGAACTCATGATGCGGCGCACCGTATCGGGGTCTGCGCTGATGCCTTTGCGGGCCAGGGAGGCGGTGATCCGCCGATACCCGTAGACGCCATTGGAGGCCTCGAACTCGGCGCGTATCAACTCGGCCAGCTCCTTCCTGCGAGATGCGGTCTTGGAGTCCTTGCGGCACTTCCAGGAGTAGTAGCCGGATTTCGACACCCCCAGCCACCGTCACATGGACCAGACGGGATAGTTACCTTCCTCGCTGCGAATGAGTCCGTACTTATCGCTCAGGGACGCTCCTTGGACTGAGGAAGGCTGCCGCTTTTTTAAGAAATCGTTCTCCTGGCGGAGCTCTCTTACTTCCTTTTTGAGTCTTGCGATCTCTGCGGACTCGGCGGCGGCCTGCTTATCGTCATCGCTGGCGTGCTCTTCTCGATACCTGGCGACTCAGTTTCCTACTGTCTGGGCCACTAGGCCATAGGAGGACGCCACTGATGCGATCGTGCGGTCCTTCTCGATCACCTCGCGCACCACCTGTGCCTTGAACTCCTCGCAGTCACTTCCCTCTCGACATGCTCTCTATCCTATCGGATCAAACGGGACAACATTTTCTCCCACTGTCCGAGAAACGCCAGGCAGTCCATTGCCGGCATGACCGCTGACCACCGAGCACAGCCTGGAGCGCCGCCAATCCGAGAGCCACTCCCTCACGGTCCTCGCGGTGCGGTCGACCATCTCAGAGATGATGCCCGTATCAACACCGCGGGAGGCGTAGAGAACCGCCTCGGATTTCAACCTCACGAGAATGAGCATGTCATTGCGCTTCTTCCACCTCAAAAGGACCTCGCGCTCTTCCGATGTCACATCAACCCTCATGCACCCATTCTATACCGCGCCCGCACTAAACTCCACCCAAGAACGCGCCGGAATACGGTTTTGTTTAAAGCCAGCCATACCGCACACCCAACGAGGTCGAACGCCAACTCCTGGGGCACCAGAAAGCAGCCTGACCCACATAACAACCCCAGTCTGAAAAACGCCCAACACGCCACGGCATCCACTCATACTCTCGTGAGCACCGTTTCACCATCGACCATCAGTCGGTCTTCAGTCACACCGCACCATTAATCAAACCATGCATCATCGGAATGCCAGATTCCGTTTACCCATTTCATGAATTCCGCTTTTTCCTGCTGGCTAAGCTGATTGGAGTGGAAGCTGACGACAATCCAATTAGACCGCCGAGCGTCAGGAAGAGTGCTGGCAGCCTCCTTCGCATCATCCTTGGACTCGAACATCATAACGGTGGCTTCATCTGACGTAGATGCCCACCTGCAAGGAAGAGTACTGCCACATACCTCCGAAGTGATATCCTTAGGATTGTGCAAGAGATATCTGTCATGAAGGAATGGAGCCTGTGGAATATCCTTACGAGAGTCATATATAACGGTGGAGTAAAAGATGAACAAGACCACCGAAGCCATCGCCGCAATCGCGAGAATGACAGGCCCATACATTCTCATGAAGATGCGCTTGTCGACGCTTCCATCAGTTTTTCTAAAGAGTAGAATGCGGGGCCCTTTAGGTTTTTTCATAAGGCAACATCCTCATATAGAGGATCGGCCAGCACGCCTCTCTGCGCTGTCGTAGACCTTCCTGAGACCGCGTCACCACTAAAGCGAGTCAATTCCTCGGCCTCCTGCGAGAACAGTGCAGCATCAAAAAGATCCACACCCTCGTGCGGGGTGAAGAAGGGACCAATATCACTGCGATAGCCGTCAGATCCAGTCAGAGCAGGCCCAAACACTCTGAGATTCTCCAAGCCATGGATGCCAGCTATTTCACGAATCCTCTCCGCAAGCACCTTAAGTGCAAGTAATGGGCGGTAGTCCGCAACCTCGAGAATGTGCCCCAGCATCTCCGGAGACACCGTTCGGCGCCCTCGCTCAATCTGGGCGATACTTGGCTGCGCAACCCCTGCACGCCCAGCCAGTTCAGCCTGCAAGCCCGCATCAATGTGCACTGCCCGCACCAGAGCAGGTGCGTCCTCGACTCGGAATCGTGCCACGACCCCATCATATAGAAACGCCGCTAACAAGGGCGATCAGATGACCGCGTCCTCACACCGCGCACCGCCCGCAGGTAGCGGTCGCGGCCGGTGAGGTCCCGGCCGGTGACGGCGCTGCGGAAGCCCGCCGAGGCCGCCGCCTCGCGCAGCGCAGCGCCCTGCCCCGGGTCGTGCTCCATGACCAGTACGCCGCCCCGCCGCAGGAGCGCCGAGGCCCGCCCCACCACGGCCCGGGGCAGCTCCAGGCCATCTCCTCCCCCGCCGTAGAGCGCCAGATCGGGGTCATGCCGCTCAGTCTCGGCATCCTCCACCGCGCCCGCCGGCACATAGGGCGGGTTGGAGACGACGACGTCCACCGTCCCGTCCTGCAGCGCCAGCGTGCCGGGAGCGGTGGCGTCGGCCTGGACGACCTCCACCCGGCCCGGCACCAGGCGCTCACAGTTGTCCCGGGCCAGGGCGGCAGCAGCGGCGTCAAGCTCCACAGCGATCAGCCGCGCTGTCGGCACCTCGGCGGCCACCGCCGCGGCGATCGCCCCCGAACCGGCGCACAGGTCCACCACGAGCGGCTCGCGCACCAGTGCCGCCTCCCCGCTGACCGCACCGGAGGCGGCCCGCATCGGGGCCCCGTCCGCCTCCCGGTGGCGCGCGGCCCCGTCGTCGGTGCACTCCCCCGGGCCCACTCCCTCCCGGGCGGCCTCCCGCGCGGCGTCGATCGCGGCGCCGGCCACCACCTCCGTCTCGGGCCGGACGATGAATACCCCGGGCCGGCACACCATCTCCAGGCCCCGGAACCACATGCGCCCCGTGAGGTGCTGCAGCGGCACGCGCGCGGACCGCTGCTCCACCAACGCGAGCAAGGTCTCCACCTGCTCGGCACTCGCCCCCTCGCACATGACGAGGGACACCCCCACCACATGCTCGGCCAGCACCCGAGCATCGCTCTCAGGAGAGGCAACTCCCGCCTCTCTCAAAGCCTGCCCGACCTCTCGGACCAGGCGGCGGAAGGCGTGCCTGCCAAGCGGTCGGGCGGTGGACCCGCTCCGAAGACGTAAAGGAGCCTGCGACCAGTCGAGGAGCGGGTCCACCGCCCGACCGCCCTCAGGACTGTCTTTCACCCCTGGTCCCCGACGGCCGCCAGGCGCTCGGCCTCATCCATGGCGATGGCCGAGGCGATGACCGGCCCCAGGTCGCCGTCGAGCACGGCGTCGAGGTTGTAGGCCTTGAAGCCGGTGCGGTGGTCGGCGATGCGGTTCTCAGGGAAGTTGTAGGTGCGGATCCGCTCGGAGCGGTCCACGGTGCGCACCTGGCTGCGGCGCGCCTCGGCGGCCTCGGCGGCGGCCGCCGCCGCCCGCTCGGCCAGCAGCCGGGCGCGCAGCACCCGCATGGCCGCCTCCCTGTTCTGCAGCTGGGACTTCTCGTTCTGCATGGAGACCACGATGCCGGTGGGCAGGTGGGTGATGCGCACCGCCGAGTCGGTGGTGTTGACGCTCTGCCCGCCCGGCCCCGAGGAGCGGAAGACGTCCACGCGCAGGTCGGCGGCGTCGATCTCCAGCTCGCCGGGATCGTCGGCCTCGGGCATGACCAGCACCCCGGCGGCCGAGGTGTGGATGCGCCCCTGGCTCTCGGTCACGGGCACGCGCTGGACGCGGTGGACGCCGCCCTCGTACTTCAGGTGCGCCCACACCCCCTCCTGGGGCTCGACGGGCGTGCGGGTCTTGATGGCCAGGCGGATGTCCTTGTACCCGCCCAGGTCGGAGTCGGTGGCGTCCAGGACCTCCACGGCCCAGCCCTGGCGCTCGGCGTAGCGGGTGTACATGCGGGCCAGGTCGGAGGCGAACAGGGCGGACTCCTCCCCGCCCTCCCCCGCCTTGACCTCGATGATGACGTCGCGGGCGTCGTCGGGGTCGCGGGGCACGAGCACCTCGCGCAGGCGCTCGGCGGCCTCGGCCTCGGCCTGCCGCAGTGCGGGGAGCTCCTCGGCGAACTCCGCGTCCTCCTCGGCCAGCTCGACGGCGTCGGCCAGGTCGGTGCTGGCGGCCTGCCAGGCGCGGTAGGCGGCCACCACCCGCCCGAGCTCGGCGTAACGGCGCCCCAGTCGGCGCATGGCCGCCGGGTCCGAGGCCGCGGGGCCCGCCATCTCGGCCTCGATGGCCGCGTACTCCTCCAGGAGCGGGGCGGCTGCTTGGAAGTCGCTCACGGCTCACCTTTCCTCATGCTGCGCTGGTCATCGGTGGTCGGCCGCTGGGCTGCCGTGCCCCGGGCCGCCATCTGCGGGGTCTGCGGGGCCGACAAGGCCGGTGCGGGCCGCTGATGCACGACGACGCCGACGGCGACTCGCGGGGAGTCTCCGTCGGCGTCGTGAGGCGGGGCTACTTGCCGCGCTTGCCGTAGCGGGCCTCGAAGCGGGCCACGCGGCCACCGGTGTCGAGGATCTTCTGCTTGCCGGTGTAGAAGGGGTGGCAGGCCGAGCACACGTCCACGCGGATCTCACCGTCGGTGACGGTGGAGCGGGTCTCGAAGGTGTTGCCGCAGGTGCAGGTGACCGTGGTGGCCACGTAGTCGGGGTGGATACCCTGCTTCATCGGTGTCTCCTTAAGCGATCAGAGGGTCCGGGTCCCATGCGGCGGCACGGGTGAACCGGAGGCCGATCGGTGATTCTTCCACGTGGGCGCACCAGGCACAATGCTCGCGCCCGTGAACCCGGGCACCCTGCCGCTTGACGGTCCGGGCGAGACCGCGCCCCTCAAGGCGCCTCCACGAAGCGCACGAGGCGACGACCCGCAGTCGCATCGTGCTTCCGGCATCGCAGGAGCCGGGCTGCGGGGCGCGCCCGCAGGGCTGGCACCGGGTCCGGCGGGAGCACCAAGGGCGCCCAGCGCCCGATGGCGCGAGGGACTGCCCGAGGACACGCCCCGCGGCCAAGCCCGGACCCCGCCCGCGCTCAGGCGGGGGTGGCCTCGTCGTCGGCGTCGGCCAGGGAGGTGCCGGCCGGGGTGGTCTTGGAGATGACCATGAGGAACTCGGCATTGGACTGGGTGTCCTTGAGCTTGGACAGCACCAGCTCGAGGGCCTGCTGCTGCTCCAGGCCCGCGAAGAGGCGGCGCAGGCGCCACATGATCTTGAGCTGGGCGGGATCGATGAGCAGCTCCTCGCGGCGCGTGCCCGAGGCCGCTACATCCACGGCCGGGAAGATGCGCTTGTCCGCCAGCTGGCGGGACAGGCGCAGCTCCATGTTGCCGGTGCCCTTGAACTCCTCGAAGATGACCTCATCCATCTTCGAGCCGGTCTCCACCAGGGCCGTGGCCAGGATCGTCAGGCTGCCGCCGTTCTCCACATTGCGGGCCGCACCGAAGAAGCGCTTGGGCGGGTAGAGGGCCGAGGCGTCCACACCACCGGACAGGATGCGCCCCGAGGCGGGGGCCGCCAGGTTGTAGGCGCGCCCCAGGCGGGTGATGGAGTCCAGGAGGACCACGACGTCCTGGCCGAGCTCGACCAGGCGCTTGGCCCGCTCGATGGCCAGCTCGGCCACCGTGGTGTGGTCCGAGGCGGGGCGGTCGAAGGTCGAGGCGATGACCTCGCCCTTGACGGTGCGCTGCATGTCGGTGACCTCCTCGGGGCGCTCGTCGACGAGCACGACCATGAGGTGGGCCTCGGGGTTGTTGATGGCGATGGCGTTGGCGATCTGCTGCAGGACGATCGTCTTGCCGGCCTTGGGCGGGGAGACGATGAGCCCGCGCTGGCCCTTGCCGATGGGCGAGACCAGGTCGATGACGCGGGGGGTCAGGGCCTTGGGCGTGGTCTCCAGGCGCAGCTGCTCCTGGGGGTAGAGGGGGGTGAGCTTGGTGAACTCGGGGCGGCGCTTGGAGCGCTCGGCGTCCATCCCGTTGATGGTCTCCACGCTCACCAGAGGGTTGTACTTCACGCGCCCCGCACGGTTCTGGCGCCGGTTGCCCCGGCCCTGGGCGCCGGGGCTGGTGGTCTCCCCGCCCTCGCGCACCCAGCCGGTGACGGCGTCGCCGGCCCGCAGCCCGTTGTCCTTGATGAGGTGGCCCGAGACGTAGACGTCCTTGGGGCCGGGCAGGTAGCCGGAGGTGCGCAGGTAGGCGTGCTGCTGGTCGGTGACGTCGAGGATGCCGGCCACGGGCAGCAGGACCTCCTCCTCGCGCGGCTGGCCCCGGCCCTGGCGCCCGCCGGACTCGCCCGCCTCACGGCCCTGAGTGTCGCGGCCCTCGCGCTCGAAGCGGTCGCGCCCGCGCTTGCGGCCCCGCCGACGGCGCCCGCCGCGGCCCTCGTCGTAGCCATCGTCCTCCTCGCGGTTGCGGCGCGATCGCTCGGTGGGCTCGACGGCGGCGGTACCGGTGGCGTCGGCCAGGTCGCGCATGAGCGCGGCCTTGGCGTCGAGGTGGTCCTCGGGGGCATCGGGGCTCGACTCGCGTCGGGAGGACCCGCCCCGCTCAGCGCTGCCACTGCGGCTGTCACTGCGCTCGGGCGTGCCCGCGGCGGCCTGGGCGCGACGGCGCCCACGGCGGGACTCGCGCGGCTGGTCATCGCGGGACTCGTCGATCTCACGGTCGGAGCCGGCATGGTCGTGGTCGGTGCGGTCGGCGCGCTGCCCGCGGCGACGACGGGGCCCGGGGGCCTCCTCGGCGTCGTCGGCGCGCTCGGCCCGGGACTCCTCAGAGGTGTCCGGGAAGATCGGGGAGCGCGAGGGCAGCTCGATGCCCAGGTCGAGGGCCGGGGCGGACTCGCGCGCGGGGGTGCCGGCGGCCGCCTGGGCCCGGCGTCGGCGGGGGCGCGCACTCTCCTCAGCGGGAGCGGCCTGGCCCGTGGGCTGCTCGGCGGAGGGCGCCTGGTCGGGTGTGGGAGCTGTGGCGGGAGTGGAGGTGCCGCGCGCCTCGCGGATGGCGGCGACAAGCTCGCTCTTGCGCATGCGGGAGGTGCCCTTGAGGCCCATCTGCCCGGCAAGCGCCTGGAGCTCGGCCAGGCGCATCGTGGAGAGCGAGGACTGGGAGCTGGAGGTCTCGGTCACGAGTGTCCTTACGGTGTGGTTGCGCCACGCGCTGCGGCCTGGCGTTCAACAGGGAGACCACTGAGGAGCCGTTGGAGTCGCTCACAGAGGGTCGTGCACGCAACGTCGTGCATCATGAGGCAGAGCCTCCTGCCGACGACGGGTGCGGGCTGGCGCTGCGATACGCAGGGCCATTGCCGTCATCCTAGCAGCCCCATGCCCTCGCAGGGCAACTCCCCCGCGCCATCGTGCTCATCACGGCCCGTCCGCGCCGGGCCGGGCCCAGGCGCTGCGCACGGCGCGGGCCCAGGGCAGGTGGGATGCCCGTCCCGGGAGACGGTGAACAGGGCGGGACGTGGGTGAACGTGGGTGAAGGCCTGCGGCAGGACGCGGGCTGGGCGTCATCGCACCACCGACCGCAGGCCTTCACGATCCACGTGAGCCACCGCTGCCCGCCGGGGAGCGCCGGGGCATGGGGCGATGCCCGGGGCCGGGAGCAGCGCCCCACCCCGCCCCCTAGCGGGAGCGGCGCGGCAGCAGGGAGTCCATGGGCGTGAAGCCGGCCATGGCATCAACGGGCTCCTGGCGGCTGTGGCAGCGCAGCATCTGCGCCAGCTCACTGCCGGCCCGCTCGACCCTGGCCCCCAGCGGGGCCTCCCTGCGGGCCGCGGGCGCCTCGGAGGCCCAGGCCGCCCCGAAGTCCTCGCTGGCGGCGAAGACCGCCAGGGTGGCGGGGCGCGCCTTGAGGTGGGTCAGCAGCGGGCGCAAGGCGTACTCGGTGACCAGGGAGTGGCGCGCGGTGCCCGCCGTCGCCCCCAGGATCACCGGCATCCCCTCGAGGGCGCCCTCGGGCAGGACGTCGACGAAGCTCTTGAACAGTCCGGAGTAGGAGCCCTGGAAGACCGGGGAGACCAGGATGGCGCCGTCGGCCCGGCTCAGGGACTCCACGGCCTTGTCCAGCTCTGCGCTCATCGGTCCGCCCACGGAGGCCAGCGCGATATCGCCGGCCATGGGGCGCAGGGAGATGACCTCCACCGAGGCCAGGCGGGAGTCGGCCTCCAGGGCCCGGCGCGCGGCCTGGGCCAGGCGGTCGGCCAGCCTCTCCGAGGTCGACGGCGTGCTGATCCCCGCGTGGACGGCCACCAGGCGGGCGATCCGGCCCATCTGGGTGTGGTCGTAGGCGTCATCGAAGTCCCCGTACTCCCCCACCATCGGGCCGCCGGCCTCATCGGCCCGCGCGGTGGTGGTGCCGGCCCGCCCGGCCAGTCGGGCCGCCTCGACCTCCTGGCGCTCGGGGGCGTATCCGGGCGCCGCGGCGCCCTGGCCGGACCGGGGGGCGCCGGGCCCCTGTGCGGTGTTCGACATGTCAGATCCTCACCTTCCTGCCCGTGAGCGGGTCGAAGTCGTCGGTCATGGAGAAGGGCTTGTCCGCCGGGGGCTCGGCGCCCTCCAGGATCGCGCGGTGGCGGGGGTGGAGGGGCGCCTCGGGGACCTCGGCGGGCTTGGAGCCCTCCAGCTCGGCGCGCAGGGCCGGGACGATCTCGGTGCCCAGGATCTCGATCTGGCGCATGACCTCGGCGTGCGGGACCCCGCCCATGTCGACGTTGAAGGCCTGGCGCTGGTAGTCGCCCACGGCGTCGCGGTAGGTCAGGTACTTCTCGACGATCTGCTCGGGGGTGCCCACGGCCAGCGGGGTGTGGGCGGTCATCTCCTCCAGGCTGGCGCCCTGGTAGACGTAGCTGTTGCGGAAGTAGGGCAGGTACTTGCGCACCGCCTCGTCGTGGGTCTTGGCGGCGAAGAACTGCCCGCCCAGGCCCACGATCGCCTGCTCGGGGCTGCCGTGACCGTAGTGCGCATAGCGCTCGCGGTAGAGCCGGACCATCTTGGCGGTGTGCTCCACGGGCCAGAAGATGTTGTTGTGGAAGAAGCCGTCGCCGTAGTAGGCGGCCTGCTCGGCGATCTGGGGGGAGCGGATGGAGCCGTGCCACACGAAGGGGGCGACGCCGTCGAGCGGGCGGGGCATGGAGGTGAAATCGGTCAGGGGCGTGCGGAACTCGCCCTCCCAGTCCACGTTCGTCTCGGCCCACAGCCTGCGCACGAGGTCGTAGTTCTCCACGGCCAGGGAGATGCCCTTGCGGATGTCCTTGCCGAACCAGGGGTAGACCGGGCCGGTGTTGCCGCGGCCCATCATGAGGTCGACCCGCCCGTCGGCCAGGTGCTGGAGGTAGGCGTACTCCTCGGCGATGCGCACCGGGTCGTTGGTGGTGATGAGGGTGGTGGCGGTGCTCAGCAGCAGCGTCTCGGTGCGAGCCGCGATGCTGGCCAGGAGCGCCACGGGGCTGGAGGGCACGAAGGGCGGGTTGTGGTGCTCGCCGGTGGCGAAGAAGTCGAGGCCGACCTGCTCGCTGAGCACCGCCATCTCCACGGTGCTCTTGATGCGCTCGCGCTCGGAGAGGGCCTTGCCGGTGGCCGGGTCGGTGGTGACGTCCCCGACGGTGAAGATTCCGAATTGCATGTCAGTGCCGCCTTTCTACGGAGGGTCGGTGGTGGCCTGTCCTGATGGCACGACTCTAGACTCAATTTGGTTGAATAGTAAACTACCCGGGGATGAGTCCCCCCTCACATGCGCATGCTCGGTCGGGAGTCCGCCTGCGCGCCTGCCTCAGGCACCGCCGACGGCGGAGCGCACCGGACGGCGCCCCGGGGCCGGATCCCTCAGCTCAGGACCGCACCGTGGGTGTCGATACCCGGCACGAGCACGGTCCACCCGTGGTGGGTCAGGGTGGCGCGGGTGTCCTCCTCCAGGGCTGAGAGCACGAGGACCGTGGGCCCGGCCCCGGAGATGACGGCGGGGTAGCCCTTGTCGCGCAGAGAGTCCATCACCGCCATGGAGGCGGGCAGCACATTGCGCCGGTACTCCTGGTGGAGGCGGTCCTCGGTGCCGGCCATGAGCAGGTCGGGCCTCCCGGCCAGGGCCAGCATGAGCACCGCCGCCCGCGAGGTGTTGAACAGGGCGTCGGCCCGCGGCACGGAGACGGGCAGGACCCGGCGCGCCTCCTCGGTGGACAGGCGCGTGCTCGACGGCGGGATGAGCAGGCTGACGGGCAGTGCGCTGTCCACGGGCATGGGGGCCATGCGCGGCAGGCCATCGGCCTGCGTCCAGGCCACGGTCGCCCCGCCGAAGACCGCGGGCGCAACGTTGTCGGGGTGGCCCTCGAACTCGGTGGCCAGGGCGAAGACGAGCTCGTCGCCCAGGGCCTCGGGCTCGGAGATGAGCCCGCGCGCCAGCATGAGCCCGGCCACGGCGGCGCTGGCCGAGGAGCCCATGCCTCCCCCGTGGGGGATGCGGTTGGTGCAGCGCATCTCGAAGCCGGCCTGAGGGGCGCCCACCGCGTCCAGACCGGCGCGCAGGGCGCGCACCACGAGGTTCTCCTCGCCGGTGGGCACACTGCCCGCCCCCACGCCGGCGACCTCCACCCGGGTGACACCGGTGATGGGGCGCGCCTCGACCTCGTCGTAGAAGCGGAAGGCCATGCCGAAGGAGTCGAAGCCCGGCCCCATGTTGGCGGTGGTGGCCGGCACGCGCACGGCGGCGCGCTCATGGATCAGTCTCATGCTCACTCGCCCTCGACCCGACGGATGGAGACGACCTCCAGGACACGCTCGCAGGCGCCCAGCCCCTCCACGGCGGCGTCGAGGCGCGACACGGGCGCGGGGTGCGTGACGATGGTGACGACCGCCTGCTCCTGGGAGACGTAGGCGCTCTGGCGCACCGAGTTGATGGAGACCGCATGATCGGCGAAGACCCCGGCCATGGCTGCCAGGGAGCCCGGGGCGTCGTCGACGAGCAGCTGGATCTGGTAGCGGGTCACGGCAGCCCCGGGGCCCAGGATGGGCAGGGCGGCGTAGGTGGACTCGCGCGGCGCCTGACCGCCGTGGACGCGGTGGGCGGCCGCGGCGACGACGTCGGACAGGACGGCCGAGGCGGTGGGCGCGCCTCCGGCGCCCTGCCCGTAGAACATGAGGCGACCGGCGGACTCGGCCTCGACCAGGACGGCGTTGAAGGCGCCGTGGACACTGGCCAGGGGGTGGTCGGTGGGCACGAGGGCGGGGTGGACGCGCACGGAGATGCCCTCGGCCGCCCCGGCCTCGGGGCGGCACCGCTGGGCGATGGCCAGGAGCTTGAGCTCGCATCCCGAGGCGTGGGCCTCGCGGATGTCCTGGGAGGTGATCTCGCGGATGCCCTCGACGGTGACGTCGTCGAGGCCCACACGGGTGTGGAAGGCCAGGGAGGCGATGATGGCGGCCTTCGCCGCGGCGTCCAGGCCCTCGACGTCGGCGGTCGGGTCCGCCTCGGCGTAGCCCAGCTCCTGGGCGGCGGCCAGGGCGCGCTCGAAGGACAGGCCCTTGGTGCTCATCTCATCGAGGATGTAGTTGGTGGTGCCGTTGACGATGCCCAGGACGCTGGTGACCCGGTCACCCGCCATGGACTCGCGCAGGGCGTAGACCACCGGGATGGCCCCGGCCACGGCGGCCTCATAGTAGAAATCCGTGCCGGCAGCCGCTGCTGCGGCATACAGCTCGGGGCCGTGGGCGGCGATGAGCGCCTTGTTGCCGGTGATGACGCTGGCCCCGGCCTTGAAGGCGGCCAGGATGAGGGTGCGAGCCGGCTCGATCCCGCCGATGAGCTCGATGACCAGGTCGTTGCCGGTGGCCACGGCGGTGGCGTCATCGGTGAGCAGCTCACGAGGCACGGCAGGGTCCCGGGGGGCCTCCACATCGCGCACGGCGACGCCGGTGACGGTCAGCAGCGCCCCGGACCGGGCGGCGAACTCCTCGGCCTGCTCGGTCAGGAGCCGGATCACCTGGGTGCCGACGGTGCCCGCCCCCAGGACGCCGACGGTCAGGGCGCGGGAGCTGGGAGCGGAGGACTGGGGCTGGACCACGGCGGAACCACCTTGCTGTGAGCGGATACGGGATGCGTGCTGTGCGCTGGCGGCCGTTCCGCAAGAGCCCGGCCCGGCAGCGCCATGGGGGCGGGGCGCGCTGGGCAGGACGGGCGGGCCGTCATTGTCGCCAGCATAAGGGGCGGGCAGGCTGCGGCGAACCAGGCGTCCACCGATACCGCCACCCGCCGGCATCCACCGACCTCCACCGGTGAGCAGTACCGCTGGGGGCGACGACCGGCCCGACCCATGGGCCGGCTCTCGGGCGGCACCCCGCCTGCGGGCGCCGATCGGCTGCAAGCGCCGGCGGTCAGTGCCGGTCAATGCCGGTCAATGCCGCTCAGTACCGGTCAGAGCCGCACGATCCGGCGGGCGAGGAGCAGGAGGATCTGCTTGAGGGGCAGGCCGTCGTCCAGGATCAGGTCACCGGAGCGGTGCCAGACCGGGGGCGGCTCTTCCAGTGAGGAGGTTGCTGCGCTCATGGCATGAGCCTAGAGAAGCGCGCGTGGCACCGGTCACCCTCCGGGGAAGGATACTGAGCGCGCGGGCCTCCTCCTCCAGATGGATCGGCGCGCGGCCCCGCCTCGGGGACAACCCTGGGACACGGATGAGGCGCCGGGCCGTGCTCGCCCTCCAGCGGCCTCAGGGCTGTGCTCTCAGCACTGCGGTTCCAGCGCAGTGGCCCGCCCCGATGATCGGGGCGGGCCACTGGGTGCACCGCAGGGTTCCGAGGACGGCTGGCGGGTCAGGTCCCGTCACCCGGCCTCAGGGAGGCGCTGGTGCCGTGCCTCCGGGGCTCCGCGGTTCAGGAGCTGCGACGGCGTGCCAGCATGAAGGCGCCACCGCCCATGCCCAGTCCGGCCAGCACGAGGAGTGCTGCGGCATTGGCACCGGTGCGCGCCAGGGTGGGCGGACCGCCGGGGGTGCCGCCGGTGGGCGGCACAGCGGTGGGCGTCGTCGGTGTGCCCGGCTGGTCCGGGGTGGCCGGGGCACTGGGCGCCCCCGGGCTCTCCGGGGCGTTGGGGGCACCAGGGGTGCTCGTCGCCGGAGGGGCGGCCGGGGTGCTCGGTGTGGCCGGCGCGCTCGGCGTGGCCGGGGTACTCGGCGTCGGCGGGGCGGCGGGCGGCCCGGAGACGACGGCGTTGGTCAGCTCGACCTTGGTGCGCACCTGGTCACCAATGGTGAAGGTGGAGGTCTGCTGGCCATCGATGGTGAACACCGGGTCCTTCCAGGAGGCGCCCTCGGGGGCGGTCGACTGGGAGAGGTCCTCGCTGAGGGTGACCTTGGTGCCCACGGGGAAGGTGCCGTCGAACTGGGTGACCTCGCCGGCCTTGACGGTGAGGCTGGTGGTGCCGGTGCGGTCCTCTCCCTGGGGCTTGCGGCCCTCGGGTGCGGCCCAGTTCGAGTAGGAGCTCGCCGCGGCGGGCAGCTCGTAGGCGACGTCGACGACGAAGGAGGCGCCCTGCGTGGCACCGGCGGAGTCGCCCTCGACGCTCTTGGCGACCTCGAAGGAGCCGAAGCCGCGCTCCATCTCGACATTGATGTCGAAGTACTGCACGTAGGTCTGCTCCTGCGTGCTGGACAGGTCGGTGCCGTTCATCGTCACCGTGTTGCTGTAGGTGCTGCCGGGGGTGGCCTGGCCGCCCGCGAAGGTCACCGGGTACTCCAGGGTGAAGTTGGTGTCCGCCTTGAAGGGGCCGGTGACCTCCAGGGTGGCGGTGCGCCCGTCACTGCCCACGGAGGCCTTGACGTCGAAGTCGCCGTGCTCGGTGGTGGCGTCGGCACCGGAGGCGTCGGTCAGCCTCACATTCTGCTGGCCGTCGGGCCGCAGGTTGAGGACCCAGCGGGTGAGGTCCTGGTTGAAGCTCATCCCCTCGCCGAGGGTGTCGGTGAAGGTGATGGTCTGACGGCTGCCGTCGAAGGTGGTGCCGAGCTTGGTGCCGGTGGTCTCGTTGGCGCCGAAGTTCACACCCCAGGTCAGCTCGGAGTAGTTGTTGTAGAAGCTGGAGGACCACTTGTAGAGCTGCCACGGGGAGTTCTCAGGGCCCCTGATGCCGCCGCCAGGGCCGGGCAGGTCCACCTGGGTGGTGCCGTTGGCGGTGATGTCGGCGGTCTGCGAGGTGGTCGTCTGGGTGATGGCCAGCAGCGCCGAGCCGTTGCCCTTGAAGTTGTGGAAGCCGGCCTGCTGGAGCTCGGTCACCTTGTCGTTGAAGGTGCAGGTGATCTCCTTGGCGGTCAGATCGCAGGTGCCCACCTGCGTGTCAGCGCCGTTGTGATCCACCGTCATGGGCAGGCTGGAGGGAACCTGGAGGTTCTCGAAGTAGGTGCCCAGGTCGATGGTGAAGGAGTCGCCGGGCTTCAGGGTGGTCCCGCTGGCATCCCAGTCGAAGCTCAGACGGGCGTTGTCGTAGTAGTTGAGGTTGCCCTCCTGGTCCGCATTGCTGCCGTCGACGCGCGTGAGCGACATGTTGGTGACGGTGATGCCCGGGTTCTCAGCGGCGTGAGCCGTCGAGGCCAGGGGGCTGATCGCGGCCAGGAGCAGAGTGAGGAGGGCAGCCAGTCCCGCAGCAGCCCCTCGGGTGAGGGCCGGACGGGACACGGCACCCGTTGGCACTGTGTTCATGGGATCTCCGAGTTCTGGACGTCGTCGATGTCGAAGGCCGGGCTCGTCCCATTCACGGAGCACCGGCACGTCTCAGGACGGCGGCTATTCCTTATCACTCCGTGACCTTCGTGACCACTCTGTCACAAACCGCACGATCCGCATAGCACATCAGCCAGACGGGCGATATCTCACAGTCCCATAGCAGGCACTAAGGGAAGTTCCCCGTCAACTCTCAGGTTCCTGGGGTTGACGGGGGCCGCCGACGGCAGAAGAACTCGACCACCCACGAGCCTGCCGGGGCCTCATGACCTGCGCATCCGCCGTCCTCGGGCCGGGCCGCCACCCCACCCGGGATCTCAGCAGCGCCTCAGCCCTCCAGGCGCAGGAGGTCCTCGATGGTCTCGGGGCGCAGCACCCAGCCCTGCTCGCCCCCGGCCACCCAGGCCACACCGGGGCGGGTGAACAGGTTGTAGTTCATGCCCATGGAGCGCCCGTAGGCGCCGGTGGCCGGGACCGCCAGCACATCGCCCACGGTCACATCCGCCGGCAGGTCCACGTCGCGGACCACCACGTCCCCGCTCTCGCAGTGCTTGCCCACCACGCGGCAGCGCACCACCCCGGTGGACTGCGAGCGCCGTCCCGCCAGCAGGGCGGTGTAGGCGGCGCCGTAGAGTGCGGGGCGCAGGTTGTCGCTCATGCCGCCCTCGACGCTGACGTAGAGGCGGCTGGCCCCCTGGCCCAGCTCGACCCGCTTGAGGCCGGTGACCCGGTAGAGCGTGACCTGGGAGGGGCCCGCGATGGAGCGCCCCGGCTCCACCGAGACGCGCGGCGCCTCATCGCCCAGCTCGGCGCACACCCGGCGCACCACCGCCGCCAGGGCGCGGGCCAGGGTCGTGGGCGAGGGGGCGGGGTCGTCGGCACCGGTGTAGGCGATGCCGAGCCCCCCGCCCAGGTCGATCTCCGGGCACAGCCAGCCGGTGTCGGCGGCCACCTCGTGGCGCAGCCGCAGGACGGCGGCGGCGGCCTCCTCGAATCCCGCCGGGTCGGTGATCTGACTGCCGATATGCGAGTGCAGGCCCCGCAGCTCCAGCTCGGGGGCCGCCACGATCCGGTCGATGGCCTCGCGGGCGGCCCCGGTGTGGATGGACAGGCCGAACTTCTGGTCCTCGTGGGCGGTGGCGATGAACTCGTGGCCGCCGGCATGGATGCCGGTGGTCAGGCGCACCATGAGGCCCGCCCGCTCCTGGGGGCCGTAGTGCCCCTCCTCGCGCCAGCGGCGCACGGCACCGGCCGCGTACTCGATCTCCTCGGGGGAGTCGATGACGATATGCCCCAGGCGGTGGTAGACGGCCAGGCTCACCTCGGCCTCGGTCTTGCCATTGCCGTGCAGACCCAGGCGATGGGCCCTGGTGGCGGCACCGGCCCCCTCGACCTGCTCGACGGCGGCCAGGCCCACGGCCAGCTCGCCGCGCGAGGCGGTGTCGATGCCCAGGCCCTCCTCCAGGGCGAGGCGGGCCACCCGGGTGGTCAGGAAGGCCTTGCCGGCATAGAAGGCCTCGCCCCCCGCCATCCCGTAGCCCTCCCAGAACTCCTCGGCCATGGCGGCGGCCCAGGTGGCGGCCCGCCCCCGGAAGTCGGCCTCATCCAGGACGTAGACAGGGGCCGGCGCCTCATCGAGGATCGCACTGACGGGGCGCCCCCCGATCTCCAGCTCACCATCCTCAGTGCGCCGGGCCGTGGTGGGCCACAGGTCGGGGCGCTCCTCCGGCTCGGGGCAGACCAGGGCGCCCAGGGGGGCCTCACCGGCGGGGACCGCGCTCCCCCCCTCCTCAGCGGTGGCTCCGGTCTCAGCAGTCTCGGTCATGGTGCTCCTCGGGGCTGGGGCGGGCGGACAACTCGGGGACTCGCCCGGCAGATGGCCGGGGCCGGCACGGCCGGGGCGGGGCTGCGCGGCCCGGCCCCCAGGCGCGGGACCGGGCCGCGATGCTCACATCCGCTCCGGGGCGCTGACGCCCAGCAGGCCCAGGCCGTTGGCCACGACCTGTCCGACGGCGTCGTTGAGCCACAGGCGGGCGACGTGACCGGCCTCGACCGGGTCATCGCCGCGCGGGGTCACCCGGGTGGCGGAGTACCAGCCGTGGTAGGCCCCGGCGAGCTGCTCGAGGTAGCGGGCCACGCGGTGCTGCTCGCGCAGGGCGGCGGCCTGGGCCACGACGGCGGGGTACTGGGCGAGCACGCCCAGCAGGGCGGAGTCGGCGGGGTCGTCCAGGGCCGAGGGCTCGAAGCCGGCCTCGCGGCGCACCCCGTGCTCGGCGGCATTGCGGGCCACGTTGCGGGTGCGGGCGTGGGCGTACTGGACGTAGTAGACGGGGTTGTCGTTGGTGCGCGAGGCCAGCAGGTCCAGGTCGATGTCGATGGTGGAGTCCATGGAGGAGCGGGCCAGGGCGTAGCGGGCGGCGTCCACCCCGACCGCCTCGACGAGATCCTCCAGGGTGACGATGGTGCCGGCCCGCTTGGACATGCGCACCGGGGCCCCGTCCTTGACCAGATTGACCATCTGGCCGATGAGGATCTGCATGTTGACCCCGGGGGTGTCGCCGTAGGCGGCGCACATGGCCATCATGCGCCCCACGTAGCCGTGGTGGTCGGCGCCCAGGAGGTAGATGGAGCAGGTGGCCCCGCGCGAGCGCTTGTCCAGGTAGTAGGCGGTGTCGGCGGCGAAGTAGGCGGGGTTGCCGTCGGACTTGATGAGGACGCGGTCCTTGTCGTCGCCGAAGTCGGTGGTGCGCAGCCAGGTGGCGCCGTCGCGCTCCTCGATGACGCCGCGCTCGCGCAGCTCGCCGATGGAGCGGGTGACCGCCCCCGAGCTGTGCAGGGAGTCCTCGTGGAAGAAGACGTCGAAGTCGGAGCGGAAGGCGTGCAGCTCGGCCTTGATGGCGTCGAACATGAGCTCCACGCCCTGGGAGCGGAAGACCTCGGCCGCCTCGGCGTCGTCGAGCGAGGCCGGATCGGGGCGGCCCGCCGCGATCTCATCGGCGGTGACGCGCTGGGCGATCTCGGCGATGTAGGCGCCTCCGTAGCCGTTCTCGGGGGTCTCCTGGCCGCGGGCGGCGGCCAGGAGGGAGGCGGCGAAGTGGTCGATCTGAGTGCCGTGGTCGTTGAAGTAGTACTCGCGGGTGACGGTGGCACCACTGGCCGCCAGGACCCGGGCCAGGGAGTCGCCCACGGCCGCCCAGCGCGCCCCGCCCAGGTGGACCGGACCGGTGGGGTTGGCCGAGACGTACTCCAGGTTGATGTGCTGGCCGGCCAGGGTCTCGTTGCGGCCGTAGTCGGCCCCGGCCTCCACAATGGTGCGGGCCAGCCCGCCGGCGGCCCCGGCGTCCAGGCGGATGTTGAGGAAGCCGGGACCGGCCACCTCCACCCCGGCCACGCCGTCGAGCCCGGCCAGGCGGGGGGCGAGGAGCTCGGCCAGGGCGCGCGGGGAGGTGCCCGCCTTCTTGGCCAGCTGCATGGCCGCATTGGTGGACCAGTCCCCGTGGTCGCGGTTCCTGGGTCGCTCGACGCGGGGCAGCGGAACCTCCTGCTCACTGAGGGACAGGGAGCCGTCGGAGGCGGCGGTGGTCAGGACAGTGCGGATCGCTGCGGCAAGCTCTTCGGGAGTCACGAGCGCAAGGGTACCGCCTGCACAGGCGGGCCGGCGTGCGGCCCTCATGACAATGATCCCAGATCCGCCGGGGCTGCGGGGCTCCTCGCGCTCAGCCCCGCCTGCGGCCCATCAGCCACTCGCGCGCGGCCCCGACCTTGTAGGCGGGCTCGAAGGAGGCCATGTGCTCCATCTCGGAGACTGGGTTGGCACTCAGCACGGTCCCCTCCTCGAAGGAGACGAACAGGTGGTCCTGGTCCTGGGCGAGCAGCTCCTCAGCCGCTCCCCGGGTCTGCTCATCGCTCCAGGTGGCGTCCCAGGTGGCCGAGGCGTAGGGCACGGAGGCGGAGTCGAGCAGGGCCCGCACGTCCTCCTGCCCCTGACTGGCCCTGGAGTCTCCCGCCGCGGCGAAGTACCAGAAGTCCTGGCCGGTCAGCCCCTGGAGCTGGGAGGGGTCCCACTGCCCCGAGACGAGCATGAGGGCGGTGAAGAGGTCGGCGTGCTGGGCGGCCAGGTACATCACCGTCATGCATCCCATGGACTGGCCGGTGCCGTACACGCGGGCCCTGTCCACGGGGTACTCCTCGACCAGGCTCGCCACCAGGCGCTGGGACATCTCCACATAGTCGGTGAGGGTGTAGCCGTCGTGGTCGTCGAGGACCACCTCGGGGTAGGCCGGGACGACGACGATGGCCTTGTGCCTGGCCTGCTCGGAGGGCGCCGCCCAGATGAGGGCGCCGTACTGCCCCAGTGGCGCGGTGACCTCCTGACCGGCAAGGCTGGAGTCGGCGATGTAGAGCACCAGGGGGTAGCTCTCCCCGGAGGCCTCGTAGCCCTCCGGCAGGTAGATGTTGTAGGGCAGGGTCTTGGATGTCTGGGCGTCCTCGTAGGCGGCCTGCCGGAAGAGGCCGGGCACGGTGGCGGCCAGCTCCTCCAGGGTCGGTGAGGCCGAGGCCTCCATGGTGGCGGCGGGCTCGGTGGCGGCGGCCCCGGTCCCCGTGGCCCCCTGCGAAGGGCCGGGGGCGGAGGCCGCGGAGGAGGCCGCGGAGGAGGAGCCCTGCCCGCAGGCCGCCAGCGCGGCTGCCGAGGCCGATGCCAGGGACAGCGCCAGGACGTGACGGCGCGGCGGACGGGAGGGGTGCGGACGGCCATCGGGGAGACCAGGGGCGGAAGGAGTGGAGGTGCTCATGGCCCCGATCCTGCACTGCCCGCCTTATCGTCAGGCCAGCCCTGGCTGTGCCGCATCTGTGAAGGCCTCCCTGGGGGCGGGTCCTCAATGGGCCCTGTGGGGCGGGGGCGGCTCAGGCGTAGTACATGGCCAGGCGCCGGCCATCGACGGTGTGGACGGGGATGGAGCACCCGTAGATGCCCTGGAGCACCTCGGTGTCCATGATCGTCTCGGGGCCGCCGTGCGCCACCACCCGCCCCTCGCGCAGCGCCAGGATGGAGTCGGCCCAGCAGGAGGCGTAGTTGACGTCGTGCAGGACCAGGACCACCGTGCGGCCCAGCTCATCGGCGGCCGCCCGCAGCCGGCGCATCATGGCGGTGGCATGCGTCATGTCCAGGTTGTTGAGGGGCTCATCGAGCAGGAGGTAGGGGGTGTCCTGGGCCAGCACCATGGCCACGAAGGCCCGCTGGCGCTGGCCGCCGCTCATCTGGTCCAGGCGGCGCTCGGCCAGATCCTCCAGGTCCATCCAGGCGATGGCCTCCTCCACCGCCTGGCGGTCGGCGTCGGTGGGGCGCCCGCCGTTGTGGGGGAAGCGGCCGAAGGAGACCAGGTCACGCACGGTCAGTCGCACGGTCAGGTGGGTCTCCTGGCGCAGGACGGCCATGGTGCGGGCCAACTCGCGGCTGTCGGCCGTGGTCACGTCCAGCCCGCCGACGACGACGGTCCCGGCGTCGGCGCCCAGCAGGCGGGCGATGATGGACAGCAGGGTGGACTTGCCGGCCCCGTTGGGGCCGATGAGGCAGGTCACCCCGCCGGCCGGCAGGTCGACGCTCACGCCGTCCAGCACGAGCTGGTCGCCGTAGCGCTTGGAGACGCGGTCGATGGAGATCACTGGCGCTTGCCCTCCCGGATGAGCAGGATGATGAGAAGAAGCCCACCGGCCAACTCCACCACCACTGACAGGACGGTGCCCCAGTCCAGCAGGTGCTGGAGGATCGCCTGGCCGCCCACGAGGGTGACCATGGCGCACAGCCCCGACATGGGCAGGGTGTAGGCGTGGCGGTGGCTGCCGGCCAGCCGGTAGGCCAGGTGGGCCACCAGGAGGCCGAAGAAGGTGATGGGGCCCACCATCGCCGTGGAGACGCAGACCAGCAGGGCGATGACCACCATGGTCCGGCGCACCTCCCGGTCGTAGGCCACCCCCAGGCAGACCGCCGTCGGGCGGCCCAGCAGCAGGACGTCCAGGGTGCGGCGGCGCCACCACAGCCACGCCGTCAGGACTCCGACCACCCCCGCCCCGGCCCACAGCAGCTCGGTGCTCACGCCGCTGAAGGAGGCGAAGAGCCGGGACTGCAGGACGAAGAACTCGTTGGGGTCGAGCAGCCGCTGGATGAAGACCACGATGCTGCGCAGCAGGGTGCCCAGGATGATCCCGGCCAGGACCAGGACGTGGATCTGGCGCCCGGAGCTGAGCAGGGGGACGATGAGCAGCCAGGAGGCGGCCACCATGACGGCGGTGGTGGCGGCGAACTGGGCCAGGCTGGAGGTGGTGGCCAGCACCTGGCTGCCGGCCAGGGCCACCACGAGGGTCTGGATGAGGGTGTAGACGGCGTCCAGGCCCATGATCGCCGGGGTGAGGATCCGGTTGGCGGTGATGGTCTGGAAGGCCACGGTGGACACCGCCACCGCCCAGCCCACGATGACCAGCGCCCCCAGGGTGGGCAGGCGGAAGCGCAGGGCCGAGTGCAGGCTGCGCACGTCATAGCCCATGAACAGGACGGCGAGCGCCAGGGCCAGCAGGACCATGGCCGCCAGGCGCCAGCCGGGGTGGAGTCGCGCGCTCATCGGGTCCCCCGCAGCAGCAGCAGGAGGAAGAGCAGGGAGCCGACGACGCCCATGATGACCCCCACGGAGATCTCGTAGGGCTGGCGCACGAGCCTGCCGATGACATCGCAGCCCAGGACCATGATGGCCCCGCCCAGTGCCACCCACGGCAGGGAGCGGCGCAGGTGGTCCCCCACGATGAGGGAGACGATGTTGGGCACCACCAGCCCCAGGAAGGGCAGGGCGCCCACGACGACGACGCTCACGGCGCTGGTCACCGCAACGATGGCCAGCCCCAGGGCCATGGTGCGATCGTAGGCCAGTCCCAGGCCCACGGCGTGGTCGCGGCCCAGGCCGGCCAGGGTGAGGCGGTCCGCGGCCAGCCAGGTGATGAGCGCGACGAGGCCCACCCCCCACAGCAGCTCGTAGCGCCCCGCCACGATGCCCGACAGGTCGCCATTGGTCCAGGTGCCCAGGGTCTGCATGAGGTCCAGGCGCCAGGCCACGAAGGTGGTCGCGGCCTCCACCACGGAGGCCAGCATGATCCCCACCAGGGGGACGAGGACGTCGTCGGGCCGGTGGGTGGGCAGGCGGCGCAGGAGCCACAGGAAGAGGGCCGAGCCCACCATCGCGCTGAGCGCGCCGATGGCCATCTTGGTGGCCACGGGGGCCGCAGGGGCCAGGACGGTGGCGGCCAGGATGCCGGCGGTGGCGAACTGCACGGTACCGGTGGTCGAGGGCGCCACGAAGCGGTTGCGCACGAGCAGCTGCATGAGGGCCCCGGCCATCGCCAGCGCCGCCCCGGCCAGGGCCGCGGCCGCGGTGCGCGGGATGCGCGAGACGACGACGATGCGGGCGTCGCGCCCCGAGGCGCCGCCGCCCAGGAGCCCCTCCAGGGAGATCTGCGCGGCGCCCACGGACAGTGAGGCGAGGATGAGGACGACGAGGAGCACCACCATGGCCGCCATGAGCAGGGCCTTGCGCTGCGCGCTCCCGGCGGGCGCCGGGCCCGCGGGCGAGGACGCTCGCGGGCCCGGCGCTGGGGCTGCGGGAGGGTGGGCCACCGGCAGCGGCGCGGTCATGCCTTGATGGCGGTGGCGATCTCGTCGACCATGGCCGGGGCGTTGTGCAGGCCCGCGCCGATGATGTACCAGCGCTCGCCGTCGAGGTAGACCACCTGGTTCTTGGTCCAGGCGGTGGTGGAGGTGACCAGCTCGGTGTTGAGGACCTCCTTGGCGGCCTTGCCGGACTCGCCGATGGCGGCGTCGCGGTCCACGACGAAGAGCCAGTCGGGGTTGGCCTGGTTGATGCGCTCGAAGGAGAGGGCCTCGCCGTGGACCTCGGGCTTGAGGTCCGGGATCGCGGGGGCCACCCCCAGGTCGTCGTGGATGAGGCCGAAGCGCGATCCCGGGCCGTAGGCGGTGACCTCCCCGCCGCTGGTGAGCAGGATGAGGCCCTTGCCGATGGTGGAGGCCGTGGTCTTGGTCTGCTCGACCTTGGCCTTGTAGGCGTCCAGCTCCTGGGTGGCCTTGGCCGGGAGCCCGAAGACCTTGCCCAGCAGCTCGGAGCCAGTGGTCAGGCGCTCGGAGAAGGCGGTGCCGCGGCCCCCGGGCATGAGCAGGGCGGTGAAGCTCTGGGAGATGGACTCGTAGGTGTCGGCCGAGCGGCCGCCGACGATGACCAGGTCCGGCCCTAGGGCGTCGATCTTCTCCTCGGAGGGCTCCTGGAAGCTGCCCACGATCTCGGCCGAGGGGAAGTGCTCGGCCAGGGTGGAGGGCAGCTTGTCGCCATTGGCCACGACGCCGACGACCCGGTCGGCCACCCCCAGGGCCACCAGGGTATCCAGGGCGGTGACGTCCAGGACGACGACCTTCTCCGGCAGCTTCTCGATGGTCATCTCGCCCTTGCCGTCGGTGACGGTCACCGGGAAGGCGCCGGCGTCCGGGCCCGCCGCAGGGGCACTGGCCCCGCTGCTGGGCGCGGCGGAGCCGCTCGTGGCGGGGGCTCCCTGCGTCTGCCCGGCAGAGGCGGAGGCGCCCGAGCCCGAGGAGCCGCCGGAGGAGCAGGCGGCGAGAGCGGCCAGGGTGCCCGCGGAGGCCAGGGAGAGGAAGGATCGGCGAGTGGTCATGGTGCTCCTTGATGTGGGTGGAGGCGCTGGGACGCACCCCATTTTTCACAAGGTTAGCCTTACATAACTCTGCCGTGATCTGCTATGTGATGCATACGACCACCGCGGGAGCAAGGGTGGGCGCGCCTGGCGATTACGCTCCCGGGCCTGCGCCCTGGTAGAGTCCCGACCCGGGCCCCGGTAGCTCAGTGGATAGAGCGTCTGCCTCCGGAGCAGAAGGTCGCAGGTTCGAATCCTGTCCGGGGCACGGCCCCGAGCCCCCGCCACCACCCGTGGCGGGGGCTTCGTCGATCCGAGGAGCCGCGACAGCCCCAGCACGTCACCGGCCCTGGACGGCACATGGCAGGGCTGCTACCGCATGACGGGCATGAGGCACCGCCGATGCGCCGACATCCCCTGCGTTCCGCCGCTGAGCCCTGCTCAGTGCGGGTCGGCCTCAGGCGGCCAGGACCTTCGTAGCCAGGGTGGGCACGTCGGTCATGATGGCGTCGACGTTGAGGGCGGCCAGGCGCCGCATCCGCTCGGGGCTGTCCACGGTCCACACATGGACCTCCAGGCCCTCGCGGTGCGCGGCCGCCACGAAGCGCCGGGTGACGATGGGCACGCCCCGGTAGGACTCGGGGACCTGGACCGCGTCCACCCGGCCGCGCGTCCAGCCCCAGCGGGTGTGCGGCAGCGGCAGGGCCGCCTCGCTGAGCAGCATGAGGCCCATGACGTCCCCCACTCCCAGGGAGGTGGTGGCCCGGGGCTCCTGACGGCGCAGCACGGCCAGGCGGCGGGCCGAGAAGGAGGCGAAGCGCACCCGCCCCAGGGCCTCGGCGTCGCGCACGGTCTGCAGGGCGCCCTGGACGACACCGGAGGCCTTGAGGTCGACGTTGAAGCGCAGGCCGGGATGGAGCTCCAGCGCATCGGAGAGGCGCACGAAGCCGCGCCCGTCGCCGGCATCGAGGTCGGCCAGCTCGGCCCACATGACCTCATCGATCCTGCGGGGGTCGCCCGAGGCGCGCCGCAGGTCCTCGTCGTGGGCCAGGACGACGACGCCGTCGGCGGTGGCCCGCAGGTCGGTCTCCATCCACCCCAGGCCCAGCTTGGAGACGTGCTCCACTGCGCTCCAGGTGTTCTCGGGGACCTCGCGGCCTCCCCCGCGATGTGCGATGACGGCCGGACGTCGTGTACGTGCCACGGTTAGGTGCCTCTCAGGAATGGGGATTCAGGAGCAGTTGGTGGTCAGCTCAACGGCGTTGTGCTCCTTGAGCCAGCCCCACGGTTCAACGGTGGACTCATCGGCGGTGTCATCGGCGGTGCGGACCTCGAAGTGGAGGTGGGGGCCCGAGGAGCGGCCGGTGTTGCCCACACCGGCGATGAGCTGGCCGGCGGTGACGGTGTCCCCGGCCTTGACGTAGATGCCGTCCTCGTACATGTGCAGGTAGCTGGTGTACCAGACCTTGCCATCGACCTCGTGCTTGATGGTGACGGTGCCGGTGCCGTCGACCATGCCCGCCGTGGTCACGGTACCGGCGGCCACGGCGTAGATCGCGGTTCCCACGGGGGCCGACAGGTCCTGGCCGGCGTGGAGCTTGAGGTAGCCCAGGGTGGGGTGGATGCGGTAGCCGTACTCCGAGGAGATCGTGTAGGTGTCCGGGAGCATGGGGTAGAACAGCTCCGGGGCGGAGTTGAAGGCGCTGGTGTCGCCCGAGGCGCCCGTCACCGAGGAGCAGGTCTTGGCGGCGTTCTGGTAGGCCTCGCGGATGCGGGCCAGGGTAGCGGCATCGGGAACATTGGACAGGTCCTCGCCGCCCTCCTCATCCAGGTCGGCATCCGAGCCCAGGACGGCGGCCGCCACGGAGGAGGGCCGGGAGCTGGCCTGCGGGGAGGCCTCGTTCAAGGACTGGGAGAACCCGCCGGTGCTGGCCAGGGCGGCGTTGGTCAGCTGGCCGCTGACCGGGGCGATGACGGTGGCCACGGCCAGCGTGACCAGGACGGCGGTGCGCCCCAGGACGCTGGCGCTGCGGCGCCCCGGGGAGGGGCGTGCCGGGGTGGGTCGGCGGCTGCCGCGGACGGGGCGCGAGCCCGCACCGCTCAGGCCGAAGGACTCGCCCCGGACGGTGTCCGCGCCCTCCTGGGCGCGGTCGTCCTGGGCGCGGCTGCGGGCCTTTCGGCTCATGCGGCGGATCTCGGGGACCTGGAGGGTGTCAGCGCTGCGGAACTCCTCCAGCTCGCGGGAGAAGCGCAGCTCGCGACCGCCCATGCTGGCAGCCTCGGCGGCGCCTGCCGCCACCTCGGCCGGGCTGGGCGACGCAGCACTCCGGCCGGCCTGCCGTTGCGGGCTGCTCACCACGGCCATCGCCGCCGCCCCGCGGCTCCGAGCCGCCCCAGCGTCGTCAGTGGCCCTCCCGCCAGTGAGCCTCCCGGCGATGGCCCGCTCGGCCCTGGCCGCCTCGGGGGCGGCCTCATCGGCGCGCGCCCCGGCACCACCGGCGGGCCCCTGGGCCCGGGCGGGCGTGGGCGGCTGGGCGGACTGCGCCTGCGGGCCGCGGGCCGACTGGTGAGCCGGTGCGCCTGCGGCCGCGATGGCGATGGGCTTCCAGCTCAGGCCTGCGGCCGTGGCGGAGTCCCAGGAACGATCAGCGTCGGACCCGTCGGCATCCTGCGATTGGGCGGCCGGCGTCGGCCCGACCGGGGGGCCCGATGATCGGGCCGCACCGGGCACGGATACGGCGCAGGCCTCTGAGGCGGTCTCGCCTGAGGCGGCCTCCGCCTGCCAGTCCCGCCCGGTGGCGGCCCGCCCCGCATGCCCGACCGTGGCGCCGGCTCCCAGGGTGCGGGCCCGTCCGGCGCGCGGGGTGGTGGGCTCGGGGCCCCCGGAGCCGGTGGCGGACGAACCGGGGGATGCGGCTCCATGAGGGGCCTGACGTGCAGGCGTCGCGGCGGAGCCGCCGGACTGGGCCAGGAGGGCGGCATCCAGCGAGGCATCGAGGGCGGCGCGGGAGCCCCGGGCACGACGGGATCGACGCGCCCGGGCGGGGACCGAGGGTCCGCCCCCGGGCACCTCATGGGCGGCCGGGGCCGCAGTGCCGGAGGAGGCCGGGGCGGCCGACGGCGCCGATGCCGAACGCTCCCAGGCACCGGGAGCAGCCGGTGGGGCGGAGGCGTGCGAGGTGGGGGCCTGCGGCGCCCGGCCCTGCGGAGCACCAGTGGCCACCGAGGCCCGCGGCTCCGATGACCACGGCGCCGAGGACTGGGGCGCTGAGGCCTGGGACGTCGTCGGCCTCGACGCCGAGGACTGGGGCGCCGGGCTCGGGGAGGCGGGCTGGGGGGCGCGGCCCTGAGGATCCGAGGACTGGTGGGCCGCGGCCACCGCGGAGCCGACCTGCTGGAGGCGGCGCGAGCGCAGGGTCACAGCCGCCTCAGCCGCGGAGCCCCCCGAGGGCGGGCGCGCGCCACTCAGGGCATGGCCGCCGCCCCCGGCCGACAGGGAGTCTGACGGGGCGGCCGACCAGCTCTGCGCCCACCGGCGGTCCCCGCCCTGGCGCCCACTCCGGGCCGCTGGCGCCGCCTGGGCCGAACCTGGCCCCGGGGCGGCACCGGGAGTGGTGCCCGCCGGGCCATCGGTTGCCGCAGGCCCTGCTCCGGCACCTGCCGACAGGCGCCGACGGGCCATGCGGGTCATCGGCACCGCACCGGCGCCGTCTCCAGCCTGTGAGCCGAGGGGGGCTGAGCCGATGGGTCCGGCCGGTCCCTCCGCGGTGGAGGGGAGGGACATCGTCGGCCTGGCCGACTGGGCAGCCGGGGCGGATGAGGCGGATGAGTCGGCGCTGTGACGGCCGCGGCGCTGCACAGGCTGCGAGGCCGGGGGCACAGCGGTCTGGCCCAGCAGGGCGCTGGCGGCCTCGGCCTCGGTGAGCCGGTGACCGCGGGGCTCGGCCGAGCGGCGGGCGGAGGGGCTGGCCGTATCGGCGGGCCGCTCAGCGGGCGCCGAGGGAATCGCCGAGGCGGGTTCGGGAGGCTTGGACGCAGCCTGGGCGCCAGTGCGGAGCTGAGCGGCCGCTGCGGCTCGCTCAGCCTCTCGACGCTGGCGTCGACTCATCGGCTGTGTGGTCACGCTGTCGGCCTCCATGCGGCTGGTAGATCCCTCGCTCAGGCGGCGAGTTGTCGATTGCCCCTCATAACAATAGAACGCTATCCGTTACCTGTCTGCCGGAACGATAGCGAGGCAAACAGGGTCGTGCCAGGAGAAGAGTCACACACACATGTGACCTCCACCGCCCGAACTGTACAGCGCCGGGAGGCCCGCTTGCGAGGAATCCACAGGATCCCGGGGGCGCCGGCACCCCTGGAGGCCTCACCCACGGCGCTGGTACTCCTCGCGCTGCATGGCGTCATTCACCTCACCGACGAGCTCCTCGAGGATGTCCTCCAGGAAGACCACGCCCACCAGGGCGCCGTCGGGGTCCTCCACCCGCCCCAGGTGGGCGCCGGTGCGCTGCATCGCGGCCAGGACGTCCTCCACCTCGTCGTCGCGCTTGACGGGCACGAGCGCCCGGGCCCGCCAGGAGGGCACCGGCTCACCGCGCTCGGGGCCCTCGGCGTAGAGGATGTCCTTGAGGTGGAGGTAGCCGGTGATGACCGGGACGACGGCGCCGGGCGCCTCAGCCCCTGCAGCCACCGCCGTGCCCGCGGCGCCCTCCTCCCCCGGCTCCGGGCCCGCCGAGGGCTCGACCAGGGGGAAGCGGGAGTAGCCGGTGGAGGCCACCGCCCGCTCCACATCCTCGGGCGTGCAGTCGCGCGGCAGGGTCACCAGGCGGTCCAGGGGGACCATGACGCCGCCCGCGGTCTCCTCGGAGAACTCCAGGGCGCCACTGAGCAGGCCGGTGGAGTCCTCCAGGACCCCCTCGGCGGTGGAGCGCTCGACGATGGAGGCCACCTCCTGGGCGTTGAAGGTGGCCGAGACCTCCTCCTTGGCCTCGATGCCCACCAGGCGCAGGACGCCGTTGGCCAGGCTGTTGAGCCCGTTGATGACCGGGCCCAGGATCCGCGAGATCCGCACCAGGGGCGGGGCCAGCCACAGCACCGCCTTGTCCGGGGAGGCGATGGAGATGTTCTTGGGCACCATCTCACCGGCCACCACATGCAGGTAGACGACGATGACCAGGGCGATGACCACGGCCACGGCGTGGGAGCCGCCGTGGCCCACCCCCACCCGCTCCAGGAGGGGCTCCAGGGCATGGGCGATGGCCGGCTCGGCCACCACCCCCAGGCCCGTGGAGCACAGGGTCACCCCCAGCTGGGCGGTGGCCAGCATGCGCGAGACGTTCTGCAGCGCCCACAGGGCGGTGGCGGCCCGGGCGTCGCCGGACTCGGCCAGGGGCTCGAGCTGGCTGCGCCGCGCGGAGGTGACGGCGAACTCGGCGCCCACGAAGAAGGCATTGCCCGCCAGGAGGGCGAGGGTGATGAGGAGGGCCAGGGGGGTGCTCATGAACCCCCCTCCCCCGCGGGGCCGCCGGGCAGCCCGGCCCCGCCGCCCCCATCCTCGCGCGCCCGGGCGTGCAGCCTGGTGACGCGGCGGGCCTCCATGGCGTCCACGCGCAGGACCGCGCGCGGCAGGGTGACGGCGTCGCCCACCCGCGGGATGCGGCCGAGCTCGTTCATCACCAGCCCGCCCAGGGTCTCGTAGGGGCCGTCGTCGGGCACGTGGATGCCGGCGCGGGCGGCCAGCTCGTCGGGGCGCATCCACCCGGGCACCACCCAGTGGCCGGAGGGGTCGAGGTGAGCGCCGGAGCGGCGCCGGTCGTGCTCGTCGGCGACATCGCCCACGACCTCCTCCACGGCGTCCTCCAGGGTCACCACGCCCGCGGTGCCGCCGTACTCGTCGACGACCAGCGCCATCTGGGAGCCCTGGGCGCGCAGCTCGACCAGCAGGGCCGCCAGGGGCATCGTCTCGGGCACGCGCGGGGCGGGGGTGATGAGGGAGGAGGAGGCCACCGGGACCTCGCCGCGCTTGTCGTGGGGCACGGCGATGGCCCGGCGCAGGTGGACGATGCCGATGACGTCGTCGGCGTCGCGGCCGATGACCGGGAAGCGGGAGTGGCCGGTGGCGCGGGCCAGGGCCACGACGTCCTCGGCGCTGGCCTCGGCCTCCAGGGTGTGGAGGCGGCCGCGGTCGGTCATGACGTCGACGGCGGTGAGCCGGCCGACCCCGATACTGCGGGTCAGCAGGGCGGCGGTGGACACGTCCAGGGTCCCCTCCTGGGCGCTGTGGCGCACCAGGGCCGCCAGCTCGGAGGCCGAGCGGGTGCCGCTGATCTCCTCGGCCGGCTCGATGCCCATGCGGCGCAGCAGCCGGTTGGCGGTGTTGTTGAGCACCACGATGAGGGGCCGGAGCAGGGTGGTGAAGCCCATCATGAAGGGGGCCACCAGCCCCGCGGCGCGCATGGGGTCGGCCAGGGTGGCGTTCTTGGGGATGAGCTCGCCCACCACCATGGAGAAGGCGTTGACGATGATCAGGGCAAGGGCCACCGAGGCGCCGGTGGCCACGGACTGGGCCAGCCAGCGGCTCATCAGCCCCTCCAGCAGCCCGGCCAGGGCCGCCTGCATGGTGTAGCCCAGCAGGATGGTGGTCAGGGTGATGCCGACCTGGGCGCCGGACAGCAGCGTGGACAGGCACCCCAGGGCCCGGCGCACGGTGACGGCGCGCCTGTCCCCGGCCGCGGCGCGGGTCTCCACCGTGGAGGGGTCGAGGGCCACCAGGGAGAACTCCCCGGCCACGAACAGGGCGGTGCCGATGGTCAGGACGATCCCGGCGCCGATCATGAGCCAGTCGGTCATCGATCCGGTCATCACGGCCGCCTCGGGGCTCCCCCGGCGCCCTCAGCGCGGGGCGGCCACGGTGAGTGGGGGTGGTCGGGGGCGGGTGAGGAGGCGGGGCGCTGGCGGGAGGTGCGCCTGCGGGTCCGTCGGGAGGCCGATCGCATAGTGGCAGGAACGGTATCACCGCGCGGCCGGCCGGGGCGGAGCCCGAGCCGCGGCGCGGGTGGGGGCACCTCGCGGATGAGAGCCTCCGCAGGGCGCAATATGTCGGAAACATATGAGCCCTTGGTCCCGCGTTTCGTCGGCGACGGGGGCGCCGAGCCCGTACCATGGCACCGGACAGAACCGCACGTCATGAGGCCGGTCGGGCCCGCCACCAGGCCTCGTGAACGACGATCTCACCGAGGAGAGACGCTGTGCCCACGCAGGACCGCCCCGCCCCACGATCCAGCGCAGGATTCGGAGCCAACGAGTGGATAGTGGAGGAGATGCGGGCCGCCTGGTCCGCCGACCCCGCCTCCGTGAGCACCCAGTGGCGCGAGCTCTTCGAGGCCGACCCCCAGGCCGGGCAGGCCCTGCAGGGCGCCGCCGCCCCCGACCCCCTGGAGGGCCCCCGGCGGGCCACGATCACCGCCTCCTCGGCACCCTCGGCGCCCCGCACCGCCTCCGCCGTCCAGGACGTCAGCCGCTCGGACCTGCCGCCCGCGCCGCCGTCGGACGCCGCCCCGCCCACCTCCCCCTACGCCCAGCGCCGGGCCGCCCTCCAGGCCCAGGACCCCTCGGGCCAAGGCGGCCAGGGCGCGGCCACCCGCCTCAAGGGCGCCGCCGCCCGCACCGCCAAGAACATGGAGGAGTCCCTGTCGGTGCCCACGGCCACCTCGGCTCGCGCGGTGCCCGCCAAGGTCCTCATCGAGAACCGGGCCGTCATCAACGCCCACCTGTCCCACACCCGCGGGGGCAAGGTCTCCTTCACCCACCTCATCGGGTGGGCCGTGGTCGAGGCGCTCACCGAGATGCCGGGGATGAACGTGTCCTACTCCGTGGACGAGGCCGGCAAGCCGATGCTCAACACCCCGGCGCACGTCGCCTTCGGCCTGGCCGTGGACGTGCCCGGGGCCGACGGCGAGCGCCGCCTCCTGGTGCCCTCCATCAAGCAGGCCGACCTCATGGACCTGGCCGGCTTCGTGGCCGCCTACGAGCAGCTGGTCTCCCGGGCCCGGCAGGGCGGCCTCGAGCTCGCCGACTTCCAGGGCACCACCGTGACCCTGACCAACCCCGGCATGCTCGGCACCCTGCACTCCGTGCCGCGGCTCATGCCCGGCCAGGGGCTCATCGTGGGGGTCGGCTCCATGGACTACCCGGCGGCCTTCGCCGGCGCCAGCGCCGAGACCCTGGCCCGCCAGGGCATCGGCAAGATCCTGACCCTGACCTCCACCTACGACCACCGCGTCATCCAGGGGGCGGCCTCCGGGGAGTTCCTGCGGCTGGTGGAGCGCAAGCTCCTGGGCCTGGACGGATTCTGGGACCGGGCCCTGGCCTCCCTGCGCATCCCGCACGAGCCGGTGCGCTGGGCCCGCGACTCCACCTACGACCCCGAGCTGGAGACCGGCAAGCCCGCGCGCGTGGCCGAGCTCATCCATGCCTTCCGCCAGCGCGGCCACCTGGCCGCCGACACCGATCCGCTGACCTACCGCCTGCGGCGCCACCCCGACCTGGACATCGCCTCCTACGGGCTGAGCCTGTGGGACCTGGACCGCACCTTCCCCACCGGCGGGCTGGGTGGCCGCGAGCGCGCCACCCTGCGCGAGATCCTGGAGATGCTGCGGGGCGCCTACTGCCGCACCGTCGGGGTGGAGTACATGCATATCCAGGACCCCGCCCAGCGCACCTGGTGGCAGGAGCGCCTGGAGACCGACTGGAGGGAGATCGACCACGCCGAGCGGCGCCGCATTCTGTCCAAGCTGGAGCAGGCCGAGGCCTTCGAGACCTTCCTGCAGACCAAGTACGTGGGCCAGAAGCGCTTCAGCCTGGAGGGCGGGGAGTCCCTCATCGTGCTGCTGGACCGCCTCCTGGACTCCTGCGCCCATGACGGCCTGGACGAGGTGGTCATCGGCATGGCCCACCGCGGGCGCCTCAATGTGCTGACCAATATCGCCGGGAAGTCCTACAGCCAGGTCTTCGACGAGTTCGACGGCAACAGCGTCATCGAGGGCGCCAGCACCGGCGACGTGAAGTACCACCTGGGCACCGAGGGCGTGTTCACCGGCACCGACGGGGTCTCCACCCGCGTGTCCCTGGCCGCCAACCCCTCCCACCTGGAGACCGTCGACGGCGTTGTGGAGGGGATCGTGCGGGCCAAGCAGGACCGCATCGGCCTGGGCGAGAAGGGGTACACGGTCCTGCCGGTCCTGGTCCACGGCGATGCGGCCTTCGCCGGGCAGGGCGTGGTCTACGAGACCCTCAACATGAGCCAGCTGCCCGCCTACCGCACCGGCGGCACCGTCCACGTGGTGGTCAACAACCAGATCGGCTTCACCACGGGGGCGGCCTCGGCGCGCTCGACCACCTACGCCACCGACCTGGCCAAGGGCCTGCAGGTGCCGATCTTCCACGTCAACGCCGATGACCCCGACACGGTGGCGCGTGCCGCCCACCTGGCCTACGAGTACCGGCGCACCTTCCACAAGGACGTCATCATCGACCTCATCTGCTACCGGCGCCGCGGGCACAACGAGGGTGACGACCCCTCGATGACCCAGCCGGTCATGTACCGCCTCATCGACTCCCTGCCCTCGACCCGCCAGGTCTACACCTCCGCCCTCGTGGGCCGCGGCGACATCACCGCCCAGGAGGCCGAGGAGCTGGCCGCGGAGTACCACGACGAGCTGGAGCGGGTCTTCTCCGAGGCCCGTGCCCAGGCCGGGGGCGCCGAGGGCGCCCCGGAGGGCCGGTCCGCCGCCGAGACCCAGGACTTCTCCGACCCCGCCAGGGTGGGCATCCCGCGCTCCTCCCTGGAGATCCCCGCCTCCCAGCAGGCCGGCTCGGGCATGATGCTGGGCTGGACCTCGGCGGTGCCGCGCGATGTCATCGAGCGCATCGGGGATGCCCAGGTGGCCTGGCCTCCCTCCTTCCGCGTCCACCCCAAGCTGGAGGCGATGCTGGCCAAGCGCCAGTCCTCCTCGCGCGAGGGCGGCATCGACTGGGGCTTCGGGGAGCTGCTGGCCCTGGGCAGCCTGCTCATGGAGGGGGTGCCGGTGCGCCTGGCCGGGGAGGACGCGCGCCGGGCCACCTTCTCCCAGCGCCACGCCGTCCTGCACGACCACGACTCGGGGGCGGAGTGGACGCCGCTGAGCTTCCTGACCCCCGACCAGGCCTCCCTGGAGATCTACGACTCCCTGCTCAGCGAGTACGCGGCCCTGGCCTTCGAGTACGGCTACTCGGTGGAGCGCCCCGAGGGGCTGACCATGTGGGAGGCCCAGTTCGGCGACTTCGCCAATGGGGCCCAGAGCGTCATCGACGAGTACGTCACCTCGGCCACCCAGAAGTGGGGGCAGCGCTCGGGCCTGGTCATGCTCCTGCCCCACGGCCAGGAGGGCCAGGGGCCCGACCACTCCTCGGCGCGCATCGAGCGCTACATGCAGATGTGCGCCCAGGACAATATGTGGGTCGCCCAGCCCTCGACCCCGGCCAACCACTTCCACCTGCTGCGCGAGCACGCCTACCGGCGCCCGCGCCGCCCGCTCATCGTCTTCACCCCCAAGCAGCTGCTGCGGCTCAAGGCGGCCACCTCCCCCGTGGAGGACTTCACCTCCGGGGCCTTCCAGCCCGTCATCGGGGAGGTCGACGCGGGCCTTGCCGCCAGCGGCGAGGTGGACCGGGTGCTGCTGTGCTCGGGGCGGGTCTACTACGACCTGCTGGCCCACCGTCAGGCCACCGGCGATACCCGCACCGCCATCATCCGCCTGGAGCAGCTCTACCCCCTGGATGCCGAGGCCATCAGCGCGGCCCTGGCCCCCTTCGCGGGCGCGGAGCCGGTCTGGGTCCAGGACGAGCCCGCCAACCAGGGCATGTGGCCCTACCTGGCCCTGCACCTGCCCGTGGAGCTGACCGGGGGCGTCCTGCCGGGGCTGGTCTCGCGCCCCGAGGCCGCCGCGCCCGCCGTGGGCGCCGCGGGGGCCTTCCGCGCCCAGCAGGAGGAGCTGGTGGCCCGCGCCTTCGCCCGCGACTGAGCCCCTCCGGCGTCCCCTCGGCCACCGCACCGGCGAGTGCTGCGCGTCGCGCGTGCGGGGCCGCTGCGCGGCGGCCCCGCGCCCCTGCAGGCGCGGCCGCTGTTCGCCGTCGGCCACCACGGCGCCACGACACCGCGGGCCTACCACATCGCGGGGGTCGGGCGCGATAGCGTCTATCCACCATGATGACGAGGAGGCATGCCGTGGAGGAGACAAGGCTGAGCTTCATCGGTGACGAGCTGGTGGCCGGTCACGGCGACGGGCGCGCCCTGGGCTGGACGGGACGGGTCATGGCGCGCACCCCGCGGGAGGCCGACATCCTGTGGACCTCCCTGGCCGTGCCCGGGGAGACCACCGCCCAGCTGGCCGAGCGCTGGCAGGCCGAGGTGGCCCGCCGCTCCACCCCCACCGGCCGCAACCGGCTCGTCGTGGGCCTGGGCGTGGCCGATGTGCGCGCCGGGGTGTCCTACGCCCGCTCGCGCCTGGCACTGGCCAACATCCTGGACACGGCGGCCTCCGATAACCGGGCCTGCTTCGTCGTCGGCCCTCCCCCGCTGGCGGGGGTGGATCCCGACGCCACCGCCCAGCTGACCAAGGCGGCCTCCGAGGTGTGCGCGCGCCGGCAGGTGCCCTTCGTCGACGCCTTCGAGCCGCTGCGCAACCACGAGCAGTGGAACACCGATGTCACCGCCGCCGGCGGCGCCCACCCCGGCCAGGCCGGCTACGGGCTCCTGGCCTGGCTGGTCCTCCACCGGGGCTGGTACGAGTGGCTGGGGGTCGACCAGCCCGCCTGAGCCCGGCGGGCGCCGCTGCCCCTGAGCCCGGAGGAGGGAGCGGGAGGGAGGCGACGCCGCTTCCACGCCCTACTGCGCCCTGCTGCCGCTGGACGCTCCGGGGAGCGATCAGGCCACGGGCGCCAGGCTGGAGGTGTCGATGGTGGCGACCTCGATGTCCTTCTCGTCGAAGAGCACCGCGGTGCCGCCCAGGTCCACCACGGAGAAGTGGCCCGCATCGGTCAGGAAGTGCCAGGCTGTCGCCGGGGCGCCCCGGTAGGTGAAGGAGGGGTCCCCGGCCGAGACCGCCTCCAGGGTCATGCCCCGCATCTCGCAGAAGAGGTCGATGGCCTGCTCGAAATGCGTCCGGGCCCCCATGGCGCCCGCAGCCCCCGGCGAGGCGGGCGACCCCGCCGGGGCCCGGCCCTGGCCGGGCCGCGCCCGGGTCGCGCCCGCGAGCAGGGAGTCCAGGAAGGGCAGGAGGTCGTCCTGGTCGACCAGCTCGGTGCGGGGGTGGGCGGTGAGGAAGGCCGCGTTGAGCTCGACCAGGTCCTCCACGGCCTGGGCCGCCAGGAACTCCCGGGTGAGGGCCTCGAAGGCGGCCTCCGTCCTCGGATCGGCCCCGGGGGCCGGCGTGGGCGCCTCCTCGACGGCCTCCCACAGGCGCTCGAAGATCTCGGCGTGGCCGATGGCGCCGATGAGCGGCAGGGTCCGCCCGATGGCGCTGACAATGAGGGGGCTCCATTGCGAGTGGCTGACGAATCCGGCCATGCCGCCCTCCAGGACCAGGCTCAGGTAGCGGTCCACGAAGTAGGAGCCCACCGCCTGGACGCTCATCTCCTCATAGGCCACCTGCCGCTCGCGCAGGTAGTCCACCACCTCCCGGTTGGAGGCCACCGCCAGCGCCGGATCGGCGCTGCGGGCGCTGGCGGCGGAGATGACGACGTGGTCGAGCATCTGGCCGCACAACCGGTCGATCAGCATGGGTCCTCCTGGGGATTCCTCGGGCAGGCGTGTTGGGGATGGAGGAACTCTAGTGCCGCGCCCTCCCGGTGCGCATGCGCCATGCCGTTGCAATGACGCGGATCGACGGCGGATCACGGGCGGGTCGCGCGCGGGTCTCGGGCAGGTCTCGCCAGTGTCGAACCGGTTGCGGGCGGGTCGCGCGCGGATCACGCGCGGGGCGGCGGCGCCCCGTCGTCCTGAGCCCGCTCCGCACCGGGCACCTCGGGGCCCTGCCCCAGGGCGTCGACCATGGTGCCCACCCACTGGGCGAGCTTCTCGATGTGCAGGCTCCACGGCGTGCGCCCATCGGTCTCGTGCCAGTTGCGCAGGGCCGCCACGAACATCGAGATGACGCCCGTGGCGATGATCCGGGCCTGGCCCCGGCTCCATCGCCCGGTGCCGGCCATGAGGGCGGCGAGCTCATCGGCGCGCTGCTCGACCAGGAGATACCCCGCCGCCCGGATACTCGGCACCTGGGACCACAGCCGCATGCGCGCCAGGGTCGTGGCCGCATCGGTGACGACGTGCCGCTCCCAGATCTCCTCGACCGAGGCCCGGATGGCCTCCCAGGAGGGCTGGCCCTGCCCGAAGTGGTGCTCCAGTGCGGCTGTCAGCACGTCGTCGTGCTCGTCGTGCAGGACGAGCCCCTCCTTGGTGGCGAAGTAGCGGTAGACGGTGGAGGGGGAGACCTCGGCCGCCTCGGCGACCTGCTCGATGCTCACCGCGTCGTAGCCGCGCTCGGCGAACAGGGCCAGGGCGGTGGCCTGCACATGGCGCATGGTCGCGGCCTTCTTGCGGGCCCGCAGTCCGGGCCTGGGGCCCAGGGCCCCCTCCTGCTGCGCAGCGCTGCGGGGGCGGTCGCCGCCGGTCTGGGTCACTCGGGCTCCTGGCTGTCATGGGGTGGACAAGGTCACCGTAGCATGTACAGTTACTCTCATGAGCAAGTCGCTTTCAGATTTGGCGATCCGTGCCGAGGGGATGGTGAAGACCTTCGGGAGCACTCGCGCCCTGGACGGCCTGACCCTGCGGGTGCGCACCGGTGAGGTCCACGGCTTCCTGGGCCCCAACGGCGCGGGCAAGACGACGACGATCCGCGCCCTGCTGGGCCAGCTGCGCCTCGAGGGCGGCAGCGCCGAGGTCCTGGGCATGCCGGCATGGCAGCGGGCGGTCGATATCCATGAGCGCTTGGCCTACGTGCCCGGGGACACGGCGCTGTGGCCGGGCCTGTCCGGCGGGGAGTGCATCGACCTGCTCGCCGGCCTGCACGGCCCGGTGAGCCCCTCGCGCCGGGAGGAGCTCATCGAGCGCTTCGAGCTCGACCCCTCCCGCCGCATCCGCACCTACTCCAAGGGCAACCGCCAGAAGGTGGCGCTCATCGCCGCCCTGGCCACCCCCTGCGAGCTGCTCGTCCTCGATGAGCCGACCTCCGGCCTGGATCCCGTCATGGAGGCGGTCTTCCAGCAGGTGGTGGCCGAGCGCAGCGCCCAGGGCGCCACCGTCCTGCTCTCCAGCCATATCCTGGCCGAGGTCGAGACCCTGTGCGAGCGGGTGACCGTGGTGCGGGCCGGGCGGGCGGTGTCCACCGGCAGCCTGGCGCAGCTGCGCGCCCGGGCGCCGGTGTCCATCGAGGCGCTGACCGCCACGGCCCCGCAGGGTCTCGATCGCCTGGAGGGGGTCAGTCGCCTCCAGCAGGGACCGGCGCCCCGCGGGGTGGAGACCAGCCTCCTGGTCGCCCGCACCGGGCTCGCCGAGGCCGTGGCCGCCCTCAGCGCCGCAGGCCCCCTCGACCTGGCCGTGCGCCCCCCGAGCCTGGAGCAGCTGTTCCTGGAGTACTACCGGGACGACGGCGCGGCCGGGCCCCCGCCGTCGGGGGCCGACGACGCCCCCGAGCCGGTGCTCGCACGGGTCGAAGGCGGGGGTGAGCCCCGGTGAGCGCGCGCGGCGGCCACCGCGCCCAGGCGCGCCTGCTGTCCGGGCTGGGGCGGAGCACGAGGATCGGGCTGCGCACCTCCGGGCCCGCCCTCATGAGCGCGGCGGCACTGGGCACGGCGCTGGTGCTCGGCAACGCCGTCAGCGCCCAGGGCCTCTACCCCACGGCGGCCGAGCGCGAGCACTACGCCCAGCTCATGGGGCCCTCCGCGGTCATCATCGCCTTCAACGGCCGCGGCTACGGCCTGACCTCCCTGGGCGGGATCACGGCCTACGAGGTCGGGTTCATGGGGCAGCTCCTCTTCCCCATGGCGGGCCTGATCCTGGCGGTCCATCTGACCCGCGGTGAGGAGGAGGCCGGGCGCACCGAGCTGCTCACCGCCGCCCCCGTGGGCCGGCTCGCCGCACTGGGGGCCGCCCTCCTCCTGCTCACGGCGACGGCGGCCCTCATGGCGGGCGGGATCCTCGTGGGCCTGACCGTCCTGGGGCTGCCCGCCTCCGGCTCCGCGTGGTACGCGGCCAGCACCGGGGCCTGCCTCCTGCTCTTCGGCGCCCTGGGGTGCCTCCTGGGCCAGGTGTGCGCGCTGAGCCGGACGGCGCTGCGCCTCGGCGTCGGCGTGATCACTGCCGCCTTCCTGGCCCGCGCACTGGCCGACGGCTTCGGCTCTCGCGCCGCTGTCCTGGGACCGCTGGGATGGCTGCCCGAGGTCCGCGCCTTCGAGGAGCCACGGGCCTGGCCGCTCCTGGCCCATCTCATCGCCGTCGGGCTCCTGCTCCTCATCACGGCGGCGGTGGCTGCGCGCCGCGACCTGGGCGCCGGGGTGCTGGCACCCCGCCCGGGGCCGAGGGCGGCCCACCCCCGCCTGGCGACATGCGCGGGCTATGCCTGGCGCATGCTCCGTCCGGGGATGCTGGGGGCCATGGCGCTGACAGTGACCTGGTCCCTGCTCCTGGGCCTGCTGGGCCGGGAGATGGAGGAGATCGCCGAGGCCACCCCGAGCCTGCTGCTGGCCCTGGGGGCGAGCCGGGGCACCGACGTGCTGGTCATGCTGGCCACGATCGTGGCCGGTGCGGCCTCGGCCGCTGTCGGCGTGCAGGCCGGCACGCGCCTGGCCGCGGAGGAGGCGACGGGCCGCCTGGCCGCCGTGCTCTGCACTCGGGTGCCGCGCCGGCGCCTGTGGCTCACATGGTGGGCGCTGGCCCTGCTCGGCTCCCTGGTCGTGCTCGCCGCCTCCTGCCTGTCCCTGGGGCTCAGCGCCTGGCTGATGACCGGGCAGGTGGAGGACCTGTCCACGGCCTGGGGCGTGGTGGCCGCCTACGCGGCACCGGTCGCCGTGGTGGTGGCCCTGTGCTCGGCCCTGGGGGCGCTGGGGCCCCGGTGGCCGGCGCTGGGGTGGGCCGCCATCGGGTGGATCCTCACCGTGGGATTCCTCGGACAGGCCCTGCAGCTGCCGCAGTGGGCCCAGGACCTCTCGCCCCTCCACCTCGTGGGCACCCAGCCGCTCCAGGACCTCAGCGGGCCGGCCGTGACGGGGCTGAGCACCGCCGCAGTGGTGCTGCTGGCCGCCTCCACGGCCATGTTCCGCCACCGCGACCTCGCCGCAGGATGAGCGGGCAGCACCATCGCCCCGGCGCGCACGACGGCGGCCGGCCACCTGCGTGGTGGTCGGCCGCCGTCGTGGTGCGTCAGGGCGCCTGCCCGGCCCGGCTCAGGCGTTGGGACGCTTGCCGTGGTTGGCGCCGGACTTGGCCCGTGCACGACGCTTGCGACCGCGCTTGCTCATCACTGCCTCCTCGTGTCAGATCTGCCCCACGAGGGGGCATGGAACGCCTGATTCTTGCACACCGGCTCCTCAGGCTGCCAGTGGCGCCTCCCCCGCGCCCCGGTGAGGGTACCCACATCGAGGTCGGGTCGCACCCCGCCGTCAGCCCCGCTCGATACGCCAGGACTGGGAGGTGGTGCGGGTCGTGCGGGTGACGCCGTCGACCGTCGTCACGCTCACCGAGGAGGACATGCGCATGAGGGAGAGCCGGCCCAGCACGCGGGCGCGCAGCTCGGGCGGGGCCTGCTCGGCGCAGCGCGAGCGCAGGAGCTCACGCAGGTGGGTCTCGGCGTCGGCCAGACGCGAGCAGTGGTCGCAGGCGGCCACATGCTGGGCCAGGCGCTCGGTGAGATCGGCGGAGCACTCATGGTCCAAGAAGGCCTCCAGGTGGGCCAGGGCCTCACTGCACGAGCAGTCCGATTCCCCGGCCGCCCCGGCGCCCCGGGAGCCGGGAGCCTCCTGCGCCCCCGGTGCGCCGCCTGGCGCGGCGGCACCCTCGAAACGGCTCATCACTGCTCCTCCCCCCTGACGTAGCCCAGCGAGCGGGCATGGTCGGCCAGGAGCTCGCGCAACTGGCGGCGGCCGCGATGCAGGCGCGACATGACGGTCCCGATGGGGGTGTCCATGATCTCGGCGATCTCCTTGTAGGCGAAGCCCTCGACGTCAGCGAGGTAGACCGCCAGGCGGCGGTCCTCGCTCAACTCCCCGAAGGCCGCCTTGATCTCCTCATCGGGCAGCAGGTCCAGGGCCAGGCTCTCGGCGCTGGGCAGGCCCACGGAGTCGTGGGAGGCGGCGCGGTGCAGCTGCCAGTCCTCGACGGTATCGGCGTCGGACTGCAGGGGCTCGCGCTGCTTCTTGCGGTAGGAGTTGATGAAGGTGTTGGTCAGGATCCGGTAGAGCCAGGCCTTGAGGTTGGTGCCGGGACGGTACTGGTGGAAGGAGCCGAAGGCCTTGGCGTAGGTGTCCTGGACCAGGTCCTCGGCGTCGGCCTGGTTGCGGGTCATGCGCAGGGCGGCGCCGTAGAGCTGGTCGAGGTAGGGCAGGGCCTCGGCCTCGAAGCGCGCAGCACGGGCGGCCTCGTCCTCGTCGGCCGGCGCCCGGTCGGGCGAGTCGGCCTCGACGGGGCAGGCGGCCCGGTCGCAGTCGTCCTGCGACTCGTGCGGCTCGGCGTCGGCCGGCGAGGCGTCGGTGCGGTGGTCGTCGGTGTCCGTCATCAGCCACGAGCCTAGCCCGGTCGGGGCCATGCCCCCGTCATCGACAGCGCCGGCGGTGCTGGCTGCCACGGCGCCGGCACGGCCAGAGGGCGCTTGCGATCCCTGCGGCGCAGGGCGGGTCAGGCAGAGTGTCACGACCTGAGCAACGGGCCCACCACCCCGTTTCATTCCCGGCCCCACCACCGGTCGGCCGCAGGAGAGCACCGGCAGGCCTGGCGCAGGGGCACTCTGAGGGCGGAAAACATGGCCTGAGAGGTGCGGGTGCGTCAGGATGGTCACTATGGATCTTCTACGCGCACTGACCCGACCGATGCTCGCCGCCCCCTTCATCGTCGATGGGGCCGACGCCGTGGTGCGCCCCCGCAGGCACGCCGAGAAGCTGGAGAGGGTGATGCCCGCCCTGGAGCGCACGGGCCTGCCGCCGATGCTCAGGGCCGACGCCCGCATGCTGGCACGCCTGTCCGGCGCCGCGAGCGTGGTGGCGGGCCTGGGACTGGCCACGGGCCGGGCGCCGCGCACCAGCGCCGCCGTCCTGGCGGCCATCAACCTCCCGGTCACCATTGTGGGCAACCCCGGCTGGACCCTGTCGGGCAGCGCGCGGCGCGAGGCCTTCTCCGGTCTGCTGCGCGGGGCGGCGCTGGGCGCCGGACTCCTCATGGCCAGCGTGGACCGCCAGGGCCGCCCCTCCCTGGCCTGGCAGCTGCGCAACTCCCGCCAGCAGCGCGAGGCCATCGAGACCGCCCACCTGGCGGTGCGCCGGCACTACGGGGTGGAGGCGGCCTGAACCTGTCCCCCCAGCGGGGCGAGGCGCTACCCTCAGGCGTGCAACGCCGCCGTCTATGCCCAAGGGAGCAGCCATGACCGACCAGTCGAGCCAGCCGAGCATCATTTACACCTGGACCGACGAGGCCCCCATGCTGGCGACCCACTCGCTGCTGCCCATCATCGAGGGCTTCGCGCGGCGGGCCCAGGTCGGCGTCGAGACCGCCGACATCTCCCTGGCCGGCCGCATCCTGGCGGCCTTCGGCCTGGCGCCCGACGACCTGGCCCGCCTGGGCGACCTCACCCAGTCGCCCACCGCCACCATCATCAAGCTGCCCAATATCTCGGCCTCCCTGCCCCAGCTCAAGGCCGCCATCGCCGAGCTCCAGGCCCAGGGCATGGAGGTCCCCGACTACCCCGACTCCCCCGCCACTGAGGAGGAGCAGCGGATCCGCGCCGCCTACGACGCCGTCAAGGGCAGCGCCGTCAACCCGGTGCTGCGCGAGGGCAACTCCGACCGCCGCGCACCCGCTGCGGTCAAGGCCTACGCCCGCTCCCACCCCCACCGGATGGGCGCCTGGTCGGCCGAGTCGGGCACCCGGGTGGCCACCATGAGCTCGGGGGACTTCCGGCACAACGAGCGCAGCACCGTCCTGCCCGCCGACGGCGAGGTGGCCATCCGCCTGCGGCCCGCCGACGGCGGGGAGCCGGTGGTCCTGCGCGAGTCCCTGGAGGTGCGCGCCGGGGACGTGCTGGACGCCACCTTCATGTCGGCCCGCGCCCTGGACGCCTTCCTGGCCGAGCAGGTCGCGGCGGCCTCCCGCGAGCAGCTGCTGGTCTCGGTCCACCTCAAGGCCACCATGATGAAGGTCTCCGACCCGCTCATCTTCGGCCATGCGGTGCGCGCCGTCCTGCCGGGGGTCTTCGAGCGCCACGGCCAGGCGCTGGCACAGGCCGGCCTGCGCGCCGAGGACGGGCTGGGCGCCATCGAGGCCGGCCTGGCGGACCTGCCCCAGGGCGAGGCCATCCGCGCGGAGATCCAGGCCGAGCTGGCCGCGGGCCCGCGCATCGCCATGGTGGACTCCGACCGGGGCATCACAGGCCTGCACGTGCCCAGCGATGTCATCATCGACGCCTCCATGCCGGCGATGATCCGCAGCGGCGGCAAGATGTGGGGCCCCGACGGCGCCACCCACGACACCCTGGCGGTCATCCCCGACTCCTCCTACGCCGGGGTCTACGCCGCCGTCATCGAGGACTGCAAGGCCCACGGGGCGCTGGACCCGCGCACCATGGGCACGGTGCCCAATGTGGGCCTCATGGCCCGCAAGGCCGAGGAGTACGGCAGCCACGACAAGACCTTCCTCATCCCCGCCGCCGGCACCGTGGAGGTCGTCATCACCCGGGGCGCCGGGGGCGAGCCGGGCACGGTCCTGGTCTCCCACGAGGTGGAGGCCGGGGACATCTGGCGGGCATGCCTGACCCAGGAGGCACCCATCCGCGACTGGGTGCGCCTGGCCGTCGCGCGCGCCCGGGCCACCGGCGCCCCCGCGGTCTTCTGGCTCGACCCCTCCCGCGGGCACGACGCCGTGCTGGCCGAGCTGGTCCAGCGCCACCTGGGAGAGCTGGACACCAGCGGCCTGGACATCCGCATCCTGGATCCGGTGGCCGCCACCCGTCTGTCCCTGGAGCGGGCCCGGGCGGGCCAGGACACCATCAGCGTCACCGGCAACGTGCTGCGCGACTACCTCACCGACCTCTTCCCCATCCTGGAGCTGGGCACCAGCGCCAAGATGCTCTCGGTGGTGCCCCTGATGAACGGGGGCGGCCTGTACGAGACCGGCGCCGGCGGCTCGGCGCCCAAGCACGTGCGCCAGCTGGTGGAGGACAACTACCTGCGCTGGGACTCCCTGGGGGAGTTCCTGGCCCTGGCCGAGGCGCTGCGGCACGCGGGCGAGGTCTCGGGCGGCTCCCGGGCCGCCGTTCTGGCCGACGCCCTGGACGCGGCCACCACGACCCTGCTGGAGGAGAACCGCTCCCCCGCCCGTCGCGTGGGCGAGATCGACAACCGCGGCTCCCACGCCTGGCTGGCCCTGTACTGGGCCCGCGAGCTGGCCGCCCAGGAGGCCGACGCCGAGCTGGCCGAGGCCTTCGCGCAGGTCGCCTCCCAGCTGGAGGCCGCCAATGAGACGATCCAGGCCGAGCTCGTGGCCGTCCAGGGCAGCCCCGCCGATATCGGCGGCTACTACCGGCCCGACGAGGCCAAGGCCACTGCGGTCATGCGCCCCTCGGCCGCGCTCAACGGGATCATCGACGCCATGTAAGGCCCTCCCGCCCCGACGACGATGGCCGGCCCCGCCCCGGGGCCGGCCATCGTCGTGCCCGAGCCGCGCCTCCCCTCCCCGGCCGCGCCGATCGCGCCCAGCAACGACCCTCACCCCGGAAAACTATGATCGATCCTGACACATATCTGCTTGGATATCTCAGGATCATTCACTATCATGGGGCGCGCTGCCGCGCCTGCGCCAGAGCCCCGCACGGGCCGCCGAGCGCGCGGCCGCAGATCACCGCCAGCCTCAACCCGTGGGAGCAATGATGACCGCAGTGGGATGGAGCGCGGCCGCGCCGGGGGCCGCCGCCCCGAGCCGGGCGGAGCGCCATGACTAGGCGCCCCCGCATCACGATCCTCACCCCCAACCCCGCTATCGACGTCACCTACGAGGTGCCCGAGCCGGCCCTGGGGTGCACCAACCGCGTCACCGCCGTCTCCCGCCGGGCGGGAGGCAAGGGGCTCAATGTCGCTGCGGTGCTCTCCCGCCTCGGCCTGGCCTGCCGGGTCACCGGCCCCCTGGGCGGGCCCGCCGGGCAGGAGCTGCGCGAGCTCCTGCGTCACTGGGACCACCAGGACGGCGCCGCGATCGTGCCCGCCTGGGTGGACCTGCCCCGCCTGACCACTCGCACCACCGTGACCGTCATCGCGCAGGACGGCACCGCCACCGGCCTCTACGAGCCCGGCCCCGCCCTGGACCGCGACGACTGGCAGGCACTGACCCGCGCCGCCCTCAAGGACCTGGGCCCCGGGGATGTGCTGGCCGTGTGCGGCTCCTGCCCGCCGGGCACCAGCGCCGAGCAGCTGACCGACCTGCTGGCGGGAGCCCGCCAGCGCGGCGCGCGCACCATCGTCGACACCTCCGGCCCCCTGCTGGCCGCGGCGGCCGCCGTCTGCGACGTCGTCACCCCCAACCGGGAGGAGCTGCTCCAGGCCACCGGCGCCCAGAGCCTGCACGAGGGCGCCCAGGCGCTCCTGGACTCGGGCACCGGCGCGGTGGTGGCCTCCGATGGGCCCCGGGGCATGATCCTGTTCACCTCCGGCGGCCAGGACCCCCACCCCTGGTACGCCCCCGCACCCAGGGTCGAGGTGGTCAACCCCACCGGCGCCGGGGACTCGGCCGTGGCCGCGCTGGCCGCCGAGCTCCTCAACCACCCGCCCGCCCCGGGCTCCCCCGTGCTGCAGCCCCGCGCCCTGGCCGCCGCCGTCGCCCTGTCCGCCTCGGCCGTGACCACCCCGGTGGCCGGCGCGGTGGACCTCAGCCTGTCCAACCAGCTCCTCTCCCAGATCAAGGTGGTTCCAGCCCATGGCACTGACTGACCTCTCCTCCCTGGCCCAGGCCCGCCGGCGCAGCGGCGTGGGACTGGGGGCCTTCAACGTCATCCTCCTGGAGCACGCCGAGGCCCTCACCGCCGCCGCCGAGCGCGCCGGCCAGCCCATCGTCCTGCAGATCTCGCAGAACGCGGTGTCCTACCACGGGTCCCTGGCCCCCATCGCAGCGGGGACCCTGGCGGCGGCCGGCGCCGCCGGCGTCCCGGTGGTGGTGCACCTGGATCACGCCACCGACGTCGACCTCATCAAGGAGGCCGTGGAGCTGGGCTTCACCTCCGTCATGTACGACGGCTCCCAGCTCGACGATGAGGCCAACCGGCGCACCACCGCGCAGGTGGTCGAGCACTGCCATGCCGCCGGCGTCCCGGTGGAGGCCGAGCTGGGCGAGGTCGGCGGCAAGGACGGCGTCCATGCGCCGGGGGTGCGCACCGACCCCGACCAGGCGGCCCAGTTCGTGGCCGACACCGGCGTGGACCTGCTGGCTGTGGCCGTGGGCTCCTCCCATGCCATGACCGAGCGCAGCGCCGAGCTGGACAACGACCTCATCACCGCCCTGGCACGGGCCGTGCCGGTGCCCCTGGTCCTCCACGGCTCCTCGGGGGTCAGCGATGAGGGGCTGCGCGCCGCCATCAGTGCCGGCATGACGAAGATCAATGTCTCCACCCACCTCAATGTCCAGTTCACCGCGCGGGTCCGCCAGATCCTGGAGGACAGCCCCGCGCTGGTCGACCCCCGCAAGTACGTGGGCCCGGGCATGAAGGATGTGGGCACGGAGGTCGAGAGCCTCCTGCGCTGGTACGCCATGGAGGACTGAGGCCGCAGAGCCCCCGCTAGGCTCGGCCCATGCAGCCCTCTCCGCACGCCTGGTCCGCGCCCCGGGCCACCGGCCCCCTCGACGCCGTCGTGGCCCTCCCGGGATCGAAGTCCCTCACCGCCCGGGCCCTGGTCCTGGCGGCGACGGCGCAGGACGCGACGCTCCTCAGCGGCGTCCCGCGCTCACGCGACACCGCACTGCTGCTGGAGGCCCTCCGGCGCCTGGGCGCCTCCATCGAGGAGCTGGAGGCCGCGGCCGCGCAGCCTCAGGACCAGGGGCAGCGGCAGGAGGTGGGCCAGCAGCTGCGGATCACCCCCGCGCCCCTGCCCCCCGCCGGCGGGCTGAGCATCGACTGCGGCCTGGCGGGCACGGTCATGCGCTTCATCCCCGCCCTGGCCGCCCTGGCGCGCCGGCCCGTGGTCTTCGACGGCGATGAGGCGGCCCGGCGCCGGCCCATGCGCCCACTCCTGGAGGCGCTGACCTCCCTGGGGGCGAGGGTCCGCTACCTGGCAGAGACCGGCTTCCTGCCCGTCGAGGTCTGGGCCGACGGGCCTGGCGCCGAGGACGGGGCGGGCGCCGGGGCCGCCCCGGCGGAATCGGGTGGCAGCGCCCCGCCACAGCAGGTGCGGGTCGATGCCTCCGCCTCCTCCCAGTTCCTCTCCGCCCTGCTGCTCCTGGGACCGCTGCTGCCCCGGGGCCTGGAGGTGAGCGCCACCGGCCGGGTGGTCTCCCTGCCGCATGTGGAGATGACGGTGGCGGCCCTACGCGAGCGCGGCGTCGTCGTCGAGGCCCCGGCCCCGGGCGGCCCGCCCCGGTGGCGGGTTCATCCGGGACGGCCCCGGGGCGGTCAGGTGGCCATCGAGCCGGACCTGTCCAATGCGGGGCCCTTCCTGGCGGCCGCCCTCGTGGCCGGTGGGCGGGTGCGCGTGCCCCACTGGCCCGTCTCCACCACCCAGGCCGGCGACGCCTGGCGCGAACTGCTCGCACGCCTGGGAGGGCAGGTGGTCCTGGAGCCGGCGCAGGACGGCTCCCAGACCCTGGCCGTCACCGGCACCGGCCGCATCGAGGGCATCGACGCCGACCTGTCCGACCTCGGCGAGCTCGCCCCCACCCTGGCGGCCCTGGCCGCGGTGGCCGGCCATCAGGGCCGGGCCAGCCGCCTGCGGGGCATCGGCCACCTGCGCGGGCACGAGACCGACCGCCTGGCGGCCCTCAGCACTGAGATCAGGCGCCTGGGCGGGCGGGTCGAGGAGCTCGACGACGGCCTGGCCATCCACCCCGCCCCGCTGCACGGGGCGCTCCTGCGCAGCTACGCCGACCACCGCATGGCCACCTTCGCGGCCGTGGTCGGGCTGGCCGTGGACGGCATCGAGCTCGACGACGTCGCCTGCACCTCCAAGACCCTGCCGGGCTTCACCGGCCTGTGGTCGGGCATGCTCTCCAGCTGCGGGGGCGAGCGCTGATGGCGGGCCGGGCCCGGCGCGATACCGGCACCGACGACCCGCGCGTGCGCGTACGCCCCGGCAAGGGCTCGCGCCCCCGCACCAAGCAGCGGCCCGCCCACCGCGACGCCGTGGAGGGCATGGTCACCCGCATCGACCGCGGCCACTACCGCATCCGCCTCGATGACCCCGGCCTGACACGGGACGGCAGTGGGGATATCACCGCCATGAAGGCACGCGAGCTGGGCCGGGGGAAGGTGGTGGTGGGCGATCGGGTGGCCGTCGTGGGCGACACCAGTGGCCGCAGCGGCACCCTGGCGCGCATGGTGCGCATCCAGGAGCGCTCCACCCTCCTGCGGCGCAGCGCCGAGGACGGCGACGCCGCGGGCACGCAGCGCCCGGTGGTGGCCAATGCCGAGCTGCTGGTCATCGTCACCGCCGTGGCCGACCCCCAGCCGCGCCCCCGGATGATCGACCGCTACCTCGTCGCCGCCTATGACGCGGGCATGGAGCCGCTCCTCATACTTACTAAGAGCGATCTGGCCGACGCGACGCCTTTGTCAGATCTATACAAGCCCCTGGGAGTGCGCTGCCTGAGCACCGTCCTGGCGCCCCACGGGCCGGGGCCGGGACCCGCGGAGCGCCCCGTGGGGCCGGGGCCCCAGGGGGGCGGGGAGCCGGCCGTCCCGGTGGGTGCGCACCGCGGGCTCGGGGCGGTGCGCGAGGCCCTGACCAGCCGCACCTCGGTGCTCGTGGGCCACTCGGGGGTCGGCAAGTCCACGCTCATCAACGCCCTGGTTCCCGGGGCCGGGCGGGCCACCGGCCAGGTCAACGCGGTCACCGGACGGGGCCGCCACACCTCCACGAGCCTCCAGGCCCTGGAGCTGCCCGGGGGCGGCTGGGTCATCGACACCCCGGGGGTGCGCTCCTTCGGGGTGGCCCATGTGGGCAGCGCCGAGGTGCTCCAGGGCTTCGCCGACCTGGCCCAGGTGGCCCAGGACTGCCCCCGTGGCTGCCCCCACCTCGCCGGGGCGCTGGACTGCGCCCTGGAGGAGTGGGCCGAGCAGGCCGGGGATGCGGCCCTGGCGACCCACCGCCGGGCCCGCCTGGACTCCTTCCGCCGCCTGCTGGCCCCCGCCCTGGAGGCGGAGGATCCCACGCGTCCCTGAGGCCGGGCCGCAGCGCCCCCGCCGGGCTGCGCCGGAGCGGCTCCCGGCGCGGTTTCCAGCAGCGCTCCAGGGAATGCTCGCCCGCAGTGGCGAGCACCCCGCGCCCACCCCCCAGGCTCTTCCACCCGGCGCTCAGGCCGGCCACAGCGGTCTGATAGACACGCCGACGGCGACCACGAAGGACGTCACGGTTTCGTCGACCGCAGCACCCCCCGTGCGGGCTCGGGCCCAGCCCCTGGACGCCGTCGACCCGCCCGGCTGCGACCGCACCAGCCTCGGCAAAATCCACGGTGGCGAGGATGGCGGAAACCTAGGACCTTGACCCCGGTGGAGGCCCGAATCCCCGTAACAGATCCATTGCAGGTTTCAACCATCCAGATTTTGGGTTTTCCCACAATGAAGAGCACGATATTCTTCCTGTCATGCACAACACCCGTATCGCATCGTTTCCTCGCCCAGCGCTGGGCGACCTGACGGCACGAGCCGATCTGTCCGCCGCTCGACGGCGGGTCCTGGAGGTTGTCGAGGCCTCCGATGAGGCGATGACCGCCGTCCAGGTCGCCAGCGCTCTCAACCTGCACCACAACACCGTCCGCGAGCACCTGGACTCCCTGGTGGACGCGGGCTTCGTCACCATCTCCACCCGCCCCACCGGCAAGCGCGGCCGCCCGGCGCTGCGCTACTCCTCCACCGCCCCCGACCCCCGCCAGGTCATCGAGTCCTACCTCACCCTCCTGGACGCCGTCGCCAATGTCCTGGGCGAGGGCGAGGAGGCCGAGGCCATGGCCCTGGCCATCGGGCAGCGCTGGGCCGAGCTGACCCCCTCGGTGCTCGACGTGGCGGCGGCCTTCGACGCCACCACCAAGGAGCGCATGTCGGCACTGCTGCCCCACCTGGCGATGATGGGCTTCGCCCCCGAGGTCAAGGACGATGAGATCGTCCTGCGGGCCTGCCCGCTGGTCTCCCACGGCCACAACCCGCACCCCCTGGTGTGCGCCATGCACGAGGGCTTCCTGCGGGCGGTCACCTACGACGACGGCAACCGCCAGGCCGTGGCCTGCAATGGCGACATCGTCACCCCCGTGCGGATCATCCGCCCCACCGCCAACGGCTGCCGCCTCGACCTGAGCGCCGCCAATGAGCTGGCCAGCGCTGCGGATGCGGCCAGGGCCGAGGCCCCCGCCGACGTCGAGGACGCCGAGGGGCCCCTCGACGACCCCGCGGTGGCCAGGGCCAGCTGAGCCCGCGCCTGAGCGGTCCCGTTGAGCCTGCCGCACCGCGCCCTCCGGCGCCGCCCCTCCCGGCGCCGGAGGGCGCCGTGGCGCCGGCACCCGCTCAGGCGGTGATGCGCAGAAGGCCCTTGGCTCCCTTCTCCATGTCGGCGAAGGAGTGGGTGACCAGGACGTAGGTGCCGGGCTCCTGGGCCACGCACTCCACGAAGCCTCCCTGCGCCGGCTGGAGCCCCAGGGCCTGGGAGCCCCCGGACCAGGCCCGGCCGATGCTCTGCGGGCCGCCCAGGGTCCACGCGCCCTCGTGGAAGACCTGGTCGAACTGGAGGCCGACAATATGGAAGGAGGTGGGCAGTGAGGGGCCGGCGTCCAGGACCCAGAAGCGCAGGCGCTCGCCCACCCGCGCCTCCAGGGGCCGCTGGGCGTACTGGAAGGCCACCCCGTTGAAGGTCATGAGGTCGGGGGCCTTGGCGGCGATCTTGTGGGAGTCGGGCTCACCGCCCTCGGCGCCCAGGTAGACCTCGGAGGCCACGACGAGGAACTCCCGATCCACCGCGCCCAGGCCCGGCGGATCGATGACCACGGCGCCGTGCATGCCCGAGGCCAGGTGCAGGCTCATGGGCGCCGTCGAGCAGTGGTAGAGCCAGATGCCCGAGTGCTGGGCGGTGAAGCGGTAGTCCAGGGACCGCCCGGGGTCGATGGAGCGCATGGCCTCATCGGGCGGGGTGATGCCCGCATGGAAGTCGATGGAGTGGCTCATCGTGCCGTCATTGACCAGGAGGATCTCGAAGGTGTCGCCCACGCTGCCGCGCAGCACCGGGCCGGGCACCTGCCCGTTGAAGGTCATGCGGCGCTGGGTGCACCCCGCGCCGACCGGCATGACCTTCTCGGTGACGGTGAAGGTGTGGCGGTGGGTGACCGGCCCGCCAGAGGTGGAGGGGGCCGGGGGCAGGGTGGCCTCGACGGCGGTGAAGTCCTCGGGCAGCGGGGCCTCGTTGTCGGGGGTGGCGGCCGGCTCCTCCTGGCCGGAGTGGCCGGCGTGCTCCTGACTGCTGGAGGAGGCGCCCCCACTGCTCCCGGCGGCAGCAGCACCGGCGGTGGTGATGTGGAGGACCATGCCCTGGGCGCGGTGCCCGGCGATGGAGCACCAGCCCTCGGTGGGGCCGGTGATGACGCCCGCATCCAGGGTCCCGGTGCCGCCCGCCGCGATCCGGCCGGTGGTCGCGCCCGTCTCCAGGACCAGGTCGTGGACGAGGCCGGTGGGGTTGTCCAGGGTGATGACCAGGCGGTCGCCGGGGGCCACCTCGAGGGTCTCGGGCACGAAGCGCATGCCCTTGGCGGTGACCGTGACCTCGACCGTCTCCCCCGTGGCGGCCACACCCTGGCCACCCGATCCCGTCGTCGACTCGCCGTCCCGCAGAGCCATCGCCCCACCGGCGACGACGGCGGCCCCCGCAGTGAGCACGCCCATGATCACCCCGCGGCGGTCGGCGCCCGGGGTGGCGGGGGCCGCGGCACCACCCGGTAAGGGCTGTTGCGCGCGAGCGGAGGCGGGCGGGGCCCCCGCCGTCGTCCCCGCCGTCACTGCCCGGCGCCCGGGGGCGACGACGGCGGGCCCGGAGTCCTCCCCCACCGTGGAGTCGCGGTCGGAGGGAGCCGGGGGCGCCTCCGCCGCCTGCGGGGCCCCGCGGTCGGAGGGGGCCGGGGGCCTCCGCGGGTCGTGCGGGGTGTGCCCGCTGTCGTCGGGCTGGGATGGTGTGGTCGGTGTGGTCATGGCCGGTTCTCGATCGACGGGGCTGGAGCGGGGTGCTGGACTGGGGACCGGGGTCGGGTGGAGCATCCGGGAGGCGCGCCCCGTCCCGGTGGTGGCCCGTGGGACCAAGCGTGCCATGCCGTTGCGCTGCCGCGACCGCCGTCCCCGCCGACGCCGGGCGGCCCGGGCCCGCGGGCGGGCGAGAAAGGGCGTCACGTCGCGACAGGAGCGTCACTTCGCGACGGAGGCGACACCTGCAAGGTACGTCCACGTCGCGAAGCGACGCCTGCGTCGCGAAACGACGTCGTTCCCGCACCCCACGAGCACCTCCCCACACCCCGGGCACCACGCCGCCCCGCACCCGCCTCACCGGGACCGGTGCCGGCGCCCCACGGCCGAGTGCGGGCGTGCGGGGCCGGCACCATCCGCCGCCCCGCGCGCCACGCCGCCCCTACCCACGGCGCAGCGCGCGCAGGCACAGGACGATGCCCACGAGCAGGTAGGCGGCCACGGCCCCGGCCACCGCCCCACTCACGAGGCGCACCGGCCAGGGCAGGGCGGTGCTCAGCGCGATGAGGAGGCAGCCGTTGGCGGCGGTCACCCGGTAGGACGCGAAGCGGTCCATGATGGCGTTGGTCCGGCGCGTCATCGCGGGTCCGCCGCCGAGCATGACCGGGGTGAGGTAGCTCAGCGCCGCCACGAGGATCTGCAGGGCGAAGCCCGCGGCCAGGGCCAGGCGGATGGCGTGGATGACGCCGCGCCCGGCGGCGGCGCCGTCGGCCAGGGCGATCCCCACCCCCAGGTACCCCAGGCAGCCCAGCAGCCACAGCACCGCAGCGGCGGCCGAGGCCGTGGCGAAGGAGGTGGGCGGGACGCGGCGGGCGGTGAGGAAGCCCGGGAGGAGAACCCCGCAGGCGCCACCCCAGTACAGGAGCACCCCCAGCGCCGCCAGGGGCGGCCACAGCCCGCTGACGGCGGTGAGGGCCGTGCCCGCCACGAGCAGCGGCAGGGCCCGAACCGCCCAGCGCGGAGCGACGGGCTCCATCCTCGTGCGCAGCATCGTGGGCCACAGGAGCGTCAGCGTGCCCAGCACGGTGGTGCCCACGAACCCCAGGAGCATCGTGGTGGTGTGGGCCAGGTAGAGGACGTCGGCCAGGTGGGCGCGGCCAGCGTCGTCGGCCCAGGAGATGAGGTAGCCCAGGGCGGCGCCCACGGCCAGCAGCACCAGGGCCACGGCGTAGTGGAGGGCCAGCGCGCCCAGGCGGGCGGCCACCGCCCGCCGGTACTGCACCCCGATGGCCACCATGCCGGTCAGCGCCTGGCCCATGATGATGGCCACCCCGGTCATCGCCAGGATCTGGTGACCCGCGGTGATGCCCGCCAGGACGCAGACCGTGCCCAGGGCATGGGCGTACAGGCGCGCATCCAGCAGGGCCGCTCCGCCCAGGGCCGGGCGGTGCAGGAGGGTGTCGGCGAAGTGCGCCGACCAGATGGTGATGGCCGAGCCGATGCCTCCCAGGAGCAGGGCGTGCAGGGGCAGCCAGGTGCCCAGGCCGGCCAGGGGGCCGCCGATGATCAGGGCGGCCAGGACCGCGGCGCTCACCAGCCAGGCCAGGACCAGGGCATTGCGCCTGATCTGGGTGCTGCGGCGATGGGGGCGCCGGTGCGGGGCGGGTCGGCTGGCGGCGGAGCGACCAGCGGTGCCCGCACCCCGCGGCGGGCCGACGGGCAGGCTCATGGGGCCGCCATCCGGGGCGCCACAAGCGGGGCGAGCCTGCGCGGCCATTGGTCCTTCACAGCCCGAACCGTAGCCAAGGACCCGGCGGGCCTCAACGAGGGCGGGACGGGATGGCAGCGCCGTCGTCGGCTCCGGGAGCACCCCCGGTGAGCCCGCAGCGGACGGGCTTTTTATCCGCCATCAACCGGTAGTAAGGTCGTGGGCGCCGCGGCCGCCGGGACGCCGCCCAGCGATGCGACCCCGGCCCGCCCAACGATGATGAACCCGTCTGAGCCCGAGGAGCACCCTATGAGCGAGTCGCCCGACCTCATCCCCATCTCCGAGAAGAAGGCCTCCGGGCACTCCTGCGGCTGCGGGGAGCACACCTCCGAGCGCCTGACCCTGGACGCCCGCGCCATCCCCCACCGCCTGCGCCACCCCGCGATCATCGGCGCCGCCTCCTCCCTGCAGGTCGGGGAGGGCTTCGACCTCGTGGCACCGCATGTGCCCACGCCCCTGCTCCACCAGATCGACCAGCTCCCCTTCACCTACCGGCACACGCTGCTGGAGCAGGCCGAGGGCTACGCGCGCGTGGAGATCCTGCGCACCGCCTGAGGCTGGCGGGAGGGCCCACCGGCGCCCGTGGGCATCCGCGGGCACCGTGAGCGCCTCCCGGAGGCCGACGCCCGCTCCCGCCTCTGCCTATCCTGATTCCATGACGCCTGCGCCCCCGGGGACTCCGGTGATCGGCACGGGCAGGGTCACCGACCTGCCCGTGCCGACGGTGCGCGCCCACCCACCCGCCTCCCCCGCACCAGCCACGGGATCGCCGCCCGAGGTGCTCCAGGACCGCTACGGGCGCACCGTGCGCGACCTGCGCCTGTCACTGACCGATCGCTGCAACCTGCGCTGCACCTACTGCATGCCCGCCGAGGGCATGGACTGGCTGCCCGCCCCCTCGCTGCTCAGCGCTGAGGAGCTCATCCGCCTGGCGCGCCTGGCCGTCACCCGCCTGGGGGTCGAGCGCATCCGCCTGACCGGGGGCGAGCCCCTCCTGCGGCGGGACCTGGAGGAGGTGGTGGCGGGGCTGGCCGGGCTGCGCACCCGCAGCGGCGCCAGGCCGGACCTCGGCCTGACCACCAACGGCCTGGGGCTGGAGCGGCGGGCCGCCGCCCTGCGGCGGGCCGGGCTGGATCGCGTCAACATCTCCGTCGACTCCCTGGACCGCCAGGACTACGCCGCCCTGACCCGCCGCGACCGACTCGACGACGTCCTGGCCGGGATCGCCGGCGCCCAGAACGCCGGGCTGTCCCCCATCAAGATCAATGCGGTGGCCCTGCCGGGCACCGTGGGCGAGCGCGCCCCCCAGCTGCTGCGCGAGTGCCTGCGCCGCGGCTGGCAGCTGCGCTTCATCGAGCACATGCCCCTGGGCCCGGCGAGCTCCTGGCAGCGCGGGGAGGTCGTCGTCGCTGAGGAGATCCTGGACTCGCTGCGCGCGGCGGGCTTCACGCTGGAGGAGGCAGGCCGCCCCGACCGCCGCCCCGCCGCCCTGTGGCGCGTGCGCGCCGGGGCCGACCATCCCGGCGGGAGCGTGGGGATCATCGCCTCGGTCAGTGCGCCCTTCTGCAACGACTGCGACCGCACCCGCATCACCGCCGACGGACGCCTCATGACCTGCCTGTTCTCCGCCACCGAGACCGACCTGCGCGGGCCCATGCGCGCCGGCGCCAGCGATGAGGAGCTCATGCGCCTGTGGGCCCGGGCCACCTGGCTCAAGCCCCGCGCCCACGGCTGCGACGATGCGCCGTCGGGCGACCCCGCCTTCTCCCGCCCCCGGCGCACCATGTCCGCCATCGGCGGCTAGGCGCGCCTCCCTGAGTGGCTGCGCCGGCGGCGGCCGATGGGCCGGACCGGATGCTCTGCCATACTTGCCGGCAGGCGCTCCTGGCAGGACAGGTGGCGCCCGCAGAGGACCTGTAGCGGACCTACGGAGAACGGAGTGTGGGAGATGGGGCCGGTCAGTGAGCAGGTGAGCATCGGATGAGCCGCACGCCCCAATCGCGCCCTGCTGGCGGCCAGCCCGCCGGCAGCGCCCTGGAGTCCGAGACCGCCCCGATGATCGCACTGACGCTGCGCTACTTCGCCGGCGCCGCCGAGGCCGCGGGCCGCCAGGAGGAGCGCCTGGAGGTCCCGGCGGGCACCACCGTCGCCGCCCTGCGCGAGCAGTTGGCGGGGCGCAGCACGCAGATGGCCACGACCATCTCGATCTGCAGCCTCCTGGTCAACTCCCGGTCGGTTCCCGCCGACTCCCTCCAGCCGCTGAGCGAGGGGGACGCCGTCGACATCCTGCCGCCCTTCGCCGGCGGCTGAGGCCCACTGGGCCCGCCGGCCCCGGCGAGGGCGGCGGCCCTGCAGCGCTGCGGCCCGGTCGTGCCGCTGAACCATGCTGATCCATGGCGCGGGCCCGCCCCGCCGCATGCCGCCACTGCCCGCTGTCTGCCCGATCCTGCCACGGCTCGGGCCCGGTGGGCTCAGGCCATATTGCTCCACTGGGAGGTGCCGTCGGTGAAGTGCTGGCGCTTCCAGACCGGCAGCTGCCTCTTGACCTCCTCGACGAGCTCGCTGCACGCGGCGAAGGCCTGCGCGCGGTGGGGCGCGCTGACGGCCACCGCCAGCGCCGTCTCCCCCACGGCCAGCTCGCCGACCCGGTGGACCAGCCCCAGGGCGGTCACGCCCGCCTCCGCCCCGGCGCCGCGGCTGGCGGCGACCTGGGCCGCGATCCGGGCCACGACCTCGCCCGCGGTCGGGTGGGCACTGTACTCGATGCCGGTGACGCCCCGCCCCTGGTCGTGGTCGCGCACGACGCCGCTGAAGGTCACCACCGCACCGGCGGCGGCGTCGCAGACCTGCGCGGCCAGCTCCTCGGCACTGATGGCCTCGTGCGTCACCTCGGCCCGCACCACACGGGCGGCTCCCGGAGGCCGCCCGCCCGGCTCCACGGGCGCACTGCCGGGCATGCTCGTCGGCCCTGAAGTCACACTCCACCCTCCTGGACGGGCCCCGCCCACCCAGAGGGGCACGGGGCTGGAGGCCCGAGCATACCCATGCCCGCGGCGCCCGGGCCCCGGACTCCGGGGACCCACCTGTGCGGACGGGGCACGCACCCGCCGCCCCACGTGCAAACCCCGGGCCTCGGGGCGCCCCGCGCCGGGGAGCCCCGACGGCGGGCCGAGGGACCGGCGTGCCAGCGGGCCGCCGTCGGGGGCGGGTCGCCGTCGGGCATGATGGGCTCTGCGGCGCACCGCCAGGCACCACCACCGAGGAGGCCCCATGACCATGCTCGCACCGGAGGACTACCTCACCCGGGTGCTCCACGGCATGGAGCCACCACCGCCGGTGGAGGTGCCCCTGTCCCAGGCCCACGGCCTGGTCCTGGCCGAGGACGTCGCCGCCGCCGTCGCGGTGCCGCCCTGGACGAACTCGGCGATGGACGGCTATGCGCTGCGCGCCCAGGATGCGGCCGGGGCCGGCCCCTCCCACCCGGTGCGCCTGCCCGTGGCCGGGGATGCGCCCGCCGGCAGCGCCCCGCAGCCCCTGGCGGCGGGCACGGCCCAGCGGATCATGACCGGGGCGATGCTCCCGCCGGGGGCCGACACCGTGGTCAGGGTGGAGGACACCGACCAGGAGCCGGGCCCTGCCCCACTGCCCCAGGAGGTGGAGATCCGCCGGGCGGTCCACCGGGGCCAGCATGTGCGCCGCTCCGGGGAGGACCTGGGGGCCGGGGCGCCGGTGCTGGGGCGCGGCTCGATCCTGTCAGCCAGGGCGCTGGCGGCACTGGCCTCCACGGGCCTGGGCGCCGTGCGGGCCTGGCCACGGGTACGCGTGGCGGTGGTCTCCACGGGCGCCGAGCTGCGCGAGCCGGGACAGGACCTGGAGCCGGGCACGATCCCGGACTCCAACGGCCTGCTCCTGGCGGGGCTGGTGGCCGAGCACGGGGCGCAGTGCACCGCGGTGCTGCGCAGCCCCGACACCGCCGCGGAGCTGGCCGCGCTCCTGGTCCAGGCGGCCGAGCAGGCGGACCTGGTCATCACCTCGGGAGGAGTCTCCGCCGGCGCCTTCGACCCCCTCACCGAGATCGCCGCAGCCGGGCAGGATGGGAAGGACGGGCAGCAGGACCCGGCGCCTACCGGCTCGGGCCCCGCACGCGGGTACTCCCCCACCGCGGGCGCAGCGGGGCGCATCCGGCTGCGCCGCGAGAGGGTCGCCATGCAGCCGGGCAAGCCGCAGGCCCATGGCCGCGTGCGCTGCGGGGATGGCCGGCAGGTCCCGCTGCTGTGCCTGCCGGGCAATCCGGTGAGCGTCCTGGTCTCCTTCACCACCATCGCCGCCCCCGTCCTGGCGCGCCTGGGCGGCTACGACAGCCACCGCCGCCCGGCCCGCACCGTCCCCGCGAGCCCGAGCACCCCGCGCGCCTCAGCGCCATCAGCGCTGTGCGATCCCGCGATGCCGCCCGCGCCGTCGTCGGCCGCAGCCGCGCCGGCTGCGCCGGCTGCGTCGTCAGCGCCCGGGCGCTCCTCCGGAGCCGGCGGGCCCGCGGAGCCGGTCCTGCGCCCTGCGCGGGCGGCTAAGTCCTGGACCACGCCACCGGGCCGGCGCCAGTACCTGCCCGTGCGCGTCCTCGCCCCGGCTCCTGCCGGCCCGGCTCCCACCGACGCTGCCGGCGGCGGGGCCCGGGCGCAGTCGACGCCGGACTGCGCCGTCGATCCGGGCGGGGCGCTGGTGGCGCCGAGCCACCGCCTGGGCTCGGGCTCGCATCTGGTGGCCTCCCTGCCCGGCGCCGACGCCCTGGCGGTGGTGGGGGCCGAGGTCGAGCGGGTGGAGGCCGGCGACCTGCTGCAGATCCTGCCCCTGTCCGCACCGCCGTCTCCCCTGGGCCCGCCAGGGCGCCCAGCCGCCGACCACTGACGCGCCATCGGCTCACCGCACCACCACAGCACTCCAAGGAGCACCATGGGTTTCCTCTCCGTCTTCGGTTCACCGGGCTCCCGCCGGCGCCCGGCCCAGCCCGAGCACCGGCCCCGCCACCAGGCCCCGACCGGCGAGCCAGGCGCCCGGCTGCAGGACCGGCCCAGCCCCGCGCCCGCCCTCACCCACCTCGATGAGACGGGTGCGGCCCGCATGGTGGATGTCACCGCCAAGGCCCCCACCGTCCGCGAGGCCCGGGCCACCGCCCTGGTGGCCTGCAGCCCCGCCGTCGTCGCCGCCCTGCGCGAGGGCGCGGTGCCCAAGGGCGACGTGCTGGCCGTGGCGCGCATCGCCGGGATCGCGGCAGCCAAGAGGGTTCCCGAACTGCTGCCCCTGGCCCACGTCATCGGCGTGCACGGCGCCGTGGTCGACCCGCAGATCGTCGATGAGGGGGTGCGCATCACCGCCACGGTGCGCACCGCGGACCGCACCGGGGTGGAGATGGAGGCCCTCACCGCGGCCACCGTGGCCGGCCTGGCGGTCGTGGACATGGTCAAGGGCGTGGATCGGGCGGTCGAGCTGACCCGCGCCAGGGTGGTGGCCAAGTCGGGTGGCCGCTCGGGGGACTGGAGCCGCGCGGAGGAGGCGGGCAGCACCGGCGGCGAAGGCGGGGACGGCCGGGGTGACCGGGATGGCGGCACCGGCAGCGATGCGCGCGATGGCGCAGGGGCCTGAGCCCGGAGGCGGCGGGGCCGGCAGGGGCGGCGGGGCCCGCGGCTCGGGCGCCCCCATCGACGTCGTCGTCCTGGCCGGTGGTACGGCGGCGCGGCTGGGCGGGGCCTCCAAGGCCGATGTGGTGGCGCGCGGGGCGCGGCTGCTCGACCACCTCCTGGCGGGCCTGGCCCGGCTCAGGGGCGAGGGCCTGGCGGTGGGGCGCGTGTGCGTCGTGGCCCCCGAGCAGGTGGCGCTACCCGACGGCGTCCTGCGCGCCCTGGAGGACCCGCCCCTGGGCGGGCCGGTGGCCGGGATCGCCGCGGGCCTGGCCCGCCTGGAGCGGCCGGGGCCGGCCGGCCTGACCGCCGTGCTCACCTGTGATGCGCCGGAGTCCTGGCGCGCGCTGCCCGTCCTGGCCGGGAGGCTGGCCGCTGGGGGCCCGCAGGGCTCGGGGGCCGGGGAGGAGGACGGGGCGGTGGTGCAGGACGGTGATCACCGGCAGTACCTCCTGGGGCTCTACCGCACGCGCGCCCTGAGGTCGGCGGTGGCGCCCGGTGGAGCGGCCCTCAGGGATGTCGCAGTGCGCCGGGCCCTGGGGGTGCTCGACGTCGTCGCGGTGCCCCTGGCCGGCCCGGAGGCGCGCGACCTGGACACCTGGGAGGAGATCCGCGCCTGGGACACCCACCCCCCTTCCTTTCGACAATTTGCATGAGATCGGCCTTTTCCGGCCCTGGAGAAGGCCGATCTCATGCAAATTGTCGAAGAGTGGGTCAGTGGTCGGAGCCGCCGAGCTGCTCCAGGACGTGCGGCACGAGCGGGCCGATGACGGCGATGGTGTCCTGGACCCCACCGCGCGAGCCGGGGGCGTTGACCACCAGGGCGCCCTCGGGCCCACGGGAGGTCACCCCCACCAGGCCGCGGGAGAGCCCCGCCAAAGGGGTCTTGGTCAGCCCGTGGGCGCGGATCTGCGCCTCCAGCCCCTCCAGGCGCGCCTCCAGCAGCCCGATGGTGGCCTCGGGGGTCAGGTCGCGCGGCGTCACCCCCGTCCCGCCGGTGGTCAGCACCACCCGCGCGCCGTGGGCCAGGGCCTCCTCGATGGCCTGGCGCACCGGCTCCACGCCGTCGGGCACCACCCGCGCTGCAGGGGCCATGACCCGGTGCTGGGCCAGGAGCCGCACGGCCAGGGGTCCTGAGCGGTCCTCGCGCTCGCCGCTGGCGCAGCGGTCCGAGACGGTGATGACCGCGCCGCGCACCGGCTCCTCCAGGGGCACGAGGCCCTTCTGGACCACGGGAGGCTCATCAGCGCCCCGGCCCGCGGCGCCGGCCTGCGACGATCCGGCCCGGGGGGATCGGGCGCGCGGCGGGCCGGCGCTGTGAGAGCCGGGGGTACTGGTGGCGTCCTGGGGGTGCGGCATGGCCCCACGGTAGCGCCAGGCCGCGTCACCACACCGAGAATCTCGCGCCAGAACCGCCCACCAGTAATCGAACAAGCATTAGAATAGGGTGGCATCACCTATAAGAGCGGCCCTCACTGGCGAGGCGCTCAGATTTTTCCCGTTGTTCCAAGGAAGAAAAGCCCCTCTAGGAGAAGTCCACAGGACTCGGGCACCATCCAGAGGCGAGCACGACTCGTATCCGAGCCCACGACCCACCGAGACCCACCTACCGCCGACCTACCGCCCACCCGCCTCAGGCGCGCCGCAGCGCGCTCCACAGCAACCCCGCACCGCCACCGCCGGCGGCGCGCCCGCAGATCCGTCCGACCAGCAGGAGCCCCATGTCCCCCCTCACCACCACCGGCACGGTCCTGACAGGTTGGGATCCCGAGGACCCCGAGCACTGGTCGGCCTCGATCGCCTGGCGCACCCTGGCGATCACCACCTTCTCCCTCATGCTGGGCTTCACCGTCTGGTTCCTGCCCAGCGCCATCGCCCCCCGGCTCGACGAGATCGGCTTCGATCTGTCCAAGAACCAGCTGTACTGGCTGACCTCCATGCCCGGACTGTCCTGCGGACTGCTGCGCCTGGTCTACATGCTCCTGCCCGCCACCATCGGCACCCGCAGGATGATCGTGGCCTCCTCCCTGCTCTACGTGCTCCCCATGCTCGGATGGTTCACCGCCGTGCAGAACCCGGGCACCCCCTACTGGGTGCTGCTGGCCCTGGCCTTCACCTGCGGCATCGGGGCGGCGACCTTCTCGGGCTACATGCCCTCCACCGGCTTCTTCTTCCCCAAGCGCCTGGCGGGAACCGCCCTGGGCCTCCAGGGCGGCCTGGGCAACATGGGCATGAGCGTCATCCAGCTCGCCGCACCCCTCCTCATGAGCACCGCCCTGCTCGGCCTGACCTGGGTCGAGCCCTACGCGCCGGGCGCTCCCCGGGTGGTCAACGCCACCGTCTTCTTCCTGCCCTGGTCCCTGCTGGCGGCGCTCCTGGCCTACCTCTACCTCAAGGACGTGCCCATCAAGGCCAATATCAAGGAGCAGCTGGACATCTTCGGCAACCTCGACACCTGGCTGATGACCGTCATCTACATCATGACCTTCGGCCTGTTCTCGGGTTTCGCCGCCCAGACCGCGCTCATCATCAACCACAGCTTCGGCGCCTCCTCGCCCCTGGCCGGCTCCTTCCCCGCCTCCGACCTGCCCGATGGCGCCGCCTACGCCTTCCTGGGAACGCTCATCGGCTCCTTCCTGCGCTTCGCCTGGGGGCCCCTGTGCGACCGCTTCGGAGGCGCGGTGTGGACCCTCGTCTCGGCCCTGGGCATGGCCGCGACCTTCGCCTTCTGCGCCATCCAGCTCGCCGGCCCCGACGAGCCGGGGGACTTCACCCCCTTCCTGTGGGGGATGCTGGCGATGTTCTTCTTCGCGGGGGTGGGCAATGCCTCGACCTTCAAGCAGATGCCCATGATCATGCCCAAGCGCCAGGCCGGGGGCGCCATCGGCTTCACCGCCGCCGTGGCCGCGCTGGGCCCCTTCCTGGTGGGGGTGGCACTGGCGGCCATGCCGGCCGCGACCTTCTACTGGGTCTGCACCGCCTTCTGCCTCATCTGCGCCGTCATCACCTGGATGCGCTACGCCCGCCCCGGCGCCAGGCGCCCGGGCTGAGCCGCCGCCCGACGACGCCGCCCCCGCACACCCGACTCCACCGCCCACCGATTCCGACCCGCCGCGATGACCACAACCTCGGAGGAACCATCCATGAGCGCGACACCCGGCCCCCGCCCCGGCGGCCCGATCGTCCCGGGACCCGACACGAGGGTCGAGAGCGCCTCGGCGCTGCTGGAGCTCGGCTCCTACCTGCGCCGGGGCCAGGCCTCGGCCGACGCCCGCCGCCTGTTCCTGGCCGGCGGGCGCCAGGCCGAGGCCTTCTACCGCCGCCGGTGGAGCCACGAGAAGATGGTCCACTCCACCCACGGGGTCAACTGCACCGGCTCATGCGCGTGGGAGGTCTACGTCTCCGACGGCGTCATCACCTGGGAGAAGCAGGTCACCGACTACCCCACCACCGGGCCGGACATGCCCGAGTACGAGCCGCGCGGCTGCCCCCGGGGCGCGGCCTTCTCCTGGTACACCTACTCCCCCACGCGCATCCGCTACCCCTACGTGCGCTCGGTGCTGCTCGACGCCTTCCGCGCCGCCAAGGCCGACCAGGACGGCGATGCCGTGGCCGCATGGGCCCAGGTCACCGGGGATCCGGCCACCGCCCGCGCCTACAAGTCGGCCCGCGGCAAGGGCGGCATGGTGCGGGTGGGCTGGGAGGAGGCCATGGAGATCGTGGCCGCCGCCTACGTCCACACCATCCGCACCTGGGGGCCCGACCGCATCGCCGGCTTCTCCGTCATCCCCGCCATGTCGCAGGTCTCCTACGGGGCCGGGGCCCGCCTCCACGAGCTCATCGGCGCCACCATGCTCTCCTTCTACGACTGGTACGCCGACCTGCCCCCGGCCTCCCCCCAGGTCTTCGGGGACCAGACCGATGTGCCCGAGGCCGGCGACTGGTACAACGCCCAGTACCTCATCATGTGGGGCTCGAACCTGCCCCTGACCCGCACCCCCGACGCCCACTTCATGACCGAGGCCCGCTACCACGGGCAGAAGGTCGTCTCGGTCTCCCCCGACTTCGCCGACAACACCAAGTTCGCCGACCAGTGGCTGCGCGTGGCCCCGGGCACCGACGGCGCCCTGGCCCAGGCGATGGGGCACGTCATCCTCAAGGAGTTCCACGTCGCCAGGCGCGAGCCCCTCTTCCTGGACTACATGCGCCGCCACACCGACTCCCCCTTCCTCATCGGCCTGGAGCCCTCCCCCGATGGCAGCGCCTTCGTGCCCGGGCGCTTCGTGACCGCCTCCGATATCGAGGGGGTGGCCGCCGGGGCGCCCAAGAACGAGTTCCGGCCCCTGGTGTGGGACCGCCGGCGCGGCCCCGCCGACCCGGGGGGCACCCTGGCGGACCGCTTCACCCCCGAGGGCCAGGGCCGCTGGAACCTGCTCATGGAGGGCGTGGACCCGGTGATGAGCATCATGGACCTCCACGACGCCGACGATGCAGGCGCCGGCGGTGCCACCGGCGGCCCGGAGTCCCGGCCCCGCATCCAGGCCGCCCAGGTGCTCCTGCCCCGCTTCGACCTGCCGGGCTCGACGACGACCACCGGCAGTATCGGGGGCGGGGTCGTGCGCCGCGGCGTGCCGGTGACATGGGTGGGCGACCGCCTGGTGACCACCGTCTACGACCTGCTCCTGGCCCAGTACGGGGTGGAGCGCCCCGGACTGCCCGGCCAGTGGCCCGAGGGCTACCAGGACGCCACCGACCCCACCACTCCGGCCTGGGCCAGCGAGATCACCGGCGTTCCCGGCCCGGCCATGATCCGGGTGGCGCGGGACTTCGCCGTCAACGCCATCGAGTCCGGCGGGCGCTCCCAGATCCTCATGGGCGCGGGCATCAACCACTACTACCACGCCGATGAGATCTACCGCACGATCCTGGCGCTGACCTCCATGTGCGCCACCCAGGGCGTCAACGGCGGGGGCTGGGCCCACTACGTGGGCCAGGAGAAGGTCCGCCCGATCTGCGGCTTCCAGCAGTACGCCTTCGCCCTGGACTGGCACCGCCCCGCCCGCCAGATGATCTCCACCGGCTTCTGGTATCTGACCACCAGCCAGTGGCGCTACGACACCACCCCGGCCGAGCGCCTGGCCTCCCCGGTCGACCCCGGGGCCATGGTGGGCCGCACGACCACCGACACCATGGTCGAGGCCATGAAGCGCGGCTGGACCCCCTCCTACCCGACCTTCAACCGCTCCCCCCTGCTGCTGGGCCAGCAGGCCAGGGCCGAGGGGATGGAGCCCGCGGACTACGTGGTCAAGGAGCTGCGGGCCGGCACGCTGCGCTTCGCCTGCGAGGACCCCGACGCCCCCGAGAACTTCCCGCGCATCCTGTGCAACTGGCGCACCAACCTGCTGGGCTCCTCGGCCAAGGGCACGGAGTTCTTCATGCGCCACATGCTGGGCACCGACAATGATGTCAACGCCGCCGAGGCCGGTCCCGGACAGCGCCCGGTCTCGGTGACCTGGCGCGATGAGGCCCCCGCCGGCAAGCTGGACCTGATGTGGACCTCGGACTTCCGCAACACCTCCACCACCCTGCACTCCGACATCGTCCTGCCCGCGGCCACCTGGTACGAGAAGCACGACATCTCCACCACGGACATGCACCCCTTCGTGCACTCCTTCAACGCGGCCATCGACCCGCCCTGGCAGGCGCGCACGGACTTCCAGATCTTCCAGGACCTGGCCGCGATGATCTCGCAGTGGGCGCCGCGCTACCTGGGCACCCAGACCGACGTCGTGGCCGCGCCCCTGGCCCATGACACGCCCGACGCGCTGACGATGGCCCACGGCAGCGTCGCGGACATGCCCCAGGAGTGGATCCCCGGGGTGACGATGCCCAAGCTGGTACCCACCCAGCGGGACTACACCCAGATCCGCGCCAAGTTCGACGCCCTGGGGCCACTGGCCGAGGAGCTGGGCCTGCCCTGCAAGGGCATCATGCTCAAGCCCGGGCCCGAAGTGGACCTGCTCCGGCGCCACCACGGGGCCTCCCAGGAGGGCCAGGCCGTCGGGCGCCCCCTCATCGACACCGACATCCGGGCGGCCGAGGCCATCATGACCCTGTCGGGCACCACCAATGGGCGCATCGCCACCCAGGGCTGGGGGGACCTGTCCCAGCGCACCGGCACCGGGCTCATCGAGCTCAGCGCCGAGGAGGCGGGCAAGCGCATCACCTTCGAGGACACCCGCGTGCGGCCGCAGGGGGTCATCACCTCCCCGGAGTGGTCGGGCTCGGAGCACGGGGGCCGGCGCTACTCGGCCTTCGTGGTCAATGTGGAGCACGCCAAGCCCTGGCACACCCTGACCGGGCGTATGCACTACTACCTCGACCACGACTGGCTGCGCGACATGGGAGAGTCCATGCCCGTCTTCCGCCCGCCCCTGGACTTCCACGCCCTCTACGGCGAGGCCCCGCCCGGCACCCTGGGCACCAGCCGGGAGGGGGCCGTGGAGGTGGCGGTGCGCTACATCACCGCCCACAACAAATGGGCCATCCACTCCCAGTACTTCGACAACCTGCACATGCTCACCCTGGGGCGCGGCGGCCAGACGATCTGGATGAGCCCGGCCGACGCCGACAAGATCGGGGTGCGGGACAACGAGTGGGTCGAGGCCTACAACCGCAACGGCATCGTGGCGGCCCGCGCCATCGTCTCCCACCGCATCCCCGAGGGCATGGTCTTCATGCACCACGCCCAGGAGCGCACGATGAACACGCCGCTGACCGAGCGCAGCGGGAGGCGCGGGGGCACCCACAACTCCCTGACGCGCATCGTGCTCAAGCCCAGCCACTTCGCCGGGGGCTACGGGCAGCTGGCCTACGCCTTCAACTACATCGGGCCCACCGGCAACAACCGCGACGAGGTCACGCTCATCCGCCGTCGCAGCAACCAGGAGGTGACGTTCTGATGAGGGTCATGGCGCAGATCGCGATGGTGATGAACCTCGACAAGTGCATCGGGTGCCACACCTGCTCGGTGACGTGCAAGCAGGCGTGGACCAACCGCGAGGGCACGGAGTACATGTGGTTCAACAATGTGGAGACCCGCCCGGGCGTGGGCTACCCGCGCGCCTGGGAGGACCAGGACAAGTGGCGCGGGGGCTGGGAGCGCACCGCGGGAGGGCGCCTGCGCCCCCGCTCCGGCGGGCGCCTGCGCCGACTGGCCACGCTCTTCGCCAACCCGGAGATGCCCACGGTCCAGGACTACTACGAGCCGTGGACCTACGAGTACGACCGCCTGCTCTCGGCGCCCAAGGACTCCCCCACGATCCCGGTGGCCCGCGCCAGGTCCCAGCTGACCGGGGAGTACATGCCCACCATCGCGTGGGGCCCCAACTGGGACGACGACCTGGGCGGCTCCATGGAGACCCTGGCCGAGGACCCGGTCCTGGCGGGAATGAGCACCCAGGTGCGCACCGACATCGAGTCAGCCTTCATGTTCTACCTGCCGCGCATCTGCGAGCACTGCCTCAACCCCACCTGCGTGTCGGCCTGCCCCTCGGGCGCCATGTACAAGCGCACCGAGGACGGCATCGTGCTGGTGGACCAGGACGCCTGCCGCGGCTGGCGCATGTGCGTGTCGGCCTGCCCCTACAAGAAAGTCTACTTCAACCACGCCACCGGCAAGGCCGAGAAGTGCACCCTGTGCTACCCGCGCCTGGAGGTGGGCGAGCCCACGGTGTGCTCGGAGACCTGCGTGGGGCGCCTGCGCTACCTGGGGGTCATCCTCTACGACGCCGACCGGGTCTCCCAGGCCGCGGCCGTCAAGGATCCCCAGGACCTGTACATGGCCCAGCGCGAGATCATGCTCAACCCCCACGACCCCGGGGTCGTGGCCGCGGCCCGGGCCGAGGGCATCCCCCAGCCGTGGATCGAGGCGGCCCAGTCCTCCCCCATCTGGGAGCTCATCGACACCTATGAGGTGGCCCTGCCCCTGCACCCGGAGTACCGGACCATGCCGATGGTCTGGTACATCCCCCCGCTGTCGCCCATCGTCGACGAGGTCGCGGCCACCGGTCTGGACGGGGAGGACCACCGGGTGCTGCTGACGGCGGTGGCCGAGATGCGCATCCCCCTGGAGTACCTGGCGGGACTGCTGACCGCTGGGGACACCGACGTCGTCGAGCGGGTGCTGCGCCGCCTGGCGGCCATGCGCTCCCACATGCGCCAGGTGCGCCTGGGCCGCGAGCCGGACCCGGCCATCGCCGCCTCGGTGGGGCTGAGCGGGCAGGGGCTGGAGGAGATGTACCGGCTGCTGGCCATCGCCAAGTACGACGACCGCTACGTCATCCCCACCGCCAAGCCCGAGGTGCCGCGCGGCATGGAGCCCCTGGGCGCCGACCAGGAGGTGAGCGCCCTGCTGGGGCAGGGCGCCCCGGCCGGCTGCCACTCCGATGCCGCCTCCTTCCATGGGGTCGGCCAGGGCGGTGCAGGCCCGACGACGGTGGCGCTGCCCCTGCCCACGGTGCGCCGCGACCCGGTGCCCGCCGCGGGCCCGGGCGCGCCGGTCGTGGGGGTGCCCCGGCCCCTCGGCGACGACGACACGCGGCCCTCGGGGATCCCGTTGCGGGGCGGGGGCGCCGCCGCGGGCACGGCCCGCCCGGTGAGGGAGCCCTGAGATGGCCTCCTTCGTGCGCGCCCCCCGGGCCCTGGAGCCCCCGGCCCCGGTGGAGCTGGGCCCCCAGCAGCGCGCCACCGTGCACATGGCGGCCTCCCTGCTGCTGGACTACCCGCAGGAGGGGCGCCTGGCCCCCCGCCTGGAGGCCGTGTCCGCCGCCGCGGCCGACCTGCCCCCGCAGGTGGCCGGGCTCCTGGAGGACTTCGTGGCCCGGGCCCACCGCTGCGGCGAGCGGGCGCTGGCCGAGCACTATGTGGAGACCTTCGACCGCCGTCGCCGGTGCTGCCTCTACCTGACCTACTACGCGGTGGGCGATACCCGCCACCGCGGCGCCGCTATCCTGGCCTTCAAGCAGGCCCTGGCCGCCGCGGGCTATGAGATGACCCGCGATGAGCTGCCCGACTACCTGCCGGTGGTCCTGGAGCTCTCGGCCCGCAGCGATGACGAGGTCGCCCAGGCCCTGCTGTCCTGCCACCGGGAGGGCATCGAGGTGCTGCGCAGCGCCCTGGCCGATATCGGCTCGCCCTACGGGCTGCTCATCGAGGCGGTCTCCATGACCCTGCCGGCCATCGACCCGGCCACCGCGGCGCGCATGAGGGCCCTGGTGGCCGCGGGCCCGCCCACCGAGACGGTGGGGGTCACCGACACCCTGCCCTTCCCGACCATGCCCGTCAAGCACCCGGTCATCAGCCCGCTGGAGCAGCCCCTGACCCAGGAGGTCCTGTCATGAGCCCGATCGAGCAGAACCTCCTGTGGGTGGCCCTGCCCTACACCTGCCTGCTCCTGCTGGCCGTGGGCATGGCCTGGCGCTGGCGCACCGACCAGTTCGGGTGGACCTCGCGCTCCACCCAGTGGCAGGAGTCGCGCATCCTGCGCCTGGCCTCACCCGTGTTCCACCTGGGCTTCCTCATGGTGGCCGCGGGCCACCTGGTGGGCCTCATGGTGCCCAAGTCCTGGACCCGGGCGGTGGGGGTGACCCAGCACATGTACCACCTGGGCGCCACCTACCTGGGGACACTGGCGGCCCTCATGACGATCGCGGGGATGGCCGGGCTCATCTACCGCAGGGTGGTGGTCAAATCGGTGCGCCTGGCCACCAGCCGCAACGACATCGTCATGTACTGCTTCCTGGCCGTGCCGCTGCTGCTGGGCACCTTCGCCACGGTCTCCCACCAGCTCATGGACTCCCACGGCTACGACTACCGGGAGACCATCAGCCCGTGGCTGCGCTCGGTGCTGTCCTTCCAGCCCGAGCCCGGGCTCATGGCCCAGGTACCCCTGTCCTTCAAGCTGCATGTCGTCGCCGGCTTCCTGCTGCTGGCCATCTGGCCCTTCACCCGCCTGGTCCACGCCGTCTCCGCCCCGGTGGGCTACATGACCCGGCCCTACGTGGTCTACCGCTCCCGGGAGGCCTCGATCTCCACCTCCTCCACGCCCCGCGGCTGGGAGCCGGTGCGCACCCAGGGCACCGGCAACCAGGGGGCCGACGACGTCGCCGCCTCCCACGGGGCCTGAGGCCCCACCGTTGGGCCACCTTCCTCTCCCGCCCCTCCCCGACCATAGGATGCCTTCATGAGCCTGACCCGCCGTGCCGCTCTGACCGCCACCGGCCTGCTCGCTGCCCTGAGCCTGGCCGCCTGCTCCGGCCAGGCCGGGACGGGCGCCGGCCCCACCGCCTCGCCCTCCGCGCCGCCGTCGGGCACCTCCCAGGAGGTCTCCGGGGAGCTGACCGTCCTGGCGGCCGCCTCGCTCCAGGCCAGCTTCGAGGAGATCGGCGAGGCCATCGAGCAGCAGCACCCGGGCCTGACCATCACCTTCGACTTCCAGGGCTCCCAGGACCTGGTGGCCTCCCTGGCCAATGGCGCCACGGCTGATGTCCTGGCCACCGCCAACACCACCACCATGGACAAGGCGGTCTCCCAGTCCCTGGTGGGCGAGCCCCAGGAGTTCGCCACCAATGTGCTCACCCTCATCGTCCCGCAGGGCAATCCCGCCAGGGTCACCGGGCTGGACTCCTCCCTGGAGGGCGCCGACCTGGTCATCTGCGCCCCCGAGGTGCCCTGCGGGGAGGCCACCGGCAGGCTCGCCACGGCCCTGGGCATCACCCTCGACCCGGTCTCGCAGGAGCAGAAGGTGACCGACGTGCGGGGCAAGGTCGAGTCCGGCGAGGCCCAGGCCGGCATCGTCTACACCACCGACGCCGCGGCGGCCACCGGGGTGGAGGAGATCAGCATCCCCGACGGCGGCGTGGTCAACCACTACCCCATCGCCACCACCGCCGCGCCCGCCAACCCGCAGGCCGCCCAGCTCTTCGTCGAGACCGTCCTGGGGCGCACGGGCCAGCTGGTCCTGGCCGACGACGGCTTCGGCGCCCCCGGCGGCGCGCCCCAATCCGCGAGCGCCACGCCCACCGCCCCCGGCTCCCCGGCGGCCACCGGCTCGCCCACGGCGACGGGATCGCCGGCGACCACCAGGGACAGCGCCGAGTCCTCCCCCGAGCCGGGAGCCCAGGAGAGCGCTGAGTGAGGCGGGCCGCACGATCGCCCCTGCCGGTCGCGGTGGTGGCTCTGGCCGCCCTGGGCGCCTGCGCCGTCGTCCTGCCCCTGGTGGGCCTGGGCTCGCGGGTGGCCTGGGGCGAGCTGCCGGGGCTGCTGTCCTCGCCCTCGGCGCGGGCGGCCCTGTGGCTCTCCCTGCGCACCACCGCGGCCTCCACAGCCATCAGCGTGGTGCTGGGCACTCCGCTGGCCCTGGTGCTGGCGCGCCAGTGGCCGGGGGTGAGGGTGAGCCGCGTCCTGGCGGTGCTGCCCATGACGATGCCCCCGGTGGTGGCGGGGATCGCGCTGCTGGCGACCCTGGGCCGTCGCGGCCTGCTGGGCCAGCAGCTGGAGGCCTGGGGGGTCGGCATCGCCTTCTCCACCGCGGCCGTGGTGGTGGCCCAGGTCTTCGTGTCCATGCCCTTCCTGGTGGTGACGCTGGAGGCGGCGCTGCGCAGCCGCGAGACCACGGCCGAGGCAATCGCCCGCACCCTGGGGGCCGGCCCCTGGAGGGTGCTGGCCTGGGTGACCCTGCCGCTGGTGGCCCCGGCCCTGGCGCGGGGCACCGCTCTGGCGCTGGGGCGCAGTCTGGGGGAGTTCGGGGCGACGATCGCCTTCGCCGGCTCCAAGGAGGGGGTGACCCGCACCCTTCCCCTGGCCATCTACCTGGAGCGGGAGAACGACACCCCCACCTCCCTGGCCCTGGCGGTGGTCCTCATCGCGGCGTCCTTCCTCATCGTGGGGGCCACGACCCTGCACTGGGACCGGCTGCTGGGCCGCGCCGGGGTCCCGGCGGCGGGGTCTGCCGGCTCCACGGAGCCGGCCGGCGCTGCAGGCTCCCCCGGCGCGCCCGGTGACGGCGGCCCTGCCGCCGCCCTCGGGGCCCGGCATGCGGCCGGCGCCCGGCGCGGCCAGGAGCTCGAGATCTCCTGCGTCCTGCCCGAGCGGGGGGTCTCGGCCGAGCTGGTGGCCGGGGCGGGACGGATCACCGCCCTGCTGGGCCCCAACGGATCGGGCAAGTCCACGCTCTGCGCGGTGGCTGCGGGCCTGCTGGATGCCCGCGGCGGCACGGTGCGGCTGGGAGGCAGGATCCTGGACGGCCCGGGGGCCTTCGTGGCGGCCGGGCGCCGGGATGTGGCGCTGCTCAGCCAGGCCCCGGGGGTCTTCACCCATATGTCGGTGCTGGACAACGTGGCCTTCGGCCCGCGCTGCCGCGGCCTGTCGCGATCCCGCGCCCACCGCCGCGCCCTGGCCGAGCTGGCGGCCGTGGGGGCCGGCCACCTGGCCCAGCGCCGGGGCCATGAGCTCTCGGGGGGCCAGGCGGCGCGGGTGGCCCTGGCCCGCGCACTGGCCACCGGCCCCGGCGCCCTGGTGCTCGATGAGCCGATGGCGGCCCTGGACGCCCCCTCCCGCCAGGAGATGCGCCGCCTGGTGGCCCGGCGCGCCCAGGAGGAGGGCCTGACCGTCGTCCTGGTCACCCATGACGTCCTGGATGTGGCGGCCCTGGCCGACGACGCCGTCGTCCTGGAGCGCGGGCGTGTGGTGGAGCGCGGCTCGGCCGCCGAGCTGCTCAGCGGCCCGAGCTCGGAGTTCATGGCCAGGCTGGTGGGGGCCACCGTGCTGCCGGGGGTCCTCAGCGGCACCCGCCGGGCCCCGGCGGTGGAGATCGGCGGGGGCCTGGTCATCCACGGGCGCCCCGTGCCGGAGGATGCGCCGGGAGACGGGGGGCTCCTGCCCGGCCGGCCCGGGATGGCCCTCATCCCGCCCGATGCCGTGGCGCTCTACCGCGAGGCGCCCCAGGGCAGTCCCCGCAATGTCCTGGAGGGCCGGGTGGTCGGTATGGAGCGGGCCGGGGCGCTGGTGGTGGTCGAGCTCAGGATCGGGGCCGGCCATGCCCTGCGGGCCACGGTGACGGCGGGGGCGGTGGCCTGCCTGGGCATCGAGGCCGGCATGGCCCTGCACGCGGTGGTCAAGGCCGTGGAGGTGCGCATCCTGCCACTGCGCCCCCGCCGCGACCCGGGCGGCCAGGACGACCCGGACGGCCAGGACCGGCTCGGCCATCGGGGCCGGCAGGGCCGCCAGGATCACCCGAACCGCCCGGGAGGGCGGGGCCGCGATGAGGCGGGGGACCGATGAGCCGGCAGGACTGGCCCACGATCCCCTCGCTCATCAGTGATGAGCGCCTGGAGCCCCTGACCCGCCAGGAGCTGGCCCGCTACCACCGCAACGCCCTGGTCCCCCCGGTGGGCCTGGTGGGCCAGCAGCGCATCCGGGCCGCGCGCGTCCTCATCGTGGGCGCCGGCGGCCTGGGCGCGCCGGCGGCCCTCTACCTGGCGGCCGCGGGCGTGGGCCGCCTGGGGATCGTGGACGACGACGTCGTGGACCTGTCCAATCTGCAGCGCCAGGTCATCCACACCACCGCCCGGGTGGGGACGCCCAAGGCCGACTCGGCGGCGCAGGCGGTGCTCGCCCTCAACCCGGATATCGAGGTCCGCCCCCAGCAGCTGCGGCTGACCGCGGGCAATGCCATGGGGGTCCTGCGCGGCTGGGACCTGGTTATCGATGGGACCGACAACTTCCCCACCCGCTACCTGCTGTCCGATGCCACCGTGATGCTGGGCCTGCCCCTCATCCATGGGGCGGTCCTGGGCCTGCATGGCCAGGTGGGCGTCTTCGATGCGCGCCGGGGCCCCTGCTACCGCTGCCTGCACCCGGCTCCCCCGCCGGCGGGCGCGGTGCCCTCCTGCGCCGAGGCCGGGGTCCTGGGGGTCCTGCCGGGCATCATCGGGACCATGCAAGCCACCGAGGCCCTCAAGCTCATCGTGGGCGGGGCGCGCCCGCTCATCGGCCGCCTCCACCTGCTCGACGCCTGGGGCGCCCACCTCCGGGAGATCCGGGTGGATCGCAACCCCCGCTGCGCCTCCTGCGGCCCGCAGCCCACGATCACCGCGCTGGCCCAGGAGGCCGGGCCCTGCGCCCCGCCGGGCCCGGCCGGCGGCCGGGGCACCGGCCCGGAGGCCGGGGAGGAGATCAGTGCCGCCGAGCTGCGGGCGGCCCTGGCCGGCGAGGACCCCCCGGCGCTGCTGGATGTGCGCGAGGAGGTCGAGGCGGCCCTGGAGCCGATGCCCGGCGTCGTCCATATCCCCCTGGGCGAGGTGCCCGGGCGCGCCGGCGAGCTGGATGCGCTCCGGTGCACCGTCGTCGTCTGCGCCTCGGGGAGGCGGTCCCTGCGGGCCATCCAGGCCCTGCGGCGGGCGGGCTACCGCGGGGCCCTGCTCAGCCTGCACGGCGGGATGCGGGCGTGGGCCCAGGACGGTGCCGTGGGGCTCAGCCCTCCTCCCGGGGGCCGCGCAGGCCCAGCAGCCACATGAGGTACAGGCCCCCGCAGCCGGCGCTGACCAGCCCCACCGGGATCTGGAAGGGGCTGAGCAGGCGGGCGGCGATGAGGTCGGCGACCATGAGGATGAGGCAGCCCATGGCGGCCGAGGCGCCCAGGGGCACCCCCGCCGAGCGGCTCACGCGCCTGGCCAGTTGGGGCGCGGCCAGCGCCAGGAAGCCGATCGGCCCGGCCACCGCCACGCATACCGAGGCCAGCACCACCCCATAGCCCACAAGCGCGCCGCGGGCCCGGCCCACGCCCACTCCCAGGGCCGCCGCGGCGTCGTCCCCCATCTCCAGGGCCCCTGCCGGGCGGCACAGCACGGCCATGAGCGGCAGCAGCAGACCGGCCCCGACCATCAGGGGGCGGACCTGATCCCAGGAGATCGCGTTGAGGGAGCCGAACTGCCAGGCCTTGGCCGCCTCGGCGCTCTCAATGGTGGCCCGCGAGATGAGGTAGTCGTTGAAGGCGGACAGCATCTCCGAGAGCGCCACCCCCGCCAGCACCAACGACTCCCCCGGCTCCCCACCGCTGCGCCGTTGGGCCACCGCCACCACGAGCACGGCAGTGGCCAGGCCCCCGACCGTGGCCCCCGCGGCGATAGCGGTCGTGGTCGAGGCCGCGCTCAGGAGGATGACCACCAGCCCACCAGTGCTGGCCCCGGTGGTGAATCCCACGATATCGGGGCTGCCCAGCGGGTTTCGCGACAGGCTCTGGAAGACCGCCCCGGAGACGGCCAGCATCGAGCCCACCAGGAGGGCCGCCACGATCCGGGGCAGGCGCTGGTCCAGCACGATGAAGCGGTCGAGCTCGCTGCCGCCACCGCGCAGCACCCCCACCGCCTCGGCCGTGGTGAGCCGGTAGGCGCCCGTCAGCAGGGCAATGAGCGCTACCACCAGGGCCGCGGTCAGCAGGAGCGCACTGACCTGGAGGCCGCGGCGGTGCAGCAGGAGGCTGCCTGCCGCGGGCAGGGCCACCCGCAGCGCGCTGGCCGGCGGCCCGGCTCCGGGGCGACTGCTCCTGCCTGATACGCCAGGTGCGCGGCGAGGGGGCTGTGATCCCCCGCCGTCGCGGGCACCGGGTGCCCTACCGGAGGCGGGGGCCGCCGCGGGCAGGGGCGGCCAGGAGGACGGATCCCGCGGGGCTCGCGACGAGGAGGGCCTGAGGACTCCCACCAGCGACCGATGAGCCGGCCGCCGTGACCAGACCTGGGGCGATCCAGGCGCGACCGGCCCCGTCATGCCGCCTCCCCCTGGGGGCGCAGCACCATGAGCAGCAGCACCGGCCCGCCCACGAAGGCGGCGACCACGCCCGCCTCCATCTCATCGGGCCGTATCACCAGCCTGCCGATGATATCGGCCACGAGCAGCAGGACCGGCCCGGCGATGAGGCAGGCGCCCAGGAGCAGGCGCTGGTCGGCTCCCAGGGCCAGGCGCAGCGCATGCGGCACCACCAGGCCGACGAAGGAGATGGGGCCGATGGCCGCCGTCGAGGCCCCGCACAGCAGGGTGATGGAGGCCAGGGCCACCAGGCGCACCCGGCCCAGGTGGGCGCCCAGGGCGGTGGCCTGCTCCTCGCCCAGCGCCAGGGCGTTGAGGGCGTGCCCGCTGACCAGGGCCAGGACCATGCCGGCGGCCAGGAAGGGCCACACCCAGGCCAGCAGGCCCGCGTCCCGGCCCTCCAGGGAGCCCACCACCCAGAAGCGGTAGGAGCTGAAGGCATCGGTGTCGTACATGGTGATGGTTCCGGTGATCGCCCCCAGGCTCGCCCCCAGGGCCACACCGGCCAGCACCAGCCGGGCGGGCCCGGCCCGGCCAGTGCGCGAGGCCATGATGTGGACGAGCACCGCCGCAGCGGCAGCACCGGCGAAGGCGAACCACAGGTACTCCCTGACCGTGGTCAGCCCCAGCAGCGACATGGAGGCCACCACGGCCAGGGCCGCACCGGCATTGACCCCCAGGATGCCCGGCTCGGCCAGGGGGTTGCGGGTCAGGGCCTGCATGACCACCCCGGCCACTGCCAGGCTCGCGCCCGCCGCCAGGGCCAGGGCGGTACGGGGCATGCGCAGCTCCCAGACGATGATGGAGGCCACCGTCGGCCGGGCCGCACCACGGCCGATCAGGCCCGACCAGACCTCACTCGGGCTCAGATCACGCGAGCCCACGGCCAGGCTGACCAGGAGCAGGGTGCACAGCGCTCCTAGGCACAGCGCGATCGCCATCAGGGCCCTGGGCCGGATGACCGGGGGCGCGACCGGCCGGTGCGCCGGGCGCGGTGGGCGGGATCGCCGAGTCGTCGTCACGGGGTCATCACAGTCCGGGACTCCCCTCTCGCAAGAAAATATGAGCAGTGCCTTGAATATTACCCCGCTAGTGAGGTAACCCTTAGCTTATGACTCGTTACAGCCGTCGCACCGCCCTGTCCCTGGCGAGCCTGAGCGCCGCAGCCTCCGCCCTGGCGGCCTGCTCCTCATCGTCCCCCTCCTCATCCGGCGCCTCAGCGGGCCCCGGAGCCCCGTCCACTGCGGGCCCCTCCGGCGCACCTGCCCCGGGCGCGGCCTCCACCCTGGTGCCCACCACCGTGCCCGAGGGCATGGGATCAGGCCAGGCCGACGGCGTCTTCCCGCGCACTGTCGCCCACTTCCAGGGCGAGACCGTCATCGAGGCCACACCCTCCAAGGTCGTCATCATCGCCACCGGCCAGCTCGACGCCGCCCTGACCCTGGGCGTGGTCCCCGTGGGCGCCGCCTCCGGCGACGGCGCGGGCACCGTGCCCGACTACCTGACCACGGCCTTCCCCGACCATGCCGCGGACCTGGGCAGGATCACCAGCATCGGCACCCGCAGCAAGCCCGACACCGAGACCATCGGCAGCCTGGCGCCCGACCTCATCCTGATGAACATCTCCGGCAAGGACGCCGAGGCCCTTTACACCACCCTGACCCAGATCGCACCGACCGTGGCCACCCAGGGCACCGGCCAGTACTGGAAGCAGGACTTCCTGCTGGTGGCCGATGCCCTGGGCAAGCCCGACACCGCCAAGACCTGGCTGGAGACCTTCCACACCGACGCCGCCGCGGCCGGCCAGCGCCTGGGCTCCTCCGCCACGGTCTCGCTGCTGCGCAAGAACGGGGACCGCACCCGCATCTTCGGGACGGTTTCCTTCGCCGGGTCCGTACTGGCGGACATGGGGGTGGCGCGCCCCGAGTCCCAGTCCTTCACCGACGAGACCTCCATGGACATCTCCCAGGAGCAGCTCACCCAGGCCGACGGCGACTGGATCCTCTACGGGGTCCAGGGCGGGGACGCCGGCGAGCTGACCTCCATGGCGCTGTGGCCCACACTCACGGCAGTCATCGACAACCAGGCGGTCCAGGTGGAGGACGACCCCTTCTACCTCAACGCCGGGCCCACTGCCGCGCGCTTCGTCATGGACACCGTCTCCGCCACCATCAAGTGACCCGCAGGGCCTCCCGGGTGAACGGACCGGAGCCAGTGGCAGCAGGGGAGGATGAGCGCGGCACGCGCCCCGGGGCGGGCCCGGTGCTCAGCACGCGGGCGATCACCCTGGGCTACCACCCCCGGCACCCGGTGACCGAGGACCTCTCGCTCACCGTGGCGCCCGGGCAGGTGACGATGATCGTGGGGCCCAACGCCTGCGGCAAATCCACCCTGCTGCGGGCCCTGAGCCGCACCCTGGCGCCGGCGTCGGGCCAGGTCGTGCTCGATGGCCAGGACATCTCCGGCATCCGCCCCAAGCGCTTCGCCCGCCGGGTGGGGATGCTGGCCCAGTCCTCCATCGCCCCACCGGGCATCACCGTCCACGAGCTGGTGGCGCGGGGCCGCTACCCCCACCAGTCGATCCTGCACCAGTGGTCGGCCCAGGACGGCCAGGCCGTCCAGACGGCTATGGAGCGCACCGGGGTGGCCGAACTGGCGCGCAGGCCGGTGTCCTCACTGTCCGGGGGCCAGCGCCAGCGCGTATGGATCGCCATGGCCCTGGCCCAGCGCACCGACATCCTCCTGCTCGATGAGCCCACCACCTACCTGGACCTGGCCCACCAGGTGGAGGTCCTCGAGCTGTGCCGCGAGCTGAACGCCGAGCTGGGCACCACGATCGTGGCCGTGCTCCACGACCTCAACCAGGCCTGCCGCTACGCCGACCGGATCCTGGTAATGCACCAGGGGGCGATCCTCTCCCACGGCAGGCCCCGGGAGGTCATCACCACCACCGTGGTCGAGGAGGCCTTCGGCCTGCCGGTCCACGTCATCCCCGACCCCCTCACCAGCACCCCCATGGTCCTGCCCCTGCCCCGGGACCGGGACCAGGGCGTCCGGCCCTGAGCGCGCGGGGAGCGACGGGCAGCGGCAGGCGGCCGCACAGCCGGCGCAGCAGCGCCGTCTTGCGTCGAGGGCAATGCCGGGCGGGCACCTGCGCCCTGGCGCGCGGCCAGGGCCGCGAGAGGCACGCCTCGGCTCACAGCGCAATAATCGGGCCCTCCCGAGCCGGGGCGAGGCGGCGGGCCTACACTCGCATGCATCAACGAGACCTGATGTGAGGATTCCTCCGTGAGTACCACGACTGCCACTGCACCCGCCCCCTCCGCCCTGCCCACCACGATGCGCGGCGTCGTCATGCACGGCCGCGGTGATGTGCGTGTGGAGGACCGCGAGGTCCCGCGCATCATCGAGCCCACCGACGCGGTCATCAAGGTCGAGGCCGCCTGCATCTGCGGCTCGGACCTGTGGCCCTACCGCGGCGTGGACGAGCTCGCCGGGCCCCGGGCCATGGGGCACGAGTACGTGGGCACCGTCGTCGAGGTCGGCGACGAGGTCACCACGGTCGCGCCCGGCGACTTCGTCGTCGGCTCCTTCTGCCTGAGCGACAACACCTGCGAGATCTGCCGGAGCGGGTTCCAGTCGCGCTGCGTCAACGGCGACTTCATCGGCGACACCCAGGCCCAGTACACGCGCGTGCCACTGGCCGACGGCACCCTCGTGGTGGTGCCCGGGGGCAAGCCCGAGGACGAGGATGTCATCGCCTCCCTCCTGACCGCCTCCGATGTGCTGGGCACCGGCTGGTTCGGGGCCGTGGCCGCCGGGGCCGCGCCCGGCAGGACCATCGCCGTGGTGGGCGACGGCGCCGTGGGGCTGTGCGCGGTGCTCGCCGCCAAGGCGCTGGGAGCCGAGCGGGTCATCGCCTTCTCCCGCCATGAGGACCGCGCCGCCCTGGCCCGCGAGTTCGGGGCTGATGTCATCGTCGCCGAGCGCGGCGAGGAGGGCGCCGCGCGGGTCAAGGAGCTGACCGGCGGCTACGGGGCGCACGGAGTGGTGGAGGCCGTGGGCACCCAGGAGTCGATGCTCCAGGCGATCGCCGCGTGCCGCCCCGGCGGCCATGTGGGCTACGTGGGCGTGGCCCACGGGGTGTCCCTGCCCGGCGACGTGCTCTTCCGCGCCGAGGTCACCATGCTCGGCGGCCCCGCGCCGGTGCGCCGCTTCCTGCCCGACCTCATCGAGCGCATCCTGGAGGGGCGTATCAACCCCGGCAGGGTCTTCACCCAGCGCCTCCCCCTGGAGGAGGCGCCCGAGGGCTACAAGGCCATGGACGAGCGCCGCGCCATCAAGGTGCTCCTGCGCCCCTGAGGCCGGCCCGATCCCGCCCGATCGCGCCGGCCCGGCCCCTCCGGCTCCGGGCCGGCGCGATAGTCTCTGCAGTGGCGCCCCGGCCCGTCCGCCGGGGCGCCGGCGAGGCACTCAACGAGGAGAGACGAGCAAGCATGGATCACATCGCCCTCAACAGCGGCACGACCATCCCGGCCCTGGGCTTCGGGGTCTACCAGACCCCGCCGGCCATCACCGATCGCGTGGTGCGCGAGGCCATCGAGGTGGGCTACCGGCTCATCGACACCGCCCAGTACTACCGCAATGAGGCGCAGGTGGGGCAGGCGGTGAGAGCGGCCCTGTCCCAGGGCCTGGCGCGCGAGGACCTGTTCATCACCACCAAGATCATGACCTCCGGGTACGAGGAGAGCCGCAGGGCCATCATGGACTCCGTGGCGGCCCTGGACCTGGGGCGCATCGATCTCATGCTCATCCACTGGCCGCAGGAGGACGGCCCGGGCACGTGGCGCGCCCTGGAGGAGGCGGTCGAGGCCGGTCGGGTCCGCGCGATCGGGCTGTCCAACTTCTACGGCCAGGACCTGGAGGAGATCATTGGGGGCGCGCGGATCCTGCCCGCCGTCAACCAGGTGGAGACCAGCGTGGTCTACCAGCAGCGCCGGCTCATGCCGGCCCTGGAGCGCCACGGCATCCGCCTGGAGGCCTGGGGCCCGCTGGGCCAGGGGCGCCGCGGCATCCTGACCGACCCGGTCCTGGCCGAGGTCGCCCAGGCCCATGGGGCCACGCCCGCCCAGGTGGCCCTGGCCTTCCAGGTGCGTACCGGCGTCATCACCATCCCCAAGACGGTCAACCGCGATCGCATGGTGGAGAACCTGGCGGCGGCCGATATCGAGCTCAGCGCCGCGGAGCTGGAGCACCTGGCGGCCCTGGACACCGGGCACTGCATCGGGTGGCCGGGCTTCCCCGAGCAGGACTACGACCCGGCCGACTACCCGTTCACGGTCCCGTCCTGAGCGCAGCCCGGGCGATCCGGCGCCTCGCCACTGGCCTACGCTCCTGCCCGCCCTCCTGGACCCCATATCGGTCCGTGCACTCCGACGGGCGGCGAGAATCCTCAGCGCCGGCCCAGTTCTCCCCGGCGCATTGTGAATCGGGCCAGGCCTGGGGATGCGGGCCAGCGACACCGTTATTCAACACCGAACATTCCGTCAACGATCAGCCAGCGGACATCTTTTTTCAGGCCCTTTCCAGTCCCGCCGGGAGTGTCTTTCATTCAAGGCGACATGGGGAACACGCTCTAGGCGAAGTCAGTTCCGCATACCTTTATGTCCGGTACGGTGAAAACGCGACATACGCAGTGACCACCAGTTCCTACACCTGAAGGAGAGACATGCGTATCCAGCGTACTTTGATCGGAACTGCCCTCGCCGCGGTCGCGGCGCTCGGATTGGCCGCATGCAGCGGCTCCGGCAACTCCACGGACAACGCCACCACACCCGCCCCCGCCCAGACCTCGATGAAGGACGACGCCTCCACCAAGCCCTCCTCCGGTGGCGCGGGCGGCGCCATGACCGACGAGCCGGGCGGCACCGGCGGAGACTCCACCATGGCCCCCGGCGGCGACAGCGGCCTGGGCGGTGACCAGGGGCAGGACGGCAGCGGTGGAGCCGGTGGCGAGGCCACCATGGCCCCCGGCGGTGACAGCGGCGGCCTGGGCGGAGGCCAGGACGGCGGCGCCGGCGGCGACCAGGGCGGCACTGGTGAGGGTCAGGGCGGCGGCGCCGGCGACGGCGCCAGCCAGGCCCCTGAGAATGGTGGCGGACTCGGCTGAGGCCTGTGGGGGCGGCAGATCCTGCCGCTCCATCCCGGCGAGGCACGCCATCGCCGCATGCGCCGTGAGGCGGCCCCGCATCAGGGGCGTTACCAATTCGGCAGCACCGGGTCGGGGTGCGCCGTGCGACCATCGCATGGCACACCCCGACCTCGTCTTCTGTCCATGCCTGCCGGGGCAGCAGTAAGGGAGTGCGTGCGCCCACCCTCCGTCACCCCAAGATCATCGGATATCGGATGATGGGATGGCGATGTCGTATTCAGACCGGCGCCCGCGCCTTCGCCGCCGCGACGCGGATGCTGACGGATATCGCACGATGCCGGGGGAGCCCCCTTGGATCTGGTGCTCATCACCCGTAGAGTGCGGAGTCCTCGGGTGATCCCGCCCGGGGGCTCCGGCATACCACTTCCCTGCACCGAAGGAGAGACATGCGGATTCGCCGCCCTCTTTTCAGCTCCGTCCTCGCCCTGACCGCCGCCCTTGCCCTGGCCGCCTGTGGAGGCTCCCAGGCCGGGGACGGCGCCACCACCCCGGCCCCGCCGACCGAGAAGGCCACCGAGCAGGCCACTGGTGGTGCCATGACCGATGAGAGCGCCCAGCCCTCGGGTGCGATGACCGATGACAGTGACGACCACGACGACGACCACACCCACGAGCCGGGCGACGACCACAGTCACGAGTCGAACGACGATCACACCCACGACCAGGGTGACGGCTCTGACGACCACTCGCACGATCACGGCGACGACCACAGTCACGAGCCGGGCGATGACCACTCCCACGACGGCTGAGCAGCCCGTGAGCCCGTCCGCAGGGCGATGCTGAGGGATGCAGGCCCGCACCTTCAAGGCGCGGGCCTGCATCCCTCCGGACCGGGTGATGGATGCGCCGGTCGGCGATCCTCCGCAGCCGACGGAACGGGCCTGTTCAGCCGAAGAGCTCCAGGGCGGGGAGCTTGGCCGAGGACAGCACGGCTGCGTAGTCCTCGGCGCGCTGGGCGATGGCCTCGTCAGTGATCTCCAGGGCCCCCATGGACAGGAAGGGGACCATGAACTTGGTGCCGATGACTCGCGAGGATCCCTGGAAGGGCCGCAGGAACTCGTGGACGGTGTAGACGTGGACACCGTCGCGCCCGTAGGCGCTGGCATTGCCGCCGACGCTGATGGCCAGGAGGAGCTCCTTGCCGTGCAGGGCCGTGCCCTCCGAGCCGTAGGCCCAGCCGTAGGTCCACACGTCGTCCTCCCACTTCTTGAGCAGTGGGGGGCAGGAGAGCCAGTACATGGGGAACTGCAGCACGATGCGGTCGGCCTCCATGAGGGCCTCCTGCTCGGCAGCCACATCGATGTTGAAGTCCGGGTAGAGCTCGTACATGTATCGCACGGTGATGTCCCCGCCCAGGGCCTGCGCACGTGCCGCCAGGGCCTTGTTGACGCGGGAGGTGCTGAGGTCCGGGTGGAAGACGAGCACGAGTGTTTTCATGGGGGACTCCGTTTCTTCGGTAGATGCATCCGTGGGAGCGGCGGACTCGTATCCGACGGCAGCCTGCGAGGTATCGGCCGTGACCACGGTGCTGAGGGCGCGCAGTCCTTCGATGAGGACCTCGATCTTGGAGCCCAGGGAGGCGGCGTCCACCCAGGACTCCTCAGGCCTGAAGGGTACAGGCTCAGCCTCGCCGCGGTGCCCGGATCGGCCCTCCAGGCCGAAGGAGGCCCCGCCCTGGCCGAAGCGCTCATCCCACATCCTGGTGGCCGCGTCGATGCCGCGCTCGCCTGTGGGCTCCGGGGAGCGCATCGCGGTGGCCGAGCGGTGCGCGGTCAGGACGGTGTCCGCCAGGTAGCTCAGCGCCAGGTAGGCGTCCTCGCGGCGCAGGCCCGCCTCGACCAGGGCGGTGTGGGACCGCTTGGCGGCGGGCATGAAGGGCACGTAGGCCCAGGGCACGTCGATGAGGGTGTGGTCGAGGCCCGGGTGGGCCTCCAGCATCGTCCAGATCGAGTCGGCGAGGTAGCGCAAGTGGTCCGGCCAGTCCAGGCCGGCGCGCGGCAGCCGCAGATCGGCCGTGGCCCGCTCCAGGCAGGCCACGACGACGTCGTCGCGCGAGGACACGGTGCGCTCCAGGTCCCGGGGGTGCACACCGAGCCGCCTGGCCACCTTGCCCATCGTGAAGCTATCGATGCCGATCTCCAGGGCGGCGGTGACGACCTCGTCCCGTGAGATGCCAGCGGCGGGTTCCATGGTCCCTGACTGGTGTGTCATGGGCACCACAATAACGAGACGATAACAACAGCGACAAATCGGTAACGGCCATGCGGTGCCGTTATCAGGCGATGACTACTGCGGTGCCAGGCGTTCACTATGAGCGTTGGCACTCCTCCCGCCCCCGGCCCAGAAGCGCGCGGGGCCGAGCCTCACCGGCGGGACGAGGCCGGCAAGGACGCGCAGGCCACCGCGCGGAGGGCTGGGGCGCGGCACTCCTCACGACCGCCGGCGGTCCTGGCGGGCCCGGAGCCCATCGATGAGCAGGTCGATCTTGAGGTCCAGGAAGCCGCGGTCCAGCCAGGACTCCTCGGGGGCCAGGGGGATCGTCCCGCCGCCGGGGCCCTGGGCCCGGCTCATCCGCTCCCAGTGGTGGGCCAGGACGTCGAATCCCCGCAGCTGCTCGCGCCCATCGACCGCCCGACCGCCGTCCACGGGCCGGGGCTGCCCACGGCCGTCCCTCCCGCCCGCGCCCAGTCCCTCCTGGGCCGGGGCGCGCAGGGCCGCGACGGCCTGGTGAGTGGCCACGGTCGTGTCGATGACGACGTCGAGCGCGAAGTAGGCCTCCCGGGGGTCCATGCCTGCGGCGACGAGCTCGCCGTGGGCGCACTGAGCGGTGCGCAGGAGGTGCAGGTTCGTCCAGGGCAGGGACATCAGGGTGCGATCCAGGCCCGGGTGCTCCTCGAGCGCCTTCCACATGGCCTCCACGACGCCGCGCAGGTAGTCCTCCCACGGCTGGCCCCCTCGCGGCAACCGGATGCCGGCGCCGATGCGCTCCAGGCAGGCGGCCACGACGTCATCGCGCGAGGCGACGGTGCGGTAGAGGGCCGAGGGGCGCACCCCCAGGCGCGCCGCCACCTGGGCCATGGTGAAGGAGTCGACGCCGATCTCCAGGGCTGCGGCGATGACATCATCGCGCGTGAATCCCGGCTTCGGCCCCGTCTTTCGTCCCAGGCGCGCCATGGATGCAGGATACGCGCCCGGGCTGTCATCGCGCAGGAGGAGTGCGCGGGTCCTCAGCGGCGGCGAGCCGGCCCGGCCCCCTGCGGTGGATGATGAGCCGTGCGCCGCAGGTGCCGCCCCGGCCGTGCTCGGCGTGGGCGCGGGCGAGATCCTCGATGCCGTAGCTGCGCCCGACCACGGGGCGCAGGCGGCCCCGAGCGGCCAGGGAGGCCAGCCGGGTGAGATCACCCGCCTCATGACCGGCGAGGACGGGCCGCACCACCAGGCGCCGCCGCAGGACCCGAGCGGCGCTGCGAGGCCCGGGCCAGGCGGCGGCCGGCCGGGTCAGGGCCATGCGACCCGCCGGCCGCACGGCCTCGATCCAGTCCTCGGCGCGCCCGGCCGCCAGGATCGCGGCATCGTAGAGACCGCGCCGGAGGCGCTCGGTGCCCCGGATGTCATGGTGGTCCACCACCTCCTGCGCGCCGAGCTCCGCGCACACCTCCAGGCCCGACGCCCCGGTGACGGCGTCGGCCCCGATGCCGCGCATGCGCGCCAGTTGGAGGGCCGCCGTGCCCACAGCCCCGCCCGCCCCCACGACGAGGATCCGCTGGCCGGGCCGAGCCCTGGCGGCATCGCGCAGGGCGCACAGGGCGGTCAGCGCCCCCAACGGCAGGGATCCCAGCCGCTCGGGCGGGATCCAGCCGTGGGGGAACAGGCCGACCCGGGTGTCGTCGATGGCCAGGTACTCCACGGCAGTGCCGCGCCGCCTCAGCGGCTCCAGGCCGAGGACACACCACACCCAGGCCCCGACCGGGACATGGGCTGAGCGCGAGTCCACGACCTGGCCCAGGGCGTCGAATCCGGTCTGCTTGGGGAAGCCGAGGCCGTGAAGGCGCACCGCGCCGCTGCGGTAATCCAGGTCCACGGCGGAGAGCCCCGAGGATGCTGTGCGCACGAGCACCTCCCCGGGCCGCAGGCGCGGCACGGGCACCTCCGTCATCTCCAGGACGCCGGGCCCGCCATAGCGGTGGAAGACCACCGCCCACATGGGCTCCCCCGCCCTCGGCGCCCCGGCACTCATCGGCGCCACAGGCCCTGGTGGGCGGGGCTCTGGTGGGCGCGGATGGAGCGCCGGCCCAGGATGGTCAGGACCGTGCCGTGCACCACCGGCAGCAGCGGGATGACCCCCAGGGCCGTCAGCACGGCGCCGCGGTCGGCCCGGGGCAGCCCGTGGCGCGCGAGGACCCTGCTCGCCCACAACCAGTAGGGGATGACGAGCGTCGGGGAGGTCAGGACGCCCGTGGTGTACCCGCCCCGGGCCAGGGCGCCCGCCACATGCCCCAGGCCGTGCAGGCCGAAGGCCAGGACTCCGCCGCGCAGCAGGGGCGAGGCCCCGCGGGTGCGCACGCCCTCCAGGGAGGAGACCGCCACCGGAACGGCCATGATCCCGATGGCGAGGTTGACGTGGGCCTGCGAGACGCCGTAGGTGCGCATGCTCTCGGGGATGGGCAGCCAGTGGGGCAGCTCCGGCAGCACGACCGCCGAGGCCGGGGACATGGTGAGCAGCTCCTCGGCGTCATGCACCGCCCAGGCGGCGAGCAGGCCGAGGCTGACGCGGGTGAGATCGTCCATCGGGGGCTCCAGGAGGATGAGACATCTTTACGCTACTTATAGTAGCGTAAAGGCTGGAGGCCTTCCACCCCGAGGTGGGTTCCCACCGGGGCCGGCGACGCCGCCGTCCGCTTCGGCGGGGATGCCGGGATCGGCTGGCGGGGCGGCATGGGAGACTGCAGCGGTGCCATCCCAGAAGTCGACGCAGCCCCCAGCGCCAGCGCCCCCGCCCGCCTCACGACCCGAGCAGCCCGGCGGGCGCAGAACCGGGCGCGGTCGCCCTCGGCGCGCCGGGGCGGACGCCGCGATCCTGGCGGCCACCATCGACCTGCTCGGCGAACGCGGCTACGCCGGCCTGCGCATCGACGACGTGGCCCGGCTGTCCGGAGCGGCGAAGACGACGATCTACCGCCGCTGGCCCTCCCGCACCCACCTGGCGGTCGCCGCCGTCGAGCACATGCTGGGCGATCGGCGCCCGCCCGAGCCCTGCGGTGACGTCCTGACCGATCTCGATGCGCTCATCAGCGCGGCCTTCACCCCCCTGATCCGGGGCGGCTCCGGGCTCGTGGCCATCACCCTGGACATCCACCGCCAGGACGATGCCGGGCTCACGGAGGCCTACCGCCGTCGCATCATCGACCCGGTGCGCGAGCGGGCGGTAGCGCTGGTGCGCCGTGCGGCCCGCGAGGGCCTGGTCGATGACCGGGCCGCCCCGGAGGTCCTGGTCGATGCGGCCATCGGCGGTCTGCTCTACCGCTCCACCATCCTGGGCCAGGAGATGACGGTCGACCAGGCCTGCCGCTTCGTGCGCGAGCTGCTGGGGATCAGCGCGCCCTGATGGGGCGGGCCCGGGGGCGCAGAGCCGTCGCCGCGCCTCAGGCGCCCGAGGACAGGCGCCAGGCGGCGGCACGCTCCCGCTCGCGCCAGTAGCGGGCGTAGCGCCCGCCCGCGGCCATGAGCTCCTCATGGGTGCCGACCTGCTCCACGCGGCCGTCCGCCCCCAGGGCGACGATCTGATCGGCGCGACGCACGGTGCTGAGCTTGTGGGCGATGGCGATGACCGTGGAGCGCCGGGCCAGGGACTCCATGGCGCCCACCACCCGCGCCTCATTGGCGGGGTCCAGGGCGGAGGTGGCCTCGTCGAACAGGACGATGGGGGCGCGCTTGAGCAGGGCGCGGGCGATGGCCACGCGCTGGCGCTCGCCGCCCGACAGGCGGCTGCCGCCCTCCCCCACCCGGGTCCGCCAGCCCTCGGGCAGGCGGGCGACGATCTCCTCGACCCCGGCGTCGCGGGCGGCCCGGCGCACCTCCTCCCGGCTCGCCTCGACACGGCCCACGCGGATATTCGCCTCCAGGGTGTCGTCGAAGAGGTAGACGTCCTGGAAGACCATGGACAGCCTCTCCATGAGGTCGGCACTGGTCAGCTCGCGCACGTCGACGCCGTCGACCCTCACCACGCCGGCATCGACGTCGTAGAAGCGGGCGATGAGGCGGGTCACGGTCGTCTTGCCCGATCCGGAGGGGCCGACCAGGGCGGTGAAGGTGCCCGGCTCGGCCCGCAGGCTCACCCCTTGCAGGACAGGCTCGGCGCCGTAGGAGAACCGCACGTCCTCCAGGACCACCTGACCGGGGCTGGTGGCCGGCGCCGAGGCCTCGGGCTCGACCAGCTCCGGGGCGTCCAGGACCCGGCGCAGGCGGGCGCTCTGAGCCTGGGCCGGCCGGATCCCGAAGGACATGGAGACCACCTGGTCCAGTGGCTGGATGAAGCGCAGGCCGATGCCGATGAGCGCCACGGCCTGATAGGAGCCGACCTGGCCTCCCACCACCAGGGCCGCCACCAGGATCACCAGGACTGCCAGGAGCGCCTGGACGGCCACGCCCGCCAGCCCCAGGGCCAGGACGGAGACGAGGAACCGGGACAGGCCAGTGCGGCGCTCGGACTCCAGGGCAGTGATGAGGGGCTCATAGGAGTCCGCGCGCCCGCAGGAGCGCAGGGCCCCCTGGGCGCGGGCGAACTCGATGACCCGGTCATTGACCTCCACCTCGCAGGCGTGGGAGCGGGCCTCCGCGGCGTCGCCCATGCGGCTCGCGCCGATGACCGCCAGGGCGAACAGCGGGGCGCAGGCGGTCAGTGCCGCGCCCAGGCGCCAGTCGATGAACCACGAGCCCACGGCCATGGCCGCGCACTGGCTGACGGCCACCAGGAAGAGGGGGAGCATATGCGCCAGCAGGCCGCCCAGGTCCATCACGCCCTTGCCCGCCAACTGGGAGAGCTCACCCCGCCTCGGGGTGTCGAACCACCCCAGCGGCAGGCGCGTGAGCTTGTCACCCAGGGCGATGTTGAGCCGGCGCAGGATGTCGAAGGCGGCCTCGTAGCTGGCCCGGGCCAGGAAGTACTGGAGGGTTGAGGCCAGGGCCGCCAGAGCGGCCAGCGCGCCGAGCCATCCCCAGGGCGAGCGGCCCAGGACCATGGCGTCGACGATCGGCAGGAGCAGCAGGGCCGCCACACCCTGGGCCAGTCCCGCCACCACGGAGAGCACCACCATGATGGTGACCTGGCGGCGGCCCTCGTCGGACATGAGGGAGACGATGGAGCGGATCATGGCCTGTCCTCCCGGGTGCTGCTCGGGCCGGCGGGCCGGGCCTGCGGGGAGGCCCCCGGGCCGGAGGCGCTGCGGCCGACGGCGTCCGGCGGGGGGCCTGGAGGAGCGCCCGTCGGGGCGGCCGGCGCCGCGGCCCGCCACAGGGCGGCGTAGGCGGGGTCGGCCATGAGCTCGTCGTGGGTGCCGACGGCGACCAGGCGCCCACGCTCCAGCAGGGCCACCTGGTCGGCGTTGACCAGTGCGGCCGGGCGGTGGGCGATGACCAGGACGGTGCGCCCGCGCACCAGCTCGCTCAGGGCGTCCTGGATGGCCGCCTCGGACTCGGGGTCGGCGAAGGCGGTGGCCTCATCGAGGATGAGGACGGGGGCGTCGGCCAGGATGGCCCGGGCGATGGCCACGCGCTGGGCCTGCCCGCCGGACAGGTCGGCGCCCCGGCCCAGGACCGTGTCGTAGCCCTGCGGCAGGGCCATGATGACCTCGTCGATCTGGGCGGCGCGGGCGGCGGCGCGGACCTGCTCCAGGTCGGCCCCGGGCCGGGCCAGGCGGATGTTGTCCACCAGCGGGAGGGTCAGCAGCTGGGCGTCCTGGAGGACGAAGGCGACATGCCGGTAGAGCTCGCGGGCGGGCACGTCGCGCAGGTCGACCCCGCCCAGGGTCACACGCCCCTGCGTGGGATCGTTGAATCGGGCCAGGAGGGTGGCCAGGGTGGACTTGCCCGACCCGGAGGCGCCCACGAGGGCCGTGACCGTGCCGGGCCTGAGGGTCAGGCTCACCCCGTCCAGGGCGCGGGTGGCGCCGTAGTCGAAAGAGACGTCCTCGAAGCGGATCTCGCCGTCCCGGGGGCTGCGGGCCCGGGCCGGCTCGGGCAGGGGCTCGGTGCTCAGGACATCCATGATGCGCAGGGCCGCGGCCCCGGCGATCCGGTTGTTCCAGGACGACCAGCCCAGGGTGTCGATGGCGCTGGGCAGCACCAGGGCGATGAGGCAGGTGGCCAGCACCTGGAGGGGGTCGACCCACCCGGCGCGCACCATGGCCGCGCCCCCGGACAGGTTGACCAGGAGGATGACCGCCGGGGCGATGACGGAGGTGGCCAGGGCGTTGGAGCGCAGCATGGGGGCGCACCAGGCGCGGTAGTACTCGGCCATGTCCTGCGCCGCCCGGGTGTAGCGCTGGTGGGCGCGTCCGGCGCGGCCGAAGGCCTTGACCACGGCGATGCCGCTGACGAGCTCGACGATGCGGGCCGAGACATCGGCCAGCATCGCGTCGACCTTTCGGGTCAGGTCCCCCATGCCGCGCATCGACCAGGCCTGGATGGCGGCGTAGACCGGCAGGGTGGCCACGGCCAGCAGGCCCAGGCGCCAGTCGATGACGAGGGCGTAGAGGAGCGCGGCCAGCGGCATGACGATGGCCGCGGTGTACTCCACGTACTGGTGGGCCACGAGGTAGTGCAGGTCGTGGGCGTCGTTCTGGACGGCCTTGCGCACCCGGCCGGAGGAGGACTCGGTGAACCAGGACAGCGGGGCGCGGGCCATGACCTCCACGATGCGGGTGCGCAGCTGGGCCGCGAGCCTCAGGTCGCCCACGTGGGTGACGCTCAGGGCCAGGAAGTACAGGACGAGCCTGGCTGCCAGACCTCCCAGGATGAGGGCCACAGCGTCCTGCACCCTGCCGGCATGCGGGTCCTGCCCCGCGGCGTGGGCGTCGAGCAGGATCCGGCCCAGGTGCAGGAGCCCCGCATAGGGGGCGAGGGCGCAGACCGCTGACAGGGCCGACAGGAGCATGCCCACCATGAGGTAGCCGCGCACCGGGCGCAGCAGGTCCTTGAGGGCGGCCTTCCCGGCGCGGGCCTCGGGAGGGGCTCCGCCATCCTGGCCGGTGGGAGTCTCGGCGGTCGTCGTGGCCGCTGGATCGGCGCTGCGGGACAGGGTGGGAGAGGTGGAGTCAGCCATGAGAGCCGTCCTGGCTTGAGGTGGTCCTTAGTTAATCGTGACGATAGTTCTCTATTAGACGGCCGTCAACCGGTGACGGCGCCCCGGCCCGACGGCGGCGACCCACCGCGCAACCCACCGGGCGGCGCACCGCCGTCGGGCCGGGCCCATCGCCGGCCGTGGCGGCCCGCGCCCCGCCCGCCACCCGTGCTCCTCCCACAGAGGCCCAGCGTCACCGTTACCGTGGTGCCATGAGTCCCAAGCCCTCCTCCCCCGAGCGCCGGTGGCGCGACGACCTGCACCTGGCGCACACGATCGCCGACCAGGTGGACCGCCTGACCCAGGCGCGCTTCGACGCCGGGAGCTTCACCGTGGAGACCAAGCCGGACCTCACGCCCGTCACCGAGGCGGACCGGGAGGCCGAGCGGGCCATCCGCGAGCGCCTGGGCAGGGCCCGGGTGCGCGACTCGGTGCTGGGCGAGGAGATGCCCACGACCGGGCACTCCCCGCGCCAGTGGGTCATCGACCCCATCGACGGCACGAAGAACTTCGTGCGGGGGGTGCCGGTATGGGCCACCCTCATCGCCCTGGTCGAGGACGGCCAGGCCGTCGTCGGGCTGGTCTCGGCGCCCGCGCTGGGACGGCGGTGGTGGGCGGTCAAGGGCGGCGGGGCCTGGAGCGGGCGCTCGCTGAGCTCGGCGCGGCGCCTGTCGGTGTCCAGGGTGGCACGGCTCTCCGACGCCTCCCTGTCCTACTCCTCCCTGTCGGGCTGGGCCGCGGCGCGCCGCCTGCGCGGGATGCTGGGGCTGATGCAGTCGTGCTGGCGCACCCGCGCCTACGGGGACTTCTGGTCCTACATGCTCCTGGCCGAGGGCGCGGTGGACCTGGCGGCCGAGCCCGAGCTGGAGCTCTACGACATGGCCGCCCTGGTGCCGGTGGTCACCGAGGCCGGCGGCACCTTCACCTCGCTGTCCTGGGAGCCCGGGCCCTTCGGCGGCAGCGCGGTGGCCTCCAACACCCTGCTGCACGGCGAGATCATGGAGCGGCTGGGCAACGAGACCGACTGACGCCACCGGGCCCACCGGGCACCGGCCTGAGGGCGGTGCCACAGCCGCTCGCGCCGCTGCGGGAGGCGGTGGGCCGGGCGGGACCGGTAGCCTTCCGCGTGGGCCTGCGAGACGCATGGCCGACCCGCTCCACCCGCCCCCAACCACCTGGGAGTTCCATTGAACTGGCTGCACGCCGTCATTCTCGGCATCGTCGAGGGCATCACCGAGTTCCTGCCCATCTCGTCGACCGGGCACCTCAACATCGTCGAGAAGCTGCTGGGCTACGACATCGACAACGCCGGCATGACCGCCTTCACCGCGGTCATCCAGATCGGGGCGATCCTGGCGGCGGTGGTGTACTTCTGGGGTGACATCGTGCGCATCGTGACCGCCTGGTGCAAGGGCCTGGTGGATAAGGAGGCCCGCCAGGACCCGGACTACACCCTGGGCTGGGGGGTGATCCTGGGCTCGATCCCGGTGGCCGTGGTGGGCCTGGTGCTGGAGGACTTCATCGAGGTCACCGCCCGCTCCCTGTGGATCATCGCCGGGGCGCTCATCGTGTGGTCGGCGGTGATGTGGCTGGCCGACCGCCAGCAGAACCTGACCAAGGGCATGCGGGACGTGACCATCAAGGACGCGCTCATCATCGGCGCCTTCCAGGCCCTGGCCCCGGTGCTGCCGGGCATCTCCCGCTCCGGGGCGACGATCTCGGCGGGCCTGTTCCTGCGCTTCGACCGGGTGACGGCCACGCGCCTGTCCTTCTTCATGGGCATCCCCGCCCTGGTGGCGGCGGGCCTCATGCAGGCGGTCACCTCCGCCGACGAGATCGGCGCGACGGTGGGCTGGCCGGCCACGATCATCGCCACCATCACCTCCGGCCTGGTGGCCTACGCCACCATCGCCTGGCTGCTGCGCTTCGTCTCCTCCAACAAGTTCACCTCCTTCCTCATCTACCGCGTGGTCCTGGGCCTGATCATCATCGCCCTGGTCGCCACCGGCACCATCGCCGCCTGACGGCGGCGCGGCCCACGGCGCCCCCTCCCCCCGGGCCCCGGCCCCTGCGCGGCACAGGATCGGCCCGATCCTGTGCGGCGCAGGGGTCTGCCCGCGTAGCCTGGGGGCATGGAGTCCTTCGACGAGGTCCTGGCCGCGGCGGCGCGCGAGGTCTTCCCCGGTGCCGAACTCACCTTCGAGGACCACCTCTACCTGCGCGTCGTCGAGCCCGACGGCCGCCTCCTGCAGGTCATGTGCTCCGAGCCGGAGCGCAACAGCCGGGGCATGCCCTTCCAGGAGCGCGTGCGCCACACCTCGGACTACCTCACCCTGTTCAAGGAGAACAGGGCCACCGACTCGCCCCGGTGGGACGGGCTCATGCCCCTGGTGCGCCCGGCGGTCTTCACCCACCAGCGCGTCGGGGGCATAGCGACCCTCCTCCACTTCCCCCTGGGCACCCACCTCGTCCAGGTGGTCGGGGAGGACCACCCCCAGATCACCAATCTGGTCCACCACCGGGACCTGGACCGGTGGGAGGCCCGGCCCGCGGATCTGCTGCGGGCGGCGCGCGCCAATATCAAGCGGGAGGGGTTCTTCACCGACATCATGCCGATCGGGGCCACCGGCCAGGGCGCGGCCTTCGTCGTCGAGCCCTACGGGTACCAGGCCTCCTGCCTGGCCTTCCCCGACCTGTTCGCCGGCCCGATCGGCGCGGTCGCCAACCCGCTCGAGGGCCCCTCGCGCCCCCTGGTCTTCGCCCCCAGCCGCAACGAGGCCTTCATCGTGCCCGAGGCCGATGAGGCCGCCCTCGAGGCGGCGCTGGCCTACGCCGCCGAGGTCTACACCGATGACCCGCGCTCCATGCTCCCGGCCCCGCTGGTCCACCACGACGGCGCCCTGGTGCCCTGGCGGCGCCCGGGCCACCCGCTGGCCGAGCGGTCCTGGAGGCAGTGGCGCTGCTTCGTGCGCGACCAGTACCACTCCCAGGCCCTCTACCTCACCGGCGATGAGGAGCATGCGTGCTCCCTGGCCGAGCAGGGCCTGCGCATGATCCCGGTGGCGGGCCAGGGCGCCGGCCCCACCCACGCGGTCCTCCTGCCCGGCCTCGACGGCGCCCTGGTGCCCGAGGTGGAATACCTGGACCTGCACGGAGAGCGGGAGCGGCTCGTCGTGCCCTGGCGGGCGGCCCTGGAGCACATGGCCCTGCTCGAGGACACCGCCTACTGCCCCACCCGGTGGCGCCTGTGGCACTGGCCCGAGGACACCTGGGAGCGGCTGCGGGCCGCCCGGGTCGACCCCGGGGCCCTGGAGGGCTGAGCCGGGCCTCCGCCGCGCCGGTGCGCCTGCGGCTCAAGTGCTGCGATACGTGTCGTACCCCTGTGAGAGGGTTCGGGCATGCGGATCCTCCACACCTCGGACTGGCACCTGGGGCGCACCTTCCACGGCCAGGTGCTCGACGACGCCCACGCGGCCTTCGCCGACCACCTCGTCGAGCTGGTCGCCGCCGAGTCGGTCGACGCCGTCCTGGTCTCCGGGGATGTCTACGACCGCGCCGTGCCCCCGGCGGCCTGCGTCACCCTGCTCGATGAGACCCTGCGGCGCCTGACCGAGCGCACCCGGGTGGTGATGACCCCCGGCAACCACGACTCCGCCCACCGCCTGGGCTTCGCCGCCGACCTCATGCGCGAGCGCCTCCTCATCCGCGCCCGCACCGCCGGCCTGGACCGCGGCATCGTCCTGCCCGATGCCTCCGGCCGCGAGGCCGCCATCGTCCACGCCCTGCCCTACCTGGATCCCGACGCCGCCCGTGAGGCCCTGCCCCCGCTGCTGGCCCAGCGCCTCGGGGAGCGCACCGGCCCGCCCGACGACGCCGCGGGCGGCCAGGCTCCCGGGGCCGGGGAGGAGTCCGGAGACGGCGATGCCGGCCCCCGCCGGCCGGAGCGCCTTCCCCGCTCCCATGAGGCGGTGGTCAGTGCCGCTCTGCGGCTGGTGGCCGCGGATCTGGAGCGCCGGCGCGCCGGCCGCGGCGAGCGCCTGCCCAGCGTGCTCATGGCCCACGCCTTCGTCGTCGGGGGCACCGCCAGCCAGTCCGAGCGGGACATCCGGGTCGGCGGGGTCGACGCCGTGCCCTCCCAGGTCTTCACCACCATGGGCGGCTCCCCCGCGGCGCAGGCCAGCGGAGGCCTGGACTATGTCGCCCTGGGCCACCTCCACCGCCCCCAGGAGCTGCGCCCGCCCCGCGCCGAGCCGGGGGCAGCCACCGATCAGGCGGCTCCTGCCACCTGCGGGCGGGCGCCGCGCCTGGTCTACTCCGGCTCCCCCATCGCCTTGTCCTTCGATGAGGCCGATGCCGCCAAGTCCTCGGTGCTGGTGGATATCGGGCCTGAGGGCGTCACCGGCCTGGAGCGCATCGCCGTACCCGTGCGGCATCGGGTGCGCACCCTGGAGGGTGGCATGGACCAACTGCTGGCCACCCCGGACGACGGCTCCTGGGTCAGGATCATCCTCAGCGGCGAGCGCCCGCCGGGGGCACTGGCCCAGCTCAAGGCCCACTTCCCCGGACTGCTGGCCTTCAGCCACCAGGCGCCCGAGCGGCCCCGGGGCGAGCGGGTGGCGGTCACCGCGGCCGCCGACCCCCTGGAGATCAGTGCGGGCTTCCTGGACGACGTCGGCCAGCGCGCCCCCAGCCGGGCCGAGCGGGAGGTCCTGCGGGAGGCCTACGAGTCCGCCCTGGCGGCGGGAAGGAGCCGGCAGTGAGGATCCACTCCCTGACCATGAGCGGTATCGGGCCCTACGCGGGGACCGAGACCATCGACTTCGATGCCTTCGGCGACTGCGGACGCTTCCTGCTGACCGGCCCCACCGGCTCGGGCAAGACCACCATCATCGACGCCATCGTCTTCGCCCTCTACGGGGACGTCGCCGACTCCTCGGACTCCTCGAAGGACCGGATGCGCTCGACCCTGGTGGGCCCCGAGGCGGACAGCTGCGTCGAGCTGGTCTTCTCCACCACTGCGGGCATCCACCGGGTGCGGCGCACCCCCACCTATGAGCGGGCCAAGCGGCGCGGGCAGGGCACCACCATCCAGCACGGGAGCGTCAAGCTCTGGCGCCTGTCCGCCGTCGGCGGGGAGGCGCTGGGCGAGCCCATCATCCGGGTGGGTGAGGCCGACGCCGAGATCGCGCGCCTCATCGGGCTCAGCCGCGAGCAGTTCACCCAGACCGTAGTCCTGCCCCAGGGCAAGTTCGCCCGCTTCCTGCGGGCCGACTCCACCCAGCGCCAGGGCCTGCTCAAGGACGTCTTCGGCACCGGCATCTACGACGCCATCCAGGACCAGCTCGCCCAATCCTCCCGGGCGGGATCGGCAGCCGTGGAGCAGGCCGCCGGCACCCTGCGCTCCCAGGCGCGATCCCTGGCCCACGAGCCCCTCCTGGCCCCACAGCCCGCATCGGGACCACAGTCGGAGCAGGATCCCGAGCAGGATCCACTGACCGAGCCCGATCCGCAGGTGGTGCTGGGCCCATCAGAGTGCCTGGGCCAGCGCCTGGAGGCGGCCACCGCGCCCGGGGCCCCCGACCTCCAGGCCCTGCGGGCGATCACCGGGCGGGCCCGCCGGCTCTCGACCCAGAAGGTCAAGCAGGCCGAGGATCGGGCGGTGCAGGCCGCCGCAGGTGTGGCACAGGCGCGCCTGGCCCGGGAGGGGGCCCGCAGCCTGCACGAGCGCCTGGAGCGGCGCCACCAGCTCCTGGCCGAGCAGCAGGCCCTGGAGGAGCACGCCCAGGAACACGCCCGGGAGGCCGAGCGCCTGCGCGACGCCGAGCGGGCCGCGCGCCTGGCACCCTCCCTGCGCGCCTCTGAGGCCGCACGAGACCGTGCCCTGAGCGCCGTCGACGGCCTGGCGGGCCTGACCACCGCCGCCCCGGGCAGCCCGCAGGCCACCGACGCCCCAGGCCCCAGGACTGCGGACCCGGCCCACGCCCAGACCCGGCCGGAGGCATCACTGGAGGCGCAGTGGCAGGCGCAGTGGCAGGCGCAGCAGGAGGCGCATGAGGAGCTCCTGAGGCTCGCCACCCCGCCCGCAGAGCAGCTCCAGCGCCGACTGGAGGCGATGGAGGCCACCGCGGCGGGCACCGACGGGCCGGACGCCCCACAGGACGCCGCCACGGGGCCCGACGTCGGCCCCCGCAACAACGCCCAGCACGACGACGCCCAGCGGGAAAGCGGTCGAGACGGGGCCGATGAGCAGGCCGCCGCGCAGACGGCCCCTGGAGCCGCTGCGCCGGGCAGGATGCCGGGCACCACGGTGAGCACCCGGGGCCTCGATGAGCGCGCCCATCGGCTGCGGGCCCAGCACGGCGGGCTGGAGGAGGTCCTGGCCCAGGAGTCCGGGCTGGAGGGGCGGGCTCGGCAGCTGGAGGCCCGGAAGGAGGAGTTGGAGCGCACCGCACAGGAGCAGGAGGCCCAGGATGAGGCCCTGGCCCGGCGACCCGAGGAGCGCGCCACGCTGGCCGGCAGCCTGGAGGCCGCGCGTGCCGCCCAGGAGCGCCTGCCCGGCCTGGAGGCTGAGCACCACCGGGCCGACGAGCAGCACCGGGCCGCCACCACCGCCCAGGAGCTCACCGTCGAGCTCACCGAGCATGAGGATCGACTGGCCCAGGCGGTGGCCACCGCGACCCGGGCCGCCGAGGAGGTCACCCGCACCCGGATGCGCTGGATCTCCTCGCAGGCCGGGGCCCTGGCCGGGGAGCTGCTGGAGGGCGAGCCCTGCCCCGTCTGCGGCTCCACCGACCACCCCGAGCCCGCGGCCCAGCCCGCCCAGGGTGCCAGCCGGACGCAGGTGGAGGCGGCCGAGCGCGCACAGCACCAGGCCGATGAGGCGCTCAGCAGCGCCCGCCAGGAGCGCGACTCCTGCCGCAGCCGATACCAGGAGGCCCTGCGCTCCAGTGGGGGCCTCGCCGTCGAGCACAGCGCCCTGGCCCTCCAGCAGGCGGCCACCGCCCTGCGCGCCGCACGGGACGAGGCCCAGCAGGTCCCGGCCCTGACCCAGCGCCTGGAGGACTTCGACACCGCCACCGAGCAACTGCGCCAGGACCACGAGCGGGCGCGCTCCGCACTGGCCGTCTCGCACAGCCGCCTGGAGGCCGAGCGCGACCGGCTGGCCGAGGACCGCCGGCGCTGCGAGCAGGCCCGGGGCCCATGGCCCACCGTCGCCGCCCGGGCCGGCGCACTGCTGGACCAGGCCCGCCAGGCCGAGGAGGCCTCGCGGGCCATCAGTGCCGCCGCCACCGCGCTCGACGCCCTCCAGGAGGCCCGGGAGAACCTGGCCCGCACCCTGGCGGAGGAGGGCTTCACCAGCGCCGTGCAGGCCCAGGAGTGCGCCATGGACGCCGCCTCGCGCGAGGTTCTGTCCCAGCGGGTCCAGGAGGCGCGCACCACCCGGCTCAGGGTGGCTCAGGCGCTGGCGGACCCGCAGATCGCCTCCTTGAGCGGGCAGGAGGAGGATGCCCTGGAGCAGGCCGACCAGGCCCTGGCCGGAGCCGAGGCCGCGCATGAGGCCGCGGCCGCGCAGCAGGCCCGCGCCGCCGAGGCCCACGCCCACCTGGAGCGGACCTGCGCCGGGGTGGAGGAGGCCGCCTCGGCCTACGAGGAGGCGGTCGGGGCCAGCGCGCCACTGCTGCGGGTCGCGGCCCTGGCCCGCGGGGACAACAGTGCGGGCACCACCCTGGCCACCTGGGTGCTCCAGGCCCGCTTCGAGGAGGTGCTCGTCTTCGCCAATGAGCGCCTGTCCCAGATGTCCTCCGGGCGCTACGAGCTCATCCGCACCGACGATGAATCCGGTTCGCGGTCCCGCCGCAAGGGCCTGGGGCTGGCGGTCATCGACCACCTGGGGGCCGAGCACCGGCGCGACCCCAAGACCCTCTCGGGCGGGGAGACCTTCTACGTCTCCCTGTCCCTCGCCCTGGCCCTGGCCGACGTCGTCTCCGCAGAGTCGGGGGGCGTCAGCCTGGACACGCTGTTCATCGACGAGGGCTTCGGCAGCCTGGACCCCGAGACCCTCCAAGTCGTCATGACCGAGATCGAGCGCCTGCGGGCCGGGGGCCGCAGCGTCGGCATCGTCTCCCACGTCGAGGAGCTCAAGAACCAGATCCTCGACCAGATCCGCATCCGACGCTCACCCGCCGGAGGCTCCACCCTGGCGGTCACCACCTGAGATCCCGGCGCAGGCACCGCCCATCGGGTCGGTGCTCAGACCCCGAGCTCGTCGGCCAGCGAATCGCACTCCACCACGTCGTACCACAGCAGATCGGCGTCGGCGGCGCGCTCGAAGGCCTCCTCGTCACCCACCCGGGCCAGGGCGACATCCGCCTGCGCCCCGGCCTCGTCGACCAGGACCGCCGCCACATCCTCCCAGGGCACCGGGGCCTCCACCATGACACTGCCCGGCAGGACCTCCTCGGTGACGGCCAGCTCGCGCACCACCTGGGGGTCCACATCCGCCGCAATGACCACGCGGCGATCGGGCAGGCCCTGGGCCCCGGGCTCGGCCAGCAGCAGCACCGAGGCGTCGGCGGCGCACAGGGAGGCGGAGACCTCCAGGCCCTCCTCATCCTCATCCGGCAGCGCCTGCGCCAAGGCGGGGGTCGCGGCGTGAGCGGCCCTGGCAGAGATGACTTCGGCCCTCAGATCGGCGGCCGTGGCGGGCAGGTAGATGCGCATGGGACCAGTCTGCCCGATCCTGCCCGCGCCAGGCTCCCCCACGCGCCCCGAGCCCACCGCCCGAGGATCCGGGGCGGCCAGGAGCACCGGACCGGCCCGGGGCGGCGCGATAGGGCGTCACTTCGCGACAGAGGCGTCACTTCGCGGAATGGACGTACCTTGTAGATGTCGCCCATTCCGCCAAGTGACGCCCATTCCGCCAAGTGACGCCCACCATGCAGACCCACCACCGTCCCGACCCCCTCGGGCCTCCCGAAGCACACGACTCTCCCGGCTCCCCCGACCCTTCCAAGCCCCTGGCGCTCCTGGTGCACCACCACCAGCCCCACCCCCACCAACGGCGCCCGGACGGCACAGAGCCAGCACCCACGCCCCGGGCCGCCCCGAACCAGAAAGGGCACCGGGAGCACCGTCGACGACGTCGCGGGCACCAGCGCCTAGAAACCGCTCGCGCCTGACGCAGCACCCGGATCCGGCGCATCGGCCCCCGACCCTCGGGCAGGGCGCAGCCACGGGGAAGGGCGCCGGCCTGATCTCCCCTCCGGCGCCGCAGCCCCGCCACCGGGCACTGAACCGGTACCCGGACCGGGCACTGAACCCGGTGCTGACTCGCTGGACGCCGCATCGCCGGGCACGGCCACGCCGGCGGCACTGCCCCAGGCCCGAAGGTCACCACGGCCATCGGCCCCGGGGACGCCCGGAGCACCGCCCTCTCCCGTCCGCGCGGCCCCGGCACCAGCGCTATCGGACGGGGCTCGTCCCGGCTCCCCCGCCGGTGCGGCCGGCCAATGGGCTGCCGGCCCCTCCAGCGTCGGTCCGGGTATCGCGCCCACCGGCATGCTCGAGGCCGCGTCGCAGGCGTGGGGGACCGCCAGCGGCCCGGGTGCCGGCGCCGTCGGTGCCGTGCCGTGCGGCCCCGGCGGCAGGGCCCGCCCGTCCTGCGGACCGGGTGGGCCTGCATGCTCCTCCGGCCGCTCACGCCCCGATCGGCGCAGTCCCTCGCCGCCGGATGCCCGGCCAGGCCCGCCTCCTCGCAGCCAGCCCTGACGCCTGGCCGGCGTCGTGCCGCGCCTCGGGGACGGCTCAGGACCGGGGCGCCCTGAGCGGCCCGGACGCCCTGATTCCGCGGCCCGCCGTCGCCTCCTCGACCCCCGGGGGCCGGCGGCAGCGGCCCGCGGGTCGAGGCGCTCGGCCAGGCTGACCAGCGCCTTGCCCAGGGCACTGCCCGGGGCGCCATCGACAATACTGCGGCCCTGAAGCAGGCAGCGGTCGGCGCAGGCCCCGTCCTCGGGCAGCAGGGCCACATCGGTCAGTCCGCCGAAACGGCCCAGGGCCTCCAGGATCGCCTGCTGGGGCGAGGGGCCGGCCGCCGAGGCCCGCACCCGGTTGACCACCACCTGGATGCGCCCGGCCGGGGCGGCCTCGGCGTCGAGATCCCCCAGGAGCTGGAGAAGACGGCGCACCCCGACCGGGTCGCCCGCCCCGACAATGACCACCACATCGGCATGCCGGACCAGGTCGAAGGCCACCGCGCCTCGCCCCGGCTCCAGCGTGAAGTCGTCCACGCCGTCGTCGATGGGCCCACCGGCCACATCCACCACCGTCCAGGCCGCCGCGGCCCGGCACTGCAGCCACACCTCCGTCATGGAGGCGGGGGGCAGTTCGCGCCACCGCCCCGAGCGGCCCAGCCCGCCCAGGAGGCGGACGCCCTCGCCGACGGGGGTGAGGAACCGGCTGAAGGCCTCGGCATCCAGTCGGCCGTGCGTGGCCAGGCGTGTGGCCCCCGCCAGGGCGGAGGAGTCGTCGGGCAGGCCCAGGAGCTGGACCAGGCAGGGGGCCTCGACGTCGGCGTCCACGAGGATCGAGCCGCCTCCCCGTCCCAGCGCCTGGGCCAGGGAGGCGGCCACGGTGGAGCGGCCCGGGGCGCCGTGCGGGCCCCACACCACGGCCAGGCGCCCCGGGTGCGCCTGCCTCCCGGCACCAGCCGGGGCCCCGGGATCACGCCCGGGAACCGCCCTGCCCTCCCGCGGCTCGCGTATCCGGGCCGGCCCGGTCCCGGTGCTCCATCCGGTGGGCGCACCCGGCTCCCCGGCTCCGGCCCCCGACCAATCCGTGCGCTCATCCCCGGGGGATCGGCTCCACAGGTCCTCCAGCCATGCGGTCTGCTGGGCGGGGCTCATCGCCTCGGGGGCCGCCTGCGGCCAGTCGCGCCATGAGTCCACCCCCGGCCCGGGATCCGCGCCGTCCCGGGGGCCTCCCGCGAGCGCGGCATCGCCCGGCCTCCCGGGCCCACCCGCATCAGGCCCGCCCGCCGCTCCCGGTCCGCCTGCGCCGCCCAGGCCGCCCGTGCTGGGTGAGGCGGGACTCCCCCGGTGGGCGCTGCGGATGATCTCCTGCAGGGCTCGGCGGACGCGGCCCGCCTCGACCTGCCGGCTCTCGACCGGCCAGCCGCAGGAGCGCCACCGCTCCTGCGTCCCGTCCTCCACGAGCAGCAGTCCGCTGAGGCCCGCGCGGGTCAGGCGCTCCAGGACCGTGCGGTCGATCTCATCGAAGCCGGTGTCCAGGATCGCGATGGAGGCCAGGCCGGCCAGCCCGGCCGAGAGCAGCTCGGGCAGGTCGGCGCAGCGCCGGACCACGCTCATGCCACTGCCGGGTTGGTTGACACTGCGCAGGATCTCGGCGTCGTCGCCGCTGAGGGCCAGCAGCACCCCGACGCTGGAGGTGGCCATCAGGGGGTCTCCTGGCCGGTGGGCACCAGGACCAGGGAGCCCTCACGGGCGACGGCGCTGAGGACCGAGCCCACCTCGCCCTCGGGCACGCGCACCTCCACGCTGGTGCCCGAACCGCCCAGCAGGCCCGCCCCGGCCTCGCCGATCCTGGCCACGATGAGGCCCTGGGCCACCAGAGTGGCGCCCTGCTGCTGTGTGGCGACCACCTGCTGGTCGGGCAGGAGCCACAGGTCCACATAGTCCCCCGGGGCGGTGGCTGCCGGCAGGCCGGAGGAGAGGTCGAGCACCACGGTGCGCGAGGTGAGGTCCTGGGCGCTGCCGACGGCGGCGCTGGGCAGCAACTCCCCGGCGGACAGGGACCTGGTGGCCACGGCGTCCTGGGGCAGGCTGCCGGCCTCGAGGTAGGCGCCGGTGCCCGGGTGGGAGTCGACCAGGGTGAGCACCCCCTCCGCCCTGAGGTCGGCGCCCGGGGCGACGTCCTGGGTCAGGACGTAGACCTGGGTGGTCTCGGCGGCGGCGTCGACGGCCCAGGAGCCCAGGGCGACGGCGGCCCCCACCAGTGCGATGCCCCCGGCCAGGCGGGGGTCCTTCCAGGTGGGCCGGCGCCAGCGGGCGGGGGCGGTGCGCGTGGGAGAGGCGCTGCGGGATGCTGTCACGGGGATCCTCCTTGATCACCACAGATCATGCTCCATATGTCTTGGGGAAACAAGGTTATCCACACATGCTTTTAGCAATGGCGCATCCGTGGCCGGGATGGGATCATCGTGCTATGGCCTCACGATTTCTTACCATCGCCGACGTCTCCGAGCAGCTCCAGCTCTCAGCCCAGGCCGTGCGCGCCCTCATCCGCTCCGGGGATCTTCCCGCTATCCAGGTGGGGGCGCGCAAGCTGTGGCGGATCGAGGACCAGGCCCTGGAGGAGTACATCCAGCGCCAACTGGCCTCGACTCGCGCCATGGTGGCCGCAGGGCACCTGGACGACGAGGACTGACGCCTCCGGCACCCGCCTGCGGGCGGGCGCTGCCAGCGGTCCGACCAGAAGCACATGACGCAGCGCGACCCGCTGCGGCGGGGCCCGCGTGCTGAGGGAGGGGCTGGGGCGAGGTCGGCCAGCACGTGGGTCGGCGGGCGCCGGGGCTCCTCAGCGGCTGCGCAGGACCTCGACGGCGCCCAGGACGACACTGGTCACCGCGCCGGCCGGACGGTGGGCGGGCCCACCCAGGGGCGCGCGGGCCGCGCGCGGGCCGCCCTCGGCGTCGAGCACCACATCGAGATGGTCGGCCCCCACGCGCACGATCCTTCCCACCACGTCTCCCGAGGCCAGGACGAGGCGGACCCGCGCCCCGCGCCGCGCGATCTCCCGGAGCAGGGATCCCAGGGCGGGGCGATGGCGGGAGGAGGAGGGTACGGGGCCGGGCAGGGGCAGGAGGGTGGCGATGGCTGCGGTGGGCACGATGGCCTGTATCCCCGAGCCCTCGTCGATGAGCAGGTAGGAGGGGTGGACCCGCACCACCGTCCCCTGGACGGGCAGACCGCTGCGGGTCCACAGGTGCAGCGGCCTGCCGATGGCGCCGCGGAGGCGGTCGATGAGGGCCACCGAGGCGACCTCGGCCTCGGCCATCTCGGCGCTGTGCGCCGCCAGCTCCGCCCGCCGCTCGGCCTCGAAGCGGCTCTCAAGGTCGGCCAGTAGCGCATCCCAATCCACCGCCCAAGCCCACCACAGGCGCCGTGGCGCTCCAAACCGGCGCCGGAGGGCCTCGGCGCGGCTCGAGCATGGCATGACGCCAACCACAGGCCACCGCCGGCCGCACCCCGGCCCCTGCGCCCCCGGGAGAAGTCTCATCGAACAGTTGACAGGCAACCCTCCTTGATGTACACCTAATAACATCAAACATCATCAACGACGATGAGGGTGGTGACGGGCATGATCCGGCACTGGGACAAGAGCACGGCAGTGGCAGGGCTGAGGCGCCACGGGCATGACGCGCCTGCCGGGACGTGGCTCCACCTGCTCGCGGTGGCCCTGGCCTCCGGGGCGCTGTGCGCGGTGCTGGGCCTGACCGCCGTGCGGGCGGCGCATGCGCTGGCGCAGACCCCGGCCGCCTGGTGGGGGATGAGCCAGTTGGGCAGCGCAGTGGTGTGCCTGGCCAGTGGAGCCGGAGCGCTGGGCGCCCTGTGGCACATGGTCTCCGCCGCCGTGGCCGCGGCCCTCCTGCCCCATGGGCGGCAGGCACGAACAGGGGCGTCCGGGGCCCGCGGAGCGGCACTGGCGCTGCTGGATCGGTGGGGAGCGCCGATGGTGCGCCGCATCGCCGCCGGCGCCCTCATCGTGGGGCTCGGCTCCTCGCCGGCGATGGCCGCAGCAGACCCGCAGGCCGGTGACGACCTGGGATGGCAGCCCACGGCCTCGGCCACGCAGGACCCCTCAGCCGACGGCGGGCGCAGCGGCCCCCAGGAGGCGCCGCCCGGACCCCCAGGATTACCGTCCCCACAGCCACAGGCACCACAGCCGCAGAGCCCGCAGGCACCGGCCCCCGAGCCCCCCGCACCGGAGGGTCAGGCTCCCGATAGCCCTGGCACCGCGGGCCCGGCCTCGCCGCAGCAGCGCGCAGGTGCGACCACGCCCGCACCCCCAGTCACTCCCTCCCCCTCGGATCCGCAGCCGCCCGCCCCCCAGGGCCTGGAGCCCGGTGATTCCGGGACGGGCTCACCTGCGGACCGGGCCCCGGATGGCAGCGCGACGGGCCGGCACGTCGTCGTTCGGGGAGAGTCCCTGTGGTCGATCACCGCCGGGCTTCTGCCCCGGGACGCCGGCAACGCCGGTATCGCCCGGGCCTGGCCCGTGCTGTATCGGGCCAATGCCCAGACCATCGGGCCCGACCCCTCCCTCATCACTCCGGGCACTGTCCTGACCATCCCCGCGGATCTTCCAGGACTCGAGCCGGCCGCGGGCGCGCAGCCGGGCTGAGCGCCCCCGTACTGAAACCCAGCCATCATCCAGTGACGTTGAGGAGCCCGCCATGACCACGACGACGATGACCCCGACTGCCGGCCAGCGCACCGGCTGCAGTGCCGCGGCATCCGCCGGCCCTGTCAGGCCACCGGCGGCTGCGGGAGCCGGACGCCCCGCCCGCCGCACCCGTCCACAGCCCAGTGGCCCGGCGCCCTCGCGCCCGGGACCGGCGACCACCGGCACCCCGGCCGTGGAGGAGTCCGTGAAGGAGCCGGTGAAGGACACCATCAGGGGATACACCGCGGGAGCCGGAGACCCGGAAGTGGCGGGGAAGGAGGCCTTGGCGCCCGAGTCCCGGATCTCCCTGGCGCCGAGCATGGGAGCACTGGAGGCCGATGCCGGGCAGGTGATCGAGCCGGAGCTGCTCATCGGCACCGGCGGCGCAGGGCCTCGACGCCGTCGGGGCGCGCTCGATCTATCGGAGGATGCCCAAGCGGCCGGCCGCCGCGCGGCCCCGGCCACCAGCACCGGCGCGCCCGACCGGTCTGCGGGCCGTGAGCCCGCGGGCGCGAGGAGTCGGGAGGGCGGGGAGCAGGAGCGCTCCACGCCTCCGCACCCTGCTCGCAGCGCCGCGGTCATCGTCGTCGCCGCGGCGGAGGTCCTGGCGGGCCAGCGCCCGGTGGACCATCTGACGCGCTGGACCACGCCGGCGATGTTCGAGGCGATCGCCCGGCGCGCCGGCCTGGCCACCCGGGTCCTGGGGGCCAGGCGGCGCTCGCACCGGCCACGGATGCGCTCGGTGCATACCCAGTTGACCGTCTCGGGGGCCTGCGAGGCCACGATCCTGCTGGAGGACAGTGGCCGGGTGCGTGCCGCGGCGGCGCGCCTCATCGCCCAGCGCGGCCGCTGGATCCTGGCGGGCCTGGAGATCGCCTGAGCCGCCCCGGCCCTCACGCAGGAGCACTCAATAGCAGCGGGCTGCCGGGCATACTTCTCCCCATGAGCAAGCACGGGCCCGACGACGACGCGGCATCCCATATCTCGGAGCTTCGACTCACCAGATTCAAGAACTTCGAGAATGCGACCATCCCCCTGGGAAGGACATCCATTCTCACCGGGCGCAACTCCAGTGGGAAGTCCAATATCCTGGACGCCCTCGACGTCCTGCACCGACTCACGAACGCCGAGCCCCTCTCCGATGCGCTTGATGGACGCAGGCGCGAGGGCGGTCCCGTCCGTGGGGGTGCTTCTGGATGTGTGCCGCACAGGGGCGATTCCTTCACCCTCGGGTGCACCGTGACCGTCACGCACCCCCACGGCGAGTACTCCTACGACTACGATGTGGAGGTAGCCCCCTCTCCATTTCCCCGTATCATCCAGGAGACGCTTCGCGGACCGCAACGAGCAGCGAAGAGTGGGCTCTGGAATCAGCAGGTCCTTATCGATGCTCGCCCCGATAGCGGCGGAGTGGGCCTGGAGGCGGCAGTCTCAAGTGGAAAAAGGGCCGAACCGTCGCATCCACCTCCGCGACGACCGATCGGTTCTTAGCCAGCTGCCGACGGTGATCCCTGAATCCAACCACGCCGAGCGCGACATCCTCGATGCTCAGAGGGACATCTCTGCATCATTGCACAGGAGCTTCCACTTCGATCCCGCCCCGGGCCTCATGCGGGACTGGGTCCCCCGCAGAGGTGCCCGACTGCGGCGCAGCGGGGAGAACCTCGCACCCATCCTCAAGCACCTGAAGGACCAGGAGCCCGGCACATTCTCAAGGCTGGAGCAACTGGCACAGCAGATCGCCGATTGCGACATCGACGCCCTGGATTTCAGCTCCACCGATACCGGTGAGATCATGCTGGCCATTCGAGAGCGGCGAGGCACGAAGGTCTCCGTGACAACCGCGCGCTCGATGAGCGATGGTCTTCTGCGATTCCTGGCGATCGCCACCGCCCTGTCAAGCCCAGTATCCGATCTTGATGTCGACGCCCTCGCACCGGCCTACTCCAGTGACATCTCCGCCCCCTCGGCGGGCGTACTGCTGGCGATCGAGGAGATCGAGAACGGACTGCACCCCTCACAGGCCGGCAGACTCCTGCACCTCATCAATGAGGCTACGGAGAGGACAAGCGTCAACGCCCTCATCACCACGCACTCCCCAGCACTGCTGGATGCCCTGAGTGGGGACCAGCTCCATGACGTCCTGGTATGCCACCACGACCAGGTCAGCCGCCTTATCGATCTTCCGGGATACGCCCGGGCGATGAGTGCGGGCAGACTCGGTGCGGTGGTCACCAGCGGCGCCCTCGAGGAGGCGGCCCACCCAGGGCCCGACCCGCATCCCGCTGGGTGACCCGCATCCCGCTGGGTGACCCGCATCCCGCTGGGTGACCCGCATCCCGCTGGGCCAGATGACGGCATGTCAGCGGGCGGGATGCGAGTGACCCAGCAGAGAGCATCTGGCCGGTCTCAGCGCTTGCGCCGCTTGGCCCGGCGCCGCTCGGCCCGATTGCCCCCGGCGGCCTCGGCCAGCTTGGAGCCGCCCAGGCGGCCCACGGCCGGGGAGGATCCCGCCCCGCCGGCGGAGACGGCGGCCTGCCCGTCCTCATCGGGGCCGGAGTAGCGCATCTGCCCGCTGCTGCGGCTCAGGGAGGCCTGGCCGGTGTCGCCCAGCACCGAGCCGGAGGCGTCTCCCGCCCCGCCCACCCGGATACCGGCCGCGGCGGTGCCGTTGGCCCGGCCGCTGACCGCCTGGGCGGCCTCCTGGGTGCCGTCCTGCGCGGCGCGCTTGGCGGCGGCGTCGAATCGCGAGACATTGGCGAAGATCTGCTCGATGGTCTCCTCGCGGATGCCCTCCATCATCGCCTTGAACATGTGGGCGCCCTCATTGGCGTACTCCACGAGCGGATCGCGCTGGGCCATGGCGCGCAGGCCGATGCCCTCCTTGAGGTAGTCCATCTCGTAGAGGTGCTCACGCCAGCGCTTGTCCACCACGGCCAGCAGGATGCGCCGCTCCAGGGTGCGCATGGGCTCCTCGCCGAGCTGGGCGCGCGCCAGGGCATTGGACTCCATGCGGGCCTCGGCCTCCTCATAGGCCACGGCGGCGTCCTCGCTCAACTCCGCGGTGAGGCCGCCCGCGCTCAGGGAGTCGATCCCGCCCAGGGCCTCGATGACCTCCTCGCGCTCCAGGCCCACGGGGTAGAGGTGACCCAGATCGTCCCACATGGCCTCCAGGTCCCACTGGTCGGGGCGGCCCTCGGCGGTGCGGGCCGAGACGATGGAGGACACCGCCTGGGTGCGGAAGGCCTCGACCTGCGGCTCCAGGTCCTCCCCGTCGAGCACCCGGCGGCGCTCGGAGTAGACCTTCTCGCGCTGCTCGGTCATGACGTCGTCGTACTTCAGGACGTTCTTGCGGATCTCGTAGTTGCGCGACTCCACCTGGCGCTGGGCGTTGGCGATGCCGCGGGTGACGATCTTGGACTCCAGGGGGACGTCGTCGGGGTAGGCCCCCGAGGCCATGATGCGCTGGGCCAGCCCGGAGGCGAACATGCGCATGAGGTCGTCCTCCATGGACAGGTAGAAGCGCGACTCCCCCGGGTCGCCCTGGCGCCCCGAGCGCCCGCGCAGCTGATTGTCGATGCGGCGCGACTCGTGGCGCTCGGTGCCCAGCACGTAGAGGCCGCCGAGCTCGACGACCTCATCGTGCTCCGCGCGGCAGGACTCCTTGGCCGAGGCCAGCGCCTGGGGCCAGGCCCTCTCATAGGCCTCGGCGTCCTCCTCGGGGTCCAGCCCCGCCTCCTTCAGGGCGGTGACCGCGATGTGCTCGGCGTTGCCGCCCAGCATGATGTCGGTGCCGCGGCCCGCCATGTTCGTGGCCACGGTCACCGCGCCCTTGCGCCCGGCCAGGGCCACGACGGCGGCCTCGCGGGCGTGCTGCTTGGCGTTGAGGACCTCATGGGGGATGCCGCGCTCGCGCAGCAGCCCCGAGAGGGCCTCGGACTTCTCCACGCTGGTGGTGCCCACCAGCACTGGCTGGCCGGCCTCGTGGCGCTCGGAGATGTCGTCGACGACGGCCTCCAGCTTGGAGGCCTCCGTGGTGTAGACCAGGTCGGGCTGGTCCACGCGGATCATGGGCCGGTTGGTGGGGATCGGCACGACGCCGATCTTGTAGGTGCCGGCGAACTCGGCGGCCTCGGTCTCGGCGGTTCCGGTCATGCCCGAGCGCGAGCCCTCGGGGTAGAGGCGGAAGTAGTTCTGCAGGGTGATGGTGGCCAGGGTCTGGTTCTCGGCCTTGATCTCCACCCTCTCCTTGGCCTCGATGGCCTGGTGCATGCCCTCGTTGTAGCGCCGGCCCGGCAGCACGCGGCCGGTGTGCTCATCGACGATGAGCACCTCCCCGTCGCGCACGATGTAGTCCTTGTCCAGGTGGAAGAGCTCCTTGGCCTTGATGGCGTTGTTGAGGAAGCCGATGAGCGGGGTGTTCTCCGACTCGTAGAGGTTGTCGATGCCCAGGTAGTCCTCGACCCGCTCGATGCCGGGGGCCAGGACGCCCACGGTGCGCTTCTTCTCATCGACCTCGTAGTCCCGCCCCGAGCGCAGGCGCTCGGCGATGGAGGCGAACTCCTTGTACCACTTGTTGACATCCCCCCCGGCGGGGCCGGAGATGATGAGGGGGGTGCGAGCCTCATCGATGAGGATGGAGTCGACCTCGTCGACAATGACGAAGGCGTGCCCGCGCTGGACCAGGTCCTCGGGGCGCTGGGCCATGTTGTCGCGCAGGTAGTCGAAGCCGAACTCGTTGTTGGTGCCATAGGTGATGTCGCAGGCATACTGCTTGCGGCGCTCGACGGGGGTCTGGCCGGCCAGGATGCAGCCGGTGGTCAGCCCCAGGAAGCGGTGGACGCGGCCCATGAGGTCGGACTGGTACTCGGCCAGGTAGTCGTTGACGGTCACGACGTGCACGCCCTTGCCGGTCAGGGCCCGCAGGTAGGAGGGCATGGTGGCCACGAGGGTCTTGCCCTCACCGGTGCGCATCTCGGCGATGTTGCCGCGGTGCAGCGCCGCCCCGCCCATGATCTGAACGTGGTAGGGCCGCATGCCCAGCACGCGGTCGGCGGCCTCGACGACGGTGGCGAAGGCCTCGGGCAGGAGCTGGTCGAGGGTCTCGCCCTCCTCGTAGCGCTCCTTGAGCTCGTCGGTCATCTCCCGGAGCTCGTCATCGCTGAACTCGCTGTAGGTCTCGGCCAGGCCCTCGACCTGGGTGGCGATGGCTTCGAGCCTCTTGAGGGTGCGCCCCTCGCCGATGCGAAGGATCCTGTCGACGATCGACACGCTGCTTACTCCCTTGGGACATCCGTCATGGTGGGCCCGGCTCCTGCCGAGCACAGGCGCCCCCACTCTAGTGGACCGACGCCCGCCTCCCCAGGAGATTCCTCCCACCGTGGACGACGCCGCCCCGCCGAGATCCACTCGCAACCCACCGCGTCTCCCTCCCCCCGGAGCCCGACGGCCGTCCGGGCGCGCCGAGTCGGATCCACATGGCGGCCGCGGCAGGACGGCGCCGGGGCGCCTGTGGACGGCGCCGCCCCCGGCCGTGCGGGCACCGCCCCCAGGAGGCACCCTGGGCCGATGGATGAGCACCCGGGCACAAGGACCACCCAGGGGCCCGCATCCGGCGGGCACACCAGGCACCGGCGTGCGGAGCGGCGGGGCGACGGCGGTCTGGGAGCGGTGGGCGCCCTGCGCCGCCTGCCCGGCCTGGTGGCGCGGCGGGCGCGGGACCTGCTGGGGCTGGGCCTGCCGGTGTCCTGCGCGGGATGCGGGTGCTGGGAGACGAGGCTGTGCCCGCAGTGCCGGAGCCTGCTGGGGGCCGGCACGCTCCTGGTCGAGCATGCCGAGGCCGCCGGCGACCTGGAGATCCTGGCGGCGGCGACCTACGCGGGCCCGGTGCGCAGCCTGGTCCTGGGCTGGAAGAACGGGGCCCGGGAGGATCTCGATGGGGTGATGTCCGAGGTGGGCCGCGAGCTCGGCCGGGCCTGCGCCTCCCACCTGGCCTCCCATCCGGACCTCTCTCCAGCCGAGCACGGGGGCGCCGGCCGGGACGGGAGCGCGGCGGCTTCGGCACTGCTGGTCATCCCAGCACCCTCGGGCGCGGGCCGCCGCCTGCGGGGGCGCCTGGTCGCAGCCGGCCTGGCCGACGCCGTGGCCCGCGGCATCGCCGAGCACGGGTCACTGGCCGGTGGGCCGGTGCTGCGCGTACTCAGCGCCGATGTGCTCCGACGCCGCGGGGGTGCGGGCGCGCATCAGGCCGGGCGCTCGGCCCACCAGCGCCGGGCCAATCGGGCCGCGGCGCCCCGGGTCCTGGCCGAGGTCCGCGGCCTGCCCGTGGTCCTGGTCGACGACGTCGTCACCACCGGGGCGACGCTGGAGTCCTGCGTCAGGGCCCTGGAGGAGGCCGGCGCCCACGTCCTGGCCGCGGTGGTCCTGGCCGCCACCCCGCCGCCTGGCGGCGGTGGCGCTCGGCGGATCGACGGCGGTGGGTGCGCTCACCCGGCGCCCGCGCAGACGAGGGGCCGGGCGGGTGACGTCCGCCACGTCCGCCACAGGCGATCAGTTCCATAACAAAGCAGGCATGACCAGCCCGGATGGTGTAGATTCTGTGGCACAGAGCACAGCGACTGCCGGAGCGGTCCCGGGGGCCAAGGACGCCCTCCCATGCCGCTCAGATGCCGCTCAGACCGTTCCGCGCATGCTCACGCGACAGCGACAGGAGGTGACCCCCCGTCTTCCACATCCCGTCGCGATGCGCGGCGGGCGCCACCCATGTACTGCGGAGCCCACCGGGCTCAACCCACAGCACCAGAAATGAGGTTCCACCATGGACATCACCGTCGTCGGCCGCAACGCAGAGATCAGCCCCCGCCTGCGCGACTATGTCGAGGACAAGGCGGTCAAGGTCGAGCAGTTCGATCCGCGGGTGCAGCGCGTCGAGGTCGAGGTCACCCACGAGCGCAACCCGCGCCAGGCCGACACCGCCGAGCGCGTGGAGATCACCGTTGTCTCCAAGGGCCCGATCATCCGCGCAGAGGCCTCCTCCTCCGACCGCTTCGCGGCCTTCGACATCGCCATGGGCAAGCTCACCGAGCGGCTGCGCCGGGCCCGCGACCGGAAGAAGGACCACCACCGCCGCTACCCGGTCGTCCCCGAGGTCCCCCAGGAGCCCGGCAGCACCGAGCAGGCTCCTGGCCTGTCCGACATCCCCGTGCCCGAGACCGACGACGCGCCCATCGAGGACTCCCCCACCGCGCCCACCGAGCCGGGTGTGGCCGTGGAGGCCCAGCTCGGCGACTCCCCCGTCATCGTGCGCCAGAAGCTGCACGCCGCCCATGAGATGACAGTGGATGAGGCCCTCTACCAGATGGAGCTGGTGGGCCACCCCTTCTACCTGTTCATCGAGAAGTCCACCAAGCAGCCCTGCGCGGTCTACCACCGCCACGGCTGGACCTACGGCGTCATCCGCCTGGACGCCACCGTCATGTAGCAGGCCGTGGCGGTGCGCCCTGTGGGCGGTGCAGCGCACCGCCCACAGGGCGCACCGGCATGCTCAGGGCAGGGGGAAGGACAGATCGGTGACCTCGTCGGTCAGCACCCGCCAGGTGGCGCCCCGGCGCTGCCAGGTCTGCCCCTTGTCATCATTGAGCAGGATCATCTCCTCGGAGCGGTCGGCGATGACACTGTGAGCCGAGCGCACCCCGATCATGGTCGTCACCGGCCCCCCGACCTGCACCATGCGCACCTCGGGCAGCCCGTCGACCTCCTCGGGCTGGACCAGGGCCCCCACGGAGGTGGCCGTGCACCAGGAGATCCCCGAGGCGCCCGGCCCCCCGGCCCGCGGCAGGTCGTGGCCGGCACCGATCCCAGTGGGCTGGCCGTTGGAGTCGCGCAGCACCACGGCCAGCACGACCGCGCCGGAGGCCAGGCGCACGGCCAGGCGCTCGGACTCCACCGACAGGTCGAAGGCCTCCACGGCGTCGCCCTCGAACCATGAGGCCCGCGGGTCCACGCGCTGACCCGAGGCGTTGACCGCGGCCAGCTGCCCCTCGGCCAGGAGCCAGACCCAGCCGTGGCGGTCGGCGATCGGCGCCTTCAGGCCGCCGGCCCCGGCGGCCGGGTCCCCCACTGACAGGATGACACTGGCCGCCGTGCTGCCCTGGGGCAGGCGCAGGAGGCTGGAGGCCGACAGCACGTACACGCTCCCATCGGCCCCCAGGGCCGGGGAGCTGGCCTCGGTGGTTCCCAGGGCCTGGGCGGTGGCCAGGGTCGAGCGGGTGGTTCCCGTGCCCTGCACGACTCCGCCCTCGACCATGCCCACCACGCCCCCGATATCGGGGGACAGCGAGGGCAGGTTCGCGGCCGGCCCCAGCTCCACCGAGCCAGCGCGGATCTCGACGCGGGTGATGCCGCTGATCTGGCTGAGCGTCTGCTGGATCTGGGCGGCCACCAGGGCACGGCTGTCCCCATCGCCCGGGTTGGCCTGGCTGTTGAGCAGGACCAGGGCACGGTCCTCCTCCAGGACCACGCCCTCGCCGCTGAGAGCGGCGCCACTGGGAAGGAGGGTGTCGGTGCCCTGGGCCAGCCAGGCCGACGGCCCGGCGATCAGCCCGGCCACCAGGGAGCGCGCCAGCCCCACCGGCTCGCGCGGGTACCAGCGCAGCTCGGGGATGAAGCGGGCGTGGTCCTTGGTCAGGAAGTGCAGGGCGTGGACCGCGAAGTTCTTGCTCATCCGGTTGAAGGGCAGCAGGATGCCGGCCTCCAGCCCGGCGATCCGCCACTGGCCGGCGGTCAGGGCCACCAGGGAGAAGGAGGTCTCGTAGATGGCGTCCTGGAGAGCGGGGGCGAAGACGCCGTCGGTGCTCAGACGCCCCAGGGTGCCGAAGGAGACCATGATGGAGCCGTCGGCGGCCACGGAGATCTGCGGCTCGGTGGAGCTGGAGTAGACCTGGACCGCCTCCAGGGGCTTCCACTGCTGGGCGGCCTCACCGGTGAGGAACTGGCGCGCGGTGTCGAATCCGTCGGAGAACCCGGCGTTGACCGCCCGCAGGAAGCCCCGCACGATCTCCTCGGGGCTGGCGTCGACCACCGGTCCGGGAGCGGTCTCGATGAGCGCATTGGTGTCGGTGACCACCACATTGGACTCCTGGACCTCACCGGAGGAGGGCAGAGCGGTGCAGCCCGACAGCGCGGCGGCCGCCGAGCCGGCCAGGCCCAGCAGCCCGCGCCGCGACATGCCACCGGCGCCCGGGCCGGTTCGCAGGCCTGCTCCCGCAGCGGCCCCGCGGGTGCGCGAGCCGCACGGATCACTCGACCGGCTCATCGACGCGCCTCCTCCTCATCGGCCTCCGCGGGGGTCCGCGCGGAGGGCTCCTGGCCGGGAAGGACGACGACGACGCGCCCCTCCTCGGTGGTGGTCACGGGGGTGACGACCTCCCCGGCCATGGGGATGTCGCCCAGCACGATGCTCTGACGGGCCCGGCGCGTGGCCGGGGCCGGGCCCAGCGGGCTGACCAGGGAGCCGGTGTCGTGCTCGTCGCGCGAGCCCGCGGCCCCGGCCCGCGCGACCGGCGGGGCGTCGTCGGGCACCAGGTTCAGCGGCCCGGTGCCGCTCAGGCGCCCGGGCGAGCCGTCGGGCCCCTGACGGCGCGGCAGGACCAGGAGGAAGGCGGCGCCGTCGGCCGGCCACCCCCAGGCGGCGAGCCTGCCGCCGTGGAGGGTGGCGTCCTCCATGGAGATCGACAGGCCCAGACCGGTGCCGCCCAGGCTGCGCTGACGCGAGGGGTCGGCGCGGTAGAAGCGGTCGAAGACCTTGGTGACCACATCGGGGCTCATGCCGATGCCGTGGTCGCGCACGCGCACCGCCACGGCGTCGGCATCGACCGCCAGGGTCAGGTCCAGGGGCTTGCCCTCGCCGTGCTCCAGGGCGTTGACCACCAGGTTGCGGATGATGCGCTCGACCCTGGTGACGTCGACCTCGGCGGTGGCCGGCTCCTGTGGCAGGTGCAGGCGCAGCTGCGTGCCGGTGGCCTTGAAGTGGAACATGGTGGTCTCGATGACCGTGTCGACGACCTCGGCCAGATCGACCTCCTCCAGACGCAGCTTGACATTGCCGGAGTCGATGCGGGAGATGTCGAGCAGGTCGGTGAGCATCTTCTCGAAGCGGTCCACGGAGTTGGACAGCACCTCGATACTGCGCAGGGCGAAGGGGTCGGAGATCTCCTCGCGGGCGTCCTGGATCTGCTCGGTGGCCAGGCGGATGGAGGCCAGGGGGGTGCGCAGCTCATGGGAGACGTCGGAGACGAAGAGCCGCTGGACCTTCGACAGCGATTCCAGGCGCTCGATCTGGTCCTCCAGGGAGGCGGCCATATGGTTGAAGGACTGGGCCAGGGTGGAGATCTCATCCTCGCCCTGGGCGTTGAGCCGCTCGGCCAGCTCCCCGGAGGCCAGGCGCTCGGCGGCCCGGGCGGTGTGCCGCACGGGGCTGAGCACCCAGCGGGTGATGGCCCAGACCATGAGGATGAGCATGGCCAGGAATCCCAGGCCGCCGATGGTGATGTTGCGCGAGGCCAGGGAGACGATGCGCTGCTCGGCCGCCAGGCTGTAGACCAGGTAGAGCTCGTACTCCCCGGCCATGGGCAGGCTGACGCGCGATCCCACGATGAGGCCCGGGTCGACTCCGCCGTCCTTGTTGGGCACCTGGGCGGACTGCCAGTACTGGCGGCCCGACTCCCCCGCGCCGACCCGCTGGCGCAGCTCATCGGAGATGAGGTAGGTGAGGTTGGTGTCCGACTTCAGGTCGTTGGCCACCGTCGCCGAGGTCTCATTGCGGCTGCGCTCCATGATGACGCCGATGCCGCCGGAGGCGGAGATGGAGTCCTTGATGGAGTTGACCTGGTCCTGAACCTCGGCGTTGACCTCATCGACCGTGGCCACGCCGGTGGTGGAGTCGAACTCGGCCTGGGCCACGGACACGCGCTGGCGGGCGTCGACCAGGATCGCGTCCTTCTGGTCCTCGAAGACCTCGGAGCGGATGCGGTCGGTGACGAAGGTGAGCAGCAGGGCGATGAGCAGCAGTCCGATCGCGGTGGCGGCGAAGACCATGCGCAGCTCCAGGCTGCGACGCAGGAAGCCTGGCATCACTCGTGCCAGGCGCTCCTGCGTGGCCCCCACCGGGTTTCGCGTCGGACTCATCACGACCGGGACAAGGCGCGCTCAGCGCCCGGTCTCACGAGGTCTCGCCGACCCGGTACCCCACACCGCGCACGGTGACCACGATGGTCGGGCGCTCGGGGTCCTTCTCGATCTTGGCGCGCAGGCGCTGGACGTGGACGTTGACCAGACGGGTGTCGGCGGGGTGCTGGTAGCCCCAGACCTGGCTGAGCAGCTCCTCACGGGTGAAGACCTTCCAGGGGGAGCGGGCCAGGGTCACCAGCAGCTCGAACTCCAGGGGCGTCAGGGCGATGGCGGTCTCCTCGCGCTTGACCTGGTGCCCGGCCACGTCGATATCCAGATCACCGGCCCGCACGTGCTCGGCGGCGCCGGGGTTGGTGCGGCGCAGGCGGGTCGAGACGCGGGCCAGGAGCTCCTTGGACTTGAAGGGCTTGGTGACGTAGTCGTCGGCGCCGGCCTCCAGGCCCGCCACGACGTCCTGGGTGTCGGTGCGGGCGGTCAGCATGATGATGGGGACATCCGACTCCGCCCTGATCAGCTTGCAGATCTCGACGCCGTCCATGCCCGGGAGCATGAGGTCCAGCAGGACCAGGTCGGGGGTGACCTCGTGGAAGGTGTCGAGAGCCTGGGCTCCATCGTGACAAAGCGTAGGGGTGTAGTTTTCCGACTCCAGCATGATGCCGATCATCTCGGCAAGGGAAGCATCGTCGTCAACTACCAGAATGCGCGTGCTCATGGGCTTATCCTGACACGAGCAGCGGCCGTTGCGGGCGAGGCGCACACCCGGGGTGGCGCTGCGATATTTCACAGAACCGTTGAAACCATCCCGCAGCCCCCTCAACACTGCCCTCAGATAACCTGAAAAACATCTGAATAGTGGGAATGATCACGCTGGCAGCCCCCGGGGTGCCCCATGCCGCATCTCCTCCCCCAGAGGGAGGGTGGAGCCCCGACCCTCATGCCACGATGGTGGCATGAGCAGCACGCACAGCCCCGACTGGGAGCCGCCCAGCTCCGATGCCGCCTTCCCCCAGCAGCCCAGCGGACAGCCGGGCGGCGAGCCCCGCTACGGCGACTACGGCGCCGCCCCTGCCGGGCAGCCCGGCTACCCCCAGGCGGGCCCGCAGGGCTACAGCGGCCACGGCGCCTACCAGGCCTACAGCAATGGCGGCTCGCCGGCTGGACCCGCCCCTTACGGAGGAGCCCCCACCGCCGCCCCCGACTACTACGGCGGTGCCGCCCCCTATGGGGGCGGCGTCCCCAACTACTACGGGGGCGCCACCGCGCTCGGCGCTCCGCGGCCCGGCATCATCCCACTGCGCCCCCTGGCCTTCGGCGAGATCCTCGCCGGCGCCTTCGAGTCGCTGCGCGCCAATCCCCGCGCCATGTTCGTCCCCGCCCTCGTCGTCATGGCCTTCGTCGGCGCCCTGACCGCCCTGGCCTCCGTCCTTCTCGGCACGCAGTCCGAGATCTATGCCCTGGCCAACGCCCCGGCGACCCTGACTGACGATCAGGTCAACGCCATGCTCTCCGAGCTGCTCCTCGGCTACGGCGGCCTCATACTGACCACCGCCGTCCTCTCGACCCTGGCCACGACAGTGCTCACCGGGCTCCTCATCGTCACCGTCTCACGCACCATCCTGGGCCGAGTGGCCAGCCCCGGAGAGGTGTGGCGGCGCACCAAGGGCCGTGTGTGGGCACTCATCGGCCAGGCCCTGCTCAGCTCGCTCATCACCGGCGGGGTCCTCCTGGTCATCGGGGCGATCGTGACGATCCCCATGATCCTCCTGGTCGCCAACGACGGCACCGGCCCCGGCGGGGCTGCCGCCGCGTTGATCGCGAGCTTCATCGCCATCGTTGTGGGAATACTCGTGTCCGCGGCCCTGTCCTTCAAGCTCTGCCTGGCCCCCGCGGCTCTCATCCTGGAGCATGTGGGCGTCGTGGAGGGACTGCGCCGCTCCTGGGCCCTGACCCGCGGGCACTTCTGGCGGGTGGCCGGCATCAACATCGTGGCCGGGCTCATCGTCGCCGCGGTCACCCAGATCCTCAACTCACCCGTCAGCTTCGCCTCCGGCCTCCTCGCGCAGAGCCCCAGCAGTCTCTTCTACCTCCTGCCGCTCACCTACTTCCTGTCCTCGCTCGTCAGCGCCATCACCCTGCCCTTCATCGCCGCGGTGACGGCCCTGCTGTACACCGATCTGCGCATGCGCTCCGAGGGCCTGGACATCGAGCTGCGCCGGGCGGCCGGGGTCTGATCGTGCTGGCCCCCCTCCTGCCCCGCATCGAGGTGCCCGCCACGCCGCAGGCCGATGAGGCCCGCCGGTCCGCCGAGACCGAGCTGTCCCGCCCCATCTACCACCAGCAGGACGACCTGCTCTCGCGCCTGTGGGCCTGGCTGCGCAGCCTCCTGGAGGACGACCAGCTCGTTCCCGGGGCCCCGCCCTGGGTCTCGACGCTCATCGTCGCCCTGTGCGCAGCGGCACTCATCACCGCGCTCATTCTCATCGCCATCAGGGCACGCCGGATCACGCTGCCCGCGCGGGCCGGCACGGCCGACGACGCGCTCTTCGGCGATGAGCGGGACTCCGCGGACCTGACCCGGGCCGCGGATGCCGCCGCCTCCCGGGCCGACTACGCCACCGCGGTCATCGAGCGCTTCCGCGCCATCATCCGGTCCCTGGATGAGCGCGGCCTCATCGAGGAGTACCCGGGCATGACCGCGAACGAGTCGGTGGCCCTGGCCGCCCGATCCCTGGGGAACTGCGAGATCGTCACGCGCCTGGGCCAGGGCGCCGAGCTGTTCGACGCCGTGCGCTACGGCCGGGTGGCCTCCTCACCGCAGCAGGACGAGTGGATGCGGCGCCTGGCCCGGGATGTCGCCGGCGCACGGCGCCCGCGCACCAAGGCCCCCGCGCTGGCGGAGGCCACCCCATGAGCGGCCCCAGTGCAGTCGCCCTGCCCGCCTCCCGGCAGGCGGCACCGGCAGGCACCGGCTCACAGCGCCCCGGCGCCGAGGCCCAGGCCGATCAGGTCACCGGCGAGTCCTGGGGCGCCAGGCTGCGGCGCTGGCGGCCCCCGGCCCTGGCCCTGCTGCTCCTCCTGGCCGTCACGCTGGCCACGATGTGGTCGCGCCCGATGACCTCCTCGATCCCCCTGGCCATCGACAACCCCAAGGCCAACGGCACGATGGCGCTGGCCGAGCTGCTGCGCCATGAGGGCGTCAGGGTCTCCCAGGCCACCACTGTCGAGGACGCGCTCACCACAGCCCGCCACGGGGGCACCGTGGCGGTCATCTCGCCCTCGGCGCTCTCCATCGACCAGCGCCGGGCCCTGGCCGAGTCCGGAGGCGATATCGTCGTCGTGGGAGCCCTCTACGAGGATCTCAGCGGGCTGACCCGGGCCCGGACCACCGGCGTGTCCTCCCCCGAGGCGCTGGAGGCGGACTGCGAGGACCCCGATGCGCGGGCCGCCCACTCCATCGGTGCGGCCCAGGGCTCGGTGAGCCTTGAGCAGGCCCCGCAGGCCCAGGGCTGCTTCACTGTCGATGGGACCCACTTCTCCTACATCACCGAGCCCACGGTGGGAGGCGGCACCCTCAGGGTCATCTCCGATCCCAGCATCCTGACCAATGCGCGGCTGACCCAGGAGGGCCATGCGGCCCTGGGCATCAGGGCGCTGGGGCACCACGACACCCTCATGTGGCTCAATGCCTCCCAGGTCGAAGAGGCCTCTGCCGACGACGACTCGGCCTCCCTGCTTCCTCCGTGGCTGCCGGCGCTGCTCCTCCACCTGATGATCGCGGCCCTCGTCCTGGCCGTCATCCAGGGACGCCGCCTGGGGGCGATCATCCCCGAGAGTCTGCCCGCCGTCGTGCGCTCCACGGAGACCACCATCGCGCGCGGACGGCTCTACCGCCGTGGCGGGGACCGCCTGCGCGCGGCCACCGCCCTGCGCACCGGCACCGCCGGGCGCCTGAGCCGTGCCCTGGGCCTGGGCGCCGTGGCCAGTAGGGACGAGCTGTTGGAGGTCCTCACCAGAGCCACCGATCTGCCGCGCCCCGTCCTCGACGAGCTCCTGTACGGTCCCGCCCCCGCCAACGACCAGTCCCTGGCCAGCCTGGCCACCGATCTTGACCGACTCGAAAGCAAGGTTCTCTCCTATGACTGATACGACCGGTATCCCCACTCCTGAGCCGAGCGGACCCGCTGCCGCACCGGGCTCCTCCCCGGCGCCGCAGCAGGCTCAGCACAGCCGGCAGACCCCGCCCGAGCAGCAGGGCCCTCAGCAGGGCCACGGCCGCACCGTCCCCGACCCCCGCGAGAGCCTGGTGGCGGTGCGCAGCGAGGTCGGCAAGTCCGTCGTCGGCCAGGAGGCCGCGGTCACGGGACTGGTCATCGCCATGCTCGCCGGCGGGCACGTCCTGCTCGAGGGCGTGCCCGGGGTGGCCAAGACACTCCTGGTGCGCTCCCTGGCCACCGCCATGAGCGTGGAGACCAAGCGCGTCCAGTTCACCCCCGACCTCATGCCCGGGGATGTCACCGGCTCACTCATCTACGACTCGCGCTCAGCGCAGTTCTCCTTCCGCCCCGGCCCGGTCTTCACCAACCTGCTCCTGGCCGACGAGATCAACCGCACTCCCCCCAAGACCCAGGCCGCCCTGCTGGAGGCCATGGAGGAGCGCCAGGTCTCGGTCGACGGCGAGCCCCGGCCCCTGCCCGACCCCTTCATGGTCATCGCCACCCAGAACCCGGTGGAGTACGAGGGCACCTACCCGCTGCCCGAGGCCCAGCTGGACCGATTCCTGCTCAAACTCGTCCTCCCCCTGCCCGAGCGCGGCCAGGAGATCGAGGTGCTCTCCCGCCACTCCAGCGGCTTCGACCCCCGGGACCTGGCCGGCGCCGGGCTGCGGGCGGTGGCCGGCGCCCAGGAGCTGGCCACCGCCCGCGCCCAGGTGCGCACGGTGGGGGCCTCCCCCGAGGTGCTGGCCTACACCGTGGACCTGGTGCGCGCCACGCGCGCCATGCCCTCGGTGGCCCTGGGGGTCTCCCCCCGCGGAGCCACCGCCCTGCTGGGGGCCGCCCGCGCCTGGGCCTGGCTGTCGGGGCGCTCCTTCGTCACCCCCGACGACATCAAGGCCCTGGCCCTGCCGGCGCTGCGCCACCGCATCCAGATGCGGCCCGAGGCCGAGATGGAGGGCATGACCACCCAGGCGGTCATCGAGTCCGTGCTGCGCTCGGTGCCGGTGCCGCGCTGAGGCGCCCAAGGTCGTTGTGAAAGGAGCGGCATGTTCCTGACCATGCGCGCCCTGTGGGTGATGCTGGCCGGCATCCCCCTGGTCCTGCTCGTGCCACGCCCGCTGACGGTGCTGCTCTGGGTCCTGGTCCTGGCGATCCTCATCCTCATCGACGTCGTGGCCGCACCCTCCCCCCGGTCGCTGAGGATCGAGCGGGCGGTCTCGCAGTCGGTGCGTCTGGGGGAAACGGCGCTCTGCACGCTGAGCGTGACCAACACCGGCTCCCGCACCGTGCGCCTGGTGCTCCGCGACGGCTGGCCGCCCAGCGCCGGCGCCGCCTCCGACCGCGGCCGCATGACCATCCCGGCGGGGCAGCGCCGTCGGCACAGGACCCGGCTGACCCCCTGGCGCCGGGGGGACCGCGAGGCCGGAGCGGTGACCGTGCGCTCGGCCGGCCCCCTGGGCATCGCGGGCAGGCAGGCCTCGCTGTGGACCCCGGCGGTCCTGCGGGTCCTGCCGGCCTTCCGCTCCCGGCGCCACCTGCCCTCCAGACTGGCGCGCCTGCGCGAGATGGATGGGCGCAGCGCGGTCATGGTCCGGGGGGCGGGCACCGAGTTCGACTCCCTGCGCGAGTACGTCGTGGGCGACGACGTACGCTCCATCGACTGGCGCTCCACGGCCCGCCGCGGTGAGGTCGTGGTGCGCACCTGGCGCCCCGAGCGCGACCGGCGGGTGCTCATCCTCATCGACACCGGCCGCCTGGCGGCCGCGCGCCTGGCCGACGCCCCCCGCCTGGACTCCCAGATCGAGGCGGCGCTCCTGCTCAGTGCCCTGGCCTCCCATGCCGGGGACCGGGTCGACGTCGTGGCCCTGGACAGCATCCTGCGGACCCAGGTCCGCGGGCAGTCGGGGCCGGCGCTCATGAGCGCCCTGGCCGACTCGCTGGCCGGGGTGGAGGCCCGGCTCATCGAGTCGGACTGGACGCTCATGGCCTCCCTGGCCCAGTCCCAGCTCTCCCAGCGCGCCCTGGTGGTCATCCTCACCGCCCTGGACGGTGCCGCAGGCATCGACCCGGTGATGCTGCGCAGCATGTCGGCCCTGGCGCAGCGGCACACGGTGGTCCTGGCCTCGGCCACGGATCCCGCGCTGGAGGAGCTGCGCACCCAGGAGCGGGATGCCGAGACGGTGTACGTGGCCGCCGCGGCGGACAAGGAGCTGGCCGATATCGCGGCGGTGGGCCGGCGGCTGCGGCGCAGTGGGGTGGAGGTGGTCGAGGCCCCCGACCACCTCCTGGCGCCGGCTCTGGCCGACGCCTACCTGGATCTCAAGGCTGCGGGGCGCCTATGAGCACCGCCCGCACCGGCTCAGCCGGCCTCGGGCAGGACGTAGCCGGCCTCGTCCTGGCCCAGGTCGCCGGTATCGCCCAGGGCGACGGCGCGCCTGCCCAGCAGGAGGGTATAGGCCCACAGGGCCGCCAGGGCCAGGGCCCCGATCGTGATCTTCACAGCCCAGGGCATGGGCGCGGGGGTCACGAAGGCCTCGATGAGGCCGGCCACGGCCAGGGCACCGGTGAGGAAGATGGCCACGGTGATCAGGGCGCGGCCCTCGGCGGCCAGGGCTGCGCCCCGGGAGCGGGGGCCGGGCACGAGCAGGGTCCAGAACAATCGCAGCCCGGCGGCGCCGGCGACGAACACGCAGGTCAGCTCCAGCAGGCCGTGGGGGCTGATAAGCGCCAGGAACTGGCCGAAGATCCCGTGGTCGGCCATGACGGCACCGGCAACACCCAGGGAGGCCGCGTTCTGGAACAGGACGTAGAGCGGCAGCACGCCGGTGATGCCGCTGGCCACGCACAGCGCGGCGATGCGGGCGTTGTTGGTCCACACCTGGGCGGCGAAGTCCGGGGCCTCGTAGGTGGAGTAGTAGGCCTCGAAGGACTTCGTGGCATACTCCTCCAGCTCCTGGGGGGTTCCCACGGCGCTCATCGCCTCGGGGGTGCGCAGTGTCCAGACGCCGACGATGACGGCGATCGCGATCTCCGCCACCATCACCCCCACGGTCCACCAGCGGATGCGGTAGAGCGCCGCGGGCATCGTGCTGCTCAGGAAGCGCCGCGCATCGCCCAGGCTCAGCTCACGGGTGCCGGTCAGGCGTCCGCGTGCCGCCGCCAGGCGCCGGGAGAGATCAGCTGCCAGCTGCGGGTCGGGCGCCGTGGTGCGCACCCGCGACAGGTGGCGGGCGCAGGAGCGGTAGAGCGCCACCAGCTCATCGACCTCCTGGCCGGTGAGGCGCCGCATGGCCACGAGATGGTCGAGACGGTCCCACTGGTCGCGGTGCGCCGCGGAGAAAGCATCAACATCCACACAGGAAGTCTGTCATGACGACTCAAGCACCGCCCTCATCCGAGCGGATGATGGAGCCCGACCTCATGGTCACCGGCGAGGCCGTGGCCCTGGAGGTCACGCCCGCCACGGTCGCCTCCCGCCTGCTGTCGGGGCTCATCGACTACGGCATCTACGCGCTTGGCCTGCTGATGACCATCATCACCGTCAGCCTGGTCATCGAGGAGGACGCGCTGGGCATCGGCCAGCCCAATGACGCCCAGCTCGCCGCGCTCTTCAGCGGCCTCATCTTCCTGTGGGTCGTGGCCGTCCCCCTGGCGGTGGAGGTGCTCAGCAATGGCCGCAGCGCGGGCCGCCTGGTCATGGGGACCCGGGTGGTGCGCGACGACGGCGGCGCCGTGCGCTGGCGCCACTGCCTGGTGCGGGTCCTGGTGGGCGTGGTGGAGATCTGGCTGTCCCAGACGCTACTGGCGGTGGGCACCAGCCTGGTCACCAAGCGGGGCAAGCGCCTGGGCGACCTGCTGGCGGGCACCTATGTGGTGCGCGAGCGCCACGACATGGGCAACGGCATCCCCTTCCTCATGCCTCCCGAGCTGAGCTCCTGGGCGGCGGAGACGGACATCCGACGCATCCCGGGAGGGCTGTCGCTGTCGGTGCGCACCTTCCTTCACCGGGCCAGTGCGATGCGCCCCGAGCACCGTCACCGGCTGGGCATGGAGCTGGCCCAGCACATCCAGGGCTTCGTCTCCCCACCGCCCCCCGCCGGCACCCATCCGGAGCGCTTCCTGGCCGCCGTCATGGTGGAGCGGCGCAACCGCGAGTTCATCCTGGAGCTGCGCGACCGGGCGCTGGAGGACTCCGCGCGCCAGGAGATGGAGCGCCCCGTGCTCGGGGTGGGTGCGGTCACCGGAGTGCCTGGAGCCCCGCGCTCCTGAGCAGCGGGCGGAGCGCCTGAGGGCCGGGCTCCACCTGCGCGGGCCGCCTCAGGCGGGCAGGGGCAGGCCCTCGTGGGGCAGGAGGATCGGCACGCCCTCGCGCACCGGGTAGGCCAGTGCGGCGCCCCGGGAGATGAGTACGGGGGCGGCGCCGATGCTGCCCTCCTCCAGCTCCTCGCCGGTGATGGGGCAGCGCAGGATGCCGCGCAGTCCCGGGTCGATGAGGCCCGCGGACTGCGGTGCGGGGCTGCCGGACCCGCCGGCTGCGAAGTGGTCGGTGGCGTCCTGGGGCATGCTCACTCCTCCTCCACCGCCCGGTCCCCGCGCAGGACGCGCAGGTGACCACGGCGGGTGATCTCGCTGGCCAGGACCTCCGGGGGCTGAGGAAGGCCTCCCTGCCCCGGGCCGCTGGCGGGGCCGGTGAGGGGGGCGGGCACGATCCCGCCGGGCCGGGGCCGGTGCTCGGCGGGCTGGGGGGCGGGGCGGGGGGTCCGGGAGGCCTCGCGCACGGCGTCGGCCAGGGCGAGCAGGTCGTCCTCGCTGGGGGGTGCGGGGGCGAACTCGGTGGCCAGGCGGATGATCTGCCAGCCGCGCGGGGCGGTGAAGGAGGCGACGTGCTTCTCGCACAGGTCGTAGGCCTCGGGCTGGGCCTCGGTGGCCAGGGGGCCCAGGACGATGGTGGAGTCCGCGTAGACGGAGGTCAGGGTGGCCACGGCTGGTTGCTCACAGCCGGGCCTGCGGCAGCGTCGGACTCTTCTCACGCCCGCAGGCTACCGTGCCGCTGCTCGGGAGGCAGCCGGTTCACGCCTAGGCTGGCCACTGTGACCGACCTGTACCATGCCGGGGCCGGCGGCCCCTCGGCGAGGAGGCCGCGCCGGCGGCGCGATCGCCACGGCCGGGGCCTGCGCGGTCCGCTGATGCCCCCGAGCCTGCCCGCGTGGCGCACTCGGGCCGAGCGCTTCGATGCGCTGGTGGTGGCCACCGCCCAGGATCTGGGCCGCCGCTGGCCGCAGGTCGAGGCGATCCAGTTCGCCGTGGAGGAGGTCCCCCCCTCCGATCCCGCACCGTGGGAGCACTCGGTGGTGCTGGGGCGCGGCTTCGCGGCGGAGCCGCATGCGGGGCTTCCCGGCCGGGTCATCATCTACCGCCGCCCGGTGGTCAGCCGGGTCTCGGGCGATGAGGAGCTCGCTGAGATCGTGCGCCTGGTGGTGGTCGAGCAGGTGGCCCTCATGCTGGGGCGCCGCCCCGAGGAGATCGACCCGGGCGCCTACCACTAGAGGCCTGATACCGCTGGTGCGGCGACCGCGGTGGCCTCTCAGCCCGCTCCAGCCCCGAGCACGTCCTGGAAGGAGACGGCGGGCCTGTGGGCGACGGCGGCGGAATCGTCAGTCGAGGAGGACCTCGCGCTGGGCGCTGGCGGCGGCATCGGGCACGGCCGGGACCACGGAGATGAGGGTGCCGGCGGCATCCCCGGTGGCCTGGGCGGTGACGATGGTGGCGGCGGCCAGCCCCTCCCCCGTGCCGGAGTCGGTGACGGTCACCGCGCTGAAGTCCTGGGGGACCTCGACGGTGCTTGCGCCCCCCGCGGGCAGGCTCACCTCCTGGCTCCATCCGCCGTCGAGGGAGGCCAGGGTCACCGTGCGCCGATCCCCGCTGTTGGCCAGGGCGACCGCGGGGGTCAGCCCCCCGCCCCGGGGGACGGCCAGGATGCTGCTGGGCCCGGAGTCACCGGCGCCGGGCTGGATCCAGGCCTCGTCGTGGACCAGGGAGCCGGAGCGGGCCGGGTACTCCCCCGCACTGCGCACGAGGCGGACGCCGGCGGCGACCTGCCTGTCAGCGGTGACCTGCACGCCGTAGGTGCCGGGCGCCACTCCCCGCAGGGACAGGTCGAAGACGGCACCGGGGTCGATCTCGACCTCCTGGGCGCCGGGCAGGGGCGTGGGCCCCTCGGGCCCCAGCATGGTGATGCTGACCGAGGCCGGCTCCTCATGGGGGTTGACCACGCGCACGGCGGAGGCCTCGGAGGATGTCGCGCCGGTGGAGTCCTGGGGGGTCTCGCCCTGCTCGGCGGCATCGACGACCTGGACGGCGGGAATGGTCAGGTCGGTGGCCGGGCCCGAGCCGGGGGTGATGACGTCGACTCCCGCGGCGGTCTCCCCGTCGAGGGACTCGGTGACCAGGGTGGGGACCAGGGAGCCGCCGTCGGCCTCGATGGACACGGCGATGCGCTCGTCCTGGCTGCCACTGGTCTCCAGGAGCATCGACTGGGACTTGCCGGCCGGAATGGTCACCTCCCCGTTGCTGGGCAGGGACAGGCGCCCCGAGGAGCCGTAGAGGCTGACCCGGGCGGTCACCGCCGTGACGCCGGGGTTGTCCAGGCGCAGGTCGGCCGAGGCTCCCAGGTCGGCTGAGCCTCCGACGATCCAGGACACGGCACTGGGCTGGGTGCATGGCGCGGCGGTCAGGCCGCGCAGGTCCCCGTCGTTGGTCAGGGAGGTCACGACGGTGGCGGCGCTGACGGCCTGGGAGCCCGCGGGCTCGATGCTCAGCACCCCTCCGGTGCCGGCATCCAGGGAGGTGGTCCCCTCACTGTCCAGGGTCTCGCCGCGGTAGTCGATGGACTGAGCCCGACCCACGGGGGTGATGAGGGTGCGGGCGGTGGTGGTGCCCTTCTCGGTGACGGCCAGGGTGTTGCCGGGCTGGCCGGGGCAGACGTAGACGGTGCGGGCGCCCTGCTCGGCAATGGTCAGTGCCTCAACACTCGATGGTGTCATCGGCGCGGGGCTGTGGCGCCCCCACCAGGTCAGGCCCGCGGCGCCCGCGACCAGCACCAGGGCGCTGGCCACGGCGGCGGAGCGGTGCGCCACACGGCGCCAGCTCAGCGGCGCACCGGGGCGCCGGCGCCGCAGGGTGCGCAGACGACGGCGGGCGGGCCGAGTGGGTGCGGCGGAGGTCGCGGCCGCTGCAGAACCCTCGGACGCGGTGGGGGTCTCAGGTGGAGCGGGGGTCTGGGATGAGCCGCGCGCCCCGGCCTCCTGGTCCGCACCGGCCTCCGCCATGGCCTCATCGGCCGCGCCGGCCTCGAAGGACTCCGGATCCTGCGTCACCGGATCCTGGGGCGCGCGGTTCGCAGTTCCGGGGACCTGGGTCCCGGCGCTCGCCGTGTCCTCCTCGGCGTCCTCCGCCCCAGCCGTGGTCTCGGCCCGCTCGGAGCCGCTGGGCCCACCGCCTGTGGTCTCACCGCGGTCCTCACCGTCGCCGATCTCGCCATGGCCGGCCTGCCTGCGCTCCGCCCCAGGGGCATCACCGGCCTGATCTCCAGCTGTCGTGTCAGCGCCGTCCTCGGCACTGACCTCGACAGCACTGGGGCCGGCCTCCGGCGCCTGAGCGGGCACCTCCTCGGCGCCGTCCGCCTCCGCGGTCTGAGCGCCTTCGGGGTGCGTGGCGCCCGCAGCATCCTCCGCGGGCGCAGCGGCCTCCTGTGACGGGTCCTCGGAGGCGTGGGCGGGCGAGGCCGCAGCCTCCTGTGTCATAGGCCCCTCCGCCTGGCGGTGCTCGACCGCGTCCTGCATGTCCTGCGGGCGCGGGGAGTCCTCCTGGGGGCTCTGCCCGGGCGTGTGGCTCATGCGGACTCCTTCCCGCGGCGCAGCGGCAGAGCCGCAATGAGTGTCAGTGCCCAGACCACCCAGATCGTTCGGGTCAGGAGCACTGCGACGGTGCTGGAGTGGGTGAGGGTGAGCTCGCCCCCGGAGGCGGGCAGGGAGAAGGCCATCGACCAGCCGCCCTCCCCATCGGGCACGGTGGCGGCGCTCAACGGCCGGCCGTTGAGCGTGGCGCTCCAGTCGCGGCTCCTGCGCTCGGCCAGGACCAGGAGGCGCTCCCCCCTGCCCTCGGGCAGCTCCGCAGTGGTGCCCGAGGCGCCGCCGCTCCAGGGCAGCGCGGTCGAGGTGGTCGGGGCGTTCGATCCCCGGGCGGCTGCCGCGGTCTCGACGACGCGCAGGCGTGCGGCGCTCTGCTCGCCGTCGGGGGCCACGCGCCAGGCGGTGCCCGACTCGGTCTGGGCCAGCTGCTCCAGGCCGGGGGTGGAGGCCATGGCCGAGCGCGCATCGGCGGTGATCTCATCACCGGTGGCGTTGCGCAGCACGATGACCGCGATGCCGTGGTCGGCCAGGGCCTGGGCGACCTCCTCATCCTGCCCGGAGGTGGCGCGGGCCACGAGCTGGGCCAGGGCCTGATCCGCCTGGTCCTGGAGGTCCAGGGGCCGGGCACTGCTGGTCGCCGGGTCGGCCAGGAGCTGGTCGAGGCTCGCCCCGGCGCGCTGCCTCAGCTCGGTGTTGAGCACTGAGGGCAGGGCGTCGGTGATCTGGAGGCCGGGCCCCCGCCACACCGAGGCGCGCAGCCCCTGGGGGGTGGAGGCCAGGAGCAGGACCCGGCCGGCAGCGGGTGAGGCCTGCGCCTGGGCCGCGATGATGGGCACCTGCTGGCTGCCCGGCCGCAGGGCCATGAGCTGGGTACCCGGGGCGTTGAGGGACTGCCAGCTCCAGGCGGCCCCGATGAGGATCGGGCCGGCCAGCACCAGGACGCCCGCCGCGGCCAGGATCATGCGCCGCCGGGCCGCGCGCCGGGGGCGAAGCGCCGCCACGGCGGTATCCCCGGCGGCCAGGGCGGCGATGAGGAAGCCGGCCAGGCTCAGTGACAGTCCGGTGCCGGCCCAGCCGGTGACCAGGACCGCTGAGGGATCCAGCACCGTCGTGCCCACGGCGGTGACCACGCGGATGCTCAGGGCCGCCAGCGCCAGCCCGCCCAGGGCCAGCAGGATGCCGGTGCGGCTACGCGCGCCGGCCGCCCCGGGGATGAACAGGCCGAGCAGCGCTGCCGCCGGCACGATGACCAGGAGGATCCGGGCGAGCACGGCCAGCCAGGAGGCGGGCAGGAGCACATCGAGATCGATGGGGGATCCCAGGAGGAGGTCGGTGCTGCTGGGCACCGAGACCGCCAGGGGCGCCCCCAGGTCTGTCAGGAGCAGGCGCAGTCCCTCGCCCCAGCCGACGTCCCGGCCCAGCTGCCAGGCCCGCCACCAGGCGGGGGCGGCGGTGGCCACCAGGGGCAGGATGGTCAGGAGCAGGCGCAGCCCGCCCCGGGTGAGGACCATCAGTGCGATGAGAACCGGCAGGAGGACGACGGCGGTGGCAGGCGCCGCAGCCACGACGACGGACAGCAGCAGTCCCGCCACGGCGGCCGCCGTCGCCGATCCGGGGCCGTAGGCCGCCAGGCCCTCGGACCTGCGGGGGTCGGGAGCGGCCGAGGCCTCCTCCTCAGGCTCCGCGCCGGTCGGCCCGCCCTCAGTGGGCTCGGCCTGGGCGGCCCCCGCAGCCTCGGTCTCAAGGGGATCCGTCTCAGCGGCCACGCCGCCAGCGGTACCGCCCGGGGCGGAGTCGGGCTCCTCCCCCGCCCCGGGCTCGGCCGCAGCAGTGACATCTGCCGGTTCGGCCTCGTGGGAAGGATCGGTGTCAGCGGCCTGCTCATCGAGATGGGCCAGGTCCTCCAGACGGCCCTGGGCGAAGCGGTCGAGCTCCGCGCGCTCCTCCTCGGTGAGCTGGTGGGCGCCCACCATGCCCGAGACGACGACGTCGCGCCGATCAGCCCCCACGGCGCGGGCCAGGGCCAGCAGCGCCCAGGGCAGGGCCAGGTGCACCAGGATCGCGGCCACTCGGCCCTGCCCCACGGCCAGCAGCCCGGTGGGGGTCAGGGCCCAGGCCAGTGCGGCCCCGGCACGCAGCACCACCCGGCGCGTCAGGGTGCCGGCGGCGAACCATGCGCCCAGGGCGGCCAGGGGGATGGCGGTCAGCAGGAGGATCTGGATGACGGTGGCGCCGCCCAGGCCCAGTGCCCCGGCCAGCGCCAGGGGCAGGGCGAGAATGGCCAGCAGCGGCGTGGGGCCCCCGGCGTAGCCGTCGGCGGCGGGCAGCCAGGCGCTCCAGGCCGTGGACCAGGCCTGGGACCAGGTCATGTCCAGCCCGGCCAGGGCTCCGCCGGCGATCGAGCGGGTGAGCAGCACATGGGACAGGCCCGCGCCCGCCACCACCAGCGCCAGCAGGGTGACGGCCCCCAGGGTGCGGCGCCGTGCGCGCGCCAGGGCCGCCAGCTCGCGCAGCTCCAGCTCACTGGGCGCCTTCTCACGGGCGCGGCGCTCCCGGTCCTGGCGCACCCGGTCCCGCCGGTGGGCGCGGATCTGGGCGGGCTCGACGTAGAGGCGGCCCAGGGCGGAGCGCGGCACCTCGCTGTGGCGGGCCAGGCGCCGTCGGCCCGCACGGATGAGGCTGCTGCGCCCGACCACCGCCATGGCGGCGGCCAGTTCGTCGCGGGCCAGGGCGGGGGCCTTGACGACCATGCGCCACGCGAAGCGGCCCGCCCCCAGGATGAGGAACCAGGCCAGCAGAAGCGGCAGGGGGCGGTTGGAGAAGGCGGCCCAGTTGGTCAGCTGGGCGATGCGGCGCGCGCGGTAGGAGCGCTCGGGGTCGCGCTCGGGCAGTACCGTCACCGGTGCGGCCTGCTCGGCCCCCTCCGCCTCGGGGCTGCGGCGCAGCCCCAGGTAGGAGGCGCGCCGGTGGCGGATGACGGCCTGGGGCTCGACGACGACGCGGTACCCGGCCAGCCGCGCGGCGCGGGAGAGCTCCAGGCCGTCGCCGAAGGGGCCCAGCCAGGGGGCCGTGCCGCCCAGCTCGTCCCACACGGCGCGGTCGATGAGGGCACCGGCGGTGCCCACCGCCAGGACGTCACTGCGGTCGTCGTACTGGCCCTGATCGACCTCGCCGGGGACGATGTCGTTGGCGCGGCGCGCCGAGGCCGTGGTGCGCAGGCCGACCTCCAGGAGATGGTCGGGGCGGTCCCAGGAGACCTGCTTGGGGCCCACGATGCCCACCGAGCGCGCATTGGTGGCCGTGTCCATGAGGGACTCCAGGCACCCGGGCTCCGGGGCGCAGTCGTCGTGGAGGAGCCAGAGCCACAGCTGCTGGCCGGGGGCCTCCTGCCCCTCGACGATCTCGGAGACCAGCTCGCACTCGTGGACGGTGATGGGGGACATGGCGCCGGTGGGGCCGGTGATCTGCCCCGGGGCGGCGTGCTTACGGCGCTCGGAGGCGCCCGAGCGCCGGCGGTTGCCCGAGGCGATGAGCCGGGAGTAGGACTCCAGCCCCCGGGCCACGGCGTCGCCGAAGGTGGCGGCCTCACCGGAGCGCACGATGCGCACGGGGCTGACGTCGTCCAGGCCGCAGGATTCGACGATCTCCTCGATGGGAGTGCCGTCCCCCAGGCCGTTGGCCCTCGAGGCGATGTCGACGATGAGGACGATGTCGGGAACGCGGCTCTGCGCGGCGACGGCGCGCAGCGCGGGAGCCAGAAACGGGGTAGCCCCGGCTGTCACAACGACAGCCAGGGCCCCAACTCGATCAACTCCCCCTATGGAGTCCACTGCGCTCATACGGCGCGACGCTTGAGCTTGCGGCGCTCGCGCTCCGACAGGCCGCCCCAGATACCGAAGCGCTCATCGTTGGCCAGAGCGTACTCAAGGCACTCCTCGCGGACCTCGCAGGTGGCGCACACCCGCTTGGCCTCCCGCGTGGACCCGCCCTTCTCCGGGAAGAAGGCCTCGGGGTCCGTCTGCGCGCACAGGGCCCGCTCCTGCCAGGCCAGGGGCCCGTCGTCAAGCTCCTCGCCGCTGCCGAAGAGGAGGAGGAGAGCATCGGTGTCCGGCTCCTCAGGGTGCGTCAGTGGTCCCTCGCCGAGAATGTTCCACATGATCGGCCTCCCTTCAGTTCGACGTGCGTGCCAGAAGAATTACAAGTGTGTGAGATGAGGCCAGTCAAGCCCGGGAGGGAAACTTCACCCTCTCGTGACCATTGACATCGTTCCTTGATATGCCGCGGAGATCCCCATCTGGAGGACACAGTATGGCGACTTCCTACAAAACCCCTGGGAGGATGCCGCAGTGAACCTGATAAGGGTATCCGCCCCGCTTTTCCGGCTTAATTACTGAGGTGTGACGCGCACCCCACGCGCCCCGGCGAGATCGACACCGCATCGAGACCGCGGGCCGCACCCGCCCCCGGTCTGTAGGTCTGGTTCAATTCCCCCATGCCCCCAGACGCCCTTCAGCGCCTCCTGGACGCCCATGCGGATCAGCAGCCCCGGATCGTGTGGTACAGCCCGGCCGAGCGCATCGAGCTCAGCGGTCACGTGCTGTCGATGTGGCAGGCCAAGGCCGCGGGCCTCATCACCGCGGAGTCCGAGCCCGGAACCGCGGTTCACCTGGGCTGCCCCATTCATTGGCGCACCATCGCCTGGGCCTGCGGCGCCTGGCTGGCCGGGCGGCGGGTGGTCATGGCGGGCGCCGTCCCCGACTCCGCCGAGCCCGATTCCGCCGGCCCCGCGGCCGGCAGTGCTCGCGTCGCCGCAGGTGCTGACGGTGCTGACATCCCCCATCGCGCAGGCCAGGTCCCAGAAGGGAGCCAGGACGACCTCCCGGCCGTCGGGCTGAGCGTGGCCTTCGAGACCCGGCACCTCGATCCGGAGGCCGAGATCCAGGTGCTCCTGCCCGTGCAGTCCCTGGCGGTGCGCTGGCCCGGCGAGCTGCCCCCGCTGGTCATCGACGGCGCCGCCGAGCTGATGTCCTACGCCGATGCCTTCACCGCCGCGCCCACGCCCGGCGATGCGCCCGCCCTCACCCTCCTGACGGGGTCGGGGGACGGCCGCCCCACCACCCTCACGCGCACCGACCTCACGCAGATCGCGACGGCGGCGATCGCCTCGACCGCGGCGGGCGGTGAGGCGGGCCCATCGCTGCCGGCCCCCAGGGCTCAGCTGGTGCGCGCCGCGGATCCGGGTCGGGCACTGCTGGAGGTCCTGGGGGCCTGGAGCCGGGACGCCACCGCGGTCCTACTGGCCCCCGGGGCCGACGACGCCCTGGCGGCGGCCGCGGCCCGCCAGGAGGGCGCACTCCTCCCCTGACGGGGATGAGCCGGCTGGGTCCACGTCCTTCCTCGGGAGGCTGCCAGCGGGGAGGACGGGGGCGTGAGGGGCCTCCAGCGGGACCTGGGCCACTGGGCCCGCCTCGCCCGCAGAGGCGATGGGCCTGGTCGGGCGGACTCGCCATGAGCAGGTCAGCCGGCGGGCCCGCCGGGGCAGGGGGCCCGGCGCCACGGCCGCACCCACGATCGTGCCCCCACCGGGCTCACCGCACTCGCAGGGGACCGGAGTGCTGGGCTGTCCGGATCGGTGGCCAAGGGCCCGGGGATGCAAGGGCGCCGGGGATGGCGGCAGGCCGGGGCTCGCTGCGATGCGATGGGGCCTCACTTGGCGACAAGTGCGTCACTTGGCGGAATGGACGGTGCTTGTAGGTGTCGTCCATTCCGCCAAGTGACGCCGAAGCCGCCAAGCGACGCCCAACCTGCAGGCCCACCGTCCCAACCCGCTTGGCCATCCCGAAGCACACGGCTCTCGCGGCACTCCGCTCCGGCCCTCCTGGCGCACCACCACCCGCCCCGCCCGCACCGACGGCGCCGGCCAGCGCAAGGCCAGGGCCCACACCCCGAGCCGCCCCGAACCGGAAGGGGTACCGGGACCGCACCCGCCCTACTCTCCTCCCCGAGGAAGGGCAACTAGGGGATGTCGGCCTGGATGAGCACGCCGTCGCCCTCGACGCTGAGCACGCGCTCATCGGCACCGACGAAGACGGCGCTGCCACGGGCCATCCGCTTGCTGCCCCGGGGGCTGGTCAGCGTGGTGCTCCCCTCGACGGCCAGGACGATGCGCGGGCCCCGGCCGGGGATCTGCAGGGCGCCGTCGGCAGGCACCACGGTGGTGACCATGAGCTCGAAGTCGTCCACCGGGGCGTAGTAGGCGCGGGTGGCGCGCGAGAGGTACTCGGGCGCCGGGCGCACCGGGGGCGCGGCCACGTAGTCCACACAGGCCAGCATCTCGGGCACATCGATGTGCTTGGTCGTCAGCCCCGCGCGCAGCACATTGTCCGAGGAGGCCATGATCTCCACCCCCAGGCCGCCGACATAGGCGTGCACGCAGCCCGCGGGCACGAACAGCGCCTCCCCCGGCTGGAGGGTGACGGGGTTGAGCAGGAGGGAGGCGGCGACACCGGGGTCGGTGGGGAAGGTGCGGGCCATGGCCACCGCGGTGGCATCCACCCTCCTGGAGGGCGAGGCGCCGGCCTCGTGGCGGGCGGCGATCTGCGCCACGAGCTCCTCGATCTCACCCGGGCCCGGGCGGGTCTCGGCGCTGATCAGATCGGTGAAGACCTGGCGGATGCCGAAGCGCGTGGGGTTGCGCCGCAGGCTGCGGCGCATGCGCTTGGCCAGGGGGCTGTCCAGGTCGGCCAGGACCTCCACGGCGCGGCGCGGCGCCCGGAATCCGGCCACGGCCTCGAAGCGGGTGAGGGCCAGGACCATCTCCGGCTTGTGGTTGTCGTCCTTGTAGCTGCGAGTGGGGTCCTCCAGGGCCAGGCCGGCCTCCTGCTCGCGCTGGTAGCCCGCGGCGGCCTGCTCCAGGCTGGGGTGGACCTGGAGGGACAGCGCCCGCTGGGGGGCGATGATCTTGAACAGGTAGGGCAGCCCGGTGCCGAAGCGGTGGACGACGTCCTGCCCCAGGAGCCGCTGGGGGTCGGCGTCGATGTGCTCGCGGAGGCTGGTGCCGTCGGCCAGCCGGGTGCACCCCGCGGGGTGGGTGCCGTACCAGGCCTCGGCCCAGGGGTCGGAGTCGGGCTCGCGGCCCAGCAGCTCGGGGATCGCGGTACTCGATCCCCAGTCATAGCGCTGGCGTGCGGGCTCAAGGGATTCCATAGGCGCACACTATACCCGCCGCGGCCCCACGGGCCGCGCAAGGGAAGGATCACAATCGGATCAGGCCGCGAGCCCGGGGCCGGCGGCGGGCAGCGTCGGTCGGGGCCGGCGCGCCACGCGGGGCCGGCGGGCAGGGACGGCATCGGGGCATGAGCGACCCGGCGGGCGCAGAAGTGCCCGATCGGGCAGATATAGGCCACACTAGGGCCATGCGAGGCATCATCCTGGCCGGCGGCTCCGGCACGCGACTCAACCCCATCACCCTGGGCACCTCCAAGCAGCTGGTGCCGGTCTACGACAAGCCGATGATCTACTACCCGCTGAGCACCCTCATGCTCGCCGGCATCCAGGATGTCCTGATCATCACCACTCCCCATGACGCCCCCAGCTTCCACCGCCTGCTGGGCGACGGCTCCCAGCTGGGCGTCAACCTGTCCTACACCGTCCAGGAGGTGCCCAACGGACTGGCCCAGGCCTTCGTCCTGGGCGCGGAGTTCATCGGCTCTGAGAGCGCCGCCCTGGTCCTGGGCGACAACATCTTCTACGGCCCGGGCATGGGCACCCAGCTGCGCCGCCACACCAGCCCCACCGGCGGTGTCGTCTACGCCTACCAGGTCGCCGACCCCAGCGCCTACGGCGTGGTGGAGTTCGACGCCGACTTCCGGGCCGTCTCCATCGAGGAGAAGCCCGCCGAGCCCAAGTCCGACTATGCCGTGCCGGGCCTGTACTTCTACGACAACGACGTCGTCGAGATCGCCAAGGCCCTCAAGCCCTCGGCGCGCGGGGAGTACGAGATCACCGACGTCAACCGCACCTACCTGGAGGCGGGCCGCCTGAGCGTGGAGGTCCTGCCCCGCGGCACCGCCTGGCTGGACACCGGCACCTTCGACTCCCTGGCCGACGCCACCAGCTTCATCCGCACCGTCCAGCACCGCCAGGGCCTCAACATCGGCTGCCCCGAGGAGGTGGCCTGGCGCATGGGCTTCATCGACGACCAGGGCCTGCGCTCCCGCGCCGAGCCACTGGTGAAGTCCGGCTACGGCCAGTACCTCCTGGACATCCTGGCCCGCTCCCGGCGCGGCCACGGGGCCGATGGGCGCTGAGGCGGCAGCGAGCACGGGGCGATCGGTGGCCTGAGGGCGCCGTCGCCAGGGATGAGCAGGAGAGAAGAGGCACCATGAGCTCCACTGAGAACTCCACTGAGCCCGGCGCATCCAGGGCACCGGGGGAGTCCTCCGGTGGGCCCACCGGCCCGGCCCCGTCCGGCCCCATCGACGGCACCGCCGATGAGGCGACGCTGCGCCGGGTGCAGCGGGCCACCACCCATGTGCTGCGCGAGCTGGACCGGGTGTGCGGTGAGCTGGGCATCGCCTACGCCGTCTACGGGGGCACCGCCATCGGCGCTGTGCGCCACCGGGGCTTCATCCCCTGGGACGACGACGTGGACGTGTGCATGCCCCGGGCCGACTACGAGCGCTTCCTGGAGCTGGCGCCCGGGGTGATCGGCGAGGACTTCGTGGTGATGAGCCAGCGCTCCCACCGCGACTACCCCAAGACCTTCGCGGTCATGGGACTGGTGGGCACGGAGTTCGTGCCGGCGGCGGCGGCCGACCGCGCCTTCCCCGTGCCCATCGGGGTCGATGTCTTCCCCCTGGACCGGGTGCCGCGGGACCGGCGGGCCTTCCGCCGTCAGAGCCGCCGCACCTGGGTGTGGGGGCGCCTGCTCTTCCTCCACGGCAGCGCCACCCCGGAGACGGGGCTGACGGGCGTGGTCGGGGCGGCGGCCTCCGCCGTCTTCCACGCGGTGCACGGGACGATGAAGGGGCTGCGGGTCCCGCCGTCGGCCCTCTACCAGCGCTGGGAGCAGGCGGCGCGCCTGTACGAGGACGGCTCGGGCCGCAGTGCGGGGGGCTCGCGGGTCCTGGGGGACTACTCCACCCAGGAGCCGCTGCGCTGGTCGGCCAGCGAGGCCGAGCTCCTCCCCACCTCCCGTGTGCCCTTCGAGGACATCATGGTCGAGCTGCCCCGCGACTACGACGCCGTGCTGCGCCGCGGCTACGGCGACTACATGGAGCTGCCGCCCCCGGAGCAGCGGGTCAATCACAAGCCGGTGCGGGTGGACTTCGGCCGCCACGACCCCGACGCCATGTGAGCCCGGCGATCCGGTGGGGCGCCGCTCGGCGACGGGGGCGTCACATCGCGACGTGGACGTACCCTGCAGGTGTCGCCTGAGTCGCGAAGTGACGCACACGTCGCGAAACGACGTCGAACCTGAGCCCGCCCGCGCCTGCCGACAGGCCGACGACGCCCCTCAGGCCCTCAGGCGTCGGTAGTCGCGGGTGAAGAAGGCGGCCAGGACGGCGACGGCGGTCCCGTAGGCGGCCACACCCACCCAGCTGACGCCGTTCATGCCGAAGGCGGCCACCATGATGCTGGAGAAGACGAGCGTGACGGCGACGGCGGCCGCGTTGCCCAGGAAGCTGGCCTTGAAGTCCCGCAGCGCCAGGAGCAGGTCGTTGAAGAACCATGCGAAGGCGGTCATGAGGGTGCACAGGATCGTGGGCTGGAGCAGGCCAATGTAGGGCAGGACCTTGTCGCCGAACATGAGCCACAGGATGGGGCGGCCCAGGAAGAGCAGGGCGATCGAGATGAGGGCGGTGACCGCGATGAGGGCCAGGACCGTCTTGCCCAGCAGGCGCAGCCCCGCCCGCTTGTCGCTCTGGAAGGCCTTGGCGAACTCGCCCATGAGGGGGCTGTAGACGTAGACCGCGCCCATCTGGACGATGACCGCCGGGGCGGCGATGGAGGAGTAGATGCCCAGGGCGCCCTCCCCCATGTCGTGGGCCAGCTGTTGTCGCGGGATGGCCAGCACTGCCGAGCTGGCGACCTGGGCCAGGACCAGCGGCAGCAGGGAGGCCAGGACCGCCAGCGCCGGGCGCCGGGCGATGATGGGGCGCAGGGGCTCGAAGCGGATGGTGCGGGGAACGTCGTAGAGGATGGCCACGCCGGCCACCGCCACCGCCATGAGCCCGACGGCCACCTCCAGGGAGTTGGTCAGCCACAGCCCGATGCAGAAGACCGCCAGGGTGGTCACGCCCTGGAGGATGTAGGACAGGCCGATGTAGTCCATGCGCCGGTGGCGCTGGTCGATGGCGTGGAAGCCCTCGATGAAGGTGGTGATGATGGAGTAGACGAGGTAGAGGGTGATGACGCCCAGGGAGGCCCAGCCGTTGGTCGCCAGGGAGTAGGCCACCCCCAGGGCGAAGGCGATGAGGGAGGTCAGCACCCGCAGCCCCACATACTCCCGGGAGCTGCGCTCACCGGTGACGTCGGTGACCTGGAGGGTGCGCAGGCGGAACTCGGCGAAGGGGATCGCCAGGCTGGAGACAGTGGTGGCCAGGGTGAGCACGCCGTTGGCGTCGAAGCCGCGCGACAGGCGCACGACGGCGATGGTCACCAGGTAGTTGCACACCAGTCGGGTGATGGACCCGCCGGTGTTCCACAGCATGTTGGTGCGCAGGGACAGCCCGCCGGCCCGCTCCCCCTCATCGGCCCTCCCCGGCTCACGCGGGTCCGATGCCAGGGGCTGGGGCATCGTCGGCTCCTCGGCTGTCCCGGGCGTCCCGGGGGTGGCTGACACGGTCGGTCTCCCCTATCTGAAGATGGTGTGGCGGGCCACCAGGGCCGGCAGGTAGCAGGCGATGGCCATGGCCTTGTTCGGGGCCATGGAGACCGCTCCGCGCTGGCCCGCCAGGCGGCATCCCACGAGGTAGAGGAGTGTCTCGCGGGCCACGCCCTTGAGGGTGGTGGATCGCTGGGCGCAGTAGCGCTTGTGCTTCCAGTAGCCGATGGGGTTGCGCTTGGCGTTGGCCGCGAAGTTGTGGGTCAGCCCGTCGGGCAGGTAGTGGCAGATGGTGAGGATGGTGTTGTCGGCGAGCATGTCGTAGTGCTCATCGAGGCGGTAGTACACGGAGGTCTCGGCGATGAAGATCTCACCGGGGGCGACGTCGTAGGGGTGGTCCCGCAGCACCTCGGTGCGGTGGATGAGGGAGGTGTCCCCCCGGAATCCCATGGTCTCGAACAGGTCCCAGTACTTGACGTCCGTGGCGCCCTCGGGCATCCAGGTCTCCATGGGGGTGGCCTCATCGGTGCCGCGCAGGGCCACGATGCCGGCATAGCGGTCCTGGCCCTCGATCGTCCTCCACACGGAGAGCACATGCTCGATGGCGGTGGGCACCAGCCAGTCATCGGAGTCGACGACGAAGAACAGCGGGCTGGTGGTTCGCTCCACCCCCACGTTGATGGCCCGGGGCTTGCCGCCGTTCTCGGTGCGCACGTAGTCGATGGCGATGCGGCCCTCCTCGATCCAGGAGCGCACGAGCTCCTCGGTGGAGTCGGTGGAGCCGTCGTCGACGATCATCCACACGAAGTCCTGGGAGGTCTGAGCCACCAGGCTCTGGTAGAGCACAGGCAGGATGTAGGCGCGCTCGTAGGTGGGGGTGAAGACGCAGACGGTGGGGGGCGTACGGTCCTGCTCCTGGGCCCGGGCGCCCGGCCCGCCGGTGGGCGCAGCGGAGGGATGGCTCACGTGCTCAGTCATGGTGGGCCTCGCCGTCGTGCTCCGGGTGGACCCAGGTGACCGACCGCAGGTGGGAGGGCGGGCGCTCCTCGGGAGGCGGCACGCGCCTCCAGTCGCCGTAGTAGGAGGTGAGGACCTCCTCGGCCCGGGCAGGCACCGCGAAGGACTGCCCCTCGAAGGTGGCCCGACGGGCGGGCAGGAGGTCGTCGGGGGCCAGGATGTTGCGGTCCATGGAGTCGTCGGTGAGCAGCACGTAGCGCAGGTCCTCCTGGCGCGCCCCCGCACCGGCACCGGCCGAGCGGGCCAGGGCGTCGGCCTTGCGGGCGACATCGTAGGGGTCGATGCGCCGGGTGAAGGGGTGGATGAGGCGCTTGACCAGGCGGGCGGCGGTGGAGGTGGCGTAGCGGGGGTCGGTGGCGGCCAGGTGGCGCCACCACACGAGGCGGGAGGCCCGCTTCTTGATCCGCTGCAGGCGGGGGTCGGTGAGGTCGACGCGCTCCAGGGGGAAGATGTCCACCCACAGGCCCAGGGCATTGCGCTCGTCGATGAAGGTCTCCTCAGCGCGGGTGCGGGTGTCCACCAGCTTGAAGAAGGGGTAGATCGAGGAGCGGTCCCGGTAGGAGGCTATGGTGAAGCGGGGGTCCAGGGCGCCGTCCTGGTAGAGGCGGTAGAGCCGCTCGTAGTCGGCCCGGGGCATATGCACGTCGATGTCGTCATCCCAGGGGATGAAGCCCTCGTGGCGCAGGGCCCCGATGAGGGTGCCGTAGGCCAGGACGTAGGTCAGGCCGTGCTCCGCGCACAGGCGGTCCAACTCGCGCAGGCAGTCCAGCTCGACCTTCTTGATCTCCTCCAAGGAGAGCGAACCCATTGCGGCCCTTCCCTTCACGACGTCCGTGCCCGCCGCACCGGCCAGTGCCCTGGCGGCAGCGGCGCCACGATGGTACCTGCTCAAGCGCTCGGGCCGCGCCCGCCGGTGGCTCCCAGCCGCCCCGTCCCGCCACGAGTCGGCGCGGGTCGGCGCGGGTCGGCGCACACTCGCCGGCCCGCCGTAGCATGGGCACTGTCTGCGCCCCGGCCGTCAGGAGCCCCATGCCCACACGTGTCCCTCGAACGCTCGTCATCATGCCCGCCTGGAACGAGGAGGCGGCCATCGGCGAGACCATTCGCGAGCTGCGTCGGGCCGTCCCCGACTACGACCTCCTCGTGGTCAACGACGGCTCGCAGGACCGCACCTCCCAGGTCGCCCGGCGGGCCGGGGCCCACGTCCTGGACCTGCCCTACAACCTCGGCGTGGGGGGCGCCATGCGCGCGGGCTACAAGTTCGCCCACCGCTTCGGCTACGAGCGCGCCATCCAGGTCGACGCCGACGGCCAGCACGACCCGCGCGACATCGAGGCCGTCCTGGAGGGCCTGGAGCGCTCCAACATCTCCATCGGGGCGCGCTTCGCCGAGGCCGGGACCTACAGGGCCCGCGGCCCGCGCCGCTGGGCCATGGTCATGCTCGCCGCGATCGTGGGGCGCGTGGCCAGGACCCGGCTCACCGACGTCACCAGTGGATTCAGGGCCGCCGACGCCACCGCCATCGACCAGTACTGCCTGCACTACCCCGCCGAATACCTGGGCGACACGATCGACTCCCTGGTCATCGCCCTGCGCTCGGGCCTGACCGTCAGCCAGGTGGGGGTCTCCATGCGCCCGCGCCAGGCCGGCACACCGTCGAACAACCCGTGGAAGTCCGCCATCTACCTGGGCCGCAGCATGTTCGCCCTGTTCATCTCCCTGACCCGCCGCCCCATCGACCGCACCCGGCGCCCCACCACGGCGCCCAGTGCCGCGGCCCAGGAGGCCTGACCATGCTCCAGCTCTTCTACGTCCTGGTGGCGGCCCTGACGGTCTTCTTCATCCTGGCCCTGCTGCGCAGCCGGAGGCTGCGGGAGAAGTACGCCGCGCTGTGGATCGTCGTCGGCCTGGCCATCGTGCTCCTGGCCACCGTGCCAGGCCTGCTCAAATCCCTGTCCCAGCTCCTGGGCTTCGAGGTGCCCTCCAACCTGCTCTTCGTCCTGGCGATCTTCCTGCTCCTGGGCGTGGCCCTCCACCTGTCCCTGGAGATCAGCCGGTTGGAGGACGAGACCCGGGTCCTGGCGGAGAACATCGCCATCCTCAACCTCATCGTCACCGAGGCGGGCCTGACCGAGCCACTGTCACACACCACCCCCACCGGTCCCGCAGGCCCAGCCGCCTCCACAGGCCGCATCCACTGCGCCGAGAGCCATCGCACCGCTGCGGGCCCCGAGTCCGCGGGCCCCCCGCAACCAGGCCCCCCACCCACCACCACGGACTAGGTGCTCGACGCCACACCCCCATACGTTCAGGTTCCGCCCCCTGGGTACTATTCTCGAACGCACCCACAACCCCTTCCATGATGAACGGATGGTGCCTTTCGTGACCAGCCCAGCGGGCACGCTCACCCAGCCCCAGTTCGACGTCCTCTACGCCCTCCTGCGCGCCGGGGCCGCCCTGACTCAGCGCCAGATCCACGAGTCCACCGGCATGTCCCTGGGCAGCGTCAACACCGCGGTGCGCGAGTGCGAGGCGCTGGGCCACATCGCCGAGCGCGCCATCACCGACGCCGGCCGGCGGGCCCTGGAGCCCTACCGGGTGGACAACGCCGTCATCATGGCCGCCGGGCTCTCGCGCCGATTCGCGCCGATCTCCTACGAGCGCCCCAAGGGCACGCTGCGCGTGCGCGGGGAGGTGCTCGTCGAGCGCCAGATCCGCCAGCTCCAGGAGGCCGGGATCACCGACATCACCCTGGTGGTGGGCTACAAGAAGGAGTACTTCTTCCACCTGGCCGAGCAGCTGGGGGTGCGCATCGTCGTCAACGACGACTACGTCACCCGCAACAACAACGGCTCCCTGTGGCTGGTGCGCGAGGAGCTGGGCAACACCTACGTGTGCTCCTCGGACGACTACTTCACCGTCAACCCCTTCGACTCCCACGTCTACAAGGCCTACTACTCGGCTCAGTACGTCGAGGGCCCCACCCAGGAGTGGTGCCTGACCACCGGCCCCGGCGGGCGCATCACCGGCGCCCAGGTCGGCGGCGCCGATGCCTGGACGATGCTGGGCCACGTCTACTTCGACCGCGCCTTCTCCGCCGCCTTCCGCCGCATCCTGGAGCGGGTCTACCACCTGCCCGAGACGCTGCCCAAGCTGTGGGAGTCGATCTACATCGAGCACGTCAAGGAACTCGACATGGTCATCCGCCACTACCCGGCGGGGGTCATCAACGAGTTCGACTCGGTGGACGAGATCCGCGGCTTCGACCCCATGTTCATGGAGAACCTCGACTCCGAGGTCTTCGACAACATCGCGGCCTCCCTGGGGTGCGCCAAGTCCGAGATCCAGGACTTCTACCCGCTCAAGCAGGGCATCACCAACCTGTCCTGCCACTTCTCGGTCGCGGGCCGGGAGTACGTCTACCGCCACCCGGGCATCGGCACGGACAAGATCGTGGATCGCCAGGCCGAGATCGAGGCCCTGCACCTGGCCCGCGATCTGGGCCTGGACGGCACCTTCCTCGTCGGAGACCCGCTCAAGGGGTGGAAGATCTCCCGCTTCATCCCCGGCGCCCACAACCTCGACGCCTCCAGCACCCACGAGCTCTCCCAGGCCATGACCATGGCGCGCAGCCTCCACCAGAGCGGGAGGACCCTGTCGCGCAGCTTCGACTTCATCCAGGAGGCCGCCCGCTACGAGGGGCTGCTCCAGGAGCACGGCCCCATCGACGTCCCCGGCTATCCCGAGCTGCGCGAGAAGATCATGCGGCTCAAGACCCATGCCGACGCCGACGGCTTCCCCCTGGTCCCCAGCCACAACGACTTCTTCCCCCTGAACTTCCTGGTCGACCCCCGCGACGGCATCCACCTCATCGACTGGGAGTACGCCGGCATGTCCGACGTCGCCAACGACTTCGGCACCATGGTGGTGTGCGCCGAGCTGTCCGAGGAGCGCGCCGATGAGGCGCTCGGCTTCTACTTCGGCCGCACGCCCACCGACGTCGAGCGCCGCCACTTCTGGTCCTACGTCGTCTTCGCCGGGTGGTGCTGGTACGTGTGGGCCCTGGTCAAGGCCGCCGAGGGCGACGACGCCGGGGAGTGGCTCCTCATCTACTACCGCCACGCGGCCAACTACGTCGACGCCCTCCTGGCGTCCTACGACTCCGGCACCACCGAGCTGCCCTCCCCCCTGGACAGCCACCGACTGAGCACGAGGAGCGGATCATGAGGTTCGGTATCGTCTCGGGCTGCCTGTGGGGGCTGGATACTGTGGTCCTGGGCATCGCCCTGGCGATGTCCCCCTTCCTGGGGGCCGGCCAGGCCTCCCTGGCCAGCGCCCTGCTGCACGACGCCGTCTCCGCCATCATCCTCCTGGTCTACATGCGGATGCGCGGGCGGCTGGGGCACACCCTGGAGGCCCTCAGGACCCGCAGCGGCAAGGCCGTCATGGCCGGCGCCATCATGGGCGGGCCGGTGGGGATGAGCGGCTACCTCATCGCCATCAACAACATCGGCCCCGGCTACACCGCCATCATCTCCACCTTCTACCCCGCCGTGGGCACGCTTCTGGCCTTCCTCCTGCTCAAGGAGCGGATGCGGCCCCGCCAGATTGTGGCGCTCATGGTGGCCCTGGCCGCCATCGTCCTCATCGCCTGGTCATCCTCGACGACGCAGACCGGCCCCTCCCCCATCATCGGGGTCGTCGCGGCCCTGGCCTGCGTCCTGGGCTGGGGAGGGGAGGCGGTCATCCTCGCCTGGGGGATGCGCGACGACAAGGTGGACAACGAGACGGCCCTGCACATCCGCCAGACGACGTCGGGGCTCGCCTACATCCTCATCGTCGCGCCCGTGGCCGGGATCGTGGGGTTCTCGGCGCAGGCCGCCCTGTCGCCCTCGATGGGCATGGTCTTCCTCGCCTCCCTGGCCGGCGCGGTGTCCTACCTGTTCTACTTCAAGGCCATCGGCCAGATCGGCGCCTCGCGGGGCATGGCCCTCAACATCTCCTACTCGGCCTGGGCCGTGGTCTTCGCCCTGCTCCTCCAGGGGACGGTGCCCACTGTCCTGCAGGTGGTGTGCTGCGTGGTCATCCTCGTGGGCACGGTGCTCGCGGCGACCCCCGACTGGCGCGACCTGCGCCCGGGGCCCCCGCGCAGCCGTACCGGAGCGGGAGCCCGGGTCCTCACCCACTGACCGGGCCCTCCCAGGCGGCAGCCGTGCGCAGCGACAGACCCCGGGCACCGGAGGCAGCGCAGCTCAAGCGCGACTACGCGTGGAACGCGGCAGCCTCCGTGTCGGGCTCCCTCGCCCTGGTGGTCATGCTCGCGGTGGTCAACCGGGCGGCCGGAATCGAGGCCCTGGGGCTGTACTCCCTGGCCATCGGGATCGGCCAGCTGTTCCAGACCCTGGGCATGTACGAGGTGCGGGCCTACCACGTCACCGATGTGGGGCACCGCTTCAGCTTCGGCACCTACCTGGCTACCCGCCTGGTGACGGTGGCGCTCATGGTGCTGGGGATCATCGCCAACGCCCTGTGGGTCTCGCCCACCGCCTCCACCGCCCTGCTGGTCATCATGGTGGCCTGCCTGCGGGTCTTCGATGCCCTGGAGGACGTCTTCCTCGCCGAGTTCCAGCGGGCCGGGCGCCTGGACTTGGGAGGGCGGGCCGCCACGGTGCGCACGGCGGTGACCGTGGGCGTCTTCTGCCTGGCCCTCGCGCTTACCCGGGACCTGGCCGCCTCCGCCCTCGTGGCGCTGCCGGTGTCGGCGGCGGTGATGCTGCTGGCCTTCCTCCCGCCGGCACGCGGGCTTTTCGCGTGCCAGCCCCAGTGGCGGGCGCGGGCCATCGTCGGGGTGCTCGTGCAGTGCCTGCCGCTGTTCGTCGCCTCCTTCCTGGCGATGTACCTGGTCAATGCGCCGCGCTACGCGATCGCCGCCCACCTGGATCTGCGCGCGCAGGGCTGCTTCGCGATCATCTACATGCCCGCGGTGACCATCAACCTGCTCTCCCTGCTGGTCTTCCGGCCCCTGCTCACGCCGATGGCGGTGCACTGGGCCCGGGGGGAGCTCGCGGCCTTCACCGGCCGGATCCACCGGGGTCTGGCCACCACGGGCGTGGCCTTCCTGGTGGTGGCCGCGGTCGCCTGGCCGCTGGGGCCGTGGATCCTGGAGGCGGTCCTCGGCCAGGACGTCCGCCCCCTGCGCGCCGAGCTCATGGTGCTGGTGGCCGGGGGCGCCCTCAATGCGGCGGCCGTCATCCTCTACTACGCGCTGACCACGATGCGTCGCCAGCGCCTGGTCCTCCTGGGCTATGCGCTGGCCGCCGCCGCCTCCTGGGCCCTGTGCCGCCTGCTGGTGCCCCGCAGCGGGCTCATGGGGGCCTCCGCCGCCTACGCCGCCTCCATGGGGGTGCTGGCCGCCGCCTTCGCGCTCTGCCTGCTGCCGGCGTCGGGGATCGCCCGGGGGCGCGTGGGCCAGCGCTGGCCCACGCGCCACGGGCTGAGCAGGGGGCGCTGATCGTCCGGGCGCTCAGGGCCCCATTCGAGGGAGACGGGGCGAGCGCGGTGGGGCGCAGGGCCAGATCGGCCGGGCCCACTGGGCTGGCAGCAGTGCAGTACCCCGGGCCGGCCGACCGGGGCACCCGCGGTGGGCCAAGGCGGTGATGGGCTGGGTGCGATTGGGCGTCGCTTCGCGACAGGCGCATCGCTTAGCGACTTGGACGACACTCACAGGTGTCGTCCAAGTCGCGAAGTGACGCCCAACGTGAGGCCCACCCCCTCCCCGAGCACCTGGCCCTCCCGCCCCCTGACCCTCCCGCCCCCTGGTTCTGCCAGCGCATCAACCGAGCCCCCAACGAGGTCGGGCAAGAGCGATGGAGCCGCAGCCGAGCAGCCTGAGAAACCGAGAATGGCCCGCGTCCGAACTCCCAGCACCGGCCGTGCCGTGCAGGTGTGCCGGCCGGCCGGTGCCGCCCCGCAGCCATCCAGCGCAGGCCCCTGGCACATGCCCGGGCGTTCCGTAACCTGCACCCGGGATGGCCTCGATCCGGAAGGGCTCCAGGACCTCACCGCCCCGGTGGGGCCTGAGCGGCGTCGTCGGGCTCCTCGGCTAGCATGGTCGCAGCCCTGGTGGGCTCCCTCACCACCGGGCACGGCAGGAGAATGACCAGATGAAGCTCGCCATCATCACCAACACCTACCCTCCCCGGACCGGCGGGTTGGAGCTCCATGTCCATAACCTCGCCCAGGGGCTGGTGGAGCAGGGCCACACGGTCCGTGTCCTGACGATCTCCCAGGACGGCGCCCCCGCCTCTCGCCGCGATGGCCGAGTGACCGTCCTGACCGGGCGCTCCCACCTGCCTGTGGCCGATGTCATCAGCTTCCCCTCCCTGGGCACCACCCGCCGCATGGCCGGCTACCTGGCCGCCGAGGGCATTGAGGTGGTCTCCACGCACACCCGCTTCTTCCCCATGAGCCTGGTGGGGCTGCGGGCGGCCCGGCGAGCGGGCATCCCGGTCATCCACACCGAGCACGGCAGCGGCTTCGTGGCCTCGACCTCGCCGGTGATCGCGGCGGGCTCGCGGACGGTGGACCTGACCTGGGGCCGCTACGTGCTGCGCCGCGCCGACCGGGTCCTGGCGGTCTCCCCCCAGGCGGCGGACTTCGTCACGCGCCT